>NZ_JBXENV010000016.1:0-183151 GCF_059383755.1 Paenibacillus sp. JT22N15 | reverse complement strand
ATTGCGTGTGTTAACAAGCTCCTGCACTGGATTTATGCATTATTAGTGAAGCAAGAGAGCTTTGTTGACTTAGCATAATTAGCAGATTTATCATTCAAACGAAAAACCTTCCAGCAACTGCAGAGAAGGTTCTTTAGTACGCCTATTTTTAGTATACTGCCAACGCCAAATAAATTTAAGAGAAAAATGTTGACAAGATATTAGCTGGTTTTAGCTCAACGAGACTGCCTATTTTTTCCGTCAGCCTCATCCTGGTGATTATTAAGCTATAGTTCCCAGATAGAAATATGCTTCAATTTTCATTCGATGCTATCCAAAGACTTAATAAAATTTTTCTGATCCTTCGTAAATTGGTAACCCCTTTTCTGGTAAAGTCTATGTGCTTGCTCGCGACTCGGATGAGACAACAACTTGATGCCGGAATAACCCTCATCCCGCGCCCATTGCTCTAAATAATCCATTAACTTGCTACCAATACCCTGATTTCTGTAGCCTTCTTTTACTACAAAGCCTAAAACATTGATCAAAGGATCGGCAAATAGCAACTCATAGCGACTTCCATGGATATATCCAACAATCTCGCCATGTAGTTCGAAAACAAAAATCTTATCTTTTGTCTCTCGTGTAATGATTTCAATTTTTTCTTTGACTTTCTCTTCAGTAAAGCATGAAAGATAGGAGTTAAAATCTCTATTCAACAAGTAAATGTCTTGATAATCGGTTATGTGAATTTCCCTCACTAGGTATTCCATAATCCACTCCTTACACTTATTTTTATTTCATCAGACAGGATTCAGCAAATATAGTTTGGTTGCTGAATATTTCCACAACACTATTGCGTTATCCTGCCGTTAGTTTAATGAAGTCCAGTCTAACATTTGCACTCATGCTGTAAATTGTAGTCGATACTCATTTGGCGTCTGTTGTTTTAATCTAATTTGGATTCGTTCATTATTGTAAAATCGAATGAACTCCTCAATACGTTGTTGAGCCTCGCTAATTGAACTAATATCGTTTGGTTTTGTAGCAGTGAATTCACGATCCAAGAGGTTTGGAGATACTCGGCCATCTGATTGCGCGGCTTGATAATTACTAAAGTAGGGACGTTTAGCGCGAATAATTGATCTAATACCCATTTCTTGCATCAGACGCAATACTTTCTTATGATTCACCGTTTCATTGTACTGACGTTCTAACTCGCCTTGGATTCTCCTATAGCCGTAAATTCGCTCACGCTGTAGATAAATTGCCTTTATCCGCTGCTTGATTACGCCATCAGGGTCTGCTTGCTTACGCTTAAGATATCGATAGTATGCGCTCCTCCATACATCAAGTAATTCACATAGCAGAGTCACTGGGTAAAGATCAGATAACTCCTCGATAATTGCATACTTGCCTTTTACACCTCCCGTTTCCAGATTTCTAAGCACTTTTTTAGTACCGTATTCTCCCGTTGAAGTTGTTGGTTGTAACGATCCTTATCTATATACTCTTCTCGGCGACCTCTATTATCCAATAATCCGTATTCGCCTTGTTTCCTGAATTTATACACCCATTTACGAACTCTATCTTTATCTTGTATTCCATACTTTTCTGTAATCTGCTTGTACGTCCATTTATCCTCCTCGTGTAAACGTACCGCTTCTTTCCTTACTTCATTGGAATACAATTTATTCGTTTGCTCTCTTTTCCTCATAAAAATACACCCCTAAAGTATCATCGGTTTCCCATATGGGTTTTTCCAATGTCTACTATAAGGGGTGCACTTCAGTTCAAAATAAGGGCTTTTTATTAGTTGCAAGTTACAAAGTAGAGATATCAATAACGAATCGATAACGCACATCACTTTTGAGAACACGTTCATACGCTTCGTCAACTTGGTCTGCACGGATTACTTCAATCATTGGAGCAACGCCATGTTCCGCTGCGAAATCGAGCATTTCCTGAGTTTCACGAATTCCGCCAACGAGGGAACCGGCAATGCTGCGACGGCCCATAATTAATGAAAACACTTGATACTGATCTGGCTCAGCCGGCGCACCAACATTTACAAGTGTTCCATCAATGCGAAGCAGAGATAAATACGCATCAACATCCAGATTTGCCGAGACGGTGTTTAAGATCAGATCAAAGCGGCCTGCTAATTGAGCAAATGTAGCGGGGTCACTTGTCGCAAAGTAATGATCGGCGCCAAATGCCAATGCTTCCTCTTTCTTATGATTAGAGCGGCTCAATACGGTAACTTCAGCACCCATAGCATGAGCGAATTGGATCGCTACGTGACCAAGACCTCCCATTCCCAAAATAGCAACCCTCTTGCCTGGGCCAGCTTTCCAGTGCTTCAAGGGAGAAAATGTAGTAATGCCTGCACATAATAGCGGGCTTGCCACATTCATATCCAGACTGTCTGGTATACGGACTACGAACCCTTCCGTTACAACGATTTTTTGGCTATATCCACCGTATGTTGGATTGCCATCGTAGTCTAGCCCATTATAGGTGTTGACAACACCTTTCGTACAATATTGCTCCTCGCCACTGAGGCAGTATTCGCATTGTCCGCAGGAGTCAACAAAGCAGCCAACGCCTACGCGGTCACCAACGACATATTTGGTCACTTCTGTTCCTACTGCTTCTACGACTCCGGCAATTTCGTGACCAGGAACCATCGGGAAGATTCCACCGCCCCATTCTCCGAATGCACTATGAATATCAGAGTGGCAAATGCCGCTAAACTTAATATCTATCAGGATATCATGGGGCCGTAATTCTCTACGCTCAATAGTAGTCTTTTCAAACGGTGCCCTTGCATTTGAGACACTTAGAACATGTGTCGTAGTCCTATTATTATCAATATTGCACATAAGAGATCACACAATCCTTTCCTACACATCCACTTATTTTTCATGCCTTTAAAATTCATAAGACCAGCTTAACCCTTAAAGTTGACTTTAAAGCAAGGGTTTTTCCCGAAAATTATTTTTCGTTAACTAAACGGGTTGCATTAAAGTGCACTTTAAGGTCTATAATAAAATGAATGAAATCGATCACCACTATCCGTAAAAATGATGGAGGATACAATGGCATTTTATATAAAAGAAGCAGCTGAAAAGGTAAACTTGCCTACGCATACACTCCGCTATTATGAACAAGAGGGTCTTTTGCCTTTTATAAAAAGAGACGAGCATGGAAATCGCATTTTTGACGACAACGATTTATTATGGTTGGATCTGATTGTATGTTTACGAAAAACGGATATTCCTCTTTCAGAATTGCGTGCGATTGTGGAATTAACAAAAGCAGGAGACAGCACAGCCTCAGAGCGCAAACAAATATTAGAAAAACATAAAGAGAAAATGATGGAGAAACAACGAGACTTGGATAACGCTTTTATAAAAATAAAAGAGAAGCTAGGATTTTACGATGAAATAGAAAAGAAATACAACGAAGAAAACATGCCATTCGAAGCTTAATGATGAGCTTCCTTAATACGATTTTGGTTGTAAAAAAGCCGTTTGCCCAATTATGTTGGGCAAACGGCTTTTTTCAGTATAAAGTTGGGATTTGCTTCGCAATCTAGTCTGGTATCGCAGCTGTCAGTTAAAAATGTTGCTTGACTTAAAGTCAACTTTAACCGTTATTATGACCTTGTTTAGCAAATAAAGAACAAAGGCAGGAGAAAAATTTTTGATGGATAAAAGAAATCGTTTCTTTATATTTATATTGACCCTAGGTGTTTTTGGCATCTTAAATACGGAAATGGGTATCGTCGGGATATTGCCTCTAATTGCTGATCACTTTCATGTCAGTGTATCCAAAGCAGGGCTGCTAGTCAGTCTGTTCGCCCTTGCTGTTGCCATATCGGGACCCACTATGCCGTTATTATTTTCGGGCATCAATCGCAAGAAGGCCATGCTGCTTGTACTAGGTGTCTTCGTTTTGGGTAACCTGGTCTCCATATTCGCTTCAAACTTTGCCATTCTAATCATTGCGCGTGTCATTCCAGCCTTTTTACATCCCGTCTATGTCACAATAGCTTTGACAGCAGCAGCTGCCTCCGTTAGCAAGGAGGAAGCTCCAAAAGCTACTGCCAAAATATTTATGGGAGTAACTGGAGGGCTAATACTCGGTGCGCCTATCTCTAGTCTTATTGCAAGTACAACATCACTCGAGATGGCAATGTTATTTTTTACGATCGTAAATGCGATAGCGTTTATTGCTATATTTCTATTTGTACCCTCTATGCCCGTTAAGGAAAAACTCTCTTATGGCTCTCAAATACGTGTATTAAAAAGAGCAATTATTTGGCTATCCATCGTTGGGGTTATTTTTATGAATGCAGCGATGTATGGTGTTAGCAGTTACCTTGCGGTGTACCTGGAGAACATCACGAATGTACCTGCGAAAACGATCAGTTTCATGTTATTCATATTCGGTGGTGCAAGTATAATAGGAAATATCGTCGCAGGGAAGCTGCTTACTAAAAACGCCTTAAAATCTGTAGTCTCTTTTCCATTCGTATTAGCAGCCGTTTACATCCTATTGCTGATATTGGGACAGTTCACTGTACCTATGGCTTTCACTCTTTTTGTGTTTGGAATAGTAGTAGCTTTAGGCAATAATATTAGCCAATATTGGATCACGTCTGCCGCTCCAGAAGCTCCTGAATTCTCAAATGGATTGTTTTTAACCGCTGGCAACTTAGGGGTAACAGCCGGGACGTCTATAGGAGGATTATTTATTTCGGGAATGGGTACACAATACGTTGTATTAGGTGGATTCTTATTTTTGATATTGAGTGTTGTATTTATTTTAATGAGAACCTACATGCATAGTCCAACAACAAAACAACTTTCCTCATAAACAATGAATATAAAAACAGCCCGCAAGCAGAAGACTTTTCACAAAAGTCCTTCTCCTTGCGGGCTGTTTTTTTCCTGGCAAGCGATAGTTAGTTCAATCGGTTAACCAACTTGAGCACCGCATCGCGCGTCAGCTTGTTGCCACCAGCAGCAATAAGGTTCACGGTTGCATGAGCCAGCGTGAGCGGAATCTTGCAGAAGCTTAGGGCTGGACCCTTCTTCAGTTCTGCGATATACGCATCCGCAACCTTCAGATTGCGGCGTGTATACGCCAGCATTTCCTTCGGCCCCCAGCCATCTGGATAAAAGTCCACGCCCCGCTCCAAATCCTCGTCGCGGTTGCGAAGAATATTGACGGCTTGCAGCCCACGGCCAAAAGCAACTGCCTTCACCGTATCCGATTTCGTTCCATCAAACCATAACCAGATTTCCGACAGCATCTCGCCTACCATCCCAGCTACGCTGTATGTATAACGGTCGAGATCCTCCTCCGTATGGATATGCCAGCCTTTCTCTACCCATTCCGCCATTTGCTTCGACATCATCGCAATATAACGATAGATGGTGCGGGCAACAGTCGACGGACATAGCTCCGCCCATTCATTTACCCGCATAGATACAGCCGGCAATACATCCTCATAGGGAGACAATAGCTTCTGTGTGGCTTCTGTTACATCAGGAGACTGGAAAGCTTCTTCCATTCCGATGAGCAGCTTGACTTTCAATTGGTCTGAGATGTCGTTATGATCCTCTATTTCATCAATAGCCCGCATACACAGATATGCAGCTGCTACAGCTTCCTTCAAACCAGACTCCAGACGGCTGATAGGAATATAGAAAGTCCGGCTTGTTTGCTGCAGCATGGTCATAGCATCATTAAGGACGACGTTAGTAATGAGTGTTCCCTCCAAAAGTAGCTTCACATTTCTTATAATCATATCATACGACGCTTAACTTCCCAAATAAAAACCGTCCTATTATTGCCCGCTATCTATGACAGCAGCACGATATTCGGTATCATAGACGGCAAGGAATGGCGTTAAGCTCTCCAAGTGGCTGGCCTCGATATAAAGCACGCCTTTCGTTATAACCACTTTGCCCTCGGAATCTGGCTTAAGGCTCAGCGACCAATCGCCTTTATACAGCTCAGCGGTTTTCGATGCAGCATGCCAGTCCAGCCCAGCACCCCATGCTAAAAAGACGCTTCGCACCGGAATATACACTTTTTTCCCGCTCGTGTAAGGCGCAGGACCACTGGTCAGCTGCTTGCCATCCAGCCAAAGCTGTACCGCTGCTCCCGCAGGCTTCAAATCAACGCCAGAGAGTAGATCCTCCGCATTACGAACAGGCTGCAATTGAGCCGGATTAACCGCCAGCGCCTTCACATTGCCATTGGGGGGATCGGAAATATACAGCTTTCCTGAGCGATAAAAAAGCCCCGTGGGCTGATTGAATTGGGCCTGATCCGCTGGACCGATCAGATCACCAGCATCACTTTTCCCAGCCAGCGTTGCAACTCGGCCATTCTCCATCACGGCACGAATCCGGTGATTGAGGCTGTCCGCTACGAACAGAACGCCACCCTCATATGCAAGCCCTCGCGGCCGATTGAAGCGCGCATCAGCAGCAGCCCCATTTTGATAGCCTCCCGTGCGATAGCCGGTTAAAGGATCGACTGCCGTCTTTTCGCCTGCAAGCGTCGCAACCTCTCCTTTATCTATTACCCTAATTACATGATTTCCACTATCCGCGATAAAAAGACGTCCGGCTTCGTCAAAAGCAAGTCCAGCAGGCTCGTTAAAACGCGCCTTCGCTGCTGCCCCGTCTACGTAATCACCCGTCTCTCCTGACGGTGCTTGTCCAGCAAATGTCGATACAGTGCCCTCCGGCGTAATCCGCCGAATAACATGATTAAGCGTATCGGACACATAAACGTTGCCCGCGGCATCAACCACAATACCCGTAGGCGAGTTAAAACGCGCCGTGCCCTGCTCGCCATCTGCATAGCCAGCTTCGCCGTTGCCCGCCAGCGTCGTCAGCTTGCCACCCGCAAATTTGCGAATAACATGATTGTCTGTATCGCTAATGTACACATTTCCTTTTGCATCCGTGGCAGCAAAAGAAGGCGTGCGGAACGCAGCGTTTGCCGCGTCCCCATCCACATACCCCGCTGCTCCGCCGCCGGCGGCAGCACTGAGCTTGCCCGCAGCGCCGTTCCAGCGGCTGATGTTATTGCTGCCCGCACTCACTACGAGCAGCTCGCCCCCGCTCGCTGCCGCCGTCACGCCCCATGGCTGCTTTAAGCCTTGCAGCTCATAGGTTACAGCCG
Source organism: Paenibacillus sp. JT22N15 (assembly GCF_059383755.1). Lineage (NCBI taxonomy): Bacteria > Bacillati > Bacillota > Bacilli > Caryophanales > Paenibacillaceae > Paenibacillus > Paenibacillus sp. JT22N15. The sequence continues at coordinate 175,960 of NZ_JBXENV010000016.1, read as the reverse complement.
CAGCGGCTGCCGTGTCCGCAGCAGCCGCTGCGGAAATGCTGACTTCGGCAGCGGCTCCTGTTTGCCTACCCGCTGCTGCCTCAGCGGCCGCAGCTGCTCCTCCTTGCGGCAGCAGCGATGTGACCAGCAGCGCGCTGAAGGCTAGCAGCATTCCTTTTTTGTTCATTGGATTTTCTCTCCCTATAAGTCCATTATAATGGTTTCGGCAAAATCAAAATTTCAATGAGGGCTGAGCTGACTTCTTGCCCATTTTGCATAATTAGGACTTCAACGAAATAACTACCTGCATCCAAACGGTTATAGAAAGCTTCTGTGAGCGTAATCGTAGGGCCTCTGCCCGGCTCCTGCGCTATCGTATAATCCGCTGCATCCACGATTTTCGATCCAATCTCCGAGCTGCTATATAAGCGGACCTCCCCTAAGTCATCACCCAACGTATTAATTCGAATAACTGGGGGCTGAGGCATACTGCTGCCTCTGACATGCTTCACGTATCCCGGGCTGTAAGATACGGCAAATAAAGTGCCCTCAGGCGTTTGAAGCCTATCCGGCTGAGCTTTATCCTTTTCTGGATTTTTCAAGCTGTTTCCGGCAATCGTTATTAAAATTCCTGTGCCTCGCGGGACACCTTCAGCCAAATGGATCGACAGCTCCCAGCCCGATATTTCGACATATTCAAGCGGAAGCTTCCTGCTTAATTCTCCTTGCTCGTCATAAATCCAGAACTCTACTTGCTCTGCGAGTCCCTGATCGGGAAAAGCCTGCTCATTGTAAATAATCGCAGTCGTGAAGGGCAAAACAAACGTATGGTCATCTTTAATATAAAGGTCTCGATCGCTATTGAAGGCCTCCTCGTCAAAATAAGGCAGGTCGCGCGAGTCCTCCACCGTTATATTCATGGTCAGATCAGCAACCTCTGTGCCGTCCAAATCCAGCGTAACCGACAACGTATAAGGCGCTGCTGCTGCATCCAAAGTTTCTAGCCACCCAGGTTCAAACGTGAAGGTGAAATGATTTTCCCCTCCCATTTGCGTGTAATACGCCACCTCGGAATCAAAAGCTACCGGGCCTTCTTCGTTCTCCAAAGTCATCGTCAAATTGGCATTGCTATAGCCAAGATGATAGACGAGAATATCGTCCATTACAGGCGTTACAATCAAGTTTTGTACATATCGAAGGTCCGTTTGGCTAAGTGCTGGTTTAAAATCAATATCATTGCCATCCCGGCCAAGCTCGGTAAAGTCCGCCTGTACTTCGTCCGTTTGAGCGTTTTTCAAATAATCGCCGCGTACAGATATATACAGTCTGGAATTGAGCGGAAGCTCATTAGCTAATTTTATAACCAAATTTTTGCCTTCTAGCGTTGCGCTCTCTACTTCCCAGAAAAATTCCGGATTATTAATCGCAAAAATAACGCCGTCCAAAAGCGTCCGATCCGGATCTTCCTCCTGCTCGTTGAAGGCAAGCAGCGTCGTGAACGGAACGACGATTGTCGTGCTATTTATGAAATAAGAATATGGATTGCCGTAAAAAGCGGCCGTATCCGCCGCAGGCGCCCCTTCATACACGACTGGCGTCGGTGTTGGTGGCGCTGTTTCTGTCGGCGTTTCTGTTGGTACTGGTGTTGGCGTCACGGCAGGTGTCGGCGTTGGCGTGCTTCCGCCCGAACCAGAACCACTGCTTCCTCCACTGCTCGCTGGTACGCTAGAAGCGGGCTGAACATACACGATAGTCGGCTTGTTGAAAGGCTTCCCTTCCGCCTCTGCCGCCTTATCCTGCTCCGCTTGCTTTTGCTTCACCAGCTCGCTTATTTGCTGCTTAAGCGCCGCATTCGCTTCGGTGCCGGCCGCTTGCTCCAGCTCCTCCAGCAGCTTCTCCAGCGCGACGAGCGGCAGATCGCTCAGCACCAGCGTTCCTTTCGAGCCTTCACCTGCTTGATTCAGCTTGATTTGCTCATTTGCCAAAAGGGCCGCGATTCGCTCGCCAGCCTCTCCGGTGACGCTTACGACACCTTCGAGCACGCCGACATAGCTGTTATCCTGTTCATATGAAACAGCGAATTTAGTACCCATAACGCCCATTGTCGCTGTTGGCGTCTCGATTTCGAAGCGGGAATCGCCCGTGAGCTTCTTTTTCACCTGAATAACGACTGAACCGTTCTGGAGCGTCAGCTTCGTCTTGCCGCCAAGCGCGCTGGCGCTTTTGACCAGCTGGCTGATCAGCAGCGTCGTGTTCGCTCCAATCGTCACTTCCTTGTCGCTGTCGAGGTCCATGCTGACTTTGCCGTTGCTTCCTGTCTTAATCGTATCTCCCTGCGTAATCGCCATGCCCTTGAACGCACTGAAGCTTTTTGTGCCGCCGCCCTTCTTCACCTCGGCTTTACCCGAAACAGACGTCAGCTTGCCGACTTTATCGGTATCCTTCGCCCATGCAGCTGTAGGCAGCGCCGCATAGCACACGACTAATAACACAAGCAGCCATTTGAAGCTTCTCATTTTAATCCCTCCAATTCATAAATGTGAATGCCCTGCTCCTTGCCCTTGACCTTTATTTCTCCAAGCGATTCCGCCAAAATGCGATCCTTGACCGCCTCATACGTCGACTCGCTAAGCACAATTTGTCCTGGCTTTGCATGGCTCTCCAGCCTGGCAGCCGTATTGACCGTATCGCCAATTGCCGTGTAGTCCATCCGCGTTTTGGAGCCGATGTTGCCAAAAACCGCAGGCCCCGTATGGATGCCGATTCCGAATTTCACGCCAAAGCCGAAGCGCTCGGTAAGCTTCTTCTCAAGCTCCACTGAGCCCTGCTTCATCGCCCATGCGGCGCGGACCGCTTTCATCGGATGATCGTCCAGCAGCAGCGGCGCGTTGAAGATCGCCATCGTTGCATCGCCAATAAACTTGTCCAACGTCCCCTCTTGCTCAAAGATGCAGCTGGCGGTCAAATCCAAATACTCATTCAAAATTTCGACGATCTCCTCCGGCTCCGCCTTCTCCGACAGCGGCGTAAAGCCGCGAATATCGACGAACAGCACCGTCAGGACGCGCCTGCTTCCGCCGAGCTTCAAGCCGTCTTCGCCATTTTTCAAAATCTGGCTGACGACCTGCGGCGCCACATACCGGCCAAAAATATCCGTCACCCGCCGCCGCTCCACCAGCTCGCTTACATAGTTGAAAATAACGACCGCTAGACAGCTGGCTGCCAGCAGCGGCACCACATAACCAAGCGACAGCAAAATGCCTTGCCCATATAAATAACGTCCGCCTGCGATAAATACGGCGATAAGCACCGCAACCGACAGGAAAGACAGCAGCATATTGAGCTTCCGGAACAAATAATAGGCCAGCACTACGGCAGCGAGCAGCACGAGCGCATTCCATTTCCAATCCAGCTCCCGCTTAAAATTCTGCTCCATGAGCTGCTCGAGGATATTGGCATGAATTTCAACGCCGTTCATCGCCTGCTTATCGTTCATTGGCGTCAAATAATCATCGTTAAACCCTACAGCGTATGGGCCGATTAAGACGATTTTATCCGTAAAATAGTCCGCCGGAACGTCGCCGCTCAGCACGGCCGAATAAGAAATCGTCTCATACTGATCGGGACCGCCCGTATAGGCGATAGGGAAACGCTGAAAGCCGTCGAGCGGCAGCTTGGACGCATCTGCCTCCTTGCCTAAACGCTGCATGTACAGCTTGTAAATTTCCCATGAAAAACTGTCTATTTGCTGGCCGTCTTTATTAAAAGAATACAGCGCCTTGCGAACGACCCGATCAGAATCGGTAATCGTGTTAATATGACCAGTCGCTGCGGCAGCCTCCTTCAAGCCTTCGAACGGCTCGGAAAGCGCCTCCGCTTCAATCGCGCCTAAGCGCGCAGAGTCGGAGAAGGTACCGTAGACAGGCAGAACGACATTGCCTGCTCTCGCAACCGCATCGACAAACTCGCTGTCCGACTCCTCATCCGAGCTCGTCGCAAAGGTTACATCAAATGCAATGACTGCCGGCTTGCCCTCGCTTAGCGTATCCACCAGCTGCGCATGCGCACTGCGGCTCCACGGCCAGGTGCCCAAATCCTCCAAGCTTTGATCGTCGACAGCTACGATGACGATTTGTGTATCAATCGGGCTTTCCCGCTGCATCACATGGTCCTGGAAATAAAATTCCGCCTGTGAAAACGTCCCCCGATATAGACACAGCAAAGCTAGCGCCGTCAGGACAGCCATAACATGCTTAAGCTTGATTTTCAATTGTGTTTCCCCTCTCAAAGCTGGCCGGATGACTGACTATGCGAGCAAGGGCAGCCGCTTCTATCTCTGTCTCATTTATCGTTTTAAATCTCTTGCTTTTATGTAAAATTATCCTGTCTTTCATTATAATTCAGAATTCGCCGCTTGGGCATGATCTGGCGCAAACTTTAGGAAAAAATATTAGCATTTCCCACTCAAAACACAAGAATAAACGGCTGACGCCGTCCTCTGGCGGAAAAAGCTCGTTTCGCGGTGAAATATAAATCAATTTATAAGCTCAAACTTATAAATTCTTATATATCAAAAAAGACCCCTGTCTACACAGGGGCCCTGCAAAGCTTCCGATAAGTCGCTCATTCAGGCTGTTTTTTTCATAAAAAGCCTGCTTCTATTTCTCTTTCGCGCGCTCGGGAAATATCCCATCCAAAATAGCATCGACGCTAAGAGGAAGATCCTCTCCCTTTAAGTACACTCCATTCTTGATCGAATAAGCCAGCATTTCCTTTATATTCTCCACGTACTCTTCCTCATTCGTTGCAAGAACTGGCAGCACGCCATAAAATGACAGCTCGGCAATGATCGCATCTCTCTCCTCTGCCAGCGGCTCAACATATTGGCGTGCCTCTGTGGTTTTCGGCGCGCTGCCTGTTGCTAATAGCAATTGCGCTTCCGGCAGCAAAGCAAGCAGCTCGTCAGACAGCTTTTTGGAGGACAAGTCGTCCTTACGCTTAACCTCCGCGGCTATTTGCCGAAATTGGACCCGCAATGCGGCAAGCCGCTCTATGTGAGCACGAATGGCTGCAATCTCAAACTGGGCCTTGTTTCTTTCCATCGCGTCGTCCTCATTATAAGGATGCATGTCTTCTGCCTCCGAAAAAAGCCGCTGCGCCTCGGAAAGGTCGCCCTCCTTAAGCACCTTGTCCCCCTGCCTGATCAAATCATTAGCCTGGTCTATAATGCTTGCAATCTCTTTTACTTTTCGCTTGGTCTCCTCATGCTCCGGGTCAAGCTTCAGAATTCTCCCATAGACCAATTCAGCAGATTCAAAATCCTTTCGCTCATACGCCGCATCGGCCGTTAGCATAAACTCTCCAATTTGCTGCTGTTTAAACCTGTCCTCACAAGCTGTCAGCATCAACACGCATAGGACGGCAACGAGCACAGCCATCATACGGTCTCTTTTCCAATTCCCCACTATCTTTTCATCCTTTCTCCATATTCCTATGAAGTATATCGGATGAAGCTCGAAAATCTTGAATCAAGCGTTGTACTGCTGTAACGCAAACAGGCATCTTTCGCCATCGCTATGGCAGGAAAGATACCTGTTTGTGTTCTAGCAAGCTTCGCCTAGGTTAACCGCCTATTACAAATAGGCCAACGACTTGACGATGCTGCTTATGAAGGCTAGTTGGTCGGGCTTGGGACAGCGCTAGAGCTAGGACTGCCATTAGCGCCTGTGTCCGCAGCTTCATCCGCTAAAGGCTCAGTCAGCGTATATTCAGCAGCACCAACCTTTACCTTGCTCGCTGCAAGCAGCTCCACATCCTCGCCTAAATCAATAACGACGCGGTTCGGATAATCGCTCGGGTTGGGCTGCGCTACGCTGCCAGCAGATCCTGGCTCGCTAGTTGCTGCTCCATCGGGGCTTGCACTGCTTCCGCCGCTGGCGGCTGCATTGTCGCTGGCGCCAGCACTTGCATCCGGCGATGGCGATGCGTCGCCAGGACTTGCAGATGCCGCATCCGCATCCACCGTCCCAGCGGCTGCATTTTCTACATTGCCCGTATTGCCTGACGCTGCATCGCTGGTTGCTGTAGGAGTGGGCGATGGGCTATCGCCTGGGCTCGCGGAAGCATCGCTTTCATCCGTACCTGCTCCCGGAGTTGCCACAGGAGCCGTCGTGCAGCTAGGAATGAACGTGAGGCCGCTGTATTCCTTGGTTTCTCTATCTGCTGCCACAACAGCCACCGTCTCTGGTGAAAAAGCGCTGCATATCGCAGCAACCGTGAAGCGGAATACGAGTGTCGTCGTTTGCTTGCCGTCAACACCTTCCTGCTTTGCCGCATACACGAGTGTATCCGGAATCGCCACTCCTGGAGTGGTCAAGCCTGGCCCATCCGTCGCACCTGGAAGATTGGCCCCTTCCTCAGGCTTATCCCCGCCACCAAGCGCAAGCAAGCCGCCAATGCCTACCATTAGAATGGCGAAGGCAATAATTATGGAGAAGAGGAACGGTTTGCGATTTTGCCGAAACAGCTTCGCCAGAGGCGAAGACAGATCCCCTCTCACCTGCTTGTAGACAGCTTGCAGCCTTGGGCCCGCCTTGGAAAAATACTGATTCCGATTCGCCCGGCTCTTGAAAGCATCGCGATCATGCTGCCTGAAATAATTCGTAATGGCGGTTGCATACGCAGGCACGAAGCCTCGCGGCCGCATAAAATCCTCATGGCGCTCCGACCATGCGAAAAATTGATAAACGAGCTCTTTTTCCCCCGCGCTCTTGCGAAGCGTATCCAGCAGCCCTGCATAATCAATCGTCTCCATGTCCGAGCTGCGATAGAAGGCCAGCACGAGCTGCTCAAACCGCTCGGCTTTCATTTCCGAATCGACCGTCAGCATCCAGCGCCGTCCAAGCTGCTGAACGCGGTCGATTTCGACCGGGGACAGCTTTGCGAACAGGCTTGCCTTCGGCAGCGGTTTGAAGAACCAATCGTAAGCCGCTTTAATAATAAGCGCCGTCGACTTCTGCCTAGGATCAGTCAATTGAGCGTTCCACTGCTCTAGCCGATCCGCCTTCTCCAAAAAGCTGCCTTTGAGCAGCTCACGCTGCGACAGCCGGTCCAAATCAAGCTCCGTCAGCAGCGTCCGGTATGCGACAAGCTCCAGCTCAAACAGCCGGACGCCGATTCCCGCTGTCAAATGGTTCGTCTTCACACGGCCCTCGTCGCTGTCGAAAGCGGAAGAGCTCAGCTTGTCGAGCTGCTCATGCACTTGCTGGAACACCTGCACAGGCTGCGCCTCATCTATCAGCTTATCCTTAAGCTGCTGCCTGAAGAGCTTGTGAACGACATCATTATCGAGAATGGCTGGGAATTCTTTGCCCCATTTGCCCATGAAAATAATAATATCCTTCGCCGATCTTGTATCCCGCAGCTTGCCGTCCAGAAACGGGAGCAGCAGCCGTTCGAGCAGTGCTCCGTTCGCCAGCATTTTGCTGACAAAGTCCTTCAGCAGCAGCGGCTCGGCCTCCAAGGCTCCATAGTAGGCAGCCATCGCTTCCGCTTGGCCCTGCTGCTGTGCAGCGAGCAAGGAGCGGATGAAGAAATCGACGATTTTGCCTCCATTATATTTGCTGTCGATGTGGTAATAATCCTTAAAGCTCTCCGCAATGAACGGCTCAGGCACACGGCCGTCACGCACCGCATCAAACTCATAATCGAAGCGGGACAAAAATAAATCATTCATCCGCATGCGCTGCGTAAGCGCTCCTGTCGGCTGTAAATACTCCAGCATCCCGCGCAGCACGGCGCTTTTGTGCATTTCATACAGCTCGTCGCTGCCTTCCTCAACTTGGAACATAACGCTTAGCTCATGGTAAGAACCGAGTGCCATTAGCCGCTCCTGCCCCATGCCGCTAAGCATCTCCTCAGCGAACTGATAGAAACGCTCGGCACGGTCCGGCTCGTCCATAACGCTCCAAGCAAAATCCAAATAAGGGTGCTCTCCCTTATCCAAATCGACATTTAGGAAACGATCATTAACAAAATCAAAGGTGTAGTCCTTATCCGTATTGCGGTCGCCCGCCCGCAGGCTCCCCTTCTCAACGAAGGTGAGCTGAATCCCTTTGCGGCTTTGCGGTTCTTTGGAAAACGTCATGAAGCCCAACTGCTTGCGGAATGCATAAGGCAAGCTCGCATACAGCACCGCCAGCAGCGTCTTCGCTTGCTCCGACAGCTGCTGGACAGGCACATTCAGCGCCACATATACCTTCTTGCGTCCGCCAACGGCTGCCATAACGGCAAACAGCAGCTGCTTGAAGCGCTGCTCGCTAATGTTCAGCGCAGCGAGCGCCGCCCGCTGATTGGCAACGCCCGCAAGTCCAGCACCGCCGGCAGCAGAGCTAGCGGCTCCAGCCTCGCGAGGCGCCCAAGCGCCGCCCGCCGCTAGCGGCAGTGCCGCCAAATCGGGCAGCTCCATGCCCTGCTCAATATCGTAGCTGTCCACGAAGGCAGCGCCGAGGAAAGCTTTATAGCTATCTGGATCAGCATCCGCAATCGCGGCAGGAATGACGTAGTTGTGCGTGAAGAAGGCGCTGCGCAGCCCCGTAAAGTCAACGGCTTGATAGATGCTGCGGCCGACAACCGCCTCGCCGCTCTCCAGCCGCAGCACATACGCTGTTTCTGGATAAGCGGCGCCATCCTTCTCGCCGCTTGCGGCCAGCTCAGCTGGAGCGTCATAGACGCAAAGCGGATGCAGCTGCTTTTTCACAAACTGCTGATCCAGCCCTTCGGACTTGGCTACCGTGTCATAACCTTCCGTCGCCCGAAAAATGCCGCGGCGTTCCCGCGTATACAACTGCTGGCCAATAGTAGAGGTAGAATGCTTCACTATTCTCTTCTCCCCTCTATATAACCCAGCTTATACAGCAGCCATATAAATGGCTCATCAACGCGGATCGGGCTGACAACCGTCTCCATCTTCTGATTGACCGGATTGCTGCCGAGCGCCGATACCGCATAATAGGCTGTATCCTTAAAGTAAACGTCCATCGTCCCTTTAAACGGGCGGTCAACCTTCTCGATAAAGCGCCGCATTTCGCCATCAATGTTCTCAAACTCGGTTAAGTTGAAATAATTGCGATGCACCATATTGTGAAAAATGTTGCTGTTCGACTTAATATATTCGCCTTCCTCATCCTTGAGCGCGTGCAGCATGTCGCTCTTCGTCAAGACGACGGCGGTTGGAATATCCGTCTTGCTGTTGTCCTGATACGCGATAAAATCCTTGAACATCGTCAGCACGACGTCCCTTGGCTCATCATATTGCGGAGCCCACTCGCCCGGCTTGTCGCCGTGGTTAATGCGCAGCTTCTCGCGGATAGAGCGGATTTGCAGCGGATCGACCATGAACAAAATGCCGGAGGAGTTTTTAATGTGCTGCCCATGCAGCCCCAAATAATCCTCCTCGACCATGCCCTCGCCCGCCACATCGAAAAACACCAGCGTCAGCGGCGGCTTGGACTCGTCACGGAAGACGAATTGAAAAATAAACGGCTCCTGCATTTTTTCCTTCTGCGTAGAAGCCAGCAGATCGCCGCGACCAAATAGCGGTTCCTCATAGTTCGTGCGGAACTTGCGGCTGATCTCCGCCGTAAGCGGCATGCACGCCGCGTTAAAATGATCGGCGGTCGTATTTTGCAGCGTATGTATGAGCGCTGTCATATACACCGATTTGCCGACCTGTGAAGCGCCAATAATCGAAATAATATTGCTCGGCACCTTGCCCGACGTCACCGGCAGCTCATTATGGCATTTCGGACACAGCCTTCTGCGCGTCAGCTCGCCGTAGCGGTCGTTCAAGCCGATCAGCACTTCGCCTGCATAGAGATGCTTCTCCTCCGGCACATCCTCGGGATGAATAACAGCCTCAATATCGTGGACAGAATCGAGCCCGAAGCGCTCTCTATAACGGTTCAGCTGCTCGTCCTCGCCCAGCGCATAATCCTCATCGTCCTCGCGGCTGTGCGTGGCACGAAATACGACATCTTCCGGTGCAAACTTGCTGAAGCAAAATGGGCATACAATATCATAAGAGCCTTGAAGCAGCTCTGCTTGCGGTTTTCTTTTTAAAAAGTCAAAAAAGCCCATGCCTTATCTCCCCTTCCTGCTGTCATTCCGGCACCAGTTCGTACAGCTGTGCGAAACGCGGGCCATCGGTGAAAAATACACGGACGAAGTCCTGCTTGCCGACCTCGATTGGCGGAAGCACATTCCGCCCGGAGGCGAAAGCGGCGGCAAATGGATACATCATGCCATCGTCCTTGCTCGCTGGATAGCCCCCCGCCTTTTTCACATAACACAATACATCCTTGGCAATCGGCACCTCCGCCGTCACCTGAATGGAAACCGTCTTATAGCGCTGAAGAAAGCCGGTCTTCTGCTTGACGGAATAGCGGATTTTCGCTCTGCCGGCGCTCACATCCAGCTCGTTGCGGCCATCGCTTTGCAGCCAGATGACTTTGCCATCCTCCGCTCCCTCTTCATAAATGTAGACGGTGAAGCGGTAGCGCCCGATGCCTTCCAGCCTCATATGATAGCCGTTGTTCGCCTTGTATTCGGCCCTAGTATATAGCTTTAATGATGCAAGCTCCGGCGTTCCTCTGAATGCCGCCTGCTCGGCCTCCGCCTTGCCGATATAAACCGCCTCGACGCCGCTCGGCCACAGCCATTGCAGCGTGCAGCGGTCGCCATTCAGCGTATGGGATAAGCCGTTGATGCGCGGCGAATCGCCCTCTGCCTCCACAAATCGCATCTGTCAATCGCCCCCTAGCTGACTTCTAAAATCCATGATTCCGGCTATCCTTCGAGGTTCCGTCGCCGCTCGATGCTCCGCGCTCTCTCGGGACTGGAGCCCCGCGGCGCCTGTCGTTCACCGGCCGGCTGTTTTCTCTAATCGGCACGATCAAGGTGAATAAGGAGATCATAATTGCAAGCAGCGCAATCGCCATGAAGCGGGTGAACGAATCACTGAGTAAATGGCCAGACAGCCACGCTTCCAGCACGAGGCCCGCCAGCAAGCCGCCAACTGCACCGCCAATGCCGAAGCTGCGCGCCAAATAGCGATTGTCGAAGAACAGCCCGATCGCTACGCCCAGCACACCGCCGATCAGCAGCATCGAGATGACGCGAACGATTTTGTAAAACGTTGCATCGGCCATCGGTCCCGTGCGCTCGGTGACGAGCGTGCGATCATCGATCGTATCGTAGATCGTCTGGAACGCTGTAGATACCTCTGTCGCCTTCTGCACATCGTAATAAGCGCCGCCTGTCGACTCGGCAATGTTGCGCAGCAGGTCCGCCCCTCTCGAATCCACGAGGCTGAGGCCGACGGAATTAATCGCAATCTGCTGCTCCTTGTAGAGCGCCAGCTGCGGAGCCACATCGGATTCACTGAAGCCATCCGACAGCAAAATCACCATCGTTCCGCGCTTGCTGTCCGCCTTCGCCTCAATCGTCTTCAACGATTCCTCCAGCGCGACGCTGAAATTCGTTCCGCCATCCGTCGGCACAAACGAGTCAATCGCCGCGTTGATTGCTGCCTTATTGGCAGCCGAGTCTACGCTCGTAAACGGCAGCACCTGCTCCGCCAAATCGCTGAAGCCCACAATCGCGACGCGTTTGTCATTGTCCATCTGGTCAATAAGCTGCTTCGCCGCCACATAACGCTGATTGTCCGGGTCCGTCTCCGCCATGCTGCCGGAGTTGTCGATGACAAGGACAATATCCTTCACCTGCTTTAAGCCACCAATATTGAGTCCGTAAAAAAACTGCAGTCCCCAGCCCGCTGCAAAAAGCAGCACAAGCGTCGCTGGCACGAACAGCTTCCACGAAAGCCCTGTGTAGCGCTGGCGCCAGGATGAGCCGTTCAAATGTGGATTGACGAGCTCTGCAACAAAGCAGCCGAGCCCGATAAATAATGCGAGTACGCCGAAATACAAGCCCATGAGAACCGAACGCGGCATATCGCCCGTCCACTGCGCCAGCATCAGTTCTCCGATGGCGTAGCCGATGAATCCCCCTATTAAGCTAAACAACAATAGTAGCAGGTTTATTTTTCGCTGCATGTGTATAGCATCCTCTCTTACATTCATTCGGCTTATTCCCTGCGCCCCGGTCTAACGCAGCTCCGGCAAGCCCGCCGGGTCCACGCCGTGGAACGCATAGCCGTTCTCTCTATATGTCTCGTAATACACCTTGCCGTTGCGATAATACAGCAGGTCTTCAAGATGGAAGCCGCCCATCAGGTTCAGCTTCTCCACACCGCTGCTGCGCTTCTCGTGAATGCAGCCAAGCTTGTAGATCCGCGACGTTTCGTCGACGCCAAGCGCATACTGCACAAACTCGCTGTCCGCGTCGCCGAACATATATTTTTCCTCGTAGCGATGCTCATGCGTGTAGTCCAGCAGCCGAACGTTGATCGACGCGTTCTCCTCCAGCGTCCGGTAGAGGCGCTTGAACAAATCCTCTTTCGCCAGCGCCTGGCGGTTCGTGTAGTCGATCGTCACATTCGCCCTGCGAAGCAGCTCCTCCTCGAACGTCTGGGCGAATGGCTCCGCCGTCAGCACATGCTTCAAGCATAACTGGGCCAGCTTATTTACGTAGGCCTCATTGCCCTGCTCCAGCAGCTCCGCCGCCGAACCGAGATAACGCTCATCAAACCAGATGCCCGCTCCCCGCTTATCCTGCACATCCAGCACAATATCTGCCGTTACCCGAGCGTAATATTCAAAAATATTTTGCCCGATGTAATCGTCAGCGGTCTTGATGCTTTGCAGCGCCGTCAGCTTCATGACATCCGCCATATCCGCCATTTGCTTGACGCGCAGGCGATACAGTTCATGAAGCTGCTCCAGCTCATCCGCCAAGCGGCGATACAGGGAAAGCTCCAGCTCCAGCCGGAGCAGCTCCCATTTCTGGCCATACACCAGCCCAAAAAAAGCACGGATAAACGAACGCAAATTTTGCTTATCCATAAAAGGCAGCCGCTGAATGCGGACATCTTCCGCGCGTCCCGACTGCGTGCGCTCCAACTCCTCGCGCGCCTGCTCCACCGCAATCGCCAGCTCTTTAATGCGGCTGCGGACGCCTGCGAGCACACTGCCATCGTCGCCGCTTGGCTCCGTCCAAGCACATAGCTGGTAGAAGCTAATGTCCGCACGCTCCCGCTCGAACTTGGCAACCGCACGCCGCATTTCCGGCGCCGCTCCAAATTCGGACAGCCGCTGCTGCGCCGTGCGGGCAAAATGATTATGGAAAAAGACAGCTGCCCCATCCCCGAACAGCGCCTCCTCAGCGTCTCTCAGCGATAATGGCTTCAACTGCTCATATCGGACGCCAGAGGTTAGCAGTCCCGTCATGTCGGCAAGCTGCTCCTCGCTTGGCAGCAGCTGCGTCAGCATCGCATCGACCGAGGCCGGATCGAGGCCAAAGCAGGCAAGCTTCTCCCGCATGCTGAGCTCAGGCTCCTTCGCCAGCAGCTCGGATAGCTGCATGTGCAGATGATACAGCACCGTCAGCGCAATCGAATAATTCGGGCGCTTCACCTTGGATAGCCCCGCTGAGACGAAGCCCTGCCTGCCTGACTCCGTACGCAGGCTGTTCTTAAACGTCGAGTTATTGTAGCCGCCGTAGGCTTCATCTGCCTGCGCATCCTTGCGCTTGCGGTTTTTGAGCAGCTGAATGTGGCAAATGATATCATAGTTGTCACGAATGCCGTTAACGGCGGTCATGCCCTTCTCATTGCGATCCGACAGCACGTAGACGAGATCGAACAGCGGCGACGGCGGGTGAACGACCGGAATCGCCAGCCCGTCGCCCGTCACCTCAAGCAGCGCCGAGAACGTATAGTCCGGCCGCTGCATCCCTTCCAGCTCGCGCAGAAAGCTCACGCCAATAGCGCTGGCGTGAGCGAAGGTATCCATTTGCTCACGCTCGCTGATTAGCGTATAAAGATCCATCTGCACGGATTTGAACGATTGCTGAAAAATCGCCTGTGCCAGCAGGGAAATATCCGGCACCAGCGCATTCATCGGGTCATCGGCACGCGTGATAACCGCCAAATGCAGCCGATCGAAGGAAGCATACAGCCTGCCATAATCGGCAATTGTATCGCTGACGCCGCGAAGCGCGCGGTTCAGGTCAGCCAAATAGCCGGCATTGCCGCGGAAGGCTTCCCATAGCTCCTTGCGCCCCGCCTTATGGTCGCTGCCAAACGACGACAAGCCGTCCAGCACGACCTCAGTCACCTTGGCGGCATTGGCGGCGCTCGCCGCCTGCCGTCCGTTTCCGCCGGCATATGCTGCTTTGCCGCCTGCGTAGCTTCCAGCAGAAGCGCCTGCTGCTCCGGCGGCTGGCGCCTGCCCGCCACTTCCGCTGGCTGAGCCGCCGCTCCTTGAAGTGGACGCGGCGTGAAAATAAATCACGCCAGCGCTATTTTCCCATTTCGCCGCATTCATCTGAATCATCGGCTCAATGGCTTGCCCCGCCTCGTCGCCAATATACAAAAATACGGTCGGATAATGAATGATGCTCTGGTCGTCTCCATGACCGCTGAGCATTTGCTCGGCAGCCGCATAATCAGCTGCATACCGCTCCAGAAGCTCTCTCATAGGCCTACTTCAACTTTCTGCGTATGTCGTTTAGTTTGCTCGTCATTTGCTTGTAGAACTGGTACAAATCTTCTCCGTTCGCCAGCTCAATCCGCTCGTACTCCAGGCGGTCACGGGCGTCGAGGAATGCGCTGAACAGCTCATCCAGCTTATGAACGAGCAGCTTCGTATCCTCCGTTGCCGTTAAATCCGTCACCCGGCGCGATGCTTTGCGCAGCAGGGCGGCACGGTTTTTCTCATCCAGCCCCCGGAAGCTCTCGAACACTTCATGCTCCACAAAGCTGCTGCTCTTCATCAGATTGGCGAATGGCGCCCACGCCTCTTCTTCTAGGTCGCGGTCATAGACATAAAGCGCGCCTTTCTTCACAATCGTTTCCGTATAAAGCGCCTCAATAAACTGATCCAGCCACTTCTCCTCATCCTGATGCAGGCTCAGCAGCTTCTCAAGCTCAGCAACCTTGTCGCTAATCGCATCGTATTTCGCCAGCTCCTCGCGCACACGCGCCAGCAGCTCCGGGGAACGGATGAGATTTTCCTGCGCCAAATCTTCATTCAGGCTGCCGAAAATATCCTTCACTCCATCCGGTGCCAAGCCTTCAGCCAGCAGGCGGCGAAGCTCAATGACCGCGCGCTTCACTTCGCCAAGATTCGGCTTCGCAGCGCTAGCCTCCATATTGTACGAGCTGAGCAGCGCTTGCAGCTGGAATGGCTGGGTGAACTGCACCGCATAACGGCTGCTCATGCTGTTGTCGACACCCTTCTCGCTAATAATCCGGTAGCCAAGCGCACGCTGGAATTCGGCACGCACGCGGGCATTATAGCCTTTCACCCTCGCATTGCTGTACGTATCGCCCCATGATTTCTCTGGAATTGGCGAAGGCAGATTCGTCCAGTTGACCTTCTCCGTCATGACGAGATGGCGGCCGACGCCTTCTTTATCGAGAATCGTCCGTTCATAGCTTTCCTCATACACCTTGAGCGGCGTATAGACGAACAGCGGCACGCCATTTTTCGTATTCAGCCAGAAAATCCGGTTTTTCACTTCACTCTCTTTAATGGTGAAATGCGATTTTCCTACCGCATTGCTCTGGTAATTGCGAATGCCCTTGAGTATGCTCGGCGCATGCTGCGGCACCGATACGAAGCCCCATGAAGGGAAATGCAAATTGCCTGAGCTATTGCTCAGATTGAACACGGCAACTGCCTCTTCATCCAGCTTCGTCGCAATAAAGCGCTCGACGAACTTCTCAATCGATTCGTCATTGCCATATTTCATCACGAGGAAATCTTCCATCGATCTCGTAATCAAATCGCCGAATTTATCGGTCAGGAAGTCGGAAATGGAATTGACGATGTCAATGTCCTTCTCCTTCACCCACTGGTCGGAATGGTCAAGCAGCCCCTGCGAGAAGTCGCGAATGAGATCATCGACATCCTTCTTCTCCATAATGCGGGCGATCACATCGGAAATGTCCGGCACGCCTACTAAATTCCAATAGTAGGTTTTGTTGCCCTTGTGATCGGCTTGCTCGTCGCCATTGATCAGAATATCGCCATTTTTCGCAAAAATGCCATTCAGCACGTTCAGCACTTCAGTAAATACACTGTAGAAGCGATTGTTCTCGTTGTTCAGCAGCTGATACAGATCCTCGTAGAACTCGATCATTTGCTCGGTACGCTCTACATCGGCGCGCAGCCAATATTCATTGATTTTAGCTTCAATGTAGCTGTTTTTCTTCTTGTCCTTGGACACGAAGGCGCTCTTCGCATCGCCCATCCGCTCTTCCGCTTGAATGCTTGCCGACTCAATGTCGCGCGGCAGGCGCAGCAGCGTTTCGCGCAGCACTTCAATGTAGGAAAGCAGCATTTTCAGCAGGCAGAAGCCCTTCTCGGTGTGCAGCAGGCGGGATACGTAAAACGGTCCCTGCTCTGGATGCAGGAAGGTACGGCGGATTTGGTCGGTGAACTGGCCGACGATTTCCCCTGGCAGCTGCTTCTTCGCTTTCACATATTCCTCGCGGGCACGCGTCAGGAACGTCTGCTCCAGCTCGGTATCCATGTTGACCACCTGCATTTTCACCACATTGCTGTAGTTCAGGCGCTCACTGTTCTCAAAGCCCGGAAGCGGCTCAGGCACGCGCGACTCGAACGTCTTGATCATCGTATCGAGATCAATGCCGAGCTTGCGGGCGAATTTCTCCACATCGTCCTGAGTCGGCGCTTTGTGGAACATTTTATCCATTTTGCTAAACAGGCGATACGCCAAAAAGGTCGTCATTTCCTCAATCGGCAGTACCGCCGACGAAGCGCCAATAATGTTGTAATCATAGTTCGCCGGATACTGCTTGTTCATTTGCGCAATATTCGTGCGGATGTTGCTGATATAGTCGTGAATAGCAAACTCTTCGCCGGATTGCTTATCCTCGCTCGCCATAAAGTTCGTAATATTTTCCGCTGTAACGTTCATGCAGTAGTCATAAGCGTTCTCCAGCAGCTTGCCCTCCGTGTTCGTCGCCGAAATCAGATGGCAAAGGTTAAACGGTGGAAGCGGCGAATTGACGCTGAGAATGCTGCCGTACTGCTGCTTGAAGCGCTCGCCGCGGGCATCAACATTCATCCAGTAGTCGAGCTCTTTGAGCGCGGCGTAGCCATTTTTCTTAATATATTCTCTAGTATGCTCGCTTAAGCTTTTGTTTGCGAGATTAATATCCGGCGTAAAAAGGTACCCCAGCGTGTTGACGCGGTCAACGCCCGCCGAGCCATGATCGCGCTCAATAATACCGCGCACGATATACGAAATATCAAGGAAGCAGCCGCTGCCCGTACCGCCGGATAGACCGGTAAGCAGGAATACCATCAGCTTTTTGCTTGTGCCGACGGAAAGCGTCTTAATTTTTTTATCGATGCTTTGCACAACCTGATTGATTTTCGTAAAAAGCAGTAGACGCCCAGCTTGGCGTACGCCTGCCGCGCCGTTCATGCCATCGGTAATGCTCAGCTCTGGCGACAGCCAATCGGTGATGTACGGCTCCAAAATGCTGCGGTTTTGCAGCAGCCCGCCGACTTCGGCATTGGAAAGCAGCACAAACTCATTGATTGGGTCGAGGCCGATGCCTTTATATTTTTTGTTGCGGTCCTGTTCATTGGTCTCAAAAGCTAGAAATTCGACGTTATTAGGCTTTTCCAGCTTGCGTTTGGACAAGGGATCTTCCGGCAGCTTAAAGCGTCGGTTAATTTGATATTTCAGGCGCAGCAGCGCATCGATGCCGGTGCCGCCGAGTCCAATAATGAGAATAGGATTATCGATTGTATCGACGCGAATTTTCTCACTGACGATACCTCCGCCTAATGAAACGTCTAGCTGCTGGATATGTTCTCTAACAATCGGCTTCATTCGTTCTACCTCCAAATGGTATGAATCATTGCTCTATACTTGTTAGAAGGAAGGCGAGAAAGAAGCTGCATTGCATGAAAAGATTGGCAACTGATCGCCATTACCCTTGAAATTCTATTAATAATCCCGTATACGGGGAATTTCAAGGGTAAAAGCATATGCTTACGAAGCTGCTTTCCTACGGAAAGCTTTAAACGAACGCTACGCTTCTACAGTCCAATCTTTTCATTCCATTCCGCTTTTCTCACCATACCTCTAACCCTATATTCCCACAAAAGTCTATCTACAATAGACGACCGCAAGGCCCTTTCCCCCTCGCAAATCCCCTAATATTTTTGCTCCATGCTCCTTATGACAGAGGCCTGCTCCTTGCACAAAGAAAGACTTGGCGGACACAGCAGACGCTATTTCAACTGAATTATGGTTTTGCCATAAGCAGCGGACTCAGGAGCCGCTAATGCGCTGCAAATGGCTGTTTTGACGGAATAATGGGTAGGATAACGGCTTTCCAGTCCGCTTGCCCCCTGAAATCGCATTAAAAACCAAAATAGCGGAATCTCAGTCCTTCAAAAAAGGAGTACGCATCCTGAGCGACTCGATCTCGGCCATAATCTCAGCAGGCCGACTCCAGATTGCTTATACTCCCTAGTTCTTGCACCTCATCTTTCATCTTTCATCTTTTATCTTTAGGTTCACGGGGTGTTCTTCCCCGCTAGAACCCCCATGGTTTTAATGTTCTTTAAAACCCTTGCGGTGAAAGGGGAGCGGAGTGAAGTGAAAGGTTTGAGCTGGAGAAGCGGAGCGTTCGCTTAAAGCTTTCCGTAGGAAAGCAGCTTCGGAAGCATAATCCCCTGCCCTTGGAATTGTACCGCTGAGCGGTTAATTGAACAATTCCAAGGGCAATGGCGATCGTAAGCCAAACCTTTCACGCCGCGCAGCTCCACTCTTCACCCATCTGTTTTACGTAACCCTAAAACCATCTAAACAATATATTCGATAAAAATCGTCTTATCGATCTGCTGCAAAGGAATCGTCAACCGCTCCCCGCTCTTGACCTCCAGACCGCCGCTGGCATCAACCGCACGTCCGGATTTCTCCACCGTACACGGCGAGCCGTTGCGAAGGACTAGGCGGTCGCTGTTGCCCGGCACGAATATGAGCTTCTCCGTCTCCTTCAGCTCCGGTGCCAGCTGCAGCAGCTGATGCAGCGAGAATTTGCCCCGGAAGGCATTCAGCTTCTTATACTGCGGGAACGTTTTGTCGCCCGTATTTTCATCGCGAATCTCGATGACCATCTGGCCGACAAAGCCGCGCCGCGCCTGCTTCAGGTAACGCATGATGAAAAAGGCAGCGGCCAGCAGCGCAATCAGCACAAGCGCTCCAATAATGACGGGAATGAGCGGGAATGGCTTATCGCTTTCTGCCCCAGTCCCAGTGCCCGCCGACGCGCCGCCTTTAGCACTAATTTTTACAGCAGCCGTTTCACGATAGAAGCTTGCCTCCTCCGCGCGAACCTTGAGCTCATAATCATGTTTGTCTGCCACCTTATAAGTGCCTTCAAAATGATCGCCCGCATTGTTCAGCTGAACTTCCTCTGTAGTACCCGTATCCAAATCATTGACGTACAGAACCGCCTTCATGTTGCGGTATTGCTCCTGATCGCTCAGCTTATTCCCGCCGCTTACCAGATAAGCGTTAATCGGGATGCTGTCCCCTTTGCTGTATGACGAGCTCGGGAGCTTATCCATCTCCAGCGCCAGATCATAGTTGAAAATAAGATTGATATCAATTTTGTCGCGATCCGCGCCCTTCACTTGAAGCGTCCAATCGCCCTCCTCCGGCTTCAGCAGCTTCATTAGAGAGTAGGTTTTGGACGTCGAGAGCAGCACCTGATCGCTCGGAATATCTATTTTGTTGCCTGACGGATCAATCAGCCTCGCCTCTACCTGCTTGGAGGACATAATGGAGATATTCGCTTCGAGCACGTTGCTGTTCGGCACTGTGATTTTGACATCCTGATAGTTGCCGTCAGCTGTAAAAGAATCGACAGGCACAACATTCAGCTGCAAATGGCTGGCGAAAATTTCACTCAGAATTTGCGGCAAATCAGCCGCCGTATTCGTTGAAAACGACTTGCCGCCTGTTTGCTGCGACACGCTCTCAAGCGCCGCTTTATTCAGCTTGCCATCGGCATTCAGCCCAATCGTATAGACCGGATAACCTTTGCTGGTCGCTTCCTTGAGCGCAGCATCCATATCTGCATCCGAATCGGCCTGCGTACGGCCCGACTTCGAATTAAAATCATTGTTTCCGTCCGCCAGCACGATGATCAGCGGCTCATGATCGGGGTCGGCCCCGTCATTCAAAATTTGCACCGCCTCTTTCACGCCGACAGCGATGTCGGTATAGGCCCCTCTTTTGAGCTGGTCAATGAATTGCTTGAGGTTCGTTTTATCGGCATCCGAGCTAATTTCAAGCAGCGCCTTCTCCCGCTGAATTTGATCGGTATAAGATACGATGCCCACCTGATCGCCCTTCTCGGACAGCATGTCGATGAACATCTTCATCGCCTCGTTGCCGATGCCGCCCGGATCGCTCGTGCTCATCGACTGGCTGACATCCAGTACTAGAACGGCGTCGATTTGCGAGCTCTGCGCGGCTGCATGTGCAGGAGCGGGAGCAAACCCGGCTAATGGAAGCAGCGTTATAAGAAATAACATGGTGAGGTAACGATATATTTGAATCATCTTTTGGCTCCTTCTCCACAAATTAAGCATATTGGTCCTTGTTGTCTTAATAATGATATACTGTCAGTATACCTGATAGAATCGCTTAAATCACTTCAAGCATAAGAGAGGACTCGCGCTTATGGTTACATACGTATGTCTAGGAATATTGTTTCTTTTCGTCTTGCTCCGGGGTATCCACTACTACAACCAGCGTAAAAAAGCACCTACGCCAGAGCAGCTTGATCAGCTTGCCTTAGCTATCTTTAAGAACAGCGATCGGGGGAACTCTTGATGAAAAAGATACCCGTGCAGCTGAATCCCTACATTAAAACACGACAAGCTTATGAAAAGCTTAAAATTTGCCGCAGCTGCGGCCGCTTCACCATACTCGGCGATAAAATATGCCCCTCCTGCGGAAAATCTTCCCTCATTAAACTGGAGAAAAAGGCGTCGTCGCTGCAACGAAGAGGTTTCGTAAAGGAAACTATTCTCATCCTTGCCCTTGTTGCCGCTGGAATATTCTTTTCAGAGTCGACTTTGCAGACGAGTCTTTGCGCCGCTGGCGGCGTAACGGCACTCATCCTTCTATGGATGCTTCGCCGCAACACCAGCGCGGAACGGCGCAGCTACCAGCTAGGCAAGCTGCTGCAGCGCGAATCGTTTAAGCTTGTAGATGGGCTGCGGCTCGACCGCGAAGCGGCGATCGAGGTGTTCCATAACGACGAGAAGCAGCAAGCGTATGAAATGCTGCGCGAGATCGGCACGCTCGTCCGTACGGACCAAATTAAGGTAGAGCAAATTTTACTGCTGCAATCGTTCGTACTGCGCAAAGATATGGATCTGATGTTGGAGCCGCTGCTGCTCGACCATTTCAATCCGGACCTTGTCTTGTATATGGGCGAGCTAACCAAGCTGAAACGGGATTTGCTGAAGGAGAAGGCGTTCCGCTACGCCCTTATTCATGAAGCGCAAATTTTGCGCATGAAGGACGGCGAGCAAATTCTCGTCGGCATTGCCGGAGCAGCCGTGCGCTTGAAGCGCTACGTCATTTTATACCCGCATCTGGTTATGCGCTATGCGCGCAAGCTGCCGAAGGACCGCTTTCTGCGGCTCTACAATGTCATTCGCAATAACCCGCAGCATAACTGGGGAGCGCTTGGCACAGAAGTTTTCGAAATTTATAATGAAAAGTACAAATGGGACACTCAGTTTCAATAGAACGGCTCGTTGCAGCTGGACTGAAGCTGGAAAAACTTCCTTTTCTCTATACTACCTATTTTTAGGTGAAAAGAATAGCGCAAACCCAGCTTTTGCTGTCGAAAAACAGCTCTCCTCGTACGTTTGGACGCCCTAATGGCATAGGACTTGCCCAATTACGGGAGAAAGCGCGCTGGCTCGCGCGAGAGGGGCATTTTTCGGCAGTTTCACACTAGTTTTAGCGATTCGACACTACCTTTGTCACCCTAGCAGGGAGTACCTTGTCCACCACGAATACTTTACATCAAAGACGAATGAAACGAGGTGCTCGCTAATGAATCTGTTAAAAACGAAAGATGCTGCCAGACAGCTAGCTGTGAGCGAAACGACGATCAGACGCTGGGTTGCCCTTTTCCCTGCCTCCTTTAGCAAGGATATGTTCGGTCACTATATTTTCGATGAACCCGCTTTAGAGAAGCTGCAAAGCGTAAAGACGAAGCTGGAGGCGGGCGAGCTGCTTCATGAGATGACCTTGCCTGAGCTAGCTCAAACGGTTGGTGTCACGGGGCTGCAGCAAAAGGCTGCCGGGGCTGCTGGTGCCGCCATTCCCTTCCCCGCTTTCAGCCCGGAAGAGACGAAGATCAAAATCGAATCCGCTTGGGATTTCAAAAATCCGCAGGAAGAGCTGGCAGAGCGCCTGGAGCGCATAGAAGGAACGCTGGCGCGCAAAGCGGACGAGGTCATTGGCGTGCAGCTGCTTCATCACCGCGAGGAGCTGGAGGAAATCCGCCAGACGCTCAATCAATTGGCGGCTTCCCTGTCGAGCATGCAGGAGCGTAATAAGCAGCTATCGTCGCTCGTATCCGTGCAGCCTGCCGCAGGAGGCATGGAGCGCAAGCCGCATAAAAAAAGAGCACTCTTCCGCCTGCCCTTCTCCTTCTTCTGAAAGCGGCGCCCGTCCGCCAACTCCTAAATTTCAAAAAAGCCAAGCCACCCTCTCCCATTGTGCAGGAAGAGAATAGCTTGGCTTTCATTTTTGTATAGTCCAGCTTTGTGCGTGGTCTGGCTCAGGGACTACAGCGTATTGACGAATCGCTCCAGCTCATTGGCTACCGCAAACAGGCTGGCCCGATTTTCAAATTCATCCCTCGTCTGCGGCAAAGGCAGCAGCTTATGATATTCGCGAACACCGCGCAGCATTTCATAAAAGTAATCGTAACGGTCTTCTCTCGAAGACTCAGCCTCGCCAACGTAGGCGCTGAGCAGCTCCATACATTCGCCAATCCGTTCGCCTTGCTCCAGCTGCGACGTAATTTGCGAAACAAGCGGCAGCAGACGCTCGAGCAAATCATATTGCTTGCGCTTCTGCTCAAAATATTGACGATAGCTCGGCCCCTTCTTGAGCGGCCTGTAATTTTCCGCATCGAGCTGGGCAATCTGGCTGGCCTTCCGCAGCACCGTTTCCAGCTGAAGCAGCTCATTGCCGTCCCACAGCGTATACCCCTTCTTCAAATACAAGGCATATTCCTTGAGAATAACGGCAATATAACGCTCTGTCTCCTGCTTGTAGCGGGTCATTTCCTTATCAATACTCGGCATGTAGCTGTTTACCAGCAGCGCAACGCCAAGGCCGATCACGACAACGAACAGCTCATTGAGCAAAAAAGAAACCTCGACCTTGCCATGGACAAATACATGCATCATAATAACCGCACTGCTGGCTATGCCTTCATGAATGCGCAGCTTCACGCAAAACGGAATAAACAGCAGCAGAACGACCAAGAAAGCATACGCATGGTAGCCGAGCAATTGAAACATGAGCATGGAGAAAAGCATGCCCGTCATGCAGGCAAGAAAGCGGCTGATGGCCGCCTGATTCGACTGGCGGCGGGACCGCTGAATGCACAGCAGCGTCAAAATACCCGCTGCCGTAAAGTTTTCCAGCTGCAAATAATGGGCGATTAAGATTGACAGGCTGACGCCAACTGCCGTCTTAATCGTCCGAAAACCGATTTTAATGACTTTCACCTGATTTCATTCCAGTTGTAGTGTATGCTCGAATCATAGCATACATCCGCAAATGTAGTAAAATCGCCCTTTGCTATCGGTTTATTGCTGATACGAGATGACTTTTTTAATAAATCCATGCATTTCCAAACCCGTTGCGTTCATCTGCTCAATAATCTCCATGAGATTGCTGACCAGCTTCGCTTGCTCTTGGGAAGATGATGTGATTTCGGCAATTTCCGTCTCCATCAGCTTGATTGACTCCTGCACCAGCTTGAGCGACTGCTCAATTTGCGTAGTCGCCCCTTTCGTATCCACGGACAGCTTGCGAATTTCCGACGCTACCACGCCAAAGCCTGCTCCCGCTTCGCCTACACGCGCTGCTTCAATCGCCGCATTGAGCCCAAGCAAGTTGGTTTGCTCTGAGATTTCGCGGATAAAGCCTGCGACTTTATTGACATCGCGTGACTTTTCGACCGCTTCCTTCGTATTAATTAAAATTTCCTCGGATGTCGAGTTCAACTGCTCCGAATGGGCAGCCAGATGCTGAACACCATCGAGCAATTTGCCATTAAAATGCTCCGTCTTATCCATGAGCTGTGCAAGCAGCTCTTGATTATCCATTTTGTAGGTGACGCACAGGCAAGCCTGCATTTCGCCCTGTTCATTTTTTATGGGCAAAAATAAGCAATCCAGCGGTACACCCGTTATTTCCTTCGGAATATGGGCTACCGTCTTCTCGTTGCCATTGTTCAAATCCTTATAGTTCTGATTAATCTCCAGCAAAGGGTCACCGGATTTATATCCAAGCTTGAATGGGTCCTCTGAATCAAAATAAACAAAGGTTTTCTCATCAATGATGGATAATGAAACATTTTCACGAATCATTTGTCGAATGTAAGGCATGGCTTCAATCAGAGCTTGAACGGTAGTCATAGTTTCCCATTTCCCCTTTATTAAAAACGTTATACTATAATATCGACAGCAAGGTTAATTTTATGGAGTGTTAATTCACAATAATTCTAGCGTACTATTTTATGAAGGACTTCTGATTTGATATAAGGGAAGGTCGAATAAAAAAAAGACATAGTTCACTGAAGAAGCCTATGTCTCTATATTCATTACACTTCCAAAACCTCAACCTTAACCCACTTCTCTGTCGCATGGCTTTTCAAAATAGCATCCGTCGTGCTCATCGAAATATGCCCATCCAAAAACGTTGCGAAAGGCGGCTCTTCGCCGCTTAGATGCTTGCCGTCGCGAATATACGCATAGAAATGCTGCATCATGTTCTTGATGGCATCCGGCCAGCCTTCATTATGGCCCCCCGGATGATGAATCGAGGAACGGGCGTCTGCCGCAAAAAGCGCCGGATCAGCCATCAGTACCTCATTCGCCTTGTCCCGGTAGCCAATCCACAGCTTTTCTGCCTCCTCCTGATTCCAGAAGGTCGATTTCTCCGTGCCATTCAGCTCAAAGCTGAGGCGGTTTTTGCGTCCCGCGCTCACTTGCGAAACCGAGAAGGCCCCCTTCGTGCCGTCGGTAAAACGGAGCAGCACGGTCGCATAGTCTTCCGTATCAATCGCTACATCTTCATATTCCGCGTTATCTCCCTGCTTCTGGTACGTTTCGGAGGCTTGCTTCGCCTTCTTCCGTACCGGATGCACGGTCGAGAAATCGGCGAATACCGCGTCTATCTTTTTCCCTGTGACATATTTAATTAAATCGCACCAATGCGAGCCTATATCCGCTATCGCTCTGGATCTGCCGCCGATCTCCGAGGACATCCGCCAGTTATAATCCGTTTCGTACAGCAGCCAGTCCTGCAAGTAGCTGCCGTGAACCAAATTGACTTTGCCTAAATCGCCGTCCCTTACCATCGATGCAAGCTGTTGAATGATTGGAAACTGGCGATAATTGAAATTAATGCCGTGGACGATGCCTTTTTCCTTCGCGAGCCGCAGCAGCTCTACCGATTCCTCGCTTGAAATGGCCAGCGGTTTTTCCGACAGCACATGCTTGCCCGCTTCAATCGCTTCCTTCGTAATCTGATAATGCAAATGGTTCGGCGTACAGTTATGAATCGCCTGAATATCGGGATTTCTCAGCATGTCCCGGTAATCGCCATAAGCGAGCGGCACACCCAGCTCCCGTGCCTTTTTCTCTGATGAGCTCTGGTCCGAGCCGGAAACCGCTACTACCTCTACAAAGCCAAGCCTTCGGCAGGCCTCAATATGCGCGGGGCCAATAAAACCGGCTCCAATTACGCCTACTTTTATTTTTTCCACTTTCTTCACCAACCCGTTAGTCTAATGGAAGAAGCTTAATTTCTGGTAAGCGCTTTCGCTATCCTAATCCTGATTCCCTTTCAGTGTAGCGCTCGCCTCGCCTTTCGTCAACGTGCACCCAGCAGGGCAACTGTACCGATTCATTCCAACAACATAAAAAAACAGCTGCCGGGAAAAATCCCGAACAGCTGTCTTTAATCCCTTGCGGGCATTTAGTCCGTTTTAAAGCCTACAGCTTTACAACGTTCTCGGCTTGCGGTCCACGGTTACCTTGAACCACGTTGAATTCAACTTGTTGACCTTCGTCCAAAGTTTTGAATCCGTCGCCAGTGATTGCACTGAAATGTACGAATACATCGTTTCCGCCTTCAACTTCGATGAAACCAAAGCCTTTTTCAGCGTTAAACCATTTAACTGTTCCTGTTTGCATAAGAGCACCTCCTTCTTTATAAAACATGACCCCTTTATTTCGTTAAAAATAAAAAAATCACATATGGTAGCAGGCTATAACCTCAAAAACCATAACCTTCTATCATATGTGAATTCAGGTCTAATTTTTATTACCCTTATCATACCACAACTGTTTGGAAAACACCAGCGCAAATGTAAGCGATTAAAATAAAGCGCGGAAACCGCCGCTTTATTCGGCTTTTTCCCGGCTCTCCCGGTCATGAATATGCCGCTTCATCAATAAGATAGTTCCATGCTGTACCAGTCAAACGAGGACTGATTGCTTCCATAATAAAAATAAAGGAGATTAGTAAAAATGAAGCGACTGCTCTTATCCTACCCGCTAAGTGTGCATACTCCTGTGTATAAGGATAATCCCCCTGTTGATATCGTTCAGCAGTTCAGCATCCAAAAAGGCGATCTGTTTAATCAATTTATGATAAAAACGATTAATCATAGCGGCACCCACATCGACGGCCCCTGGCACTTCAATCCACAAGGCAAAAAGCTGAGCGAGCTTCCTATAGACAATTTTGTGTTTCATCATGTGACTGTCCTCGATATTCCAAAAACCGATGACGAGCTGATTACTAAAGCAGATCTTGAGCCCTTTGCCCATCAGATCGCTGGCACAGATTTGCTGCTCATACGTACAGGGTTCGGGAAAATCCGCACTTCCGACCCTGTTCGCTACGGCAATCATAATCCGGGTTTTTCAGCTTCTGCTGCTAATTACTTAATGGTATTTGATTCCTTGCGAGCCGTAGGCATGGATTTCATTTCTTCTGCCTCACCGCTGCATATGGATGAAGGCATCGCTTTCCACCAAACCATGCTTGGAAAAGACCGGGTGGATGGACGATTCATCCTGCTGATCGAGGATATGAACTTAAATCATAATTTGTCCAATGTGGGCGTCGTTTACGCGGTGCCTTTGTTTATTGAAGGAGTCGACAGCAGCCTTGCTACGGTTTTCGCAGAGAAACGCTATTAAACGTAGTTTAACTCATAAAAAGAAAACCATAGCCGAGCACCTATTGGCCCCTTATGGGCAAATGGTTCGTTTTCTCTAATTTTACAAATACATTTAACGATCATATACGGCTTGGGCTTTAATGACCAGGCCGTGTTTATATATGCAGACTCGCTCTTGGCATGTCTAAAAATACGACAAAAAAAGACCGCTGGGCATTGCCCAGCAGTCTTCAGGAACCATATTCCACTTGCCTGCATATCTTTTGATGCATACACGTTTGTTTTCACTAAGCTTAGCTTTTCATCGAATTGAGCTGCGATTCGCCTTGATACAGCTCCTTGAGCATGCTTTGATAAAAGTTGTGCTCTTGGCCGCTCAAGCCTTCCCGGTTATTTTTAAGGATAAATGAGTTCAGGTGTCGTTTCAGAATTTCGTTTCGGCGTCCCAACATCTTCTTGTAAGTCAAGTGAGTAACCTCCATTTTGTTCTCCCAGGCGATTGGGTTTCTTTAAGTATAGCGGACTTTTCCCCCTGTATAAAATCCGGTCAGACCGCCTCAGTCCGGATAATTGGAGCTCAGCCACTCTCTCATAGGCTCATGGAAGGCATCCAGAAACATCCTGCCATATTCTCCCGATAACGTACCAACCCAGCTCAAGCGGCCTAAATGGCCTGCCTACTAAAGCTCGATTGAGTTTCAGGAGAAATCAGGGAAATCGCATACAATTTGAAATAAGACGCTGGATTGTCTATAGTTAAGGCAGAGAAATTAGCGTGAACGACTTTCGCCGTCCTCTGGCGGCAAAGCTAACGTTTCGCGGTGAAATATGAGCCCATTATAAGTGTGACTCTTATAAAAGCTTATATTTTTAAAAATTGTAAGTACGTTGCTTAAGGAGGCCGTGATGAAGTCGTTTTTGTTACGATGGTGGCATGTATTGGGCGTTTCAACCATTTATATACAAGGATTGATTTACTTATGGATTGGGAGAAATGCAGGTGCCATTGAAACCGTCCATTACAATTATTATTGGATTGACGTGAAAATCCCTTTCCTCTCCTGGTTTGTCTTTCCTTATATGAGCTGGATGCCTGTCATGTATTTGGCGTTTATCTACTTTGCAATTGTTGACCGCAAAATCTATTGGCGTGTTCTAGCTGCCTACAATATTGCCGTTATGGGCTGCAATGTGATTTTTCTCATGTTCGCTACGTATGTGCCGCGTCCCGACATTGAACCAAGCAATTTGGCGTTGACGCTGGTTCAATTTATATATAACAATGATGCTCCGCTGAATTGCTTCCCAAGCGTGCATTGCCTCACCAGTTATTTGCTGTTCATTACGATCAACCGCGATCTTAAGCTAAGCAACGTTTCCCGGATCTCTTGGAGCGTGCTCATGTGGCTGATTATAGCCTCTACCGTATTCATTAAGCAGCATTCCCTGCTCGATGTCGTTGGCGGCATTCTCGTCGCCGAGGTTACGTATCAGCTCGTTCGCCTGGCAGTTAACCGCTTCTACGTGCGCAAGAAGCAATATGTCAGCAGCAAGGCGATGTGATAGGGCAGAAGTAAACAAAGAAGACTCCAAAACCACTGTATAAGTGGAGCTGGAGTCTTCTTTTCTTACGATTAAGCCTCTGCACGGCTATCCAATGACGATCGGAAGCGATATCGGGGATGCTCGGGGAGCATGGCAGCAAGCAGTTGTTTCACGGCCCTGTGAGTGGATGCGAAAACTTGATCCTTATCATCGCACATCTCGATCACCCGCCCATGCTCCATCACCGCCAGCTTATCCGATATCGAATAGGCCGCTTTAATATCATGCGTAATAAACACGTACGAAAGCCCAAAATCCGCCCTCAGCTCGCTTAGCAAACTCAAAATATGCGTTTGATTCACCATATCGAGGCTGCTGACCGATTCATCTAGTACAATCAGCTTTGGCTTCAAGGCAATCGCTCTCGCGATATTAATGCGCTGCAGCTGTCCTCCGCTAAATTGATTCGGGTATTTCTGCATATCACCTGGCTTCAGGCCGACCCGTTCGAGCAGCCCGCCAATCATTCGTTTTTGCTCCTGTACGGACAGCCGCTCATAGTTCTCCAATGGCTCGCCAATGATCTGCTGCGCTGTCGCACGCGGGTTGACCGATGAATAACAGTCCTGAAACACCACTTGCAAATCCCGACGCAATGATCTGCGGGTAGCTGCATCCGACCGGTAAAGATCATGCCCTTGAAAAAGAATCTGACCGGCTTGCGGCTTTTCCAATCCGAGAATCACTTTGCCTAATGTGCTTTTTCCCGCACCGCTCGTCCCAAGCAGACCGAGGCATTCGCCTTCCTCCAGAGCAAGAGAGACGCCTGAGAGCACGGGGGCACGCTTAGCAGAACGCCATAGCAGCCTCGTCTCACCATAGGTGTGGGTGACTTCCTTTACCTGCAGCAGCATACGCTACCCCCTGTTTTCAAAATATCCGCTCAGATGGTCAGGCAGCTTCGGTCTGGCATTCAGCAGCTTTTTCGTATACGGATGCTGCGGATGATCAAACAATTGAAACACATCTGCCTTTTCTACGATTCGTCCCTGCTGCATCACAGCAACCTCATCGGCCAATTCAGAGATGACCCCTAAGTCATGGGAAATGAGCAAAATTGACGTGCCATGCTCCACTCGAAGGCGATCCAGCTCTCTCAGCACTTGCAATTGGTTCACGACATCCAGCGCCGTTGTCGGTTCATCGGCAATGACGACCGCGGGACGCAGACACATGCATATCGCAATCATGACCCTTTGCAGCATGCCGCCGCTGAGCTGGAAAGGATACAATTTCAACAGCTTGGCGGGATCGGGCAAGTTCATCGCCTCCATCGCGGTGACGGCCAACTCGACAGCTTGTTTTTTCGTAAGGGCGGTATGTGTACGAATCGTTTCAATGAAAGGAACGCCAATCGAATATACCGGCGTAAAAGCATTCATTGGATTTTGCATAATGAAAGAAATTTCTTTGCCCCGTATTTGCCGCATGTCCTCCGCCTTCAGACCATTCAGCTCGCGGCCATTCAATTGAATGCTGCCTTCGACAGTCGTATGCTTCGGGTCCAGAAGCTGCAGCAGGGAATTGCAGGTAACCGACTTGCCGCTGCCGCTCTCGCCCACAAGGCCAAGCACACGGCCGTGCTCAATATCAAAATGAATATCCTCGATCAGGGAAAGCATCCCTTGCTCCGACTTTACTTTCACATGCAGGCCGCTTACTTGCAGCACCTTGCGAGATTTTTCCAACATGGGCCTCATTCCTATTCACATCCGTCGTTTTACCCCAAATCGCTCCGACAACGCTTCACCTAATATGTTGAACGTAATGACCACGAACAAAATCATCAAGCCCGGATATAACATCAATTCCGGATGGCTGCGAATAAAGGCTTTGCCTTCATGAATCATCGCCCCCCACTCCGGAGTCGGCGGCTGAATACCGAGGCCTAGAAACGATAGCGCCGAAATATCCATAATCGCCCAGCCCATTTCAAGCGTTCCCATGACCAAAATAGGCGGCAGCACATTCGGAATAATATGCCGTCTAATAATTTTCCACTCGGAGGAGCCGCTGATTCGAGCGGCGGTAATAAACTGGCGTTCTTTCAGGCTGATAACCATGCCGCGGAACATGCGGGCGTAATACACCCATTGTACCAGCATCAACGCGAGCACAACCTGCATCAGCCCCGGTCCAAAAATGCCGACCATGCCCAAAACGAGCACGAGATTCGGAATCGTCATGACCGCTTCGCAAAAACGCATCAGGCAGCCATCCAGCCAGCCCCCTCTATACCCTGCAATGGTTCCAATAACTAAGCCGATCCCCAGAGAGGCAATAAAAATCAAGAAAGCCAGACCAAGTGAAATACGGGCGCCATAGAGCAAGCGCGATAAAGTGTCGCGCCCTAAATGGTCGGTACCGAGCCAATGCTCCGCCGAAGGCGTCTGCAGCTTAAGCGCCAAATTGACTTTGATAGGGTCATGTGGCGAAATCCATGGAGCTAAAAGGGTCACAATAGCAAAAACGAGTAAAATGGCCGTGCATATGGCAATCGCTTTCTGGCCCCTCAGGACGGTGCGTAGTCTCGCAATCACTGGTCGGTTCTTCCTTTCAGGGAAATTCGGGGATCCATATAAAGCTGTACCAAATCAACGATTAAGTTGCAGATAATGAACAAGCAAGCCGCGAGGAACACATAACACTGAATGACCGGAATATCCCGATTGAATATCGCATCGACAAAATATCGGCCGAACCCCGGCCACGAAAATACCTGCTCCACGATAATCGTCCCGGTCAGCAATTTGCCAAAGTTCATGCCCAGGCCTGTAATGACGGGTGAAATCGCGATTTTCAGCACATGCTTGACCATAATAATCCGCTGCTTAATTCCTCGCGTCTTCGCATACAGCACATACGACTCCTGCAGCTGCTCCAGCACACTCGCACGCAGCAGCCGGGTATAGATAGCGATAAGAGCGAGTGACAGGGTCAGCGTCGGAAGCACGAGATTTTCCCACGAGCCCTTGCCTTCTACAGGAAGCAAATCCAGCTTGACGGCGAAAAAGAACATCAATAAATAACCGAGCCAAAACTGCGGAATGGACGCCCCGAAATACGAGAGCCCTCTGCTGAAATGATCAATCGGGCTGTTCTTATAAATGGCCGACAAAAAGCCGAGCGGGATGCTGACGAGCATCGCAAACAATATGCTGCTGACGGCGAGCTGCACCGTCGCGGGCATTTTCGATACGACGTCCTCCCATACCGGTTCATTCGTCATATACGATTTTCCAAAATCAAGCTGCGCCATCTTGACGACCGTGCGCCCATATTGGACGAGCAGCGGCTGATCCAAGCCAAATTCATGTCTCTTCTCAGCGAGCAGCTCCTCCGTCGGATGAATGTGGGCAGCCGTTAAATAAGCTTCTGCCGGGTCGACAGGCGATACCTGAATGAGTACGAACGTAATAAGAATGGCAAAAAGAATGATAGGGACGATTGCGAGCAATCGCCTCCCGATATAGCTAATCATGGATTGCCTCCCTGCTGGCTGCTTGCTACTGGCTGCTTATTACTGGCTAATGTTTATTCCTTCAAATGGATTTTCGTCCCGATTCGCAGGGAACGCAAAGTCCGTCACCTTGTTTTGAAGCACTACCGTTTTCTTAATATAGGAGATTGGCACAATCGCCGATTGCTCCTGCAGCGTCAGCAAGATGGAGCTGTACAGCTGCTGGCGCTTCGTCTCATCCGTCGAGGCAAGCGCTTCATGGATTTGCTGATCCAGCTCCTGCTTCATTGGCAAGCCGGAGTTGGCCTCGGCTACGCCCCAGCCTTTCTCAGCTACAACGTTAATGAAGGAATGCGGATCATACGGTGCGCCATAGTTGTACCAGAAATCAAGGTCAAATTCGCCCGCTTTCCGGCGCTGAATTTGCGTCGTGAGCTCAAGCCCCGTTATGTTCAGCTTCACGCCGATCGCACTCCATTCGGCTTGCATCGTTTCAGCCATCGCTTTTTGAATCGGATCTGTCTTATCGAAAATCAATTCCAGCTCTAATGCCTGTCCATCCTTCTCGCGAACGGCTTTGCCGGAAGGCAGCTTCCAGCCTGCTTCATCCAAGTAAGCAGCCGCTTTATCCGTATTGTATTCGACAGGTTGTACGTCGATATTCGTATAAGGGAAGTTTTTAGACAAAATCGTATCCGCCTTTTCCTCAAGGCCGAGCGTAATGCCTTCAACCATCGCCTGCTTGTTAAAGCCAGCCTGAAGAGCCAGACGCACCCGCAAATCGGAAAGCTTGTCATTCGTTGTATTCAGCAGAAGACTTCTTGTTCCGACCGGCTCGGACAATTGGGTTGCATACTTGCCGGATTCTTTCAAATTATTAAAGGCATCCATGCTGATGACACCTTCTCCATAAATCAAATCGAGCTCGCCTTTTTCAAAAGCCAATACGCGGGTTTCCGCGTCAGGAATGATTTTGACGGTGATTTTATCGATTTTTGGACTTTCGCCCCAATAATTCGGATTGCGCGTAAATACGGCATATTCGTCCTTCTTGTATTCAGCCAGCATCCACGGGCCTGTTCCAACCGGCTCTTTAATTCCTTTAGAAGTGTCTCCATCATCCGGGAAACCGGCTTCACCCAAGAAACGAACCGGGCGAACGAGCGAAAGATCCTGAATAGCCGGATAATAGGCCTGCTTCAGCGTCATTTTAAAGGTGTATTCGTCAACGACCTCCGTCTTGTCGAGAACGTTGATAACGCCAAGCCAGCTGTGCAAGCTCGGGTTTTTCATAACCGCATCAAAATTTTTCTTCACGATCGCGGCATTAAAAGCCGTTCCGTCGGAAAACTTCACATTTTGACGAAGCTTGAAGGTATATTCCTTGCCATCCTCCGAAATCGTCCATGATTCAGCCAGCATCGGCTCAAGCTTGCCCCCTGCTTTATAGCTGACCAACGGCTCATAAATCATCGATTGGGCAAATAGCTGCGAAGGATTATATGTGTGTGGGTTCATCGTTCCAATATCACGCGGCCAAGATAACGTAATGGCCTTTTCCGATACGACTGCTGCGTTTTCAGTAGTTCCACTGCTAGCGCTTGGCGCCGCTTCCTGCTTCGTACATGCCATAAGCACGGTTGATACGAGGAAAATCGTAGCTGCGATAGATAGGAGCGTTTTCTTGGTCGTTCTAATCATGTTGTCGTTGTCTCCGTTTCGGTTCAGTAATAATGATTCTCATTAATAATAGTGAAAAGCTTATAGGCTGTCAATGAGCTTCGTCCTTAAATCATGTGAAAAAAGGCAATCGGGCCTCATACAAGGTCCAATTGCCTGACTTGTTATTTACTGCTTGTTTTTGTGCGTGCATGGAAAAGCTACGCCGCGAGCCGTTCTCTAGCAAGCTTTCTGAACTTCAGATAAGACATGACGCGCCAAGGAATGATATAGGAAAAGGCGATCACCATGAACAAGGCGGCGAACGTTTCCGGATCGAGCATCGACACATAATTTCGCAGCAGCAGGCGAATGCCCAAAATCGCTAGAAAAGCGACGATGAAGCCTCGATTCTTTTTCGCATAAATTTGCTGATCCTCGCGCACCTCATAATTAGTCGTCCAGATGAGCGGTATCGACAGCGCTAAGCCGATCACAATAGCGAGGAGCCATTCAAGCAGCGGCGCATGGATGTGAGGATTGAGGAAAATCATGAAGCCCGGCAGCATGAAAAGAAGGGGAAGCAGCAAACGTATGCCGCTGCCGCGAATCGGACGATAAAAGCTGCGCGTCCTCCTCCATAAAATCAATCCCGCGATTAAAATAATGAATACGTACACAGAGCCGTTCATGCTCACACCGCTTTCTTTGAAGGAATAGATAGTTTTAATTATAATCGTTCATCAGTTGGACTTCTATACGCTCCTAAACGCTCATGTTATACTTCATGAATATTAAAATTTCACATGGGAAGCAGTAGAGTCGGTTAACGAAAGCACTGTTCAACATCAGATTGGAGATTGTCATGTTTGGATACGGCAAGGCCATCAAGCAGCTTGCGCCCGCTGCAAAATGGCTGATTTTTAGCGAAATATGCTTCGGAATGACCATGGGGCTGTCGAGCCTTGTGCTTAATTTATATTTTCTATCAAAAGGTGTGAATGAAGAGGCGATTGGCCACCTGACATCGGTCAGCACCTTAATTGGAGGAGCCGTCGGCATTCCCGCCAGCATGCTGGCAGGACGTCTGGGACGAAAGCGAATTATGGTGAGCGGCATCTGCATGATGTCCGGCAGCTTTGCGCTGTTTGCAGTGAGCGACCACTTGCTTCTATATTATGGCGCTCAGGCCATGCTGTCCTGCGGCATCGTATTTATTGTTGCGACGGAAACCCAGCTGTTGTTTCAATATAATCGTTCCCGGGAAGCCGAGACGCAGGCTTACAGCCTGTTTCTCGCTGTGTTTATGTTTTTCAACATCGGAGGCACGCTGCTTGGCGGGTATTTGCCCCGCTGGCTCGGCACGCCAGCAGACCATTATGAGCCGCAGCTGTGGCTGGCGTCTATGTTCATGCTGCTGCTCGCGATCATTCGCGGATGGAAGCTGCCTTCTGATCGCCAAGCTGCTGTGAAGAAGACAACGCAGGAAGCACAGCAGCGGGGGATTGGGCCACAGGATACAGCGAAGGATCGGAAAGCTGGAGCTGGCAGCGAGCATCGGGCAGCAGTTGGGAAAGCATCCGCTTCGCGCAAATTTGCCCATTCGCTTACTCGTCTACTGCCAACGAAGCAGGTCTGGCTGCTAGCAGGATTTATTTTCATATCCGGCATTGCTGGCGCTTTGACCATGCCCTTCCTGAACGTCATCGTTAAGTACCAGCTCAATTGGGAAAATGAAGCCGTATCATCACTGCTCGCAGCTAATTATTTCGTCTTGTTCATCGGCACTTTGCTGGTGCCTTCCGTGTTATCCCGGCTCGGCGAGGTCAAAACGTATATGCTGTTGTTCGCACTGACGATTGTATGCGCAGCCGTACTGTCTGTCACCAGCTCGGTAGGCTTATTCGCTAGCGCACTGCTGCTGCGGGGCGGGCTGTTCGCCTTCCTCAATACGCTCATCGACAGCAACACGATGTCGTCGCTGCCGGACGAGGACCGCAACAGCTTTGCGGGGCTGCGCTCTCTGTTTCGCAGCATAGGCGGCGCGGCGGCAGCCTATGCTGCAGGGCTGATGCTGGAGCAGAAAAATGTCCAGCTCCCTTTTCTCATCACGGCCATCGTTATGCTCATCAGCGCCATTTATTTCTGGTATGTAGTCAGGCCACTGTTGAACAAGCAGAACATACAGAACAAGCAGAAAACGCAGCAGCAGCTCGAACCGTAAGGCTGAGCTGCATGGGCTGTTTCCTGTTATTATATTTCTTTAGCTCGGAAATAGACTAGGCCGCCGATAATAAATAGAAGCAAGCTGCCTATAATCGTCATAAACAAGTTCATCACAGGCATAGTGAAGGCACCGTAATTTTCGGAGCCCAGCGCCAGCATCGCAATCGTCGGCTGCGCCCAAGGATAAAAGGGGCCATATTCTGCTGAGTTGATGACTAATATATTCGGCAGCGTCAGCATGACGTTAATCGTCAGCGGCGCTGCAAAGCTGCTCCAGCTGGTGGATGCCCAGAGCTGAAGCGCTGCTAAAGGCAAGCAAGCGAGCCAGCCTCCCAGCAAGCCCAGCAGCATAAAATTCCAAGGAATTTCATGGAGTCCGCGGGCAGCACCTGTAATGAGCACCGCTGCCAAGAAAAGCAGCTGCACACCGATGAGCAGCTCGGAAACGAGCCAGAATTTGGCGAAATAAAGCGATTTACGCGATATTGGCATCGCCAGCAGCTGCTTCCAGCCTCCCCCAGCATGCTCATAGCGGCAAACGAAAGCCGCAAAGACGCCAGTCAAAATCGGCAAAAGCAGCACCGCATGAAACAACGCCATGGATGAATACAAGCCTTCATATTGCTCGGCAGGCGTGCCTTCTATTGGATTAGAGACAATGCCTAATAAAAACGAGAGCAGCGGACTAATAGGGACTAGCAGCCAAATGAAGGAGCGGGACAGCTTAAGCCGCTCGGATGCCAGCAGCCTCATGAATGCAGCCATTCTAGACCACATCCCTTCGGCCAAAATGCACAGAACCCAGCAAAAAAATAACTAGCCCGGTCAATATTCCCGCGCCGATATAAAGCTCTCCCTGTTCGCCTCTGAAGGCAAGCAGCGGCCAATTCAGCGGCAGCCACGTATATTTAGCCGGAAGATACATGGAAGCCATCGCGGTAACGATCCCGGCGCTAATGGAGAAGCCCTGATTGCGAAAGGTCATGCAGAGCCATAGCATGCAGGCAAGCATGGGCAGCGCACCTGCATAAGGATAGAAGCTTAGCCGCAGCACCTCCGTCAGCGGAAAGTGCCAGCCAAAGCCAAGCAGCACACCTAAAGCGACAGAGAATACGGCAAGCAGCAGGCAGGAGCAGGCCAGCAAAATCGCGCTCAGCGCAAATTTTGCAGAAAACACCGTCAGCCTTGATATAGGCAGCGCCAGCAGCTGCTTCCATGAGCCTGTGCCATGCTCCACATTTGCCAGCAGCGAGCTGACAAGCACGCAGCCGAGAAACAGCGAGATCGGCACAAACATGAAGATGTTATGCAGCAGCCCGCCCCATAAATCTTCGGCATACTGCTTCACTAAATAGTCATAACGGAGCCCAAAATTGACGGCTTGCAGCAATACAACGCCAAAAGGAGCAAATATAACGAGCGCCCACAGCCCTTTGCGGCGTATTTTCAAAAAATCGGCAGATAGTGCCTTGAAAAGCATGCCCATCACTTCTGTCCCCCTTCCCCAACAATTTGCAGGAAAAGATCCTCTAGCGATTTTCTTTTTTCTTCGATACGATATACGTCATGCTTGCGCGCTACTAATTGGTTCACCATCTGTGCCGCAGCGGCATCGCTTATTCCTTCCAGTCTAATAAGCGAGCCTTCTCTGACAGCGTCCAAACCCTGCTCATACAAGGTGAGCAGCGCCGCTTGCGGATCGGATACCCGCAGCTCGATTGTGCTCTGCGCCTTCTGCTGCAAATTTTGAATCGTATCTTGAAAAACAAGCTCCCCTTGCCTAACGATGCCTACCGTTCCCGCCATCTGTTCGACCTCGCTCAGCAAATGGCTGGAGATGAGCACCGTAATGCCATGCTGCCGCGGCATGCGCTTAATCAGCTCGCGAATTTCCAAAATGCCGGAAGGATCGAGGCCATTCGTGGGCTCATCCAAAATCAGCAGCTCTGGATTGCCCAGCAATGCGCTGGCGATGCCAAGCCGCTGCTTCATGCCCAGCGAATACCCCTTTACGGACCGCCGTGCCTCCTTCGCAAGGCCAACGATGTCCAGCACCTCGGCAATTCTCGCCCGTGGGACGTCGATAATTCGGCGAATGGCCTCCAAATTGTCGACTGCGGTAAGATGTCCGTAATAGGACGGGTATTCCACCAGCGAGCCGACTTTGCGAAGGATGTTCAGCCGTTCCTTTTGCAGCTCCTTGCCGAAAATATGCACACTGCCGCCCGATGGCTTAATCAGCCCGAGCAGCATGCGGATGGTCGTCGTTTTCCCTGCCCCATTCGGCCCAAGAAAGCCGTAAATATCCCCTTTTTCAATGCGCAAATTCAGTCCGGCTACAGCATAACGCCCTTTATATTTTTTGCTGAGCCCTTTCGTTTCTATGACCCATTCGTTCATGTCTATCACCTCGAAAGCTAGAATAACGCATCAAGGTTAAAACCAAGGAGCCTCTTTGTTTAAATTTTGTTTAAAAAATAACCCGCCGCCGCTTCCGGATAGATTAGAATGCGTGTGCCTTTAGCTGTGCTGTCAATATGCCAGGCCAGCCCCATCTCGCGGACCAAATAATGAACGATCGCAAGGCCGATGCCTGCCCCTTTCTCCTTCGAGGCCGACTGGGTGCCGGGTCCCCGATCCGAAATGACGAGAGCCGAATGCTCGCTATGCTGCACGATGGCAGCGCCAATGTAGCCGCCGTCAGCGGCATGACGCATAACATTTTGGAACAGATTGTCCAAAATGCGACGGAAGCCGTCCTTGTCCACACGCCAGACAAGCGCCTGCTCGGGCAGTTCAATATCCGCCGCCAGCCCTTCGCGCTCCCAAAGCGGATACCAAGAGGCTGCGCTTTCCCTGACAAGCCGCAGCACATCCTGCGGTGCCAGCTCAAGCGGATACCGTCCGCTGGTCATCAGCGTATACGAAAGCAGATTTTCGATCAGGCTGCTGACCGTATCGATTTTATTCTCCAACTGCTTTACGGTTTCGCGTCCCGCCTGACTAAGCGGCTCCTTATGCAGCGTATACAGCTGACCGCCCATCACCGTCATCGGCGTACGCAGATCATGCGATAAATTCGCAATCAGCTCCTTGCGCAGCTCCTCCTCTTCGCGTTCCCTCTGCCTGCCCGCTCTAAGCTGCAAAATCATTTCGTTAAAAGCGATTTCGAGCTGTCCAATCTCATCCTGCTTATTCACCTCCACCGGCAGCGGAAGACCCTCTGCTCCCCGCCTCGTCATAGCCGCCTGCAAGCGCAGCAGACGCCTACGAATATGGCGGAAGAACAACAGCGATAAAGCCACGAAGAACAGGAACACCAGGATGAGAAAAAGAATATAAAACGGGGCTCCAGATATGAGCGGCGTATTGCTTTGCACAAGCGAACGCGGCAATTGCATCGCCATAAAGCCTTGGCCAAGCGGCTTATCGCCAATAAAGGCAACAACCGTAAACGTGTCTGATCCGGTATTTTCTTTCATAAACTGGATGGCATCTTCATTCGACCACGTCACCGGCAATCTGTCCTGCCCGCCAAGCTCCAGCTTCGTCTTCCCCTCTCCATCGACCCAAAAGAAGGAAGCATCGGGATAGCTCTCCCGCAGCTTTCGCAGCGTTTCATTGATATGCTGGCTGGATGCGCCGGACAGCACGGCCGCCTGCTGATGGAACATTAGCTCAATCTCGCTGCTCTTGCCGTATTTAAGCTCCTGCATGTCCTGTTGCTGAACCGCAACTCCCAGATAATAATAGAAAACCGTCGCCACTGGAAACACGATCGGCACGAACAGAAACGCTGATAGAATAATGAGCAGATATCTGGATTGCAGCGATTGAAACAAACGGCCGCCTATGAGTGTCCGCCGCTCCTTCTTATTCCGCTTCACGGCTTCACCCGGTAGCCGATACCCCGCACCGTCTCAATAATTTCGGGATGAGCCGGGTCCTTCTCCAGCTTCTCGCGCAAATAGCGAATATGTACCATCAGCGTCTTGTCCCCTTCCAGATAAGCCTCGCCCCATACACCCTCATAAATTTGCTCCTTCGTCATAATCTGCCCCAAATGGCGCAGCAGGTAGGAGAAGATTTGAAACTGCTTGCCTGTCAAAAGAATTTCCTCGCCCGTTTCCCGATTTTCAATGCGGTTCTCCTGTTCAAAAACAAGCCAATGCTTAACCGCCAGCGGCTCAGCCGCAACGCTTGCAAAGCGGCGCAGCAGCACCTCGACCCTTGCCGTCAGCTCATCAGGATGAAACGGCTTCGTCAAATAATCATCAGCAAACTGCAGGCCTTGCAGCTTATCATCAATTGCCGTCCGCGCCGATAGCATTAGAATCGGCATGCTCGGCTCTGCCTTTTTCAACCGCTGCCCAATCGTAAAACCATCTAGTCCCGGCAGCATCACATCCAAAATCGCCAGTGAGCAGCCCGCCGCCTCCTCCAGCGCCCGTTCGCCGCTCAGCAGCCACTGCACCTCGTAGCCCCGCTCCTGCAAATGCGCATAAACGAACTGTCCAATTTCCTTGTCATCCTCAATATATAAAAGCTTTACACTCAACGCGCTTTCCCCTCCCCAGCTACAGCAAAGGTTATCAAGCTGCAATACTTTGAAAATAATACGCAGCAGCCTCAAACTCTATTTTTCTTCCTTCAATACAGGAGCAAAGCGATGCTTCGTTAATTGTTCAAAGCCATAAGCCAGCTTTATTAGGGTTGACTCGCTGAAGGCGGCCCCCACAAAAGTGATGCCTTGCGGTCCATTGGTTACATATCCGCCGCTTGCGACAACCCCCTTCTCCGCGTATCCGCCAGGTACGGTAATAACCGGATAACCCGCTCTTGCAGCGAGATCGTCACCCCCCTCGTTGCCAAGGAACAGCAGCGCGTCCAGTTGATGCTCTGCAAGTGCATGGTCGATTCCTAGCTTACCCGCCATTTCTTTATTCCTCGCTAGGCTTTCCAAATAAGCCGGCTCCGTTAAGGTCCCGCTCGTCTCTTCCGAAGAAATGAGAGTATCTTGGCCATATTTTAACGCTTGCTCAGCGTTTGCCGCATTAAAAGCAATGACCTCCTGCAAGGAATGAACAGGGACATGCGCAGCAAGCTTGCCCAAATAATCATTCAAGCCCTGCTTCAATTCGTAGCGGATGACATTGCCATCCCACTGTTCCTGTTCACATGGCAGCTCTACAGGATCAACAATCGTTACTCCCGCCTCTCTTAGAATGACAATTGCAGCCTCTACTATCTCAAGCCGATCAGTATCTAAGCCCTGGTAATAAAATCTGGGAATGCCGATTCTCGCTTTTTTTAAATAGGAAGCGTCCAGAAAAGGGAGATAGTCATTTATAAAGCTCGTCTCTTGCTGTCCGTCCGCACCCGTCATTGCCCCCAACAGCAGTGCTGCATCAGCAACGGTTCTCGTCAAAGGACCCGCTGTATCTTGTGAATGAGAGATGGGGATAATGCCAGCGCGGCTAACGAGACCAATAGTTGGCTTCAGTCCGACAAGGCCATTTTGGCTGGCAGGGCTAATGATCGAGCCTGTCGTCTCCGTTCCAATAGCTGCCGCTGCTAAATTAATTGCGGTAGCTGCCGCTGAACCAGAACTGGAGCCACCAATGAACAATTCCCCTGGGCCATATGGGTTGAGCGTGAGACCGCCTCTAGAGCTGTATCCCGCCCATATTTGACCCGACATGCACCCTGCCCATTCGGTCATATTTGTTTTACCAAGCAGTACCGCACCCGCTTCACGCAAGCGGGCAGCTACGAACGAATCCGCTTCGGCAATGGAATCCGCTAATGCTATGGAGCCTGCGCTTGTATGCATGGCGTCATGCGTATCTATATTATCCTTTAACAAAATAGGGATTCCATGCAGCAGTCCCCTGCTCCCACGCTCCTCGCGTTCCTTATCCAACTGCTTCGCGATGGCTATGGCCTCTGGATTTAGTTCAAGTACCGCATTGATGATCGGGTTATAACGTTCGATTCTTTCTAAATATATTAGCGTCAGTTTTTCAGAGCTAAGTACGCCCTCCTCCATCGCTTTGTGCATAGAGGCTATATCAGCTTCCACAACCCATTCCTCAAACTTAATCCGCATAAATCCAACCCCTTGATCGTTTGTATGTATATGGCTTCCATATTACCTTGTTCTTAGGGATTGTAAAGAAGTTTAGCCAAACTAAACTGATTCGTTATTCTTACTTTAAATCGCAACAAAGAACCAAAGCCGCCTATGGCTCTGGTTCTTTATTTTTCCGCTGAATGCGGATACATCCTTGCTTTTTGCAAAAAACGCCTCTATTGCTCTAACTCTTTATCCCATTATATATGTGCGCTTACCAGCCGAAATCAAGCGTCTTGCCCGTCTCCGCCAACGTCTTAATATTGCTGAGAATCATCCACCAGCTCGTCTTCGTATTTTCATATGACGGGTGGTCAGCTGGCCACTTATCGTTCACCAGCGTCAGCTTCGTGCAGCCGCCGACCTTCTCAAGCGACAGCGTAAGCCGTGTTTCCAGCTCCGCATGATTTTCACGATATGAGGGCCCCGGGTGCTCCGTACAGCTGAATAGCTCATTTGGCTTATATTCCAGTACCGTTCCGTAAACATGCACAACCTCTTCGCCCTTCTCATTTGGCCCAATGTATTCATAATGGGCACCTGGCTCAAACGTCGAATGCAGCGTGCTGCCAAAAAAGATTTTGCGCGTGTTTTCCGGCTTCATGAACGCATTCCAGACCTCCTCCGGCTCGGCATTTACATAAAAATCATATCTCAAATCCATACCTACACTCCTCCGCAATCGTGAATGGGCTGACCTTATACTTAAAATATAGGAAAGGATATGACTTTTCCATCCTCTCTCTATATTTCTCGGAATGAAACGCGCCGCGCCGCCAGATGACGGCGAAAGCCGTTTCACCTTTTCTTGCTAGTATGCTTGGCTGTGATAAAATTATTATAACGTGCAAATAACAACAGGTATTGTAAAAACGCGACAACGACTATGACAATAAACGGCGGAGGAATTTAAGATGAGCGCAAGCATGCAACGACCGAGCATGGGCCTTCTCCATTTGCAGGAGGGGGAGAAAAATTTTCAGCTTACGCGTTATGCGCCTTCCGAGGATATTGCTTTTTTCATCAAGCATTTCTGGATCGTCAGCTGGGACTTGTCCGAGCAGAAGCAGTATTTGCAGGAGGTTGTGCCCAATCCATGCGTGAACCTTATCGTTCAGCATGGAAGAAGCGGCATTTTCGGTGCGGCCAAGCAGAAGTATAGTTATCTTGTAGAAGGCAAAGGCTGCGTCTTCGGCGCAAAATTCCGTCCTGGCGGCTTTTATCCGTTTATGAAGCAGCCGGTGTCCTCTCTTGCTGACCATCCGCTGGGCATCCATGATATTTTCGATATGGATGGGCCATCCGCCGAGAAGCTGCTGCTGGCACAGGAAGAAGAAGCCGCTATGGTCGAGCTCGCCGAGCGCTTCATTAAACCGAAGCTGCCTGCCCAGGATGAATCGGTCACGCTCATTAATCAAATGGTCGATTGGATTATAGCTCAGCGAGACGTTACGAAGGTCGACCAGCTATGCGAGGCTTTTCATATTAACAAAAGAACGCTGCAGCGTCTATTCGATCAATATGTTGGCGTTACGCCAAAATGGGTTATTCAGCTGTACCGGCTGCAAAATGCCGCTGAAACGCTGGAACGCAGCCCAAGCCATGACTGGACGCAGCTATCGCTAGAGCTTGGTTACCACGATCAATCACATTTTATTAAAGATTTTAAAGCTGTTGTCGGCGTCACTCCAGAACAATACGCCAGTGTCGACCATGGCATCAATCAAGTCGTTGCTGTTTCAGCACGAGGTTTAAAATAACATCTGGAGACTTATCGCCTTTCTCAAATCGCACATGCAGCGCCTTGGTCGCTTTTGCTTCCGTCCAATCGTTCGCTTCCGCGAGCAGTAAGCAGGCTTTAAAATATTTCTCGTAAAACGCGCTTTGCTGCTCGTGTGCTGCTTGAATCACATCCTTGCTAAGGTGGGACCCTGTTAATTCCGGACTGCGTTCCGGGCTCGCTGCAGCGAGCGCCTGTTGCATCCCAGTCGCACCAAGGTCGACGCAATAGGCCGGCTTGCCCGGCTGCAGACGCCAAGACTCATCCAAACTGCCGGCATCGACAGGGTCGAACCCTACCTGATCAACCAGTTGGAAAACAATGGA
Source organism: Paenibacillus sp. JT22N15 (assembly GCF_059383755.1). NCBI lineage: Bacteria > Bacillati > Bacillota > Bacilli > Caryophanales > Paenibacillaceae > Paenibacillus > Paenibacillus sp. JT22N15. Next base: position 131,095 of record NZ_JBXENV010000016.1, on the reverse strand, counting down.
TTTGGCTGCGGAGTCGTCTCCGGCGACAGGCAGGGCCAGACGGCCCGGGGTTCCCGCCGGCACACCCCAAGTCAAGTTATACCATGGGGTCGCATTAAACGCCTTAATGACCGGGCGTTTAATTTGCTGCTCCACCCAACGGCTTTCGGGAAGGCCTTTTTCGATCTCATCAATTACGCCATCGTGATGCATAAATGGATAATAGTTGTTCGTATCGATAACGACTACGTTTGGAGTGGCCTTGTCCAGAAATCCGGATGGCAGGCTCGAAATCCGTTTTATCGGGATGGAGATAATCACGACCTCAGCACCTTCGGCAACGTCCTGAATGGTTGCCAGCTTCGCCCCTGTCTCTTGCGCTAAACTTTGCAGAGCTTGAGCATTGCCAGAGTTGGCGATGGCAACCTCATGCCCCCATTTCGTTATAGAAGTTCATTGGAAGAAAGAGAAGTTGACCACTGAACCTACGGAGGAGGGAAGACATGAAAACGGTGGAAACGAAGCGGTACCTCAAGGGGAAACAAACAAAAAAGAAAATATTTTCTGTTGCCAAAGAGCTCATTTTAGCCAAAGGCTACAATCAGGTTACAGTAGACGAAATCTGCGCGAAATGCGGCCTTTCCAAAGGTGCTTTTTACATTCATTACAAGTCGAAAGAGGCTATCGTCAAACAATTATACCGCGATGATATTAGCGAATATATAAATGAGCAATTCCAGCAGTATGCGAACGAGCATCCTGCAGCTGCCCCGATAGACAAGCTTAAAGCTTTTGTTGTCATCGCATTAAGCTTTTCGTCGGTCGCAGGAGCAGAATTGACAAAGCTGGCGCATATCGTCAATTTGTCCTCCACATCGCCGGACAGCTCCTCTTATTTGGCGGACTGTTTGAAGCCAGAGCTGCTGTATGAAATTGTGGATGAAGGGCTATCCCAATCGCTGTTCACTGGCGAATTGTCCCGGGAAGAAATTGCAAATTATTTATACACCTATATCACGGGAGCTTTGATCACCTGGTGCCAATCCGACTCTGCCTACGATATCGTGAAAACGGAAGAGAAATCGGTGGAAGTGCTTGTAAAAGGCCTTCAATGACCGATATGCTTCAGGGAATCCCCTCTCCAACTGGCTATGTCATAAAAACACCCCGAAAGTGATGCATCATCTGAAATTGCCCCCGTTCATGAAACAAGGATAAAACACCTCCAAGTTGTACGATTATTTTACAATAGCCGTATTTCCAACTTAAAGGCGCTTTATCCTAGAGTGAATTTTTCATACAAGCGCGTAAATCAGCCTACCGCTGCTCATTTTCAACAAATGCAATAAACCGCTTGGCAGCCGGAGAAATATGACGATCCTCCCTCCACTTTAAGCCTATTTCCCAATACCAGCCATCATCCGTAATCGGAATCCAAACAAGTTCGTTTAACATTAATCCCATCGTCTTAGGCAAGACAGATACACCGAGATTTGACTTAACAAAGCCGGCTACTGTGATTAAGTCCTCGGCTTCATACGCCGAATCAAGTACAAAACCAGTATGTTGGAAACGCGACATTATCGTCGCTTTTAAGCCGCAATTGTTTTTCAAACCGATGAATGGCTCGCCCGAAAGCTCTGCCAAACTCAAAGCTGAACGATTCGCTAAATGATGCTGAGAGGCTACAACAATATACAATGGGACCTTCTGGATCATCATCCATTTATGATTGTCTAAAGTAGATTCCTTCGATGTAATCATAAGATCCGAATGTCCTTGTTCCAAATGCTCATCTATATCTCCAAGATTCCCTTGTGTCAATTCAAATCGAACCTTGGGATAGTCTAATTGATAGCTTCGGACTAAATGGGGGATTAAGTCAACACCAAGGATATTGAGATAGGATAAAGTAATAACGCCCGTCTCCGGGCTAGACCATTCTTCGATTTCTTTTACGCCGCTTTCAATGTTCTGCAAGGCTTTGCCGATCCATTTGGAGAACATGGCGCCATTGCGGTTCAGCTTCACGTTTCGCCCATTACGCTCAAACAAGGGAGCCCCGATTTCGTTCTCAAGCTTTGCAATCGCATGACTTAGCGCTGGCTGGGTAATACCGAGTGTCTTTGAAGCCATCGTCATGTGTTCTAAGCGTGCTACCGTCATAAAGTACTCTAATTGTGTAAGCTCCATTATGTGACCTTCTTTATATTAATATTATTCATCAATTTCATTATTATAATAGATTGGACGTTATGGAAGAGTCAAGTGTACTATTATTCATTATAAGGAGGAATAGATATGGATAGCACATTTGAGTACTCGGCAACAGAATTTAAAGGCAAGAAGGTGCTTGTAACTGGCGGTACAAAAGGAATGGGGCAAGCTGTTGTGAAGAGGCTAGCAAGCAGTGGAGCCACTGTCTTGACAACAGCCCGTTCCGTATCTGCTGACATGCCCGCTTCGGTCAAATTTGTTCAAGCCGATATTGCTTCGCCTGAAGGAGTAGAGCAAGTGATTGCAGCAGTGAAAGAACAGCTTGGTAGTATTGATATTATTGTCCATTGTGTAGGCGGATCCTCTACTCCACCAGGAGGCGCACTTGTCCTTAGCGATGACGATTGGCTGCAGGCATTAAATTGGAATCTTCTGGCCGCAGTAAGGCTTGATCGCGGTTTAATTCCACTCATGTTGGAAAACAAATCAGGCGTTATTCTGCATTTCACCTCCATCCAAAGAAAATTGCCTCTTTACGAGACTACATTAGCTTATGCAGCAGCTAAAGCTGCTCTCGCTAATTACAGCAAGGGGCTGTCTAATGAATTTTCTCCCCGTGGTATTCGTATTAATTCATTGTCTCCTGGTTTTATTCAGACTGAGGCAGCAGATGCGTTAATTGAGAGGATGGCAACTGCAACAGGAAGCAGAGAAAGTGCGCTCCAGCAGCTTATGGATTCGCTTGGAGGCATTCCAATTGGCCGCCCTGGGTTTCCTGAAGAAGTTGCTGAGCTGGTTGCATTTTTGGTTTCTGATCGTGCAGCATCCATTACAGGAAGCGAATATGTCATTGATGGCGGAACCATTCCTACCATTTAATTACTCAAACAAACTAAGGGGAGATACTATGGAAATCCTTCAAATTCCAACTGTAATTCGTGAATATATGGATGCATCGAATAAGCCCGATCCAGAAGCATTTATAAATTGTTTTTCAGAAGATGCCGTTGTTTTGGATGAAGGAAAAAAGCGGATTGGCAAAAAGGAGATTAAAAAATGGGCCGATCAATACCATTTTGGAGCAAATGTAACGTTAGAGCCTAGATCAATACAAGAGAATAAGGATGAGATTGTTGTAACATGCAAGTTGGAAGGAACTTACGACAAAACAGGGTTACCCGACCCATTATTGCTCGATTACCATTTCCGTATTGCAGATGTTAAAATTGCGAGTTTATCCATTTTTCTAAACGATCACAAAAAAGATTAGAGAAATCAATCGCACAAAGTTTAAAAGCAAAGAGACAGCCCCTGTGCTACCGGGAGCTGTCTCTTTGCTTTTATTACAAATGAAGCTTGAAAGCTGGCATTCGCTTATACTTTGAATCTGCTGATTTTATCCTGAAGCTCCTCAGCCATGCTGGACAATGATGCCGCCGAGGATGCAATTTCCTCCATCGAAGCAAGCTGCTCCTGTGTCGCTGCGGATACATTATGCGCGCCGCCCGAAGCTTCCTCCGCAATATGCGAAATTTGCTTCACGAAGCCGACAACCTCATCCGTGCTTGCCGCCATTTGCTCGGCACTAGCCGAAACCTCTTGGATTTCGCCAGCTACCTTGTTAACGGCATCCAAAATTTGTTCGAAGGCTTCTCCAGCATTCGTCACAACTGCGATACCTTGCGATACCTCTTGTTTGTTCATCGTTACAGCTTGGACTGCATTAATCGTGTCCTTCTGAATAACGCTGACCAATCCGGTAATTTGCATGGCCGAAGCGGACGATTGCTCGGCCAGCTTGCGGACCTCATCTGCTACGACCGCAAAACCGCGACCGTGATCGCCTGCTCTTGCCGCTTCAATCGCCGCATTCAGAGCAAGCAGATTAGTTTGCGTTGCAATGGCGGTAATCACATCGGTAATTTTGCCAATCTCATGCGAACGCTCGCCAAGTTCAGTGACCAAGTCAGCAAGCGAAGAAATCGAACGCTGAATGGAATCCATTTGTACGACGGCCTGCTGAATCGTCCGGTTGCCTTCTGATGATTGAGCCGCCGCATCGAGTGCCGATGTAGATACGCTTTGCGCACGCAGCGCGATCTGCTCGACACCTATCGACATTTCGTCGATCGCTTGAGAGGAGCGCTTCACCATATCAACCTGCTCGCTTGTTCCGACAGCCAGTTCCTCGACCGTCTCGGAAATTTGCTCCGAAGCCTTGCTGTTCTGCTCAGCGCTTGCCATCAGCTCCTCGGAGGAAGCGGCAACGAGCGAAGAGGTCATGGAGACCGAATTAATGACCTCACGCAAACTGTGGGTCATTGCATTAAAGGATTTAGCCAAATCGCCGATTTCATCGCGGTTTTTAATGACGATCGTCTCGCCGGTCAGGTCGCCTTGGGCAATTTGCTCCGCCGCTCTGCTTACTTTCTGTACAGACCTAGATACCATCTGCGAAATCAAGATAGCAATAGCAATCGCTAGCAGTACAGCGAAGATGACTACGGCTATAATGGTATTCGTGCTAGTCACAGCCAGATCAACTGACTCGTCTGCAGCGTTTTTCGATCCTTCTATTCCCAGATTGATCAATTTGGTAATATTGTCATTAGCCGTATACCAGAGCGGGTAAGCTGTCGTATGCAGCTCGCTCGCCCTTTCAAAGTTATTTTCCTTGCCATATGCGATAAACTCTGGCATTTTGGTCAAATAAAGATCCAAGCTTTTGCCGAATTCATCGAACAGCGCCTTCTCTTCTTCAGTTTGAACCATCGTTGCATATTGCTCGCGTTCGGTTTTAATCTTGTCGATAAGATCGTTCAAAGCACTGTTCAACTTGTTGACTTCATCTGTATCCGTCTCGACAATGATGTTCAGGGCAAGCCGCTCAATGTCAGACACTTCCCCGTTCATAATTCCAAGAAGGGATACGCTTGGCATCCACCTATCATTCATTTCCTTTGCTTTGTCGCCCATTCCGTTCATGGCAAACATCGCGATTAACCCTGTTGCAACAAGCAGTAACGCTACCGAAATAAAACCCGTTAGCAATTTAAAGCGAATGCTGAACCTCATAACTTCACTCCTCTGATGTGTGTCTTAAATATATCGACATTTTTATCATGGGAGTGAATATGCGTTCGACAATTTTCGGGATAATATTCCTTTCTTAGACAGGTCAGATACCATTGCCCAATAGTCACAAGGGCAAGCTGCTAGAACAGCATAAGATTCAGCTGTCTTACATCAGCCCTCAGCTCGGAAACGTTGTCCAAATAGGCGATAAGCACGCGTACAAGTGTCGGATTTCGCTGCTCTGCCCGAGCCTCCTGCCCAAGGAGCGAAACGACTTCCCGCAGTTCTGCGCGAACAGCCTCTGGCTTAGGCAGCTCGTCTATTTTCCCCGCCAGTGCTTGAAGAAACTGCACAGCCGTTTCCCGCCGTACCGGCTCATCGCTCGGGTTCAAATGGTTAAAATAGACGTTCGCGCCATCAATAATCGGCTTCGGCTGCTTGGCCGCCATATCGCGGACGACGGCGTCCATCCGGTCCACCAGAAAAGCGGCCAGCTCTGCCATCGGCACGGCTATGACCTTCTGAATGGCATAGGACAAATATTGCAGCAGCATGCCTCGAAAAATGGTAACGACATCCCATATGATAGCGTCGATTTGCTCGCCGTACGCTTCTGTCAGCAGCTCCCGATGCCACGATAGCATAGCCGCTTTTTTATTTTGCCATGCCGTCAAAAATTTATCATTCGCCGTAATCGGCAGCTCCTTAAAGTCGAGCATGAACAAATGGTTCTCCATCGTATAATACAGCTGGAATTCAATTTTCCGGCGAAACTTCTCCTTTGGCGCAAGCCCCTGCTGCGACTGCACACGGTCAAGCTCCGCTTCCTGCTCCAGCAAAGAACGGTAGCAAACGGTAAACACCTCGGTGAATAAATCTTCCTTGGAAGCAAAAAACTTATATATGCTCGCTTTCGCCATGCCGCAAGCTTCAGCAATATCCTGCATGGATGCAGCGCTGTAGCCCTTCTCCCGAAAAAGCGCCAAAGCAGCGTCTAAAATTTTTCCTTTTCGTAATTCCTCCATTTAGATGCCCTCCTCCCCCCTATCTTGACATGAGGAAAGGGCGAGGTCAACGTCTGGAGTTGACACCGAAACTATTTAGTTTTATATTGAACTCATAAGTTTTACTTTACTGGTAAAGGAGGTGCGCTGCCGCTTGTTTCTATTTAAATAGGAATAAAGCTGTGGCCTGCACATGCGCATAGCCGAAGGAATTGAAATGCTGGAATTGACTTTAAGCTTGGGAGACAATCATAGAGTATTTCATCCCACAGCGATATTAGGGCCGGACTTCTGGGTGCTGGTTGATACGGGCCTGCCAGGCTCTGCCGAAGCGATTCAGCGAATGGTCGTAGAGGCAGGATTTCCCGATGTACCGCCAAGCGCTATTATTCTTACTCATCAGGATCTGGATCATATCGGGGGCTTGCCAGGTTTTCTGTCCTCGAGTCGCAAGCTGCCCGTCGTTTACGCCCATCTTGGGGATCAGGCTGCGATTGACGGGAAAGAGCCGCTGCTCAAAGCGTCTCCTGAAAGGCTGGCGCAGCTGCTTGAGACGATGCCTGAACAGCAGCGGACAGCGTTTGAGCACACTTTTATCCATCCAACCCGTCCGAACGTTAATTTGACGATTGCAGATGGCGATACGCTCGACTTCGGCGGCGGGCTTACCGTTATTCATACACCCGGCCATACGCCGGGACATCTCTCTCTGTATCATCAGCCGAGCAAGACGCTTCTCGCGGGGGATGCCATGGTGGTGATCGATGGCCAGCTATCCGGGCCAGTGCCTGCTGCCACCCCAAATATGGCGGAGGCTATCCGTTCCCTCAGCAAGCTTAAAGCGTTTGATATCGAGCAGGTGATTTGCTACCATGGCGGGCTGTTCCAAGGAGACGCAAACAAACGAATTGCTGAGCTGGCTGACCAGCTGTGATCCGTTTTGTAACGGCACTCGTGCTCGCTTTAGCCGGGGGCTATCTGTTCGCATCGCTTCATGTGCCGCTGCCTTGGCTGCTCGGTCCGATGGTATTCGCCTTTCTCGGTTCACGATTGCTGAGAAAGACATTCAAACCGCAATGGCCCAGCTCCATGCGCAATATAGCACTGCTTATTATTGGCTATTCAATCGGACTGTCCCTTACAGTCGACACGATGAAGGAAATGGGCCATCAGCTGCCGACTATGGTGCTTATGACGGTACTGCTGCTGCTATTTAGCGGGTTAATTGGCATCACGATTGCCAAGCTGTCTGGATTGCCGCTGCCGACCGTCCTAATGGGCTGCATTCCGGGCGGCTTGTCGCAAATGGTTATTTTAGCGGAGGATACGAAGGGCATTGATATTACGGTCGTCACCTTTTTGCAGGTATCGCGGCTGATGATGATTATTTTTTGTGTGCCGCTGCTCGTATTCAGCCCATTGTTCGGGGGCGTTCACGATGAAATCGTCGTTGCAGCAGCAGGCTCCGAGTGGACGCAGTGGGGCGCCTTATTCCCGGGCATTGTGCCGTTTGCCCTCGCTTGTGTGGCGGCGGCGCTGCTGGCAAAAAAGATCAAGATGCCTTCGTCCTATTTGCTCGGCCCGATGATCGCAACCGCACTGCTTCATAACTTTGGCTTAGACGCTCCTCTGCTGCCATCGACCTTGTTGAGTGCAGCACAGCTCATGATCGGCACCTATGTCGGACTGCTGCTGCGGCCGGAAAATTTGAAAAATAAAACACGCATCACCCTGCTCGCCATCCTAAGCGGAATCGTCCTCATTGCCGGAGCATTCGGCATGAGCCTGCTGCTTGCCAAGCTGCATAATCTGTCGCCTGCCACTGCTTTTCTTAGCATGTCCCCTGGCGGCATGGACCAGATGGGCATTATCGCCAAGGAGATTCATGCGGATGTTGCCATCGTCAGCGTCTACCAGCTGTTTCGAACATGGTTCATCTACTTCGCCATCCCACCCCTGCTGAGGCTTCTTTTCAAGCGTAACGGCGGCAGTGGCAGCGGAATAGGATCGGCAGCCGGCTCAAATGGGCAGCAGCCGATGGAAAGTAAGCAAGGACAGCGGGCTTAAGCGAAGCCGCGCTGTCCTTTTTTATCCACCACTTATCGTCTTTCGTTAGCTTTCCCCTCCATTTTTGCAAGGAACGCCTCCTCAAGCTCATTCCAGTTTGGCGTCGCTATACGGGCTTGCTGCTTCCAAACGTCGAACGCTTTATGCAAATGGGCGATTTCCACGAATGAGCCATCTATCATTTTCGCAACGGGAAGACGATGATAAATGTTCAGAAAAAAGTAGACGAGCTGCCTTTTCCGGCGAAAATAATCAACCTGGCTTGCAGGTGTAATCGTATAGCCGATAGCCTCCATTACTTTAAAGCCTTCATCAACGGCTGCAATCATTTGCAGGAGCAGTTTTTTGTCCTTCGCTATCTGTTTAAATTGATTGTCTTGGACATAACTAACGGAGCTCAACACCAGAATAGGGACAATGTGGCTTTTAAGCCATGCATCTATATCCTCATGATAATCGATTTTATATTTGACATCAGCAAATGCTTTGTCGATTAAATCTTTAAAGGGAACAGGCCCGTTCAAGCTGCCAAGCACCATTTGACCGCCTCCACGCACGGAGATCATGCGCCCCTTTTCTCTGCGGCCGCCGCTTAGCTGGAAGCCGAAGGCAACCTTTTTGTCAGGCAAGCTATTCTCCAACAGCTCTTTCTCCGTCGTACTGGCCGTCGGATTATTGCCGACAAGCACGATATGGCTGCTTTTATTTTTCGCCAAAATCGGCAGCACCGCTGGGAAATCATTATATTTCATCACAACAAAAATCAGGTCATAGCTGTCATCCGCCGGGAGTGCTTGAATGACCTTCACTTTATCTACGGTCGTTTTACGCTGAAAATAATGGCGAATGACGAGCCCATCCTCGCTCAGCTCCTCCGCTCTGCTTCCTCTTGCAAGCACCGTGACGTCATTGCCTCCCTGCACTAACACATGGGCCAGATAGCTGCCTAAAACGCCCGCGCCATAAACTAATATTTTCATATTCCACCCCTTATCGATTTGAACATTTGTTGATTTATCGACATTCGTTCAATACAATGATAGTACCAACGACTTGGGATCGCTTCAATCGTTAAAAAAGTCCGATTCGTTGATTAATCAACAGATTTGGTGAAGTTGTTTATATCCACTTTTCAGGAGGATTCTATGGACAGACGGGTGCTCAAAACGCGGGATGCGATTATGAAAGCTTTTATTGCCCTTATGGCAGAGAAAAATTTCGAGCAAATTACGATTAATGAAATTGCAGACCGGGCTAATGTAAACCGGGGCACCGTATATTTGCATTATGTAGACAAATTCGATCTTCTCGATCAATGCATAGAGGTCCATTTAGTCCAATTGCAGCAAAAATGCTTGCCTAACGAGGAGGCAACCTCCTTTACGTCTAAAGAGCTGCTGCTTCGAACGCTTGTATTTTTAGAGGAGCATGCTTTCCTATATTCGACTCTGCTGACAAACAAGAGCATCCCCGCTTTTCGAAGCCGCATGATGGAGTTGATGTTTCAGCAGCTAGGTGAAAACATCGATAAGAGTGATATGAACAAAGACAGGAACCAAGAAGTACTGAAGCAGTTTTTAGTATCCGCTGCGGTCGGTGTTCTGGAGTGGTGGATTACCCGTTCCATGCCCTATCCAGCCAAAGAGATGGCCGAAGAGTTATGGGCGCTGCTTGAGCGCAATCAGATGGTGCCGCAGGATGTGGAATCGAAATAAGCCAGGGCAGTTCCTCCTTGTAGAGGTACTGCCTTATTTTCGTTGCTGATCTGCAACGGATTTATTAACGAGCAAACCGACGAATAGCTGCTTAAATTTTCAACAGACAAGCAAGTTAGCTGAAATTTGAACATACAAATGTTTTAATACTCCAGCCAAGAGAACCATTTGTTGGACAAAATTGAAAGCAAAGAGAAGTGTTAGGCTAGCTGGATGAAGGAGGCCGTGCATGAACAGCAATCCGCAAATTCGAAAATGGTACCCCTTTGTCGGGCCGCATGATCCGTGCGAGCCGATGATTGTGCGGACGTATGTCGTTCCGCCGAACCAGTACATTCCTTTTCAGCCGATGAACCTTCCGCAATTTTCGCTAGAAGAGGCGCTGCGGCTTGGAACGCTATGGCCTGCCTTATACAGCCCGTACGCATCCAAATGTGGAGGGGGGAGCTATTAGCCATGAGTGAGCAGCCAATGGTGTGCGATGAAGCCTATTATGCCAAGCTTTTGGAGCTGCAGCAGTTGGGTTTTGGCCTGCTTGAGCTGAACCTCTATCTCGACACCCATCCGCATGACCATCATGCCCTGCAGCAATTCAATTATTTGGCCCAGCAACGCATGCAATGCGCCCAGCAGTTCGAAATGAAGTATGGTCCGCTGATGAACTATGGACACAGCTTCTCGGGTTACCCTTTCCAATGGCCGAATACGCCTTGGCCGTGGCAGGTGTAGCAGGCCTGACAGACAGTCAACATGAAGTACAGCGGGCTGCCGCTGCTGATGACATCTGGGTAGCGGTCTAAAAAAGCGGCAGCTTAGCATGTTGGAGGTGACAACGGCATGTGGGTTTATGAGAAAAAGCTCCAGTACCCCGTTCGGGTTAGCAAATGCGATCCTCGAATGGCGCGTTATCTCGCCGAACAATACGGCGGCGCGGATGGAGAACTGGCGGCGGCACTTCGTTATCTGAATCAACGCTATACGATTCCGAGCAAGGTCATTGGCTTGCTAACGGATATTGGCACAGAGGAATAAGAACATCAACCATAGAAGTGATTATTTCAACCTTCAATTGCTTAGGTTTTAGCAATTGAAGGTTTCTCTTTTTTTTGATACCTCTTCAAAGTCAATTTTGTAAATGATTCTTCCGTTACATCAACGAGCAGCAAATCAGCCGACTGCCGTAATGTCTACTTTGAACTCAATTTTTCCGTTAGCATAACGATACGCCATACTTTTTTTAAAAACAGAAGAAAAATCTCTTTCTATTCCCGTAGTCCAAAATAAAGAGCTTATTCATACCCATAGTTCTCAACATATTGGAAATCCAAAGAAATTCTATTATGCTGAGAACCGTGGCTATACTTATGAATTTAAGTCCTGCGTAAGACCAGATTACGATCATTCCTGCCCAATAAGCATTGTATATTGGGAAAACTATAGATTACTAGTTCGCAATTTCTTACTATTTCTATACACTAAGCAAGGAAATAAGCTGGTTTAATCTCTATTGCACAGCATAATTAAGCAACTAAAGGGAATTATGCTCAGACTAGTTAAGCTAGATAATCTCGACACTAATTGTGATAACATCCAGATATTTTAATTTAACAATTAACATTCTAACCTGAATATATAATTGAGCTCTTCCCCCTCCCCTTCACACAAGAAAATCTAGAAGTATTTGTATATTTGTGAGGTTGGATATATGATGGAGCTGGAGTTACGTAACTATGAAAAGGAATGTCTGTGGTTGTGGTATTTTAATTATATTTAAGATAAAAACAATTTTGGAGGATAACTATGGAATTGAGCAACGAGGAACCATTCAATAATCTTAATGAGCTTGTGTTAAAAGTCAGCCATTTTCTTAATGAAAATTATTGGTCAAAATTATATTATACCCTTAAAAAACAGCCTGAACTTTTGAATGGGTTTCCATTATTTCTAATCAACCCTGATAAGTTAGTTTTCTATTTTGGGAAGAATCATTTTGCTATAGAGTATTTTGGTCCTACAGAAGGATCAAGTCTTAGTACTTCTTTAGAATTCAAAGTTGAATTTACCGTAATGGATTACACAATGTCCGAGAATTTGTTTGAAGATATTGTTGGCTTTCAGTTTGGTGGGGATCTAGAATTTAAAAGTTTCGTCCCTCCGTACGCAGAAAATATGTTTGCACCTTCTAATGATGCACTAGATATTTTGTTTGATAATGGTTGGAATATAGGAGCACAGTCAATGCTCCTAAGTATGAATTCACCAACCCTCGAGCTCATTGTAGGCAATCGGACAAGGGTTGTGAATAGTTTCTTTTATGGTACTGATTCACAAGGAGGGCTGTTAGTTAGAAATATAAAATGGTTAGATGTTTTTCCAATGGAAATCATAGATTCAAGTGAAGAGGTCGAAACGTTCAATATAGATTTCGGAGATGAGATTTACAATCAATATTTATTTGACGCCAAATATAATTATCCTACCCCAGATGATTTTAAATATGAAAAATTAACGCAACTGAATCGATTTGTTGAATTGTTACATATGAGCAAAACTACCGAAATTGAAATAACTGAATTTCTAAGTAGGTCTGAAAATCTATTTATTCTCAAGTTGGCATTTTTCGGAAAAGAAATTTATTCCGAGAAACAATGTAGTTGGCAATCAGGCGATTTATCTAGACCTGCTATACGTCCGGATTTCTTTGTAACTGCACCTAACGGTTATTCAGATATTGTAGAGTTTAAGCTACCTAAGCTTAGAGGGAACGTAGTGGTTGGAAAGCCGAACCGTGAAACATTTAGTGCTGAGATACAATCCTATGTTTCTCAAACTAGCGTATATGAAGAATACTTTGAAGATCCTAATAACAGATCATTTGTGAAGGCACACCATGGAATATCAGTTAAATACCCTAAGAGAACCTTGGTCATGGGAAGGAGATGGATGTTAAATACAGAAACCTGGAAGCGAATTGAACATGATTATAGGAATATAACTATACGCACATATGACGATCTTATTGATGGGGTACTAGGTCAACTCTATTCTTAAATTAAAGAGGGGTATTCTTCTAATTTTAAATTTTCATAAAAATTCACTATCTCAAGGAGATATCTATGTCTAACGATGATAAAGCGGAGATCAAAATCGCTCCGAGAATTAATAAATCTATCGACAAAAACACTATTACTTCTTTAATATCTCGTTGCTCGGCATCTAAAATTGAATATGTATCTACTAGATCGGACTTCATAATTAAACTAGATTCAGCAAGAGATAAATACGAGATTGTGCTAGAAAATGAATCTGAAGCTTCTTCATTACTAGATATTGAGTTTGAAGACTACACTATTCTAAAAGGTTTGATTGGAATATGTTCCTATGAAAAGAAAATCATCGAATCTTCTATTGAACATGTCTACATGCCGCATAATGGTATCATGAATAGAAAATTGTTTGGAGAATTCCAATTTACAGTTTCTAGCGAGCCAATAGTACTATGTCAGCAGAGTGAAATTGGAGATGTAATGATTGAGATTAGTGGTGTTTCGAAAGAATTATCTCTATTAATGAAGAAAGAACTAAAAAGAAACTCTCCTATATCCATAAAGATAAAAGGTGTAAATATTGTACAACATGACAAGGCAGTAGAATTATTAAGAAAAATTAGTGACTCACTATTTTTTCAAATTGATTTACGGTTTAATTTACCATTAATGCTTTCGAAACAAAATCCTTTTGATTTAGCATTTGGGTTACCACGCAAAGCTAACATCAGTGAATTAAAGTTTCCTAAGACGCAATATAGTAAGGATGCAATTTCATTATACTGGTATGCACGTAGTGCTAGAAGGATGCCGCTACTGCAATACCTTGCTTTCTACCAAGCAATTGAATTTTACTTTCCTATTTATACAGAAATAGAGGCAAAGAAAACGTTAAAAAAAATACTTAAAAACCCCGTTTTTGATGAAGATAATGATGAAGATTTAACAAAACTAATTACAATGATTAGACCAAGATTGAATGGTAAGGGATTTGCTAGCGAGCGTTCGCAGTTATTATCTACTCTCAGAGAATGTGTTAGTCCTGATGAAATCAGGGTATTTTTAAAGGGTTCTGAAGAAAAAGATTTTTTCTCTTTCAAAAATGAATTAGGAAATTATGGGAAGAAGCTTTCTTCAATCCCACTTACTATACAACAAAATGATGATGAATTAATAAATAATTTAAAAGACCGGATATATGATATCCGGTGTAAAATTGTTCATACTAAGACAAATGAGACCGATCAATCCAATGAGTTAATACTGCCATTTTCCAAAGAAGCAGACTATTTGGAACACGACATTAAATTAATTAAGGTAGTGGCCCAGCAGGTGATAATATCCAGCAGTAATTCAATGTTTTAAATTCTCCTTTTGAACAACGAGCATCACAAAAAATACTCGCGGTAGGGATATATTAGGCATTATATTAGTAAGTCGAACTAGAAAAAAATTTCAATTTTAGGCATCCCTCCGGATTAAAAACATCGCGGAAACAGGATCAACTTGATGACTTCTTTTTTGTATCATGTCTCTGGTTATGTTTGACAAATGGTAACACTTATGTTACCATGTTCATAGTATGTAGCTGAGTCTGCTTACTTTGCTCTTTATAAATTCGAATATTGGTTAAGAAGGAGTTGGTGATGTTGGCACACCGTCAACTACCGCTGTTTTCTAACCTGTTTTATGCTGATGATGTCCTCGAGAAGTGGGCTCAAAGCCAAAAAGACATTGGTCCTGTTACGCAGCGCAAATTTCTGGAAGCCTTCGGCTACCTGAATGAGCACGGCACTAACAGTGATTTTCTTGGCAAGAAAATCGAAAACACCAAACGTGATGGTATTTGGGAACTGAAGATCAAGGGCGACTCCAAGCGGGAATGGCGCTTTCTGTTTAAGCACATTTCTGGCTCGGAGTACGGAATCGTACATTTCTTCCTTAAGAAAGACGAGACCATCAGAAAACAGGATATGCAGACGGCGGCTCGAATCGCGACGAGAGAGGGCTGGTAACAGCCTTTCTCTCCACGCTTTCAAAATGTGAATCAACCTTCAAACCAAATCGAAAATAAAGGGAAAGTAAGAGACAGAGAATTTTTTATATAATTTATTTTGACGAATCTCAAGGAAAAAGGAGGATTGTATGACTACTCATGAAATCAAAAAAAGAAACTAAAAAAAAGAAATTGAGTTTTTATTGGATTCAGAGTTTTGTTTGAATGAATGGGACATTAGTTCGAAAGGAGACGACACCTATGACTACCGACAACAATGTTAACGATCTCCAAGATCTCATCAATGTACCCCACGAATATTATTCGATCTCCATTCCCAAAATGGCGATCACACGTTACATCAAGGAGGCATTGGGAGAACGAAATCAGTCTGTTAGAAAGTTTGCAGACGATGTGGGAATGAAGCATCCTCAAATCATTCGAGTGACTAGCGGAGAGAACTATAACATTGAAACCTTGCTGAGGATCTTGGATGGTTTGGATCTGGAGATTGTGCTTAAAAAACGTGAAACAACACCAACACCTTAATTTAATTAAAAAATTGTGATTTTACCAAGTAGTATGAAGCATCCGTAAAACATTCGTATGATTAGCGGAGTAAATAACTAAAGATATCCCTTAAAAACCCGAAACATTACAAACACTTAATTAAAATAAAACGTGTATTTAGGCCTAAAATTGTCCTACTTTTGCATTTTGTAAAAGCATAGGAGCCGATGGATGAGTAACATGTATGTAACCTACCCATTACTAAGTCAATTCGTATTTAACTAGGTATCTTGCCACCAGACCACTAAAGAACTTATGGTTGTTTGCGAGTTCAAACGATAGGCAAAAAAATGCGGCACCTGATCTGGTTTACCGATGGGTGCCGCTATTTTATGAGATTTTACGCCATTTTGTCAGTAAACCAAATTCATTGTTCGCATAATGTTAATAGCGAATCCCCCCCTTGCATCATGGATCTAATATTTAATTACCCGAGAAGAATGTTCCGCCAATACCCGTGCCGATATTTAAAATTTCTGTCCTCTTCATCAATTTTGTATCATTCTTTTGCCTTCTCTTTGTTGGGAACCCATCTTCCCAGTTTCATGCCCCAGGTTAGTGTTTTTGTTCATGCTCTTTTACTCCCCGATAAAATGTCGGCTTAGATAATCCCGATAGTTTCATGGCGACTACGGCAGTGAGTCGACCTGCCTTCCATTCGTTATAAGCATGAACAAATGCATCATTAATTTATTGCCTTGGTTGACCAAATTTCACACCGCTAGCCTGTGCTACCTCAATCCCTTCAGCTTGACGCTGACGGTTCTTTTTACATTCTTGCTCAGCCACATAAGCAAGCATACTTAAAGACTGGTCATCCAAAAGTTTCCCCAGATCGCCCATCGTTTTAAATTTTCTGGAATCGAACAGTGTCTCGTTGTCTAAGCAAACAATATCAGCCCCGATTTCCCTCGTTAAATATTTCCACTCTCTAAATATCCCATCGTAATCTCGACCTAGTCTATCAAGAGCATCGATGTAAACCAAATCGTTCTTGCGTACCAATAATCGCATCCCCTGATATTTGGGCCGTTCGAAATCTTTTCCACTCTGTTTATCAACAAATATGTATCGCTCTTCAACTCCAAGTTCCCAGAACTTAATGAGCTGTCTTTCTGGGTTTTGGTCTTTTGTCGATACACGACCATATGCCAATCTCATCTGTAAAACCTCCTTCCAATCGTCTCAAATAGTTTTTTTCGCTGAAACGTATCTAAACTCATTTCAATACCTTTTGATACGTAGAAACGCAGGTGCTTTGCTTAGTCTCAAAAAGCATGCTTTTTGAAACGTAATAATTATTCACAGCAACGAGCTTGTATGTTACAATGATAGAAATCCGAAAGCATCGGTCATAAAAAGGCTACAAAGAAGGTTAACCTTCTTGTAGCCTTTTTGTGTCGGAATGCTTTGAGAGTTGATTTTATTGAACATCTCGACTAAGCCAAAATCTTACTATATCTTTATTCAATATAACTTCGTCCCCAATTTTGAAATCCATGCCGCGTTTCCGTTCTTTCGTTTATTTATAAAAATTTAATTCCAGCCTTATCACGATTCAAATCATATTCTAATGATCGATAAAATTCATGGGCAATAGTCCGATGTTCCCCTGTTATGAATGTTATGAACTCACAGTTTTCTTTTTTAGCTACCTGCTCAACATATTCCATCATAGATCGCCCAACTCCCATACGTTGAGCGTCTGGATGTACGCATACAGACCAAAGTGTCATCAATGGTCTAGTATCCCCAACAAAATCACGTATCAACACTGCCATAACATATCCTTTTATTTTCCCGGCAACTCTGGCAGTCAGCATTAAGTAGTCGGGATTTGATTGTATGATCGGAAAATTTTTTCTCATTAGATCTATATCAGACTTCACTTGGAATGACTCTAGGTAGAATAAAGAAAATTCCTCCATGTCCTCAGATGTTAATGTGTTTATAATAATTTCCATCCTTAACACCCCCTTATAGGAATTTGCCCACTACGGCTGAGCACAAACAAAACACGATGATGCATACTAGTTGGGACGTCGATCTCTTTCCCAAATTCAACTTACTATTATCCTTCATCAGTCTTGCTGACAGTTCAGTTACTAATGCCTCGTAGGCTAACATAAATAATAATATTGCCTTATTTCCAGTTATCTGAAAGGCATAAAAAACAATAGCATGTCCTAAAACGGATATGCTTGCTGATGTAATTACTGTCTTCGTAGCCATTTCCCATTTAAATTTCTTTAACTGAACAGCACTCATAATAATAAACGGAATTAGCATAGACAGTCCGTATACTGACATTGCATTTCCGTAATCCTCCGTCACGATTGGAATATAATAGTAATAACCAACCGTCGGAACAAAGATTAGAAGTAAACTGACCCCTATGCCACTCCAAGTTATTTGCTGGCCTAACTGTTTAAAATAAGTGTACAGACAATAGATACAAATAATCACTGGCACTAAAGCCCATATACTAATACTTGCATATAATAATGATGTAATCATAGCTGCAGCACTTACTAATGCAGTAGTAAATGTAGCATTACTCTTGTTGTTTAGAATACCCGCCCCAATGGAGCTTACAAATCCGATTAACATCAATACATAAAAATAAGGCTCCATGAACGCGCTGAAAACATCTTTGTTGATAAACAATAATCCGAATAGAAACATAAGTCCTCGCTGCGTAAATGCATATAGCGCAGTCAGATTCATAGTTGTTGCACTTGTAAGCGACCTTTTAAACAAGTTACTTTTATAACCCCAGAGCACCAGTGATATTACAATTAGCAAATAATCCAAATGTCAACACTTCTTTCATCTACATTTTTCATTTTCAGGATGATGTCGCATAGCCACTGCAAATTCCGATTACCTACGAAATCAAACTCCTAGGCGCGCTTTACTAATTGCTGGTACCAAGTTTGGAATTATAAGCGTTGCAATGATCACATACCTCATTCCGCGTGATTGCATTGCATGTTGCGCAACGAGGTAATACCCCCATAAGCAACGCATCTTCATAAAATGTGGCATATTCTCGCTCCAGCCGTTTAATCTCTTCATGATCTTGATTACTCTCCGCCCTTTTTTTAGCAATTAAATCTCTATATAAGTGAATCTTATCAACCACAATTTGTTGTGGTTGATCCCTACCTGGAATAACGGGTACCGTGTACACATTTTTTACAAGACTCATTTAAATACCTCCTATTTGATTTCAAAATTCGCCTTATTTTCGTAGAACACGTTTTTGCCATTGAAACCGCCCCTGGTTCCTCAATATTTAGCTTTTTAATATTAAAGACCATAAAACCACTTATGCAGTTGTATGGCCTTTACTTGGTATAATTGTGCAACAGGCTAATACCGAAGTTGGTTATACATCGTCCCAGTCCTCGGTCCCTTGACGGCGTTCTGCCACTTCTCGTTCGCCCCGTTCATTTTTTTCTTTATCCACTCTGATCTCCCAGCCCTCAGCATCATAATAATCAAAGCTTGCACAACTGCTTTGATATTTCACGTTTTTGTATCCCATTTTCGCAAGTTCTTCCAGCATGTCTGATCACCTCCTTATTACTAAGATTAATAGGAATAGGGCTGTCAAAAGTCTGCAATTTGTAAGCAAAAAGTATGACTAAAATCCAAAGAAAAAAGGCAAGTAGCCGTAAGTGGCCACTTGCCCATTGTTATTTAGATTTTGCAGACCTGCCTGTTTGTCGTTTAGATTCAATAATATTAGGGTCTCGCTATTAATTTATTATGAATTACTGATGAGACTTTACCGATAATAAATCCTATTACTATGAATTCTATGATTTTGGAAACAAGCACATGTAAAATCTGAACATATCTCAATACAGTTACTGTGCTGATATGTTCTTGGAAATTTTCTAAAGAACCTGAGAGTGGCAATGAGTGTACTAATGAGAATGAGAAAAAAACGCTATCAGCGGCTGTAAGATTGAAGTTGCTCATTGAAAGAATCCCCCACAGACTGTACATCATTCCAAAAGCAATATGAGGCATTAACAGAAGACAAAGCATTACAAACAATAAAATAAACAATTCTGATTTAGCCCCGATTCTTGACCAGTCATTGTCGGTGCCAACATATGCTATGCCTCTTACACAAGCGTAATACATCAAATAGAGAAATAATAGTGATACCTCCGCAATAGCGATTATATACAAAAGATAAGCAAGTGATGAGTTTTCATTTAATAAGTAATCATTATTCATTGAACCAACTAAAACAAAAACTAATGTTAAAATCGGAGTAAAGATAAATGCTCCATTGATAAAGCTATGTTTCTTCCTAAATACAAACAATAAGATAGGTGAAAACAACCCAAAAATAATACTTAACCAAGACAGAAAAATCATAGTAAATCCCCCTTTTTGTCAATATACGTTACTCATTTTTAAAAGTTACATATTACTCCGTATGTCACTCACTAATTATTTTAAGCTTTGATTAAATAAAAAAGGCTAGCAGCTGAGTAATGGCCACTTGCCTATTTTGTCATCTACCAGTTCTTATGGAAGCGGAAGAAGTCTGTCCATTTTCCGCTGACTTGTATAGCAACTTCTACTTCCTTTACCACCCCATTCGAAAATGTCGCAGTAAATCAAAAGTGTAAGCCCCATCCTTCAGCGTCTCGAGTTTCAAGTCGGTGTTCTCATTGTCGAGGTATCCGGACCAGGTGATTTTATTGCTTGAGTCCAGCGAAGCCTTACCGGTTTTAACCGCCTCAACATCGACTCTAGTGGTCTTGGTCACCTTTACAAGATAAGAGTGAACACTGAACGCTTTTATCTGCCCCATTAGCAAAAAACAGCCCCTCAAAACAGGGGCTGTTTTTTAATTTTTATTTTTATTTATATATCGTTTGAAGTATCTTTCCCACGAGAAAAAACGCTGACGTATGGAAGGAACTAAACCTAAATAGAATAAAACGATAATCGCCATTATATTTACGACTAAAAGAATAGTGTACCAGAAGCTTGTGGTAGTAAATCTCTTTATCTCTTCGTTTTCAGACCATAGCCATACGACTGCAGTAAAAGCTGAAACAACAAATGTTATTATAATAGGTATTAATTTTGTCAGATCTGTTATTAATGACGATTTCATCACATATTTAATACTTCTGATCTCTTTTGACTTCTTATCGATCCATTCTTGCAGTTTTATCATATGTTTACTTACTTCATCGTCAAGAACTTTAATTCCATTATGAAACGTATGCACCTCGATTTTTCTTTCTGAGAAGATAAGAAAAACCTTTTTGTTGTCAGCTTGTTTAATAAAACAACCGCGAATAAGTGTATGTGAGAAAAAATAATCTATACTTTCTGGTTTATATTGATCTGGTTGATTTACATATTGATAGTCAAGGATTCTAAAATTCGTTTTGACCAAATTATAAATATTTTCGACTTCGTCCTTCTCTAAATCTGTCGGCAAATCAATTGCAAGAAAATGTTTGGATATAAATGGTTTGCTATACTCATTGATCCACGCAAAAAACCTTGCTGCCGCAGAAAGCTCCTGTATAGGAGAATACCAATGGATATAATATTGTTGATTTATAGGTAACTCCCCAATAAAGGAAACGAATATAGATGATTGTTGGTTTCTCGAATAAAAGGTATCATCCATTTCTTTTGTAATTAAATGAATATCTACACTGTCATCCCCTACTTGAATCGGAAAACTGTAACTCGAATCAGCCTCATTTAGCTTTTGCATATCTGCAAGTGTTATTTGCTTTGCAGAGCGATAATAGACAGTTACGAGCCATGCAAATACTAATCTTTTGGGTTGTAATATTCCAACTGTAAACGTTTCTTGTCTTAGTTCCTCTAAGCCATTGTCATAATAGGAAATTGTTCTTAATCGATCTTCAATTTCAAAAACCCCTTTTATTCGAAGGCTTTCGAGTGCACCAGATTGATCTAGACTTTCAAGAACACTCCATTCTCGAACGTAAGAATGGAGTGTTCTTGGCGAGTAATTACTCACAATGTCGGTAAGTATAGCATCTAAATATGCAATTTCAGACTCAGACAAAGTGTAATCATCGATAAACATAATATCAGTCCCCTGCGAGTTCTAGATACTTATTAATTAATAATACCGCATCTCCGCCTAGAATATTACACAAATACTGTAGCATTAAAACAATTGAATTCGCTATTGCTTCCGAATCAGAACGGTTTCTACGCTTAATCGTAACCAGATAATCCGTAATAAAAGAGAGTAAATTGACGAACTCAGCACTTTCGTTTGTTTGGATTCCCTCAGGCAATAATCTGTTTACATCTTTGTTTGTCAAAAATAAACCAATATTAAATAAAATTGTAGTGACAAGCTTCTTTTTTCTGATATCGTTAGCTTGGTTTGTGTTTTTTTCAAGCATTTTATGCAAATCAGAAATCACGGCATCAATTTTGTTTTTTCTTTGTGTACCCAGAGATGCTGGACTTTTTATTTTATAGAGGTCGTCTGCTTGCTGGTTCAACTCTTGATAATATTCTTTTGTTAATATGACCCACTCAATATCCTGAATAATCTTATCTAGTACATTTGGCAATACATAAGTCTCAATCTGAATCCTGCCTTCAGCAGAAAGCTTCAAAAAACAACGATTCCCCTCTACAACACAGTGTGCTGACAGTTCATATATTTTAAGTCGGGACTGTCCCTGTACGAGTTGCACTATCGGGTCTTCATAATTTATTTCGTTTAAACCATGAATATCTACCCGAATATCATCTTCTGAACGAAACCTAGGAGAAGAGACTTGTCCATTTAGACGAAGCTGAATCATGATTAACTGTGCTTCGTCAAAAGCGATTTCTGAATGCTTGGGAAAAGCAAAGTGAAATAAATGATGAATAACATTTAAAACGCTATTGGTTTGTTTCGTACCCGCATCATTTATAAACAAAGCTACAATGCCAGGCCCTGTATAAATTCTAGCTTCTAAATATGTATTTGACGTTTCCATATGAGGTGATGGCTCATGCACTAATGTCTTTGAGCTAAATCTAAAGCGTAAATCTAACGTGGTTGATGTAACATTGTAATCCTCTATAAACAGATCATCTTCCAAACCTGGCGATAAATGATCAATTGTTTTTATACTATCTTTCCGTTCCTTTATCTCTTGAATCGCTGTCAATTTTTCCGGCAAAAGATTATAAGAAAAATCGGGATTTAATCGAAACAGCTTTACATTCAATTTATCACCTTTTCGCCCGTAACTTTGAAATGCCTGATCGATAGCAAGGTGAAAACGTTCATCTCCATTATATGCCTGAGAAAGTCCTTGATAACAACTGCCTTTGTTAAGAACTACTGTTTGGGGATTATCTTCAGCTGGCAGGGCATAACCTTTAAATTCTCTAATAAAGTCATCAGAAAATATCCGTTCATATTTTTCAGTCGTTGAGTAGTCGCCTCTTAAGAAGAATGTACGATCTGTGGACATTAAGCCTAATCAACCTCCATATGCCGAACTAGGGATGATTGTGCTACAACCTTTAATTGTTCCTTTTGTTCCTCTAATGTTTGAACAATTTGCTGGATGAAACTATGCGGATTTAACAATTCCTCGTAGGCCACCTCAATATGTCGTGGCATTATCGTTCTAGCTCCTTCTTTATGACTTAGTTCTGTTGCACGTTTAACTAATATCATCGTTATTTGATCAAGTTGTGCCATCAGTACATCTTTAGATTCATTAGATACACGAAATTCAGATTTTGCTTTTATGAACTTGGTAAGGGTCCCTTTTCTCGTAGCTCGAAATACACCATCATCCTCGGTTTCATCTTCCAGTTCCTCGTCATCGATATAAATTTCTTCTTGGTTTAATGACATTTGCCATCCTCCTTATGTCCATTACTTAAGACCTATTCTATATGAATATCCCAATACTTGCTAGTTAAGGATAATAGTTTTTTGGCTGGAGTAAAAATTCTTTTCAAATATGCGATTCCACAGTTAGAACCAGCAAGGACTCCTGTCTTATAGCTTCGCAGTATTAGGTTGGTAGCTACAAATTTTCCATCTCATATACAATTCCTAATTTAATTTGTTTCATAATATCCTTTTCGTTTTAACCACCTATTTTGTTGCAAATTTTTTTGCATATCTAAATCATTCAATGATTTCCCCATTTTTCTGCTCTTAAAGTCATGGCCCACAATGATACAAATCGATACCGTACCTAAATTAAAAGCAATCTGGGCACAAGTCCTGATTACAAAAAGAATGTACATAAAATGCAAATAAAAAAGAGCAAGCAGCCTAATACTGGCCACTTGCCACTTTCTATTAATAACAGCAGATTTACCAATTCTTATGGAATCTGAAAAAATCAGTCCATTTTCCACTGATTTGAATAGTAACATGTTTTCTGCATGATTAATTATCGTCAATAGTTTCAATCTGCTCTCCTCGATGCGTTGGATCCAGAAACGCAAGCTTGCTCCCTGCTCCTGGAGATCGATGCTAGCCCTGCAGCTGTGCGCCAGCCGTCGCTGGTGCCTGAAGCATACAATCGATGTTGACCAAACGCTGTACCTCTGAGTGAATAACTGGAACCAGTCATTAATTTAATAATTTTTCCACTTCTATATCTTATATTGTAAATCACTCGCCATCCAATTCCGAGCAGAACGCTTTTATCTGCATCGCTAACAAAAAGTAGCCCCTTAATATAGGGCTATTTTCTAATTATATAGCTAATCATTATTTTGCATTTATTTAGAAAGAATAATATTTCATTTGCTTGCCATACTAGTTGTGCAGAAAGGAGGTGATACTGAATGAACGCAAACATGAATAATCAAGAAATACCCAAGTACACCTTTGATCCAGAGAAACCATTACAAATTGAAATTCATTCTGCAAATGAAGATTTAGAGTTGGCAAGTTGTAATTGGATTTGCTTACCAAACTCTTCAGGCGGAGTAACCTGTAGTTTTGTATGTGAATTTTAATTCAAGGAGGAATAGAGCATGGAATTTAAATTAAAAAAAGACGGAGAAATAGTTATAAAGAAAGGGTTCATTGAAACCATAAATACCGATTTAGACAGTGATAATCTACATGCGCTAGGGAAAAGCACGTATTGTTGTACCACATATGATAGCAACGATACAGTAATAGATACTCACCAATATAGAGAGTATCCTATACTAGCTGAGGCAGTATGTATACGACTTGCTTATAAAGATGATGCTGCAAGAGGTAGCATGTCAAAAGGAGAATGTGATTCAGAATAGTGTACCGGCAGCCTTCTTCTATTGAAGAGGGCTGCCGGATTTACCCTTAAATCATCTCTGCAGCGTCTATGTCATATGGCTTATAATTCAATATGCTTTAGAGTCCACTGCCAGACTTTTGCATATCACCAATTTTTATGGAACCTAAAAAAATCCGTCCATTTTCCATTAATTTTTATCGTAACATCTGTTTCCTTTACAACCCCATTAGAATACGTGGCAGTAAATTTGAAGAGGTAGGATCCATCCTTAAGCGTCTCTAGCTTTAGGTCGGAATTTTCGTTGCCAATATAACCAGCCCATGAGATTTTATTGCTTGAGCTCAGTGTAGTCTGACCAATTTTAACTGCCCTAACATCGACTCTAGTGGCCTTGGTCAAGCTTGCACCAGTGTCCGTCGTGGCAGCCTGCAGCACAAATCGTTCGCCCGCCCAGAAAGTAGAAGCATCGCGAATCTCTTTTGGTTTCTCCTTATTCCAGGTTATCCGATTTTTCTCCCACTCTTCGGCATGCAATACTTCAGCCGTAATTCCAAGTGACAGTACTTTTATGGTCTTGGTCACCTTTACAGGGTCTGCTAAGCCATCCGATACCGTCAGCTCCACTTCCCAATCTCCAACGATACTCGTTTTGAAGGTTGGTCCGGTAACGGGATATGGGCTGTTAAACGTATAAGAAAACGTCTTTGTTGCACCTTCAGGATCCTTGAACTTATAGGTGACGGCCAGTTCATCTTTATCCGGATCATCGACATTAGAAACTATAGTCACCGTATCCCCTTCATACACCGGCTTTGGCGACCAATCAAAGTCACCAGTCGGCGGACGATTCGTTACAAAGTAAATATAAGCATAATGACCTTGGTTACCAGCTACATCATTATCGATCACCGTTAGCCGATACTCTTGCCCTGGTACTAAGCCGGCCACCTTATACGAGCGTGTAGTCAACGGCAATGGGATACTATACTCAGTTGTCCCATCTTTATTAAGATCAATATTCGTCACGCTGCCATCGCTATTTACCTTCTGCATATAGAAGACGCGGGACGCATGTCCGGAAGATGGCACGGCATCGGTAAATGCATTGAAGTTGACCGTGACCGCTGTTGGCTCGATGAGCAGCTGCTCATCGACGTCGGCCGGTCGCACTGTATCCACGAAGAAATAACCGTTGCCGCTGTATGGCCCCCACTCCAAGCCGTCATGGGCTCGAGCGCGCCAATTATGCAGCCCTTCCTGCAGGGCCGGCGTTGTATAGTTGGCGGATCCGGTTGCAGTGTTAGTATCCACTACCAGCGTACCGGTCGGATTATAAAACACTTCGTAATCAACGTACCTTATGGCGTCGCCCTGCCTATCGGTGACGGCCACCTGCAGGTTTGGCTTATTGTTATTGGTGTAAACCGGCTCCGACGCTTTAGCCCCATGGTAATTGAGGAGTGTTGTTTGCGGCGGTGTGTTAAGTACAAAGTATACTTTGTTGCTTAGCTCGCTCCAGGCTCCTTTAGAATACACTCTACCTTGTACCCTTACCGTTCTGCCCCGCTCGATCATCCCTTCAGGTATTTCATACGTGAGGTCATCCCCATAGAGAGTTGTATTGAGGACAGTCGTATTATCGTCAGCATAGACCATATTAAGTCGATATTGTTCTTGCGGATCTCCTTCCTGGTCGTTATATATCCAGCGAACGGTCGGCTCGCTAATATAGACTGTCGGCTTATCCAGCGTGCCATCCGGAACAACGATGGTCATGGTCGGTGGGTTTTGATTAACTGGTGGCAAGGCGTCCAAATACACACGTACCTCCGCCCAGAAACTCCAAGCGCCGTAAAGGTCTTTCACCTGCTCCTGCACGATCAGCTCAACTCCGGGCCGGTTATAAAGCAGGCGCTCGCCTGCCGTCCAGACAGATTCATCTGCCCAGCGCGTACGGAACACTCGCTTGTCCAATCGATCTGGAATATCTGGGTCATACGATTTATCGTAGGTTAAATAATCCAGCGCAGCTCCACCGGGATATACCGTGCCGGTAAAGCGCACATCGGGCACTGCAACTGGCCTGCGATGCACATACAACGTTTTGGTGATGGGCTCCGAGGACAACCGATAGCTTGCAAACCCCGGATCATCTCCAGCCTGATGTGTAATTTCATACTTACCCGGCTTGTCCAGTGATTCTAACGTTGCACTGAAGGTTTGCTCATCATACATGCTGCGTCCGAGCGAGTTGGCAAAGTAGTTAGGATCATGGGCATAATGCCATGTCTCCGACCATTTAGGATCCGATTCAGGATCCTTGAATAGTTTTTCGTACAATATTGGCTCCCCAACAAGCACAGCAGCTATAGTTTCTTCAGGAACAGAATCACCATAATTAGTACGCTTCACATTAGCAAAGGCAGCTTGCTGCTGCCCAAGAGACAATATTCCGGCCGATCCCTTCTTGTAGGTATTGTCGGTTACCTCAATTTTCTTTGCGCCATTGATGCTTATCCGTTGTGTGCCGGCGAGTGACTCAAACTTAACAGCATACGGATAACCCACGCTGCGTGTCATTGCAACTTGGGACAACACCGATTTTTGACCAGCCACGACCTTGTATAATGTCAGCGTGCTGTTTGTCCATTCCACCGCGTACATATTTTTTTCGTCTTGAATTTGAATAGCAGCTCCGATCGGTCTATCATTACTCAAATGATTAATCGCGATATCGAACTCTATTACCTGGTTACGCATAATGCTGTTTGGGTCGTAAAGCAGCCCACCCCAAGCATCACTGTCGATTTCTACTGTGTTATCGTCCAGCAGCCTTGGCAGCTCCCCGGTCGATTCCCCTCTAAACGGGATAACAACCTGCTTGCTTGTAAAGGAGCCTGAGATCGGTCCGGTGTACGTTACTTGCGTGCCAGTTCCGATTACAGCACCGTTAGGCAGCACGCTGGAAGATCCGGTGAAAGTCACTCCGTCATAACCATTCCCATCCGTGTATTTCATCGTATCTGTTACAAAATAAGCCTTATTGTCAGAACTCTCCGTGCCCAACGTCGGCGTTTGATTGTTGGCCAGCACACCTGACCACTGCTGTGTTTTTTGAAAAGCCGAACTAGACCAGGTTGATTGCCCATTAACCGTTTGATACGTCACCTTGTCGAATCTCTTCACTCCAGCTCCCAAAACCCAAAATTCATCGGAAGGCTGCGAAAAAGGTCCAATTATTCCTAACTTCGGCCAAAGAATCTGCGTTGTTATCGGATCGCTTGGCGTCGGACTCTTAGCTTCTGCAGCAGTGAACGCCCCTAGCTTGTTGTATGGATTTCTTGTATCTTCGCTTGTAATTGACCCATTAGAAAGAATTAGAAAGCCAAATGGAGTAGCCATGATGCCTGCCTTATTAACAGCTGTTTTGCCCAGCTTATTTGGGAACTTCACATCATCGATCGTGCCACTACTCTTTTCCGGACGTGTAATGCTATTAGTCACCGTATTATAGGATAAAACCCCACTAATCTGAGAATATCCATAACGACCAGATGAAAACCACATCGACGTTACATACCCTTTTGAACGATCAGCTGACATGGTGATCTCCGACAACATACCCAGCGGGATGCCATGGCTAGCAATCTGATTACCGTTCGGATCCACGACATAAAACAGCGCTGTCCAATCATCCTCCGTACCTCGCCTTGTATTAGCTGCCAGTAAAACATTACCAACTGCATCTACATCAATACCCCCTATTTGATACACGTTCCACTGATCAATTCCTGGATGCACCAACTTGGTCCAATAGAGCGTTTTTTGTGCGACAGAATACTTGGCCACAAATAATTTTTGCCGAATATCAAACGTCCTGCCGCCATTACTCTCCCGGTAAGCGACATACAGAAACTGCCGATCAGGCGAGAACGCTGTGCCGATTACTGTATTGCTCGGATCGTCCCAATAGCTGCTGCTTGTTCCTCCAGTCGCTGGCGGAGCGATGTTCGGATATTCCTCCAATAGCTGACCGGTCTCGATGTTGTATAAACGCAGCGTGTCCCCCGAAGCATTTACAGTCCCTTCCTCCATAAAATAGGCCTGCTTGATTTGGCTCGGATGATATTGATAAAATGCCCCCTTGAATGTAATTCCAGGATGCATATACGTTTGCTCCACTCGTCCCGTCCACACATCCCGTATTGCAAACGCCCAATCCTTCGACTCTGGTTGTCTGTAGCTATACGTCCAATAATAGCCGGCTTGAGTCATGACCGTCATTTTATAGCCGGCATAAACTTGACCAATGCTGCCTTCCCATGCTGGCAGCGGCTTCAAGTTTTTGGCTAAATTATAATTGCCATTAAAGTCAGCCCATACCGCGTTTCGGGTCGTTAAGCTGCTTCCGTTTGCCTTCCAGCTTGCTTTATTTGTAGCTCCACCTTCATATGGCGTCTTGTTGACCCATGAACGCAAAATGGAATCTGGTGAATAGGTCGTAACCGGTGGTCCGCTGTCAGCGCCCTGATCTGGCTGCTGGGTAAGACCGTTTGCAGTAAAATCAACGATTGGTGCACGATTAATAATATCCGTCTCCGCTATATTGGATTTTCCGGATAATCCATAGTCCTCTGTAACCGTAGCTCGATACTGACGTTTCCCTACCGTTGTATAGTTAGCTGCATGCGTAGTAGTGAAAGGTCCATTATAAATTACCTTCCAAGTTTCTTCGTCAAAATCACTATCGTTATCGGCATCATATCGTTCTTCTAGAAGCAGATTCTCCAATTTGTCTCCGTCCGGACTGCTTGCGTCGATCTGCAGCATGAGCCCAATGTTGCGTACCCCCGTTTCAGGAGCGATTACGGAAACGACCGGAGGCTGATCAGGCACGATTTCTAAAGGATAAGTTGCCCATTCACTTACTCTTCCTTGTGAATCAAATACCTTACCCTCAAGCGTATAGGATCCAAGCTCATCCGGAGCTTTATTTGGCCAAGCCCCAACCGTATAAGGCCCAATGTCGTTCTTCTTATAACGAATCTCCGATTTATCGAAATCGATCGTTACACCTCGAGAAGTTAATGGGCTGTAGGAGTTATTTAGATGATGAAGAGTCGGAAACGGCCGGCCTTGAATCCAACGTGTAACACCAGATATGATGGCCACCGGCTTGGGATCGTTAACGTATAAAATAGCCGTATCTGATACCGTCTCATACTCATTGGATGCGACAATCTTTGCGGTATAAACACCAGCTGTATCAAATGTAATATTAGGTTGATTGAAATCATCATTTTGAATAAAAGGCTTTAGATTATCTGATAATTCCCAATGAGCTTCAGTGTAGCCTCGACCGGTCGCGGACAACGAAGCTTTATCCCCTGTGAAGATTGAAGACGGATCCCATTGCGCTGAAACCTCAATAATGGGCCGCGGCGTTGGTGTGGGTTCGCTCGTCGATGGCGTTGCTGTTGCTGTTGGTGTGGCAGCCCCCGGCTTTGTAACTGTAGTCGAGCATTCTATTAATTGCTCCGCGCTCGTCCCATCAGTAAAATAAACGATTGCTCGCATGACATAGGACTCTGTGTAGCTGTCCTGATTGTCTAATCGGGACTTGGGGATGGTAAAATTAAATTTGTAGCTTATGCTCCCTTGAGCCTGGGAAATGGTTTGTGACTGTAGCTGGCTACCATCTTGAAGCCGGCCATACACCTTCCATTCTTTGATTCGCAGGCTACCTTGCTGTTTAATGGAAGCATCAATTGTTGAAACTACTGCAATATCTGCATTAGCGAAAGTTACACTTGATGGATCTACCTTACAGGTGCAGTCCAAGTATGGTTCATCTACCGGCGGTAGTTTTTCAAATGTTACTTTAACCTCACCTTGGTAATAAAATGTTCTAGCTGACCAATTTGTTCTTGTCTCCATATCATATCGAAGGGTAGTTCCCACCTCTTGCGCTATTGGATTAGAGCTGATTGGAGCCGTTGAAACAGTTAGTTGACCATATCCATCATTTCCTTTTCCAAAACTCACGACTTTATGTGGACCATTTCGAGGTACTGCACTTGTAATTTTTATTGATGATGGAATCACTGCTGAAGTAGGAACAGATATTGAAGCATTAAAATTGTAGGTTGTTGGACCAGCAAACCCCCAACTCTCAGCAATAGCCCACCCTTCAGCCGTCCTAACATTTGATCCTAGTGTCTGACCAAGATTATCAACACTTGGCAGATAACCCGGACATATTGCAATTCCTCCGCTCCAGCACCCGTCGGGACCTCCAGGGGTAGGGGAAACACGGTATTGCCTTCCTCCTCCCGATTCAAATAACCACTCTCGATGGTTGGTGGAATGCCAAGTGGTCCAGTACATTCTTGAGGTATAACCTACACTGCTTAAATCCATTTCACTGCCACTTAAAGTATCAATCGTAATCTTATTGCTTAGTATCTTGCCGCTCAGTTGCCCTTTATTAACCATTGATATGGTTTTATCAGTAACTACCGCCTTCCATACCTCATATGATTTAATTTTATATCCGGTCGGCACGGTAATCGACTCACTTGAAACATTACTCATCGTTGATGAATTACTAAAACTTGAAGAGACATTAAGCTTGTAACTATTAATAATGTCTTCAGTAGCAGCGTATGAAAAAGGCGTAAGCGGAAATCCGCCTACGCCTATCAGCAACACCAATAGCATTGCAATTATTCGGTTTATTTGTACCATATGTCTTTAACCTCCGTGAGATAAATTTGAGATTTTTTATCTCCAAAACCCATACCAAACTTTTCTAAATGAATAGAAACACCGCCCAGCTCTTTGATTTGATTTTTGATATAAATCTTATCGACAAATTCAAGTCTATAATTATGGCCTGTTTCACCCGCACTTAACAAAGTAGCGTTTGTAAAAAGACCTTGACGTTCCTTTAAGGACTTATCAGTGTAATTATATTTTTTGTCCAGATAAGCTACACCAGAATCACCGGCAACATACATATAGAAGCTTCCCTGAATATTTTCTAACCCGCCCGAATCAAGACTTTTACCTATTAATTTATATGCAAAGATATACCCTTTGCTCCCACTGGATGTTGCTCCACCCAAATAATAGGTCGCTCCCTCTAAATATTCAGCAAAATATCCATTCTTATCAGCCGGGTCTAGTACTATTAACTTGTCGATCGTAACTTGATAGCTAGATTTGATTTTCTCAACATGAGGAAAAGAGACTAAATCATCTTGCTGGAACATTGTAATCATATTATGCCGATGCCAAGCAATCTCAGCTGCACTAGAGGCACCCTGATCTGTTGTTAGTTGCCCGCCGCTAGCCAGTTTAAGCAGCCGTGTAACAATAACAGCAGCCTGAGCACGCGTAGTCGTACCATATGGATCGATCGTATCCGCTTTAGTACCAGTACGCGACAACAATCCTGCATTAACTGCGCGGAACATCAGCTCCTCTGCCGATAGCTTGGCACCACGGTACTCAGCATTTGCTCCACGTATGGCCAGCTTGGCCATCTCGGCACGGGTTACCGGTTTATTAATATCGCCCGCAAAATCGCCGGCTACATAAATTTTATTATCTAACAGGGCCGTTTGATAAGCTGTGTACCATGGCTTGCCTGCTGGGCTTGCAGCTGGCGCTATTTTATTGGTGAGCGCTATAACCTTCAGCAGCTCGGCGCGAGTAATCGGATTTTGCGGTTTAAAGGTCTGATCCGGATACCCATTTAATACACCTGCCTTTACCGCAGCCTCTATCGATTCCTTGGCCCAATGACCCGAAATATCCTTAAAGGCCGGTACCGCAGCAGCTGCAACAACTATGTTCTGTCCAGGCTTAACTGTAATGCCAAAACCGGCCAGCATACTGACTGCCAAAAATACAGCGATAATCTTCTTCATAACTACCACTCCCTTATATTGGTATATCGGTTCAAGCAGCTCTTCCATTAAGCAAATCTCCCGATAATACAATGTTAATGTACAAAACACTGTCATTAGTAAGCATTTAGTATGCAAAAAGTAAGCCTATTTCACTGGCGGCAGTTTAATAATTTCCCCTTCAACCACTTCCAGAGCGTCCTTTAATGTAGGTATCATTTTATTAACCGTATCCAACATGGCTACTTCCATAACTTTAAGAGAAGATTCCATACTTTCAGGTGATAGAGAAAATTTAATTGAAGATATAATAGGGTTCTTCAACTTATTCGCAGTGTCAGCTGCAGCAATTTGTTGATTAACATTTAATGCAACTTGTAACTTATCAAATTCTCGATGTACTTCAAGAACTTTTTCAATTAGCACTTCAAACTCCTCATACGGGAATAACGAGCTCTGCATAAAAACATCTC
Organism: Paenibacillus sp. JT22N15; assembly: GCF_059383755.1. Lineage (NCBI taxonomy): Bacteria > Bacillati > Bacillota > Bacilli > Caryophanales > Paenibacillaceae > Paenibacillus > Paenibacillus sp. JT22N15. Next base: position 97,746 of record NZ_JBXENV010000016.1, on the reverse strand, counting down.
CGGAACGAAAAGAATTAAAATAGTATTTTTTATTGGTTTCAAAATACTCCAGATTGCGTTTTAACTCCATTCGCATATTTTTAAGGATCTTATCGCGCTGGATTTGCTCGTTTTTCAACTGCACACTTTGTTGAAATTTCAGACTTGTCTTTGCCCCATACCTCGCTCCATAAAGGCCGATTAACGCACTTACAATCATAATACAAGCCGGCCAGATGATAGATGTAAAAATAGGATCCAAAATAATGATTACCATCGCTTCCTCTCTGATGCCTTAGATTCAAATATACATATTCTAAAGCAAATTCTGTAAATAAGGAAGTTTAGTCTAATATTCTTTTTACTACCATAACAGGAATCGTTTTCACATGCTTCTTCTTACGCTCAGGTAAGACCATAATAACGAGACCCAATACAATAAAAGCAAATATGACGATTTGTACAATTTTAATCAATTCGTCATTGATCATTTTGGCACCTCCGATATTTATTATCTTGAATTATAACCATCAATATTCAAGATGTAAATAGCGAGCTGCCCTTTACAAAAAAAATTGGCGAACAGACTACTTAAAGTCTACTCGCCATTTTCAATATTTGTATTGGTTTCTGGAGCTAGACCGAATTTCTTCATAAGTTTATTCGCTCTTGTCTCTTGATCGGTATTAATTAGCGTTCCAAGTTTAATATTTTGCTCTTTAGCTTCTATTTCTAAAGCTTCCCACTGGGAATCAGTTAAATACAACGTAATAGAACGTTTACGTTTTTGAGACTGAGCCCTTCTCCCAGCGCCTGTTCTTGCCCCTCCCCATTGACTAGGCCTATCCATTAGGTTTTCCTCCCCCTAAACCCCAATATATTCTTTTCTTGCAATATTCGGCATAATAGTTCTTGTTTCGTCATTATATTCCTCTTATACTAAAGACATACGCCTGAAGACCTAAACTCAATCTTCAACCGATGGAGATACATTAAGGAGTGAGTCATGATGGATAATAGAAAATATTTGCCTATCTTGAAATGGAAATCTGGAGAAAAAGCCGCTTTAGACAATCTATTTCATGAGCAGCAGGCACTTATTTGTCCTGTTCTGGAAATCGTTGAGCCAGTGGATCCCCAGCAACTACATCAGGAGTTAACAGAGAACTTTAACAATATGCCTCTTTATGTAGACATGTACTATGTCGATGAAGATGGACAATTAATAAACTCCCTAATGGATATGGTTCATGGCTCCTCTTCTTCCATATTCCCAGTGCTCTACTACGAACAATTTCCTCAGGTTGCAGACCACATTGCCCCTCTGACTGAAAGATGCTTAATACGTATACCCGTACCTGAAGATATTTATGGAGATGGATATGATCAAATCTTCTCTACTCTCGCAAAATGGCAGCAAGATAAAGGGATTACGTTAGATATCATGCTTGATCTTTACTACATTGAGGACAAGAAGAAAGGAAATCTGTTATTTACAGAGCTTAAATCTGTTTTAAATTCACACATATTGAACAATAGTGCTTTTGGCAATATTGTAATTGCTTCAACTTGCTTCCCCGATAAACTCTCTGACCTCGCTTCTGGAGAAGATCTGTTTATAGATCGTCTTGAAATGAAAATCTATGAAACGATTTTAAATCACTCTGCCTACAGCTCCTTACGAGACAAACTACTTTTTTCTGACTACGGAGTAACCAGGTTTACAGAAACCGAAATTGATTTCTCGCGAATGAAGTATGGCCCGTTACCAAAAGTCCGTTACACTATCCCTAATCAATATTGGATTCTCAAGGGAAAAAGAAATAACGATACGAAACAAATGATACGCACTTCCGTAACAATGGCTGCAGAAATCTTAAATTCCGAGTACTACTATGGTGAATCCTTCTCTTTTGGAGATAAAGAAATTAAAGATAGGGCCCTAGGTTTAAGAGGCCCTGGAAATAATACTAACTGGGTAACGATAGCTGCAAATCACCATATAGCTGTTGTAACGGAAGAGCTCTCCAGGCTTCACGATTCTTAAGTTTTAAACGAATAAAAGAGGCGATCGTTTCTTTCTCAATTTGTTGCGAGACTAAAAGCCCAAGAGCAAGCCGCGACTTGCTCTTGAGGCCTTTTTTTATGCCGTGTGAATTTAATAACTCAATCAGTTCGTCTTTCCATAATAGCTGGGAGAGATCAAAGGACTGATTGCTCTTATTCTTCTTTGCCTTCCTAACTGTTCGAAGTGAAGCGCCCATTTTACCGCTCTTTATACAATCTATTCCCCACCATTTTGGTACCACAGCTCGCGCTTTTGACAAATGAACCTCTGAAAGAACTATAGTCATAGTATCAAACACACGATTGTAATATTCAATTTGAGACTGCAATCTGTCTAGATTATCTCTCTCACTTTTTATTTCATAACCGTGTAGTTTTCCATTAATTACAGCGACATCAATTCTTGCGGCACCCGAGCATACGTCCAACTCGTTAACGACAACCGTTGTAGGATCTGTAATAAAATCCTCTTTTTTAAGTAGCTCTGCATATAAGTATTTACGAATATCAGAGTCTCGCAACTTCTCCATATAATCATCCTAACCTTCGTTACTTGAGCAGTATATTGATGCCTTACATTGATGATGAGCTACATTTTTTTACATGTAATTCAGATTGCTTGACCAATGCCTCTTCTGGCTTTTGCCGTCCTTAACTCATACGTCCAGAAGTGCCATCTCTGCTTCATTCACTATTTCATCCGCTCAACCTTCATCATGTTTTGGCATAAGAACACCTGCCCGTCATATAATGACTGCATTTTTTTACATGAAAAAGTAATCAATTAAGTTGACTTTAGTATATACGTTTCGGCTAACTTTATAAAGCTTATTAGGATATTCTTGGCTGAAGAACTACGACCTAATTTACTAAACTCTCATCCATATGGTTACGTTACGACCCCGCCGACAAATAAAAAAGCACAATAACCAGAAAGGAACATTGCGCTTTTTCTTCTATTAGTTTCGTAACGAATTGTGTGCAAGCCAATCCGTTAACTTATGAACATCCATCTTCCCTTGGGCTACAGCAATAGCCACATCAAAGAGCTCCGCCCAGTCCGCATCCAGCTCGTAACCATTAATACTCAAGAAGGTATAGGTCACCACTACAGCTGTCCGCTTGTTTCCATCGTTAAAAGCATGAGCTATAGCAATGCCGTAAAAATACACTGCTGCCTTAAAAAACAAACCAGGATACTGCTCTTCTCCGAAATATTCCGTAAACGGCTTTTCGGCTAGTAGCTCAAGGTATCCTGGTTCTTTTGTTCCGGTAAGACCACCGTACTTTTGAAGCTGCAGATCATGGATCTTACTAATTTGTGAGGCCGTTAATCCGATGACCATTAGTTTTTAGCCAGCTTTTCAAGCGTTTTATCGTATTTCTCCATCCCTTGAAGAGCTGCCTTAAGAATAGCCTCGTCACTGACTTTCTTCACGTTGTTCGCTTGCTTATCAATCGCCATATCTTCATCCCTTTCCTTCACATTACCCACCTCCTAGATTTAAGCCTTACCGATTCGATAAAGTGCCATACCTAATTAACCAAGGTGAGTTTTACATCAAAAAGTAATCATTTTTGTTGACTATAGTATATACGTTTAGACTGGATTTATAAAGCTCATCTACTACCCCAAGGATTATTTAAATCATTGACTGGATGACTGGATCCCTTTAACACCATTCCTATAGGTAACCGAACTCAGTTGAAATCCATTTGATTTTAAAATAGCATTCATTGGGTTTTTTGGCGTGGAATCCGTTGCAGTTGTTAGAAACTGATATCCATGTTTAAAGGCATATTCTTTGACAGAATTCATCAGTGTTTTAAAAACACCTTGACCCCTAAACTCTGGGTACACATATGCCATCCATAACTCACAGGTCTTTTCGTCTAAAGCACTAAAAGACACGAATCCTTTGAACACCGATTCATCATCCCCATCAACAACAAAGAATACTTTTTTACCTAAAAAGTACCATGAAGGATCAAAGCCGTTTAAATCAAATTCAAACGACATTCTAACGGCACATTCGCCTACGAGACGGTAGACCATGTCTCTAAAGTAATATGAAACTTTGCTGGATGTGTTGGATGTATCTGATTCCCAGAAGTGGATCACAGGGTTCGGATAACATTTTACCGAGTGTGCTTCATCTTTATTAGCCTGAGTACCAGAATTAACGAGCCCTCTGACATCAAGCAAATAATGATTATATGTTGAAATAAATTCTTTCAAGTAAAAATTAAACTCTTCTTCTGTAAGTCTAGAAAGCAGCGAAGCAGATACGTTTCCAACCGCATAGTGTAGAAAACCAGGTATCAGTAGGGAATGGTTTTCTACCATAATTTGAAGCTCTGCATGTGAATCAACTTTATAAGCTAACGCTGGTTGAAGCTTCCCGTTAACATACATGTTCCTTGTTCCTAATTCCATTTACTTTCCTTCTCCTTTCAACACATCTTGAACAAAAGCATCCACGCTCTCTCTATAGCCTTGTAAATCATTAAATTTAAACAACTTATCTTTAATTCTATTGAGCTCATTTAGCTGATGTCCTGTTTTTAACTCGCTATAATCCCCTTCAGCGGTGCCGGGCAATAGAACATCCTTCAGCGTTGCTGCATATACGAGTTCCCCGTACCAACGGGAGTTTTTATTAATATTCAGGTAAGCCCTGACAACCTGATTATTGCTCATAGGCCCTCTGCTGACTGTACCCCGTGATAACACGGTATATTTCAGACCATGTGTGCACCCTATAATATTGACCGCTTCGTTTCATTTCTTGATTCCAGGGCTTATCAACCAGAATTTTAACGGGGCAGATAGAAGAAAGTATATTTTCGAGCTTATCATCAACTATAATATCGCCGTGCAACAGTTCCTTCCTTTTAATCGGAAGCACATTTTCGTAGGGCACAAAAGGAAAATGCTCTCGTAACCATTCAATTTTATCCACGATCCCCAGCTTGGGCGAAGAGGTAGCAACGATGAAATCATACCCCTCATCGATTAGCCGCTTTACGTACGATTGAGCATCTTCAATTCTTGGAAGGCTACGATAAAAATGGGGCAAGTCATAGTATTTAGCGATACTTGTTCCCGGCTTCACACAATCAACCATTTCAAAATCCGTAATTTGAGAAAACTCAAGTCGTTCCCCATATTCACGGTTGTATAGATCTATTGCCGGCAGCGTCGCTTCGGCAAGCACGTCATCAGAATCACAAATGATCCTTATCATTGCACATCACCCTCTGTATTTATTTTCATTCAACATACTCATGGCTGCTACCCACGATATATTCAAAGTCGTCCGACAGGCCGTAATAGCGCGGATGCTTAACCTTGACCACCGCGACAACGGATGGACCTTGCAAGACATCCATGTAGTAATAAGGTGGACCCGAGTTATAAAGCTGTGGGAATGAGCCACTTTCTACTCGGTCAAAGAGAACGAGCTCGATGGGATCCTTCCACGTGCTATTCCCCATAGGCTGCCATTCCGGATTCAATCGATTAGAACGTTCAATGGATTCACGAAAAACACGTTCTGCCGCTGCCGTGAACGAAACACGACCTTGTTCCAATTCTTCCTGATTGACTTGAATAGCTGCATCATGTGTAGCCACGTCCATCGTTTCCTTCAATTGAGTACTCAGCTTAATTTTTAAAGCCTCATCGGATCTTTGTATGTTGAAAGATAATATAACTGGCGTCATCAGGATTAAAATAAGTATCCACTTCATGTTGCGCTCTCAATATGTTCGCTCATGATGCTAACCGGATAATAATAATCTCGCGGTTCATTTGCTTCAAAAAGATCGAAAATCTGTGTTCGTCCTTGCGGATACCGCAAGGAAATTTCAATTAGAGCTCCCCGCTCCACCGTTGAAGACGGGCCTAAAAGCTCTACCTTTGATCGATCAAAATTCATTTTTTCTAGACTAGCTAGTGTTTTCTCACGAATCTCAGCCGTCATACGACCTTCCAACGCAACCAAATGAGCCGTTTCAAACGCCTTGCGCTGCAGCATTTGATCTCGGTGCTGGACGGTTTGCTCGACAGAAGGCTGAAAAATGAAGTACAGGAAATAGACCACTGTTAATAGCAAACCTATAATCGATTTCATAAAAAGAGCCAGCCGATCTGATGACCGACTGGCACCCCTCCTTTACTACTTATTGGCCAGGCATCGTAATGGACTTGCTGATTTCCCAAGCCGCCTTCTTCTGTTCCGTTCCCATTGCAGCAACCCCATCATCTTCATTCGAAATATTCGCAATAAACATTCCGAATGTAAACACAATAGCCAATACCGTAACTAGAATTTTTTCCATTAAATAAAATCTCCTTTCGGTTTTAAACCGATTTTATTGGGTGAAGACATAGGTACCTTGATAGACACTGGTAACAACAATTGCAAAATTAACGACGGTCAGCGTAGCGCTTGAAGCTAAGACAACTCCTATATAATGATTAAGCTTCAGCTTTTTCCGACGCCGTTGGCGCCTAAAATCCAGAAAGGTTTCGTAATTTTTTTCGAGCAAATCCACGGCCTGCTCCGGATTAGACTCACTGATTTTCACCAGAATATCGCTTAACGTTTTCGCTTCCTTTGTGCCCACGATTTCTCCGATGGCTTTAAAGGCAGCATTACCTTCAATGCGGTAATCAGACAACATTTGATCAATATCGTTTCCAAGTACCGTCGTATACTCCCGGTATTCCTGCAGCTTGTCATAGACGCTCTTATAATAACCTTCCGTTTCCACTTGATAATCATTGACCAACAACATATAAATTTGAGTGACTTCGTTATTTTTTTGCTGGTTTTTCTCTTTTCCCGCCATGGACAATAACAACCGCACAGGAAAGTAGCGACTCCTGGTTAGCGAGGCCAGATATAAAACCGCAATGATCAACATAAGTTTGGTCGGATAGGTCTTGTTAATGAGTATCCCCGCATGCACGCCTACAATCGCAACCATAAAAGCGATGTCGCGCCAAAAGCGATACGACCAAGCTGTCATTTTTTCGGGTAATCCAGCAAAAGAGAAAGCATCTTTTAAATGGTCGTCCGCGTATAAAGCCTCAATTCGCGGACGATAGCCTCCTGCTGCTTTTCTCATACTGTCCCAGAGCTTAGGCGGTGGGCTTCGCCTCCTCACATAATAAATCTCCCTTACAATAAAGAACGTGGCTATCATCATCACAAGGTAAAGCACAGCCTTGAAGCTTAGCACATACATGTTCCTACACCTCTATTTTAGGTTTGGATAATACGATTGACGTTAAAAGGCCTACAAAGATCGCGATCACACATAGGATAAGAGCCAACAGTGCGCGTGGTTCATCGAGCAGGATTTTCAGCAAGGAAACGTCAATAACCAGGCTCAATCCATAAAGAGCAAGTGGTACACAAAACAAGGGAAACAAACCCATAATGACCGTTTCAGAAGCATCGGACTTTTCAGATTCAACGATCTGGCCGAAGGTTGTCATATCACTATGGATTTTTTGCAGCGCCTTCTCAATGTTCAGGTTTTCTTTAGCCGCTTTGATGAACATTACCCCGAGCTGCCTTCCCCAACTGCCTGGGACTTGATAGGTGAAAAGCTCTACCGCTTCCTTTATAGCCATCTTGCCTTCAAGCTGCAAAACAGAAACCATTGAGCTTACCGTTCGTTTCATCGGCCCCTCCAGCTCATCTCCCAATTCATATAACGTTTGATACAGATCCGCTTCGTGATGAGCAGCACGATATTTCAACAACAGCTTCTCCACAAACGACATCAGCGCATAGCCATTCTCATATCGCAGAACGTACAACCGTACCCTTAACCAGCAATAGGGAAGAAAAGCTATGATGGTCGCATAACGAAAGGCGTCAAAATTCCATAAAAAATGGAGCTGTAATGAAAATCGATCTCCCGCATAGCCCATTAATAAAATAGAGTAGACGATAGCAAAAAGGGTCATACTCTTGGCTAGAAACTGGTTCACCGTATGACGATTGAACCGAGGTGTCGTCGATCGTAACAGCAGCTCAAGATGTGTAAAATAACGCGAGCCCTTCTCTGCTTCCAGCGGTTTGACCATAAGATAGGCTGGTGTCCGCCACTTCAGCAGCAAACGTTCAAATACAGCACCCGTTAGCCGGTAAGTAGAGTAGGCGTAAATAAAGATTAGCAAAACTTTTATGACGCCCAAGGCAGCCAGATCAAACGACTGGAACATGGGTTAATTCCTCCTTGTGCTGAGCCAATGATTGTCCCTGAAGGGGATAGGCTTGCGCAAGTTCTTCTAGTTCCCTCAAAGCAGTTGTAGCGAGCAGAGGGTCCTGTTCAAACAATTTTTTTCGAATGGAATCCGATACTCCCGCGCTGAAGGTGTATTGATCTGTAAGGTCATCGTAGCGCATGAAATCATGCGTGCTTATTTCATTTGTGAACGGATCCACACGGAACTCTGAAATCTGATAGAGCTGCTTAGAACCATCCGATCGTTCTCGCCAAACGAAACCGATGTCCAGATTGCGTGCCACTCGGATTAATTCCTCTGCATAAAGCCGGCTCGGGAATCGCTGTAGAATGAGCCGTGTAATTTGCCCTGGAATGTTCTCGATTTGCTCCGTATGATACGTTGTAATGGACCCGCCCTTGCTCCGCTCGCAGGCTAGCATATACAATTCCGCTTCAATGCTTCGCAGCTCAGGAATAATAGCAAAATCATAGTCGGAACGTAGGACCTGCCGAAACACGTCATCATAATCCGCTTCCGTTCGGACAATGAATTCTAAAATTTGATGATCCGGGTGAAGATCACTTAATTTCAATTCAGAAAAATCATGTTCGATGACAACCGTCACCTTGCCCTTTTTCATCCTTTCCGCAGACATGGCTATCGTAAAGGTAGACTTACCGGATTTAGGAGCTCCTGTGTTAACGACATTTAAACGAGCTCTTGAGAGAGCCAGTACGAATGCATAAATGTTCGCCGGCATGCTCCCAAGCCCCACATAATGTTCGATTCTCGGGTTTCTCATCGTATAGTTCCTGAAAATGACCATTGGTTTCCGTGCCCGCGGCGGTATAATCATGGTCACGCGTGTCCCATCATCCATTTCCAACTCGAGCGTGGGTTTAAATTGATTAATATGGGCATGCTCATCTTTCATTTTGATTTTGTTTATGACGTTTTCAATGACATATTCCTCTGATTCGTATTCGAAGGACTGGAGGGGATCGCTTTCCCCAGGAATGTCAAAGTAAATCTTAGTTCCGATAATTTTAGCAGCCTCTGACTTGTGAAAGAGAGGATGTGCCCACCACAACGATATAGGCCCCAAACCCAAAGTTTCTTGAAAGAGCGCTTCGGTCAATGATTTATAGTAACGAGGGTACGATGTGCCTTGCAGTTGAGATAATCGCACAAACTCCTCGATTTCCTCTTTAAAAATACGTACCGCTTCTTTTTTCCCAACAACCGCATCATGCTGTAATTTCTGCCATTTTTGAATATCAGCTTCTTTACGTGTTTTCATTTTCTCTTGTAGATGTTTGATGACTTGCTTACATAAACGTTTAAAATGCATCGGATCCGCCTCATGTAGTTTTGCAGCAGAAGCTTCCGCCTCACGAGCATGGATTAACTCGCTGATATGAAAGTCTTTCTCTCGCCACTCTACTTGCCGAGCAGTGCTTGCCACCATCCTTTTCGCCCTCCTTCCGCAAGTTGCGGCAATTTGTAACGTGCTTGCAAAAGCTCCGAAATGGCACGAACGCCTTCCAGGTAAAGCTTATTGTCCGTCGTTGTCAGCAGCCGTTGCTCTGCTTCGCAGAGATGACCTTGTTCGCCCAAGTCAGGCAACACACCAAGAGACGCAACCTCCATTTTCTTTTCGATTAAGCGAGCGTCACCGCGTGTTGCATGGTAATGATTCAAAATCATCATGAACGACATTTTCTCTCCACCGTTAACAAGCTGAAGCACAGGACTGAACTGCTGCCACATGTGCAAAGCAGCCGGTTGTTGCGTCGTCACGACTACCCGCATATCTGCCTGCATGAGCGCTTGTAAACATAAGTTGTTATCCGGGTTACACCCTGCATCAATCATGACAATATCAAAACGCGACCTTGCCGCCGCAATCAAATGCTCAATGGCATCTGCCGAATAGCGATAACGTTTGGTCAGATCAGCATTGCCGGCTAGATAATGAAACTTTGGAAAAGCATGCATATGACTCTCGAGCTCTTCCGGAGTTAGCACATGGATCTGGGTATGCAGTTGGTTAAGAAGGCTTCCCTTATACGCCACATACTGATCACCAGGCGTGAAAGCATTAAAAGAAAGGACGCCAATTTTTGCCGTCGTTGTACCAGCAAGCTGCTCAGCTAAGCCTAGAACGGTTGTTGTAACGCCAACCTGCCCCAGCGTGCCCAGGAAAGCGATCACCTTCCCTTGATAGACATCAGGCGCTATATAGCCGCCCAAGAAGCTGCTATGCAGTTTTTGAGCGATTTGCTCCACGGTATGTTTGGGAGGCACGTCCAAAATGCCCAGCTTCCTGCAGATTAAAGATGCTTCTTCGGCAGATGCTATATTGGCCGAATAGCTAATCAGATAAGCGATTTTAGAATCAGGAAATCGATCGATTAGCGACTCCAACTCAAACGGCTTGACGAACCGATCACTAATCACTACCAAATCGAAAATGGTAGCTGAAACAGCGCTCGTTCCGGACACTACTTGCTCCTTTGTCAGGGCAGTTACATCCTCAACAGGCAGCTGCTTTAAGCGATCAGTTAGCGCAACATCCAGCCCAATACATGCCACTTTTTTCATGATGTGTACCCCACAATAAACTCATATCCTTCTGATGCTAATTGCGATAAGGCAGCCAACTGATCAGGTGCAAGTTCAAGCTCAAGCTTGCGCCCCCGAACGGTGGCATCCACCCGGATATTCGGATTTTTATTTTGTTCCGTAGCTTCTACTTCTGATGCTCCCGAGTCTTTGTAATACGCTACAACAATACTGGATAACACTTCGATGTTTTCCTTCTTTTTCTCTGCCAGCCCTGTTTCGCTATCTATGCTCAACCGATCACTGTAAATAGCAGTTAGAGTCACCCGATCTAGACGTCGCAAACTGCCCGGCACAGAGAGTAACCAATCATCTGGAATCTCAACAATTTGTGCACCGGGAGATCGCAGCAACGCCGTTTTATCGACCCGATTGAGCGTTAACTGATCTCCCGCTTCAATTAACTGCAGCGCCTCTTTACCTACGAAGAGCTCCCGTTGATTGGTTGCGCCGTTAATCTTCATGTTATTCTTGATTTCGACCAAAACTAAATCATCAATTTCGATTTTCTCATGTGGAATAATTTGTCTGGTGGCAATGACTACCCAGCTCGTATCCACATCTTTTGACCACTTGATGTCTAACATGTACATCAAGCTCAGCGAGCCAAGCATGCACAGCACATATAAAAAAATACGATTTAACTTTTTGAATTCCATTCTCCACTTCATCCCAGTTCCTCCGTGTTCATCATTTTGAGCCATTGCCTGCGCAGCTGCTCTACTGCCATTTCAGCACCTTGCCAGTAGATCACATCAAGTAGTTGTTCGAGCATAACTTCAAACTCTTTTTTTGCCGATGGATCAACATGCGACCCTAAATTTGAAGGCCGAATGAGCAGCAGACACGTCTCTTCAAGGCTTTTCACTTGGCTGATCAATTTGATGTCAGCCAAAACGGCAACATCCTGCTCCGTTAGTTGACGTCGCTGATTGTCCTTTCGTTGAAAGACATAACCATTCTGCTCCATGAGCTGCAGCCAGCGCCGCAGGCTGCTCTCCGCCATATCCAGCCGATCCGATACTTCTTTCATGGTCAGTTCAATCATCGGCTTCCCCCTTTCTGTAAACCAGCAGAACAACACGTAACGGTGGTGAGCGTTTATTCCGCTTCATACCATCCCTCCCCACAAAGAAAGCTACCCGCATAACGGATAGCTTCATTGCAAATTTGTGATAATCCAATCATAAAGGGATATGAACATCGAAAAGTACGCATTTAGTATGCAAAAAGTATGATCATTTTTCTGAAGCGCGACCCTCTGGGAAGTACTCTTGCATCCCTTCAACAATAAGCCCAATATGCAGGACCTCTTTTCGCAAGATGGCTTTACGTTTGGCTTTGAGAAAAACTTGTTCTATTTCCGCGAAGGTACAGCCTTTAAACAGCTCCCTGGCTTGATTGACCACCTCTGCAGGCAAGGATGGCGCTTTCCAAATCTTCCGGATGTACATTTCAACATCCGCTTCCCCTGGTACCAAGAAGGTCATTTTGGTATCGAAGCGACGGCTAACCGCTGGATCGATGTCCCCATTAAGATTCGTGGCTGCCATGATCACGCCATCGCTATTAAACTCATCCATGCACTGTAACAGCGTATTGACTACACGAGACATTTCCTGCACATCCTGCTGTCCACCTCGTTTACGTGCAATGGCGTCAAATTCATCCATAAATACGACACAAGGCATCTTCTTCGCATACTCAAAGATTTTACGAATGTTCGTCGCTGTCTCCCCCAAATGGCTGGCAATTATCGTATCCAAGCGAACCATAACAAGCGGCAGCTGAAGCTTATAGGCTAAGTAATAAGCACTGATCGTCTTCCCCGTTCCAGGTGGGCCAAACAGGAGTAATTTTGTTGGTAACGGGATCCCTTCTTGGAAGAAGAGTTCCCGACTCTCATAAATTTCAAGAAGCTCGCCAAGCATTTGATCGTTTTCGTCACTCAAGACCAGCATCTTTGCTTTTTCTTTTGATTCAGCAGGCGTGTACAATGCCCCCATTGCAATCCCACTGTTCGTCGGTAACGTCTGCATCTGCTGATAGTGATGACGCTGCGTATATTTCTCCGCTTCCACTTGTATGGCTTCCGCCGTTATTTCATCGCCGGCCGCAACAAACTTTCTAGACAGCTGATTCAATCGCTTGCTTAAATCCAGCGTGATCAGCTGCCTGTACCCGATCAATAATTTTCTTCAATTCAGGCATAATCGTTACGGCCATTAAATAATCACCCCAATAACAAAATGGGTTAAAAATAAAAAGGATAGTACCGCCGAGTGCAAAAGGACAACGCCGCCCGTTATGACTGCCCATTTAAAATACTGTTTGGTTAAGCTCCAAATGAAAAAAACAAATCCCACAATCCCTGCTACCGTCATTATCAGCCCTATTAGCACACTCATCATATGTTCGTTTCTCCTCCCTATTTGCAAATAAATGCCTCATTTTTTCAGTTCCCGTTTTTGGTTCCCGCTTTTTTCGTCATATACAAATCACAAATAACCCCTTATGTATCAAGGAGTTTCGGATTTTTTTTATTGGGAACTAAACCGGGAACTAATAACGGGAACTAAAGATGGGAACTAAAAAAATTAGGGAAGCTTTTTAGCATTCCGTTATGCCACTTCCGAGTTCTCTTGAAGGAAAGCATCCATCCGCTCTTCACTCCAGGCTAGCATGTATCCCGTCCTCGGACTGGTGGGAGCAAGCAAAAACCCTTCCATTACCAGCACCTGCATGTACTCAATAATTTTTTGTTTCCGGACTTGCAGAACTTCTTGCAAATCGGCAGATTTAGCAGCTCGAACGGAACATATATACATTTTCATTCTTAGCAGATCGCTGTCCGCAGTTGAAACCTCATCGGCATCGAGCTGCTGATCACGAATCAGTGGCCGCATATTGGTCGTGGAATCAAATGGCCCTATGATTCCTTCTTGCGTCATGCGCGTAGCATAAGCAGCTGCCTCAGAAAAACCGCAACGAAGCAATTTTTGGACATCTTTGATAGCTAAACCGCCTTTGGCCTTCACAACTTCCAAAACACGGTCGTATTCACTTAATTCGGTGAGACCCTCTTCCGCCGGTCCATTTATCGCCTGATCCGTTTCTGGCTCCACATCAGATTGCTGCTCCTGCCAGTCCCTTTCTTCTGACAATTCTTCCGATTCATTACCCTCTTCTATAGACCAGGCTGCTTGCCGATCCGCTTCAGACTTGCTAATCCAATCACGCTTGAGCGCTTCGAGAAAACCTGTTGACTCATCATCTTTAATGCTAATAGAAGCTGACTGGAAGCGTTCAAGGACGCCCCCGTTTATCATACTCACTCCGTCACCATAACCAAGTAAATGAGGAGCTCCTCCATCCAATAGCGTTCGATAATCAGCAGACGAATTCAACTTAAAGGCAATTCGGGAAGGCAAATTTGCCTTTATGACTCCTGTCACAACGTCCACACTTGGACGCTGTGTACCCAAAATTAAATGGATACCAGCAGCTCTTGCCATTTGCGTAATCCGCATGACCCCTTCCTCCACTTCCGCTCCACTAACCACCATTAAATCAGCGTACTCATCTATGACAACGACAATATAAGGGAGCTTTTCTTCGCCCGATGCTATTAAATTGTAGGCTTCAATATTCCGGACCCGCATTTTTTCAAACACTTCGTATCGCCGTTCCATCTCCACAATAACCTTTGAAAGAGCCTGCATCGCTCTACGCATATCCGTAATCGGCGGAGATAATAAATGGGGATAGCCGTTAAAAACGGAGAGCTCCACTTTTTTTGGATCAATGAGCAGGAGCCGTAATTCATCGGGTGTTCGAGTCAAAAGCAGCGAGCTCAATAAAACATTAATACAAACAGACTTCCCGGATCCGGTTGCGCCAGCAATGAGTAGATGAGGCATTTTCGCCAAATCGTGCAAGACAGGTTTCCCATACACATCTCTACCAAATACGACAGGGAGCGCTACTTTTTTCGCAAATTCCTGTAATTCACTTGCTAAATCTCGTAAATACACAAGAGCCCGCTGCTGCTGTGGGATGACAAACGTTGCAGCACTTTTAAACCTTGTCGTGGAGCGAATATCAAATCCTTTACTGTGGCCTAAGTGATTGGCTATGTCATCCCTCTTAGATGACAATTTACTTAACTGCACCTTGGCCGGCAACTGAAAGGTAACGGACTGCAGGGTTGGACCAGACATAATCTCCAGTAACTCAACATCCCCCTCAATCGTGAAGCCTGCCAATTGCAGTGCGTCCGAAAGGATGGGGCCTGCCGTCTCCATCGTCAAGGAAGATTGCACTGTAGGATTTGGATTAGCAGGTAGCATTGCATACACCCCGCTGAGCGCTTCTTTTGACATATTTATTACGCTCACAGATGCCGGTATTGTATCTTGTGAAGGAGAGCTTTGATTCGCTTGATGGCTATCTTGATAGGTCTCAACAGCTATCATTTTCGCAGGCTCTGCTTTTGGTTTAATTAATTGACGAAGAAACACAAAAAATTTTGAGCGATTATTCCAGCCCCAATTAATCGCTGCTGGAATGGCTACAAAGCAGGTGAATAGGAGTATCGAAAAAGGAATCACTTTTGCTGCTAATTGCTGAAGATTAGCAGGCACCTCCAGAAACTGTAGACCCACGCCAGCTACAAGTGACACACCACTCACCTTTGTAATAAACTGTCCAAAACTCTCTTTTTGAGGCTGCTCCTTGCCATCCATCCGCTCATCCTCCCTGCATCATATCCCTAATAAGTTCTCGGAGTTGAGCGCTCATCTGTTGCGCATTTTGGCGAACCAACGGCCACCACTCTCCTGCTTCATCGTTTGCAAAAGCAAACACATCGCTGATATTTTTTACAATCATAAAAATGAGAAAAAGACCGATGATATGCCATAACCATTTGGGAATCACGATGTTGGTTCCATGCCGATGCAAGAACCAAAGTACCAATCCAACGAGTAATACCAACGTATACATAGCATCATTCCTTTATAATTTTGAAATGGTCTTATAAAACTTGGACACACCAATCCACCAGCCAGCATGCTCTGCATAATAACCACGGGGGTTGTCTTTAGCGCTCAGCCATTCAATCGCATTGCGCCCGGCCGGCCGATCCTCAGAGAGCTTAACGATGGTCTTGGCCGCAATCAGTGCTGAGCGCTCAGTCGTCAGTGTCGCGCCACGGCCGCTGCACCAGCAGCCAAAGACATTCCACGGATTTTTAACGATAAGCGCTGCGTTTTTGCGATTAGCCGGCACAAACGATTGCTCCTGTCCTGTAATCGCTATAAGTAGATGGGGATCCACATTTTGCTGCCGTCCAGCTGCATCGATCGCTTGCAAAATGGCAACATCAGCTAGCGCTGATTTCTTCCCTTCCAAATAGGCTTTTACTTCTGCAATTTTAAGTGATCGATAAGACAGATCGCCTGGCAGCTGCGAACTAGGCTGAACGTAATCCAAGGGATTAACCCGCTTGCCATTTAGCTTAATTTCAAAATGTAGATGAGGCCCCGTTGATCGCCCCACCTTGCCAGCACCGATTAGACCGATCCGCTGCCCCTTACCAACCTGATCGCCCGGCTTTACATCCATCCGAGCGTCCAAATGCCCGTATATGCTGACGAGACCGCTGCCGTGATCAATATAGATCGCTCGCCCATAACCACTCACGTTACCAGCAACCGTAACCACACCGGCCGCCATAGCATAGATCGGCTGTAGCTCCGTTTTAGGAGCACCGTCCGCGATATCAATGCCACCATGCGCTTCCGCTCCTGCACCTATGTTTCGTATTCCAAAATAAGAACTAATCCTTGTAATGGTAGGGACAGGCCACATATATTCACTGCCATCTTCCTCTAGACGTACCGGCGCCCATCCCGCTTCCATACCTGTCTGATTACTCAGGCTTCCCTCTTGAGCGAATAATAAAAAAGGCAAAAAGGTCAAACCAATAATGAGCAGTACAAACAAAAGAGCTAAGATAATCGCGATAATGGCTAGGACGCTGGAAGAACCGAGAGCTGCAATGATTTGATAAACTTTCCTCGCCTGCTGCACCGTCTTTACGGTTTTCAGTACTTTATCTTGCATAAGCGCTACCCTACCTGCTTCAGGCCACGCGTTTTGTACAATCTACTTTCTTCAGCCGGCACAGTCATGAGTAACTCATCGAATTTTTTGTGATACTCCAAAACATATCGATTCGTTCCTTCATTTTCAGATATTCGTTCCTGAATCTCCAATGGAACGCTTGAATGATTAGCCAACTTACGGATGGCGGAGCGCTCCATATAGAAATAAACACGGACGCTTGTATTTTCCCACATACCTTCGCCTTCAGCCGTATCCAGCATAATGGCTGGCGTATTGGAGCCAAGGATCATCATGCCGTTCCATTTCCTAATAGCTGTATACCAGTCAAAAATCTCTCGCCGCATTTCTGGGTTTTTCGTTTGTCGTTGACCCTCATCCACCACAACAGCAGAAAAGCGGACGCCTTCAAATTTAAGCCACTGAATGTTGGAGTTAACCACTTCAAATGACATCGACATCTTTAATTGCGCTTGCTTCGCGAGTTCGTTTTTATCATCCTTACTTGTTTGCCCTCCGCCTACTTTATAGACAGTGAGTCTCGTTTTCTTAGATTCAAATTCTATTTTCTCTTCCATGCTGAAGATGCCTTTGTATATCCCAATGAAGTAAATACGAACCGCTTTATAAAGACTATCTGCGTCTGTGTTCCCTTCCGCAGCTGCCTTTTCGATCTCTCTAAATGCAAGGTGTATAGTGGGGCGTTCACCTTTAAAAGGCGCATTCCAGGTAGACGGGTTCTTTTCATCGATACCTGCTTGCTTCATCACTCGTTCAATAGCTTCGCCGCACTCAAACAGTTGTTCTTTTGTAAGACCATCTGCCAACAACGAAAAAGTTCGAACGCCGTTATCCATGGCTTTCTTGTATCGGTTACGGTTGAACTCTACGCAATCCAAGTCCAGCTCCGGTAGAGCTGCCATAATGGTTAACGGCTCAAAATATCGCCCTTGATCGGAAGTATGATCAATATAAGTACCGCCAACATAGGCGCATAGGTCTCGCCACTCCCCATCTAGATCAAAAACAAATACATAGATGCCCTCTTCTAACAGGGAAACAACAAGTGCTTTAAGGAAATAGGATTTCCCTTCTCCGGACTTGCCAAAAACCGTAATATTCTGAGCTCTCGGATCGTCCGGATCGCAAATGTTTTTAAAAGTGAATGATCCGTCCTCCGTCCGCTGCCCGAAATAAACACCTTGACCATCAGAAGAAGAACCTCTTGTCATGGGATAAGTGCGAGCCGCAACCGTATCTGTTGTCACTTGGCCATAATGATGCTTTTCGAAAAATTCACCTGCAGGTGTATGCATATCATGTGCAGGCCCCGTTTGCTTCAATGCCTCCATTTGCTCATACTCTAGCGCGTTTAGGGTGCCGTCTTTATCATCAAACCAGCGTTCCAGCTTAGCCTGCACGGCATGCAACTGATGCTTTTTGGGTGCCATAATGGTCAAGAACGTATGAACATCAATCAATTTACGATTGTCATCACTCTTGGCATCTCGCAGCGCGATAATGGTATCCCTTGCCTGCACTTCCGCCTTTCGCACGGGATCATCAGGCGGCGTCGAATCGATAGATTTATTCAGCCGCTTCAGTTTATTTTTCATGGATTGATTCCAGGTAACACCACTGCTCGCGTACCGGATTGTTTTACGCAAGGTAGCGCCTTCTGCTGTCACAAGCACATCGAGCTTGTCCAAATAACCAGCCACAATAACGGGCGTATAATTTTGAATCATTAGAACACGAACGTAATGCCCGCTTTGCTTATCGGAAGCGTCGAGAACGTTGACCACCGTCTCGGTAGGAGCCTTTTCCCATCGTTTAATTAGCTTTTTCGTCGCGCTCAGCATCGCTAGCATCCTCCCTTTCTTGCCTTAACAGCTGCGCCGCCTCCGGATGCAGGGCATAAGGCCGGCCATTGAACAACCAACGACTAGCATCTGAAAAGAAGGGAATAGAATAGGTCACTGATTTATCCCATTGTTCCTTCACAACTGCACTCAGCGGAGCTTGCATCGTTTCTTTCATTTGATTCAGCCACACTTCTCCAGACCACTCCTCAGCCGCCTGAACCCATTGCAGCCAGTGGTGATAGTCGTCATCTACAATGGCTATGGCCGTACCCAAACGGAATAACGCCTCACGTCCAGGATAATGAAAGGGCAAATCAACGATGACCGTCCCCCTCTTTTTTAGCTCCGCCAACCTTTGCGCCAGCTCCTCCAAATGTAGAATACGCTTGGGTATAGGCAGCCAAAGCTCGAGTCCTGGCGCATTTCGTGTAATCCAAAGCTCCCAACCTTCCACTGGACTTTTAACCTGCAGTGGATTGAGGTAACTTAAAACACCCCGGTCCGGAGATAAATCAACTACAACCATTGATTTCTGCTCCTGGGCCTTTACCTGGTTCATGGCAACCGCCATATTGGCAGCCAAAAAAGACTTCCCTGTGGCAGCCGGTGAAGTCAGATAGGTAATGC
Organism: Paenibacillus sp. JT22N15; assembly: GCF_059383755.1. NCBI lineage: Bacteria > Bacillati > Bacillota > Bacilli > Caryophanales > Paenibacillaceae > Paenibacillus > Paenibacillus sp. JT22N15. The sequence goes on along the minus strand of NZ_JBXENV010000016.1, from coordinate 78,207 downwards.
CTTGAACAGGCGGTATGTGATTCGTTGACACTTTGGACTCTTGATCAGTTCCATCTTGCTCAGGTAAGGGATCATTAATCGGCTCTTTAGCCTTCTTATTGCGTTTTAAGCGCCTTAACTGCCTTGTACAAGCCTTAGAAGCAAAAACAAACCCGTTTGCCACTCTTTGTAGCAGAAACAAAATTGTGCGCCCTGCAGCCCCTAGCAATCGCAGGATAAACATACGCTTGCTCTTAACCGGTAATTCCTCAGACGAAGCAGCCACTTCGCTGAACTCCTCCGTTACGCTCTCTTGGATTTGCCTTTCTTCCTCGGCCATGTGTTCCAGTTGATCGACCGTGGAACCTTCTTCCGAATCCGACCAATCCCCTTCAGTAGATACCCACATCTTCCATGCTTGCGGATCCCACCAGCGACTCATGATTTCAGGCACTGCATAGCCAGATAAAATGGTGGAAGCATGTCCAGCCTCAGCTAAGGGATCCAACACCCGTTTTAATTTTTCTCGCAGCTCAGCCAGCATACGGAACCGTTTCAGTTCATTTTTATCTAATTCCTCTGGCTCATCATCCCGTTCTCGGATGTCGATGCGAAATTCTTTTATGGTCAATGTCAGGATATAGACGCTTCGTTTTGCAGTCTCCTTATCAGCTTGTCGTTTCCACAAGTCAATCCTGTTCTGCTTCAGCGTCTTCAAACCAAATGACTCAGTAGGCTGTTCCGATTTTTGTTTCCATAATTCCGTTTGATAATCGGGCACCATTTCCGCCGAAAGTCGGGCACTAAAACCTTCGGCTGCCATGGCTCTCAGAAATGCTTCAAAACCCTGGATTCGATTACTCTTCTGATTATAAACAGCCGTTTCCCAGGGATCTGCAGAGAGTCCTAACGCTACGTGAATGGTTTTACCGTTCCGGTAATACCAGCTCTCCTCTTCAATATTGTGAATAGGCTGCAGATCCACGCCCTGTTTTTTTTGCCGCATGTAATGCAGTCGGCGACGGCGCTTATAGGGCCAAGCCAGCATACGACTGATTAAACTCAAACCAACAATAAACAGCATGCCAGGTATCTTAATCCAATACGAGAAGGGGAAAATAAAAAGGAATAAGCTCCCGAGAAGCGAATTCCCGACAATCCAAATCATATCTTTATAATTTAGACCCAAGAAAATGACATCCTCACGAATATCTCCCATAAAGTAAGTGCTAAGCAGCTCGTTTTCCTTTTCGCGTAGTCGCTCCTGTTCCTGTTCAATATTATCGTTCATCCGCCTCCTCCTTTTTTCCCGTCTTTCGCTCTAATCATATCTGCCTGAAGTTGTTCAAAGCTGCCCATATTCATTCCCGTTAATGGTTGTTGGCCATTATCCACGGGTAAGCCATCTTTAATCACCATCGTTCTCCCTGTTTTTGTGCGCCAATAAGGGATCCTGTCATTGCGATATGCCTTATGGATCTCTTCGAAAACCCTGGTCTGAGATTCACGTACAAGTAAGCTATTCTCTGAAACATTTATTTCGAGTCCATCCTTTAATGCATCCGTCCCATGGTTCTGAATATAGTGGTGTAAACTTTCAATATATTGAGAACCTTTTGGTAGATCGAATCGTACAAACATCGCACTTTCTTTACGCATCTCTTGCAAGATAGGCACCATGACAGGAATCATCAAATCCGGAATCCAAAGCTCGCCATTGACTAGCTTGACTTGTTCCGTTGCAGGATGCTGCTTACCCAATCGTTGTAAGTGCTCGAATGCACTTGTCGCTTCGGTAGGGCTTAAGTTGTTGACCCTCGAATAAATCGGCAGTTTCCCTTTCACTTGATTCATGGTATTTTCGGTTTCCTCGTTGCCGCTAAAACGTTTGACTACTTTCTTCTCAACATCTAAAAACACACCATCTTTTTCATACCCCGGGCTAATGGTGCGAGCGATATTCGCCTTTTCAAATTCATGCAGGATAGGCTTTAAATTTTCATTATTACGGACAAGCATTTCGCCTCGTTGATAATTCCAATCCACCGCTTCTCCATATTTGGCATGTAAGGATGAAGCTAGGGAACGTGTTTCTTCTAGCTGATCTGGTTCGACCTTAATAACGGCACCTGGTGTAAAACCCTCTGGCTCTAATTGGTGAGCCACTTCATGCGAAGGGGTATCCATGATTAGACTAGTGTCATAATTAATCTCTGCACCAGCTCTATTTGCAACCACGGATCCCACTCTACTCTCCCAAACTTGTGGCTCAGCGTATTTAACGCCAGAAAGAGCCTCCGTAGCGCCTTTGGTCATGACCGCTTTCAATATTTTCTTCTGCGTCTCTCGTTCTTGCATTTTTCGGCCGACTTCAGCGAGTCGTTCACTTGATCGAGCCCAGCTTAGTCCTTTACGCTGCAGATTCTCCATTCCAAATCGTTTGCCCAGCGCATTTAAAGCCATCGAAGACTTATTGCCGAGTGCACCTAGCGTTTCTACAGCTTGACCTCCGTTTAGGCTCGTCGGCAAACGCGCTGCCTTCCAGCAAGGTTTTATCCAAACGTAAAAAAGAAGCACAACGAGCGCAATCGACGTTAGGGGAGTCGCAATAACAGGCGGAATGCCAATTGACGCTAAAAACCCTAGATCACTGCCATAATCACTTTGAGATTTTACAAAGACAGCCCAATAGGTAGCCATCAGCACACCCGCAATTTGAGTCCGGATATAAATGTTCAGGAATCCCAGTAGCGTCTCTAACTTCCCGGTAAAGGCAGCATAAGAAATCCATACCCCTACAAAGATATACATAATGATGAACACAAGGATTTTGACTGAAGCAATTAAAAATAGAGGATAGACGATGGTCATGGCATACATAACTAACGTAAGAATGCCGCCTTCTGAATCCGCCATGAGTTGCCCAAGCGTGAGCCCTGCATAGGAAGGATCCGTCACCGTATCAATTCCGACGACTAGCGATTTTAGAACTTCCTCGCCTGATAATGCTTCGTATTGAATATCCGTTGTTCCGATAATACCGGCAAGTATGGATTGCGTGACAAAATTAAGACCTACCCCAATAAAATTCATGACGGTTAAACTTGAAAAATTTGCAAGGAAACACCAGCCGAACACTTTCAACAACGTTTTCATCTCTTTTTTGCCCTGGATTACTTTTATTGCAATGACTAAAATGGCGAGAAAGAGAGAAGATAGGCTGAGTATGGAGAAAAAAGACCAACCTGCCTGCACAAAACTAATCTCAGCTAGCCTCGGCGTAAATAAAAATATTTTATTAAATGCCCCGTATACAGGGGTTAGCATTTCATCTGCGTAACTGACCACCATGCTATCAATCGCATCTTTAATGAGTTTACCGCTCATTAAATCTTTGAACGTCTGAGTAATTTCTCTGAACTGATTAGCCAGATCGTTAACCCAATCCGGTATATACCAGGATCCGCCTCCATCTTGCTCGCTACCTCCAGACGCAGACTCTTCGTTTTGTGTAGCAGCTGCTGCATTTACAACCGATAAGACTGAGACTATCCACGCTAGCACTATACTTGCCACCCCAAATCTATAAAGACTTGTACCAATCCTTTTGCAATTAAAAATAGGCCTGAACTCATGAAAAGGAAAATAATGAGCAAAGCAACCAGCATCCTACCCCAGAACTTTTTATCATTAAGGGGCGCATGCCCTAAACGCACGCGCCAAAAAAATGCAATTAGCTTCCAAACCCAATAAACGAGAGCAGCGGTACAAATGACAGTGCCCACCGATCCCGTTATAACGAGAAACCATTCCAATGTTTCTAACTGAGAAAAGTTTATGGTGTAAATTTTCTTCATTTCTTTGATGTAATCAATTTTGAGCGAAAGCATTAGGCATCGCCGCCAGAGCCAATGTCCAGTTTAACCGTCCATTCATAAATGTTACCAAGGAAATCAAACAATGCTCCTGATACGATGAGAAAGACGAAAAGGATAATAGCACCTGTACGGATCCAGAAATCTTTGTCTTTGAAATTCTTTTCACCTTTATTAACCTTGTAAAAAAAGGAGATCAAGCCCACAACTGTCCAAACAAGCAGGACAAATATAAAGATGGTAATCGGGACCATGATGAGATAAAAAGCAAAACCTAGGTTATCAATGACCGCCCAGTTAAATTTAAAGAATTTTTTCAACCGGTCCATCGGGTTTTCATCCCCGGCAGCATACGCGATTATAGGAATCATCCAAAGCAAGAGCGCAAGCGGGAACCACGCCATCCATTTTTTCATAACCAACACTTCCCTTTGTAGGATTTCTGTAGGGTTTGAACCCCATTTTCTTAAAATGTCTATTTTTCTATATGATTTTTGTAGGGTTGAACAAAATTAGCGCCCAGCAACAGAAACTAATGGACCAACACAACCTAGCCACCCACCGCTCAGCGGATCCTCCATTATCAAACCAGCGAAGAGCAACTTTGACCTTTGGTAGCAGTAGAGACTGAATTCCTTCTTTCCCAAAGAGATCCCCGGCTAAGTGAGCCCACCAACCAACCACAAACCCCATTCCCGCACCCCATAATAGCCCATCTGCATGATGGCAAAAGGAAATGATGCCTATGCTCAGTGCGAGCCCGAACTCTGGCGTATGGATGATGCCGCGATGCTTAACCAATGGCAGCAGCAATAATGCCCCGCCTGCAAAAGCAGCCAGCCAGTGCCAATCGTAAAGCGCATATGTTGCAAGTAACAGCGCTCCACCGCCGAATAAAACCAAGCTGCGAAGTTTGCCTAATAGAAAGCTCAGCCCACCTGCTGCTGCCCATAGGGGAGCGCTACGGATCCAATTCTGATTCATATCTAGCCCCAGCCGTGGCAACCCCCAAAGCGCACCTGCAACCAGTAACAGGAGCAGCCCTATTGAGCCGGCCATTCGCCGGTATTGAGGTGACAACTGAATCAAGTTGCTTGCTGTACTTGTTTTATGGTCTAGGTCAGGAGCCAGGCTACCTATCGCTGCAGCTACTAGATACAGCATAGATTCACTTGTTTGCAGTCCCCATGAAGGTATCATAATGAGCCCCGCCGATCCGACAGCGACTCCAAGTGCTAAGTGCCCTTTTTTATTCATCTTTTTTTCACCTCCCCTCACGCCCATAAAAAAACCACTCTTCGCTTACCAAAGAGTGGTTCTACTGCGTTAAACATATGGCCTGATTAAGACTGGAAGGAAAGATAGCGCTAGGCCTTCCCAAATAATAACCCTGTAAATAACGAACACCTAAAGCCTGTAAATGATTTTGCTGCTCTAAGGTTTCTACTCCTTCAACGATTAATTTAATGTGAAGCAAGTCGCATAACTCCTGAGTAAATCGAATAACGGTTTCTGTATTTGGCTGCCGAATGCCGCGAACAAATGATTTGTCCAGTTTCATATAGGATGGTTTGAATGTCGGTGAGATGAGTCGATCCAGGTTGGAAAATTGTGTACCAAAATCATCAATACCAAAAGCAAATCCTTGCAAGGCTAATCGCTGCAGCTGATACAACACGCGCTGATTGAACGCTGTTTTTTCTGTGATTTCTAAAACGATCTGTTTGGTATTGATCGCTTTTAAATCAAGGCGAAGCCCCGCTATAAGCGACTTTGGATGAACATTTAAGAACAACTGCTGATCGCTTGTTAGCATCGGCAAAGCTTCAACCATTGCTCGCTGAATGATCGCTCGATCAATCGAAACAACTTGCCTTGCATATCGACGAAACAAGGTAGATGCCGCCTCGCCTTGAGCGCCATGAACAAATGTTTCATAGCCAATTATCCGCTGATTGGTTATGTCCCAGATCGGTTGATAATGCAAACTAAAATCCATTTCGCACCTCCTATCGGTGAAATATGCGTTGTAGAAGATTCGGCCTTTTCATAGAAACAGGATCAACGAGCTGATCGAGAACAATGGCAGCCTCATCATGTGGATGAAAGGCATCAAAAGCCGGCATAGTTATGAAATGCCGGCCCGCATATGCCTCCAGCATTTCATCATAAGCATCCTCTGTTGCCATCGGTAATATTATTCGCCACTTGTCCTGGCGCATATGGCTATGTTTCCGAATAAATCTAGCGAGCTCCTGTTGGCGCCAACTGCTGCTAGAGGCAACCAATACAGGTATGGTGGCTTGAAAGAATCTCTTCGCATGAAGCGTTGTATGAATGTTGCCTAGGTCGACAACTAAATATTTAAAACTTTCGGAATAGGCCTCTACCCACTCCATATCTGCTGTGTCCTTAAAACAAGTAACCGCCCCCATCTGAAAGCGCGGCTTGTGGCTAAACTCACCTGCAGCATTAAAGGCCAGGAACTGAAAGCATGGCTTGCTGCTAGCCTCCCACAGTGCCACTCGGCCATTACCGTGCCTAGCTAACTGATTAGCGATACTAAGTGCCATATGCGTGCTCCCTGCACCGTCAAATAGCCCAGACACCGCAATCACGATCGTATCCTGAGAATCATACTGTTGAAGCAGACTCTCCATTTTTGTGGGCCGTCCCGATTCAACCATGGGGTTGGGTAACAGTGTACGCCGTATATGCTCTTCCCAACTATCGGATGGCCATACCCACGTCATCCCCTGTGAAGCCCACTGTCGGGCTATAACATGCGTATACACCCTTGTAACAACCGCAATGGGTATTTGGGGCGCAAGGCTTGCTATACGCTCTATCATGCCGTTTGCTAGTTCCTCCGCGATTACAATGACGGCCGGTTCTGCATGTAACAAAACATTCTCCATTATTTCTGTTGTATCTACCACCTGCAGCTGCAGCGCTGGAGGCAAGATACCTTCAACATTCAATCCACAAACTAAAACATGCAATCCTTCCACCTCCAGGCGAACATGCAAAAACCGCCTGGATTTCTCCGGAGGCTTTGTTTGTTCGCTAATTATGATATTACCTACTATACAGCCTTTTTCCCCTTACAGAGTACGCATTTAGTATGCAAAAAGTATGATCATTTTTGAGTAAGGCTTTGCTCAGCTGCATCAATCCTGGCTTTGGATACTTGATACCAGTGTTCACCAATCTCAAAGACCTTATAGTTACGTCCCGTGAGAATGGCTGCTTCCGAGGCCACGCCGCTACCCGAGAAAAAGTCCACCATTTCTGCTCCTTCATCTGTGCTATTTAGGATAATACGCTTCAGCAGCTCCACTGGCTTTTCAGTCGGGTGAATGGTTTTATTACCGTGAATTCTTGGGATCCGCCAAATATCCGTATCCTTGCGCGTATTTATCCGCCGATTACGCTTGGCCGGCTTTACAGCGAAAATGATGAGCTCATGCTGAAAGCGATATTGCCAACCTAGCCCCATATTCTGTTTGTCCCACACAATACAATTTTTCACGACAAAACCGATTAGCCTGAGCCAATGCACCATATCCGCATACATACGCCAGTCTATAAAAATATACGCATGATGTCCTGGCTTTAAAATGCGGTAGGCCTGAGCCATCCATTGCATGCAGAATTGTTTATAGGCAGCCGGTGTTAAGTTGTCATTTTCAAACACTTCAAATCTAGGCTTTTTAGTTTTGGTTTGCGTCGTTCCCCCAAAGCGTAGGTTAAATGGGGGATCCGCGATAAAGAGATCCACTGAGTCCGTCTGGATATGAGTTTTGGCACCTTCAATGCAGCAAGTATGATAGAGCATCGTTTTCCTCCTCTGATGATATGAATCTCCACCTTATACATACGTAAAAAAGGAACGTAAGTTCCCATAATGATGATGAAATCGATTATAAATCTTAACGTCTAAAGACCAAACGACTACATACTCAATGAGCCTATAGCCAGCGCGGAACATACCGGTTTTTGCCGAATAAAAACGAACTACATGCTATTTATATCGATAAAAACGGAAACAAGGCGAAATACGCCGATAAAAACGGAAACTATGAACATACGGGCTTCGATGCAGAGAAAAGGGCCTTAAACTCGCCTAAAGACCAGAATATAGGGAGGGTTCATTCTGTTTTCTTTCGCGTGAAGACAAGAAAAGAGAATGGTCGTGTAGGAAAAATAATCGTGTTGACTCCATCTGCTGGAATAACGGGTTCTAAGGCTGCTTGTTGAGCGCTATCACAGGGGTTCATCTACCTGTAGGGGTTAGGAAGGGGAATAACGAAGAGGCCCTATACTGCTGTTGCAGAGGGCTTTAGACGTTGGTTTTTTGTTGAAGAAACGTGGCCACACAGAAATGACGTGGAGGATCCGGAATAGGCGTCCACTTAGGCAGCTTATCCAGCTCCCATGCTATCCAATGGGCAACATCGCTAGGAGATAATCCGCTTAGCCATTTATAGTAAGCATCCTGGACTAAATCGATGAAGCTGGCTGGATCCCGCTGCATTTGGAATGCCTTAACGCGGTAGCAATCGAGGTCAATGACCGACTCAAGCTCTTCCGTCGCTAAGTTTGGCTTACGGTAATCCAGGCTGCCATATGCAGCCGGCCTTGCGAAATTACGCTCCAGCTCGATTAAGGCTCCTTTACAAAGCTTTCGGAAGCCCGTTTTGGCTAGGCCCTTCAGTTTAGAAACAAACTCTGACCGGTTTTGTACATAACGAATGACGCCCGTGTCCTTAGCAATGTTGAGCAATGCAGCCGTGCTCTTATCCACGATCTCAAGGCGAATATCATTCAGCATGGTTTCTGGATAGTCACCCTGCAGGGAGAACTCCCGAATCCTGGCCATCACATACTTTGTAGCCGTCTCGCTTTTATTTTTTAATAGAGCTGCTAGTTGGAGGAGAGCTTGACCGTTTTTCCAAACGGTGAAAGACTCGCATCCTATAGCTATAAGATAGCTTTCTAGTCTAGCAATTAATTGTCTATAGCTTTTTTTGGCAGGGAAAATAGAACGGTAATGAATGCCTTGTATGTGCCTTGGCATCAAATCCGCGTTCACTTGAAATACTGCTTTAGGCTGATTAAACACATTCCTTTCACTACGTGCTACCGAAAATAACGGCTGGCTGCCGACAATAGGCTGCGTGCCAAGCAGCTCTAACACCTTGCGTATATGACTAGGCTCTTCTCTTCTTATGAGGCCGCCCAGCTTATCATAATTGAGCTGAAGTATTTTCCCTCGCTGATCGCCTTGCTGGCCGCAGGCATACACATAGAGCTTCTGTGCCGCTATTGGCAGCGTGCCAAAGACAGCCGAACAGACCAGATTAGGCAATAAGAAAAAACGCCCGAGCTGGCCATCTGGTTCCAAATAGGATTCAAGTTTTAAATGCATAGTGCCTGTATGTGGCTCGTTACAAACTGTAATTAGCTTATTCAACTCGAATTTTTCAAAGGCTGCGTAAAACTGATCCTTTGTAATAGGTGTTTCAAATATTTCTTGAAGCTTTAGATAGACAATATGCCGATTCACAAAGTTTGAAATGCCATCCGTCTGAATACCCACTTGCAAGGTAATGGCTAGCTGCAGATCGGCCTTGGTCAGCTTATTGGCCAATCTGATTTGTCCATCGCGGCGCTTCCGAAAGGTCTTGCGTGTAGGATAGGCTTCAATGCCTAACAATGCTTGAAGGTAACGGTAGCTGAACTTGATAGGAAATTGGAATGATTTCGGCTGCAGGGATGTAGATGATTCGTTCAGCATGCTTGTCTTCTCCTTCCTCTATACTAATTTAAGCCACTGCGCAATTTTCAAAACTGCCGCCGCCTTGACCTCGTAATAATATTGTCGATTGAAATGCATTTGTTCAATCAGCAGGTTGTCTAATGGTGGACGTTGTACAAGAAACTTTTTTTCAATGAGTTCCCGCTCCTCATAGGTCAGCATGGCCAGCGCCTCTTCCACCGGAGTAATCTGCCATTCCAGGGATCGAAGTGTTTGCCGTTTAAGCTCGATTTGACTTTCCTTCCGGATAAAAGCTTCTTCCAAGGGGGAATTGCTTGTGCGACCTCCTCCGATACTCCCGCCATACGTCGCTGTAACCGTTTGTAAGGCCGGCTGCAGGATCAAAGACTCCAGCTCCTCCTTGATGCTATCTCTGCGACATCTTTTAACATAATACTCTCCAAGCAACGTCTTTACTAAAGCTCGGTATTCTCCTGGACGTGTAACGGGTATATCCATCACAATTTGTGTCTCATCATAGGGAGCTGATCTCGTCTTAGCTTGACCCGTTGACTTTAAGTGCTCTTCAATTAAACGAATTTCCTCTCGAAGCTCCGGATTCTCGATCGTACGAAGTTGTTTGCGCAATTTCCCCAACTGCACGACTAGCCAAGATAAGGGAAATGAAGCGATGTTCCTCCGGGTCACTATAATTTTCCGTCGCATATTTTGCTCCTCACTTTGAAGCGTTGGCGGCAAATCTAATGCCAATACCGCTTGCTCATATTTTTGACCGCATGATGGGCACTGGTATAGTTCCTCAGCCCTGATTTCTTGGCATGCTTCATCACATGCGTTACATATCACAAAAACAGCTCCTTTCTATGGCTGCCATCATCAGGCGAGATTTGCCCCATTCTCGCTACGCCTGGTTACAGGCGTTTCGGCTTCTTCCTACTTTTTCTTTAATTGATCTATCCCATAGGCCCATCCGCTCACACCTCTGAGTTGATACCGGTTATGGATATATTGGATTTGGATAATTACTGCCTCTTTACCGTTAGGTAAAATAACGGTATCGCCATTGCATATATGGTTTGGGATTGTCGGATCTAACTGTCCGTTTTCAATGGCATCCGTTAATTCATCAAAAAAACGTAATGTTCCTTCGCCACGCCAGAAGCTGTTTGCTTCAGTACTGTTTTCCATAAATGACAACAGTTTTTGAGAACTAATCAATCTGTCACTCAAGTAAATCCCCCCTCATGTGATTGAATACTAATTAATACGTATCTGCTCTACCCCTCTTACAAATTGAATAATTCCGCAGTAATGATAACTATAATTTAAGGCATAACATTTTTTTGTAGAAAGGAGGGGTTCGTATGCATTGGATAAAGAACATTTTGAAAAACAACAGTTATAGGAAAGCAATTATTCGTAAAGTTGTTTTGGGTATTATTATTTCAATTCTTGGAAAGTTACTGACTGATTTTCTTACGGGGCTGCTGTAATGCAGCCTTTCTTTAAGTTCTTCAATATTCACGATTGTTCCTTATATGCTTGCAGCAGCGCCTCACCCATTATTAAAGGCGGATTATACTTTCTTCGGGATTGCTGAATTTCCCTCATAAGGCTCTTACCGGAACCTAGCTTGTTCATAAATGGACTATTTTGCAACTCTGCAGATTGTTTTTCAAAATACATTTGCTCATTGTTTTTCATAATCTCCATGCCTCCTTAAGACCAAAATCGATTATTATCCTCATGTTCTTGAATATTCAATATGTTACGTACGCTTTCCAACGAACTCCAGTTGTTCAACGATACTATTAAAATCACGTTCCATTTTTTCGTAGCGTTCCAAATCCCCTTTTTCAATAGCCTCTGCCATAAGGTCACCATACCCGACCAGTTGCTCTAACAAATTACGACGCTCATTCAAATCTGCAATCTGTACTTTGAGATCCAATTCATTCACGCTCCCTATTATTCACTGTGATACCTACATGAACTCTACTGGCAGATAAGACAAGTTCATTGCGTCAATTTGATTCAGCAAATCATCCCTGCCCTTATCAGTTCTTACCAACTCACGTTTGTCACCATTACCCTCTACAACATAAGCTATAAGTTTCTGTTTGCTCCCATTTTCATAGACTTTGATTTCCATTTTCACGCACGCTCCCTTTTCAACAAAATAATGTATGCCCAATATTAGGCTGCCATCATCAGGTAAGGAGAACCTATCCCCTCACTACGCCTGATTAAAGTGACAGGCGTTTCGGCTTTAACTACCTCAACTATTAAATTAGTATTTTGTCTCTAGCAATGTGGTTCCGTCCGTAAACTCGATAATATAAAACTCGCAGCCGTTTACCTCGCAAGTGACGATTCCCCTTGTGTCATCTTCAGGATCATTTATTTCCGATCCGGTGCTTGTGGTTTTACCGCAGCAGGGGCACTTTACGTCTTTAATGCCAGCTGCCAGTTCCTTTATTTTTGCTTCAAGCACTTTTTTAATGTCGCTCATTCTAGCCACTCCTCCGTTCACCTTTTCTTGGCTTAGGGACTGGGTTAAAACCAAAAATAACGACCATCAATACCACGTACCATCAGGATCATAGTGCCACCATTCGCCGTCGGAAAAATGCACATGCAAGCATTTTTCTTCTTTCACCCAAACGATTTTGGTAATGTTGTTTCTTGAATATTTTTTTCTCATTTCATCACTCATCGCATTGTGATGCTTTGAAAAGACACTCTCAAAAAGCTGCTGCTGCTCTAAAGATAAACGGCTAAAGCCTGTAGAATGAAACCCCATGAATTTAAACACCTCCTCTCACGCATGGATTATTCTTATAGTAACTATTTAAAATATATACTATAGACACTATTTTGCAAGTGATAATTACCTAGCAAAGTTGCTTCTCGCAAAAAAAGCTATTTCGTGTTCGTACACATTGGAATGCCATCTGCAGTTAGCCTCGGGGTATAGGCCACATCGTTGTTCTGAACAATATACTGACAGCCCGTCTCAATATCAGTTAAAATCCAGCCACGTGGACCACCCAATCTTTCTGTAGTAAATTTGACGTTATTTTCATTTTCAGAAGAAAGAGCCTGTTGATTTTCAAGAAACAAGCCACAACCCGAGCAGCAAGCTAAAATGACTCCGACAATCAGTATTTTCCTCATCGCTAACACTCCCGCTAAAATGTTTTGGCCGCCATCATCAGGCGAGGTCTGTCCGCTTTCCTCGCGATGCCTAATCATCATGAATAGGCATTTCGGCATTATTTATAAACGGCCCCTTGTATCCCAGCCATCTCGGTAAGCCCCCAGCAGGGAGACCTGCAACATTCCCACAAGATCCTCCACCTCATCATCAGGAAAGTAAGGAAGCAGGCGTTGTCTATAATCATTTAACTCATCTTTTATTTGTGATTGGTATTGCTCTATTTCTTTTTTTATCTGCTGTTCAGCTGCTAAAGAATTTATTCGCAGACTATTGTTTTCGTGAATGACCTTCGTATCATCTTTACTTGATGATTGAGTAAACCATCCCTTTCTTCCGCATCCAGGGCAAGGCGTTACCTGCATGGTTGCCTTTGAGCACTCTAAGGTTGTTCGGCAATTAGGATCAATGCAAATCCAGTGCATACCTACACGCTCCTTCTAATTCAATTCTCTTGCCTTGGTAGCTTCATCGTAAGCTTCCAAGATCCTCCGTACTGTTTTAAGCGACTCCGTCGGACTCTTTCCAGTACCTAGAACCGCCGAAAGTAACCCCAATATATAAGCATCTATGTCTCTTTTAGTCCGGAACCCGTTGGAAAAGTCGCCAATCAGCTCTAAAGCTTTGCTTTTAGTAATAAGAGCCATTAATGTTAACACTCCTTTTCAGCTTTTGCTTGCAAATGAATCTTTTGCACATCGCCCTCTAAGCTAGTCATGTCATCGTTTAGTCGGCTCAACAAACTATCTAAACGGCTTAACTGAAGCTTTAAATCATTTAATCTTTCGGTCATCATCTGCCCTCCTATCTCGCTTTTTTATGGGGAGCACAAAAAACTATTGCTGGTTTAGATAATCGTCGATTGCTTCAACGGCATCAGCAACCAGGCTGAACGTCTGACTCACAAAATCAATATGATCGATAATATAGCCAAGCTGATCCGGAGTAGCCGGTGATGCTATGCAAATGTCTAAACCACGGTGCACATGCGCTGTAACGTACTCAAAAGACATCGCTCTCCTCCTCTCCTGCAGCAGTAACGTCCGCTCCGCATTGTTATGAATAAAAGCCTTGAATTTCTGGCCATCGCTCTGCAACGTTCTGCAGCGTGCGTTTAGCCTCTTGCTCTTTTGCTAACGCAGCATTAAATCGGTCTTGATCCATATACTCCAGCGCCCTATCTTCAATTAAAGCCGCCATTACCTCTGGCCTGAGCGCATCCAGCTCCCAGCACTCATGACCAAACTCTTTAATGTAACCAGACGCACGACTATCGGTGACCTTGGTCGGATTCGGAGGTGGCATATACTCTTCAATTTGAGTCATATTGAGTGCTATGCGATGAAAGATAGGGTATGCCTCGAACATATTTAGCCGGTCCTCAATATCGCGGCTCATATCTCTACCGCTAGGGTCGTGATCGCCCAAATGTAGAATAACCGCTTGTCTATCGGATCTATCATGAATGCGCTGTGCTGCTACCCACATTTCACTTTGGCTTACATAACCTCTGCACGAAAAATAGGGGATATCCCACTTCGCACAAATCTGTCCGACAACGCCAACCAGGGCGTCTTTCTCAACCCAAACTTCGAGATAATGGTCCTGAGATGCCCATTTATCATAGGCAAACGATTGAGCTGCCGAGTGAATAATATCTTCAGGCGTATCCCAATGGCTATTAGCTCTGAGATTGCGCGTCCGGTCTTCAATGGCATACCAATCGATTAAACCAGCTAAACGAGCGTCTGATACCTTATTTCCGAGGTTTTTGTAACTGCGCTCTGTGTTTTCAATAACATCCCTCGCCACCAATTGGTAATACACCTGACGTAACGTCAAATCATACCCTTGATCCTGATATTCACGAATAATGCTGTTTACCTTATGGATGAGATCCAAACTGTCTTGCCTGAAGTTAATTTCCTTATAACTAATTTTGATGATAATCCCCCTCCCTCAATCTGCCATCATCAGGCGAGGTAGATTATCTCCTCGCGACGCCCAGCCTGCAGTTGGGCGTTTCGGCTATCTAGCTTGCATTGCTTCATTAATGAGCTTGTCCAGTTCTTCACTGGCACGAATTACTTCCGGATGCTGCAGCTCATTGTATTTTTCAGCTAAACTGTTCATCTTACTGCGCATCAGTTCTATTTGATCCTTTAATTCGGACTTGACCATAATTAAGGTAAGGCCGCTCGTGACAGCCATGTCACGGAATACCGACCATTCTCCTTCTTTAAAACATTTGTATTTCGCATTTCGTATGCGAATGGGTGATAGCCCGTCTCGGTTGCCACCTCTTCAGGATCAGGTTCTACTACAGATTCGACTAGCGCTTGATGGAACAAGCAAAAACCACTCATCCCTAATTGGTTAGTGACATGCGACACGATTATCATCTGAACGCCCCCTTCATTAAAATCCGTATTCCAGATCCTCTTCCGGAATTAACTCTTGCACTCGGAAAGAGCTGATCTGTTCGATGACCAGCTCCTGTTTCAAATTTCCCTGGCGCTGCTGCAGACTATGGTCTCTTCCTTGCAGTAACTGCTTAATTTCCCGCAGCTCGAGCATGATTTCTTCGTTGTTAGAATACTTATCCGACCCATTATTCTCTCTTAAATCCTGTTCAGCATGCCTAGCTATCCATTCAGAGAGCTTTCTGGACGCGGATAACTTCAATATAAAATCATGAACCTCATCAGAAAATCGAAGCGCGCTCACGTTATACTGATCTCTGCGACCCATTACACATCAACCTTTTGTTTAATTACATCGACTTTACGCTTCAGCACATTCTTTGCAACAATCTCGCAAGCATAAATATTCAATTTTCTCGAATCTTCAGGGAACAGGTGATATTTTTTCGCTACAGCTTCGCCCAAATATCCACCGAGAAACTCCATCATATACTCACGTAATGCCTGGTTCACGCCACCTATATGAACATAAAAGACTACATCTCCTTGCTGAAAATGAAAGCTTTGCAGTGCCTTTTGCATGGCCACTTCCACAAAATCTGTTAGGACTGGTTCAATATCTTCTGTTAAATCATGCTCAGCATGCTTTACGGGATCGAGATAAATATACTTGCGCGTTGCAATATGCTTCAGCACAAATTCCTCCAAAGCTCGAACGTCCCTAAAGTAGTCCATGAGCTTGTCCGTCCGCAGCTTCTCTAGCACCGCTAGATAGCTCTGATCGGTAGAGCTGACAAAATCATCTGCTGATTGAGCTCCTCTCAAATCATGCTGCAGTTTGCATAGATCCTGACTTTGCCCACCGATGTCATCCATAACCACATAGGCATCCTTAAAGCGTATCGAATCTTCCTTCGGATTCCCCTCTAAATCAAATTTAAGTGCATGCCTGGCGTTCTCACCTTCGACCTTACATTGGGCTTGTTCGACTTTAAGCTGCAGTTTGCGTTGAAATCCCATAGTGACCAGCTCAAAAGAAATTTCTGATAGAAAACGCTCCGACATGACGGATAGCTTTTCTTTGAAGCTGCTCGCCTTCTTCACTAGCCAAACGGGGAGCAGCGTACCGAAATAATCAATGGAGATTGTATCCTCTTTCATATCGGGCTCTTTGGTCGCATGATACAACGCAATAGCAGCTAACCAAGTGACCCATACCGTTTGCGATTGCGTTTTGTCGTGCAAACTGTGTATGTGGGCATTACCCAGCAGATCGGCTTGTGCTTTCTTCCCAGCCATATAATAGCGAAGACCTTCTTCAGTTGTGATTTTCAATACCAAATGGTTCATCAATGACTCTGTCGGCACGGTGTGCGCGAACATGCCTTGAAAATCCTTCTCCGTAATTTCTGCAATCGAGGAAGGCATCTCAAAATAATGACCATCAATCATAAACTGGCCAAGGGAGTTGCCAAAGTCAGCAACCATACGATTTATATTCAATTGTCATCACTCCATATTTGAGGTTTAGATCAGGTAAATGAGAGAAATAATAGAAAGGAAATAAGAAATATACATTGCGTAGCTTTAGGGGAAGGGTGTAAGATTAGAGGTGTCTAGGCTCTAATTTTACATCGCACTCCCAAAAGATGATCGACGCCAATCGATCGTCTTTTTACGTTGCTACAATACTTCAACCAAAATACCTCCACGAAATAATTACGATTACATTTATTAATCATTCTAATCTTTGTTCACCCTTTGCCGTTCAACTTCGTTCCAGCAAAGCCATTCTGTTATATAGAAATTTGCCCAAACGTCTTGAAGCTCTGAAGGAGTTTTATCCCTATAGGCATTATCAGCAATTTTTATCGTTGTGTTGCCAAGCATGTAGCTCTTTACGATATTAGGTTGTTCTTCATTTTTCACAGCTGCTTCACCCCTTTGGGGCATTATATGCAGCTTCTCTTGTGGGACAGCCATTGAATTTTTCACCACTTTTCAAAAAAGTATTTATTAGTTAAAAACTTGGACGATCAATCACTTTAGCTTTATTTCTCCGTTTACTATTTCAATGCTTTGGCTCTCTAAGTAAAATGCTTGTGAGTCTTTAGAATGAATCATCTCTTGAATGGTTCGTTCAACTATAATCTTTAGAATGTCTTCAGGAATTTTCTTTTTGTAAGCCGCAACCATTAATTCGATTGGATCAATTTTCAATATGTCAGCAAGCACTTTATTTATTTCATCTCCAGCAGGCCGAGCCTCAGGGGAAATTATCTTACTGATATATGCTTGAGAAATTTCAACCCCGAATTGAGGGCTTCTTCGAGAAATTTCCCTCATCGACAAGCCGCTACGACGTAAAGCATCCGACAATATTTGCGAATAGTCCAACTTCTTTATTGCTCCTCTCTTTAAATGGAACTTTCATATTATTTAATTTTTATACTATTTTCCTCAATTCAATATTGAATTGAGGATCGCTTGATACTTATAATGTAAGCTCATTTAATACGTCTGGGGGAATCTTCTCCTTATACGCTGCAGTTTTCAACTCAAGTGTATTTAATCCTAAGACTGAAGCTAGAGCCTCATTAACCTTGTCACTGGCCGGTGGTTTAGATCCGCTTCGTAATTTTGATAAATACGAATGGTCAACTGTCAATCCAAAACGCTCAAATACCTGTATACTAACATCACGAAGACTTAGATTTTTCGTTTGAAATCCTTTTATTAATAGATCTTTGTAATCCAAACTTTTCACCTCTTTCTAAATAAAATAAAAATCACTATTTAGTCAACTTATATTTGAATCTTAACATCGCATCACTAATCAGTCAACAATCTCTTTTAATTTTTGTATAGTGGTTGAATATTTAGTCAACATTTATTATTTTATATAAGAGCACTAGAAAGGATTGAATCAAATGTTACGATATCATGAGTTGCTTACTCAATACATCAATATAAGCGGTTTAAAGATCGGAGAGATTCTTGAGAGACTTGCTAGCAGAGATATTAACATAACAAAGTCGTATATAAGTAAATTAAAGAATGGTAATAAGCCACCTGCTTCTGATGATCTAACCCGAGCTCTTGCTGAAGTTACTGGTGGAGATGTTAATAAGCTCATTATTGCTGCACAGATGGAGCGTCTTAAGCCTGTTCTGGAAGAATTAGGGGAATCGGGATTTGATGAGTTACTTAATTCCTTGGTTGACCTTCTTGTAGACAGGGATGGTTTTGTTGAGGAAATGAATGAGAGACGTAAAGTACAATCAGCACTAGAAAAAACTAATTATGTTCCATTAACGCTAGAGAACTACAAAGAAGGATTCAGGAATACAAGTCGAGAGAATAAAATGATCTTAGCCAGATTCTTTTCAATACAACTAAATGAAGAAGACAAATCACTTGTAGTTTTTCCAAAGATTCCAATTTTCAAAGAGGACATAAGAAAAGAGCCGAATGAAATCCAGGCTCAACTAAAACAAGAATATGAACGAGTTTATAAGGAACTAGGATTCGATTCTGAGCCTCCAAAGGAAGATGAATTGAAGGCTCTTAGAGTTGCTCTCCAGGCATACCGCATGGGGAAAGATAACAAAGAGTAGTCTCAGATATTAAATTCTCTAAAGGCAGTATAAAAGTCTTCTAGCGTTTGCTTAAGTCTATCTATACTTTCATCACGATATACGTTATCAGCTACATGTATAATTAAATTCTGTAATTCATAAGTTACGATAATGTTAGGTTTCTCCGAGTTTATATACATTAGTGATACCTTCCCATCTTTAATTATTTATTATATACCCATATCTAAGGAGCTATAATACATCCCCCCCAAGCTTGATAGAAAGTAGCTGGGATTTAGAATACTTACCATTTAAACAAGAAAACCGACACAAAGTAAGCTGTTTCCAGCATCTTCGTGTCGGTTTCCGATCCGGCCTTTCTCCATTCGGCTTCCAACTCATCTTTAATTTTATGATGGTATTTTTATCCGGTTATCCATCACCAACCGGCGCAGGTCTTTGTTAAGAATAATCGACGTAGTTTGCATTCGGAAGTCTTGCCCCGTCACGAACGTCCCCATGTCGATGATTTCGAGACCTGTGTGTAAGGATTCGAAATACGTCTTAAAATCTCCCCGCATTATTTCAATCATCTCGTTTAGGAAGTCTTCATAGCTGCCGCGTCTCACTTCCCTGTTTAAGAAATACAATTCAAACCTAGTGAATTGGGCAATGTAGATCAGTGTAATTTTATTGCCACGAACTTTTAAAATTGTCTCATCCGGCCCTCTACCCGACCAATCTCGTTTCATGGCAGCAAAATGTTTAATCGCTGAGGACTCAAAATCTGAAATTCTCATGCTGTCCTTCCTTAATATTATCTATCTCTATGGTTTATTTGTTTCCCTCGGTTTTACATTTTTAATATAGCATAGGGAGTATATGCCTCATTGTCGTATGGTGTCGAACAGCTCCCATATTTCGAGACTAGTCAAGGAATTTCTTGACTTCCATCCACTCCGCTTGTATAATTTCAGCTCTAAAAAAGGACTGATCCCTGAATTACTAGGAATCAGTCCTTTTTAATTAAATGCTCCACCAAATGCAGCTTCCTGCCAATGACATTTGCAGTTAATCCACCCTCGAAAAATGCGGTGTTCCCCCATCTATCAACCTTTACATATTTTACGTGCTGGATGTTAACCAAAATGTTGCTATCCAATGATTTAAACCCCAACGGCATAAAAATTTGTTTACAGGAGTCCAGTGTTAGGATAACGGTAAATGCACCTTTTGTGGTATGAAATCGCGGTACAGCGTAATTTTTTTTCGGTTTAAACATGTCAATCATTTGTACTTCACTGAGCTTGAAAGTATCGAATTGATCGCCATGCCGTTCTTTCTCATCTTCCCAAACTCTCTGTCCTAAAATCTCCGATGTCATATCCATGGCTCACACTACTTTAATTCCTTCGGTACCGCTTGGCTGCCGATGAAGATTTTAAAGTCCTTTTTGTCAACCGACTTCTTTGCATTCTTGTGCAATATTTCGGATAGCTTACGAGCTAGCTTCTGTTTCATGATCAACACCTCCAATCTGATTAATAATAACTAGGAGCATCTGCGCCAAATATGCGAGCGCGATTACATCTGATTGTAGAATTATATTCGACGATATGAGCAGCAATGAAATACTGCTTCCCCTCCGGTAAATCAAAGACAAACCTGCACTTAACAAGGTTAATATTATCACGGCTACACCATTTAAAACAATATGTGGAATCGTTGAAAGTATAATGGTAGAAACGATAAAGCATATGGTTAAAGATGAGAAATGAAAGCCTCCTGTAAAATGCCTCAAAATACAAAACGCAAGCATGCCAAGCAACGTCAAGAACATGGCATCAGTCGCCCAGCCAATGCCCAAAGACACAATTGTTATTGCTGCCGGATTCAGCCAGTTCCCAAGCTGGAAGGTCATAACCTCAACGGAAACGTCGCCTTGAGGATCTGCTCGTTTTATCGACAAGGCTATATTTTTGGATATGTATTCAATAATCATCCTCTCGATCCCTCCTGCTGGAAAGGTAATACAATACGATCAATGCCAACAGCACCAGCGGGTAAAAATACATTACTGCGTTAAAGTGAATGGTTATGTACAACGCAGCTGTAATAATGACAGCAAGGGCAATAGTTGAAAATATGATTAATCTGTTCGTACCGCTGAAAAAGCGTTCCCTGATGCTAAAGTCGTGCGGCGGGATTATGATGAACGCAAAACCAAGGTGAAAGAGTTTGAAAACGACTCCTATAATCAAAGCGGTAAAATCGGTTAATATTTGTATGGTTTCGACCCCCGGCCCGCCAGTGCTTCCAACAACGGATTCGCTAACACCGAACAGCGTCGCGACGTAGTAAACAGGAAGTTGTAAAGCAACGAACATACCAAACCCGGCCGCAACCATTATCCATGAATAAAAAAATTTCACCTTTATTAAGAACCTATTAGACAGCAGGAAAATCGCAATTTGTGCCAACATATCCAGCACGGGAGATAGCTCAAGAACAACCCTGAATAAATAAGAAGAGCATGAGCTAAAAGCACATAACAACGCGATTAAATATTTATGTTCTCTCAAACTCAGGCGGAAAAATTTAAACATAAGAACAACGACAGCAAGAGCATCAAACATACTTAATATCAGAAAATTAATAGTATCCAAGTCGCCACCGTCTTTGAATGTATTTTTGAAACTCGATATTCAATTTTAATATAATCATTGCATGAGGACATACTGAAAGCAATATGCTTTATAAATAATTAGTCCTATCTTCAATTTTTTGACTTTAGGAGAATATTCATAATCTACTCATCTGTTCGTCCATCATGGAAATACTCGATATCTTTTGATATATTGATATACAAAACATCCACCTCATAAGTAAGGAGGTTCTCATGTCTCAATTTAAAATGCTAAATAATTCTAGCTATGAATATTGCCTCTACCTCAGAAAATCTCGATCGGATCTTCTTGCTGAAGATAAAGGAGAAGGCGACACTTATGCTAGGCATGAACGACAATTAATTGAATTATCTAAAAGAATGGGAATTACCATTACGGAGATATATCGTGAGGCACCAGTTTCAGGAGAGCGTATATCGGCCCGGCCTGAAATGATTAGGCTGTTAGAAGATGTTGAGAAAGGGAAATGGAAAGGTGTCCTCGTCGTTGAAGTTGAGCGTCTAGCCCGTGGTGATACGATGGATCAAGGTATAGTTGCGCAGGCTTTCAAATATTCAAATACTCTGATAGTAACACCGATGCGAACTTATGACCCCAATAATCCCAACGATGAAGAATATTTTGAATTTGGATTGTTCATGTCTCGAAGAGAGTTTAAGACCATTAATAGACGATTACAAAACGGACGAGTGGCTGCTGTTAAAGAAGGCAGATATGTAGGGAGTCTTCCACCTTACGGCTACATAAAATATAAATTACCTACCAAAGGCTATTCATTGAAACCACATCCCGAGCAAGCGCAGATTGTACAATTAATTTTCAGCATGTTCACCGATCCTGATCCTGAGCAACGTAAAGGCACTACATCAATTTGTCATCATCTTAATGAGTTAAAGATACCTACACAAAAAAACTGCCTTTGGATCGAGGCAACCATAAATACAATGTTGCGTAACCCCATTTACTTGGGGAATGTACGATGGGGTTCCAGGCCTGTGGTCAAAGGTAAGGATAAAGATAGCCGTCCACGGGTAGACCGTGAGGCAGTTGAGGAATCTGATGGGCTCCATGAAGGCTTAGTAAGTGAAGAAGTTTTTAATCTAGCTCAAGCATATTTGTCACTTAATCCGAATCGTAAAGGTCCATCTAATAAAATATCGAACCCGTTCGCCGGTGTAATAAGATGTGGAATGTGCGGAGGACCCATACAATTAAGACCGAACCCTAAATCACCTGATATGCTTATTTGCCCCAAAAGTAGTTGCAAGAATGTCGGGGCTTACTTAAGTATAGTCGAAACAAAGGTAATTCAGGCACTTAAAGATTTACTTCACCATTATAAAGATCAAATATTAGCGAATCGCCCAGCCGCACCAGAGATTCAAGATGACTTACGTCTAAAGGCATTTACCACTGCGCTAAAGTCACTAGAGAAAAAATTAACGGAATATCAAGGTCAATCGGATAATTTACACGATTTACTGGAACAAAAGGTTTACACAGTGGAGAAGTTTTTAGAGCGTTCGGGGAAGGTCGCACAACTCATTCAAGAAACAGAAGAGGCAATTAATAAGCACCGTATAGAAATTATTGCAGCAAAGAATCGTCAGGAGGCGCGGACTCGGGTTATCCCTCATCTCGAACATGCAATAGATGTCTACTATGAATTAGATAGTCCCGCGCTAAAAAATGAGTTACTCCACTCTTTGCTCGATAAAATTATCTACACTAAAAAGGAAGGGGGACGCTGGAGTAACAAACAAGACGTATTTGAATTAATTTTATACCCAAAAACCCCCTAAAACACTGGGTTGAAAATCACTTCTACGGTTGATGCACTAAAGAATTATCGCAACACACAATGATACACATAATGAAAAGGTAAACAAAACACTAATCTAGAGTAGCATGATTAATTCTTATTTGATTAATTAAAGTATTCAGAATCATAAAATTTGCAGGTATATATGTTTCAGTTTAAGTAGGTCACCAGTTCTTATGAACCGGTAACCTACTCTTGAGATATTAAGCTACTATTAAAAGCTCACTTATTGCATTATAATTGATAAATCAATTTTATTGAGCTTTCGCTCATGAACCATAAACCCGTAATATGATCACCATCTTCAAAGCGTTCATCTTGGTCAACAATGAGAAAATTGCAACCATTAACTGATACCCATCTTGAAAAGGCACCTTCGTTGATCTCTCCATCCACAAGATAAACCTCAACTCTCTGACCCTTTTGCAAGGGTGGAAAACGATTAGACATATTTTTCTTCTCCTCATCAATGAATGTGTTTTGTTCTCGAAATGAAAAAAAGCACCGCTAACCAACCCAAATGGGTAAGTTAGCGGTGCTTCCGCTTTTCAAGTATTCGATTAAAGTCATTATAGCAAATACATTTATTGCAGACAATACTAGAACTTCTACATTTTCATTTTTGTATATTCATTACCAAAGTGGACTATGCATTTAATAACTTCTCTAAGAACACGAAAGTCGCATTCGAGTAACAAAAGGATTTAATGCAAACAGTTATTAATTAGATATTGGTGAAAAGATGAGCAAAAACAAAACATACCGGCACATCATCATGGGTTTCGCTATTGCCGGTTGCAGGGGCTGCGCAATGTAATGGAGCAAACTCTAATGACCGCAGCTGTGCAGAACATGAAGAAGATCGCTCCCCTCCTTGAAAGGAGGGGAGCGATCTTCTTCTATTTTCATTTAGATCACCAAAACAAAGAGAAATACTACGTCTCAAGACGTAGTATTTCTCGATAATCTAAGAGGTACTTTGTTAAGAAAGCACCTGACTCTCCTTAAGTTAGTGCTTCTGCAACTACTTTATCGTCTATAGCTTTTAGATATTCTTTAAATTGCACAATGTAACCCACAATATCAGGAAGTGATACATCGCTTGCATCATCATTATGATGAACAATATTATTTCTTTTCGTAACGATTGTGCCAACGATGTCTTTATTGTCACCAAATTTTTCCTCTGTAGCAATATTAATACCCAGCTTTGCAAATAAATTTATTGTCTTATGTACATTACCAGATACGATATCATCAACATCTTTCTTGCTTATACCTAGCTTATAGTCATCAAACTTAAACTGCTTGTCTTTGTTATTATCCACACTCCATTTTACAAGATTATATGGAATGGGGTATTGCTGTAGCTGTGTTTCATACTTATCTATTACAATTTCACTTATTTCTTTTAAGTATGCTTCTAAATAAGTACACGCCATAACTAAAAAAGACTTTATGAAAAAATTTGCATTGTTATATATATATGGATCAGGATCTTCTATAACAATGCGTTGATTTGCTTCGTTTACAAGTTGAATCAACTCATCATAAAGAGTAAGATACTTCTGGTAAGCTGGTGTATTACTCATTCAAGCTCTCCCATACGTTCCTGCCACAATTCTCTTCTTTTAATTATTGAATTCTTTCTTTGTAAGCCACCAGATAAGGTTCTTTGGAACTCGTCTAAACCGCACATTTCCTCAAATTTTGCAATTATTTTATCTTTTTTTCTCACTAGAAAGTCCTTTTCGTATTTCGAAAAAGACCACATAAGCAAATCATAATAAACAACGCTGCGGCGAGGTCTATCTTTTGAAATATCCATAAAGACATCCTTATCAAAAATTGTTATGCACTTATCCAGAGTTACTAAAAAGGACTCTTTAAATTCATTTACTGTTTCTTCGTTTATATTTTGATTATCTCTCATGTATTTGTCTAAATACTTAGATAATCTACTTTCATAATCTTCAAGATCACCCTGCATTGCGAAAAATCTCAAAACTTGCTCATCATTCTCTAATCCGTTCTTTTCCTTCTTACCAAAATCATTAAATATAATTGTGGTCGATAGTTCAGTTAATAAGTTATCTAACGTTCCGGGATATATTGCATGTCTTATTTCTTGGTCTGTTAGTTCTACAGCACCCTGATTCAATCTTGCAAAAATATCCTGAACAAGTTCTTTAGAATTATCATTCCTTAAAACAATACATCTTATTGTGTAGGAATTTAAGTCTTCCTTCAAATCCTCAAGTTCACTAAATTTTTTACCTTCTAATTCTTTAAAGGCTGTTAAACCTTCCAACGCAAACTCATCATTAAGAAATCTCTTTATTGTAGTGATACGTTGAACGCCATCTATTACTATATGTTTTTTTTCCTCATTTTCTGCGAAATAACAAGCTGGAAGTGGAATTCTCATTAAGCACGATTCAATAAATCGAGATGTCTTTTCTTCGTTATTTAGATTCCATTTATATTTTCTTTGGAAATCTGGATCAAGCTTTAATGAACCTTTGTTGACACGATCTACAAGGGTTTCAAAAGGGTAATCAATTGGAAACAAATTAAGAACATTTTGACTCATACAAATCCCCAATCCATTGAGTATAATGTGTATAATTATACCTAACTAATAGAATAATTTCCACCACTGATAATGCTTCACTCCGCACCAATTAAATTCAAGCATAAGGTTTTATCGTATTTAGTTCATAAAGTTACACTGCTGGCCCGTAAAACATTCTCCTAAAAGGATATTATATCTTTGAGCTACATGAGGAGCCTCAACTTTTTTAGGAGGGAGGCTCATGCGACCATTAACACTCGACAAGACATCGAAGACCTGCACCGGGGACGGAAGAGCGCCCATAGCATTGAATCAATACATCGCCAGTTTCTTTTGGCAACTGGAGACCGAGATGGCCGACGAAGAAGAATCATTCTACCTCGACCAACAGGCCTCGTTTTGCTGGAAACGAGCTAATCGTCCGCAAGCTCATGGAAACGTTGACCGAAACGGCGGCGATCATGCCATAGCAGGAATTTCTGGGTCATGGTGGTGGTAGCGCCGTTACTGCACGGCTCCGAAGTCCTCACCGCCATCCAGGTGCAGCCCCGGTTGGTAGAATCGAGTCGCGCGAAACGACGTTACTACTGAAGGAAAGCGGGTTCACCATTACATCTCTGACTCCATAAGCTCGCAACTGCTCGTTTGTGCTGACTGAACCTCGATCCATAGTCCTTCCCCAATCCAAGCCAGCATAGCGTCTTTCAAAGTCTACTGCACGTTTTTCCGAAAACACTTGAGGTTACTTTGCACATAATCTTAATCGCATACCTGTTTGCCAAGTGACTTTGCTTAAATATGTACAAAATCATTACTTCTACGGATGATGTACTAAAGAATTTGCGCATTTAGAAATGATTGCTACGATGATCTATAAACTAACCAAGGATGCGACTCCTCAGCAGCTTGAAGAGGCTGGGCTGGGGCCGCATTATGCGAGCCATGACAGCGCGCTATTTTACAACAATGCCTCGGGCGTTCCTTTCACCGCCGCCTACATACAGGCCAAGGGAGATCCGCTTGCGGATTTATACGAGGATATTGCGGCTGAGGAGAAGGCGCGAGCGACCTATCAGTGGCTGATCGATATGACCGACGACGTCGATTTGCAGGACAGTCTGAAGTTTTTGCGCGAGCGGGAAATTGTCCATGCGCTGCGCTTCAAGGAAGCGGTCGAAATTATTAAGGAGGATCGGGATCAGAAGAAGGTTTATTGAGGAAGGGACAAAAAAAGGAGTAAAGCAGCCACCTGTGTGGGATGCTTTACTCCTCTGATTATTGCTGTGGGTAATCGCTTAAACATCAATGTTCTTAATGATTTTTGCAGGATTGCCTCCCACGACAGCATTGGCAGGTACATCCTTGGTTACTACCGCTCCAGAAGCGATGACGACGTTATCCCCAATCGTAACCCCCGGATTGATGACCGCTCTTCCTCCTATCCAGACATTGTTGCCGATGGTTACCGGCTTGCCAAATTCGGCGCCGGTGATTCGTTCAAACGGATTCAATGGATGAGTAGCTGTATAGATATGTACGCCTGGTGCTATAAAACAATTTTCCCCGATACGAACCTCGCATACATCCAGAATTACACAGTCAAAATTAACATAAAAATGGTTGCCTACATGAATATTGTAGCCATAGTCGCAACGAAACGTCGGTTCGATATAGAGATGTTCCCCTGTTGAGCCAAAGAGCTGTTTGAGCAAATCAACCCGTTTGCCATAATCCGTCTCTATCGTTTGATTCAATAAACGGGTCAATTTCCTGGCATTTTCCCGGTCTTTCGTTAATTGCGGGTCCGAAGCCAGATATAGTTCTCCAGCTAGCATTTTTTCTTTCTCGGTTCTAATCGTCACGCTCGTTCACCCTTTCATATTGCATGAACTTATCTTAACAGCTGCACGAATTAAATAGTATGGTCCGTCCATTAAAAAGGCTACCACAGTGCTATTTTCTCTTTAAAAGCGCGCTCGACCAACCAGACTGGCACCATGAGCTGCATGGAGTCGCCAATATAAGCGCCTATTGGGTCAGCAGTGGGCTGTCCGTTCACAACCGCCTCATTTCCCCAGCTGCGAACGACCAAAGTCGTATCATCCCGGGAGAAAATCGCCTCGCTCTTCTGCTCGTTCCACTCAAAAGAGGCTCCGATCCGCTCGGCCATTTCCTGTGCAGGTATCCTCGTTGCATTGTAGGCTTCCACATCCGCTGCGGATGCGACAGCATTTAAGGCATCACCCGGAATCTCAAATACAGCGAAGCCGCCTGTCTCCGGAAGCGGAAAGCGGAAAACGAGGCTCCCCAGCACAAGTGATGCGGATTCCCGAAGAGCCGCCACCGAATGATACATATGATCTAAATCGTTTGCTTCCATCGCCCGTTCCAGAGTAACTGCTAAATCGAAGGGCAGTTTTGTAGTTCCGTAATGCGGCACTTCCCCGCGAATCGACGCAAAATCATATTCACTGACCTTACAGCAGGAAAAATCGATACTCGCGTGGCGAGCGTAATCAGGCTGTATGGGACGCAGTAGTGCCTCCGCTTCATTCATCGCCTGTGTTTTCCAAAAAGTGGTCGCATAGTCGTCCGTTAATCCGAGCTCCCATTCCTTACTATGGTAGATATAAAACTGGAGCGATGGATCGGATTTTGGCTGTACAGTCGCTACTAGCGGTTCTATGTTATCCCATAAATAACGAACGTTCACAATCGTCATGTCTTCGGCATAGGTCTCCGCCAAATAATGCTCCGCCCGCTGCTCGAATCGGAACTTTTGGTAAAAGCCGTATTGAAACTCCGCGTAAAGCAGAATAGGGATGAGAATCGCAGCAACGATTCCCACCACCACGATTTTTCCGGCATTTAGCTTCATGGATGCGCTCCTTTTGCTTTGCTTATTCCCAAGTCGTTACTAGGAAGTACAATAACTAGACGTTCCAATTCCATTCTTTGTTGCCATAAATGGGTATCAGTCAATAATTCGAACTAACTACTATAAAGAAAAAGCAAGATATAGATTCAAACTTTAAAAAAAACAAAAAAAATCATTTCAATGCACCCCAACTTCGATTACAATATGAACTGTCTTCATATTATTGAACTGGGGTGTTTGATGTGGATAAATACAAGTTTAGTCCTGCACATAATAATATGATTGTTGATGCTATTGTTGAAGGTTATCGTGACTATGTTGATCATCGGAAAGACAGAAAATCAAAAATGAAAATCAGCTCTGCGTTTTCTTGGACTAAGGGTAATTTTATTGAGAGCAAACTCGCTGAAGAGTGCATCGCTCATGGATTTACATACAAGAAAGCAAAGGCTGGATTAACATGGGACTACCTCCAATTCATGAATGGAGATTCCAAAATTCTTTTTCTTATTAAAAATGCCGCTTATTTCAATGAAGATTGCTTTTCACAAGCTACGCTCCCAGATGAGAGCGAAAGCAATGGGTCTCTTCGCACCTATCTTCACGAACTCTCAAAAATAAATAAAGATTTAGCATTTTCCTCATCAGAACAATCGCTAAAAAGAGGAAAACGAACAGAGCGAGTCGAACAACTTTCCTTATTTATTTTAGAAAGTAAAGTCAAAGCCGACCTGGATCATTTCAAATCTTCTTACAACGAATTCCACATACTCACCTATTCTATTGATGAAGCGTATCAAATTTCTGAGGTTTTGCACTACCTTCCTAATCCAAATGATAACATCGCATACCTTGTCGAGGATCTGTCCGATTTCATCTCAGGAGCTACACTATCTGATGAGGACCGAGAAGTAGTAGCACCTGAATTAAATGATGATCGTATGGACCCAGCAGCATTTGATATTGGTATTATTGAAAAAGATAAAAAACAAGATATATAAAATGGCATTATGTTAAATAAATTAGGAGGCAGCAGGCATGTTTATTGGTAAGAACCTAACCAATTTACGAATCATGCACGGATATTCGCGTAAAGAGCTCTCCGACAAGTTAGGCGTAACCGAACAAGCAGTCTGGCAATACGAGAATGCTTATACATCTCCTAAAATGCAAATCGTAAATGAGTTAAAACAGATTTTTCAAGTGAAAAGTAAATATTTCTATATAGAAGATATGCTTGAAAAGAATATCACTTCAGCCAATATCGACTTAACGAATATTGCTTATCGCTCAAAAGTGCTGAATGTCATCTCAAAAACACAAGCAGAGGCTAAGCATGTTGAATTTTTGAATGTATTTGTCAACTATCTTACAACTAAAATTAGTTATCCCACCCTTAAAATGATTAAATTACGCGATGAAGTTATAGCGTATTTAAATCATACAGAGGACGATAGATCTGTTCAAATCAACCATGTTGCTCTCTTGGCACGACAAAGACTTGAGCTATCAAAAACGAATAATGATGATCTTATGTTCTTAATTGAAAAAAGCGGTGTTTTCGTGTTTGAAAAGGCTATTGGTGAAGAAATTGATGCCTATAGCCTTTGGACTCTGGAGGATAGGCCATATATTATACTTGGCAATATGAAGCGTTCCGCCGTTCGTAGGAACTTTGATATCGCTCATGAATTAGGTCATTTATTACTTCATTATCGTATGGAGTTTACGAACTTAGAACGAAAAGAACACAAACTTATTGAGAATGAAGCAAATATGTTTGCTGGCGCTTTATTATTGCCTGAAGACGAATTCACCACCGATATGCAGGACGTGTCCCATCTTACCAATCCAGATGATTATTTGGATTTAAAAAAGAAATGGAAAACATCGTTGCAGGTGTTGGGGTATAGAGCAGCTAATCTTGGAATCCTTCAGCCAAAGGATCATCGTAACTTCTATGCAGCCATGCATCGGAAAGGTTATTTGGAGTTTGAACCCCTTGATAACGTAATTCCAATTCAGAAACCAATGAAAATCAAAACCATCATTGATTTCGTTTCAAAAAAAGGAGTTATTGACATTGGTCAAATGATTGAGAATGATTGGAAAGCCGAAATTCCCTTCTTCCATCAGCTGACAGGAATTGATTCAAGTTTTTTCAACAAATATTTGACTCGAAGCTTGGATTTTGAACTCCGTGATATTTCTGAAATATCTAAGCATACTTCTTAAGTAAAATTATTATACAAAAGGATTTGTATATTGTTGAAGGTGCAAGTTACTACGATCTCTACGACAGACCAGAACCGGTTAAACAAGCTGTTGTAAAATGGGGAGCTTTCTATAAAGCTAATCTTTAAGTGATTATTTTAATCGCAGAACACAAAAGTAAAAAAGCAAAAAAACACATTGTCGAAGTCGCAGACAATGTGTTTTTTTGCTTTCTACTGAAATAAGGTGGAAGATACGTTCCACCAAGCTTTATGAACCTATACCTTTACAAACTAAAAAGGCGAATCATTTTAGGCTTTTCATGGGTTTGCAACCCTCACTACAATTTAAGCGTCTTATAGATATTATTAGTGAGGGTTAGGTGGTGAGGACATTGAAATATATATTCTCTTTCTTGATTTTCCTTTTTGTAGTTACTGGTTGCAGTAGTAACGACGGAGGCTCTAACCATTCAAAAAAATCGAAAAACTCACTTCTTACACTTGAAGCTTTCGTTGTTGCAAAACATGATTTGGAAGGACGCAAGAAAATTCTGCTTGCATTAGATATAGAAAATACTGAGTTGCAGTCCAAATTAGAAACGATAGTTGATCAAAATGCCGAGGACATTCTAAGGGCTAATAAATTCGATTTACACTGGCTGGATGTAAGAAACATTTCCGCAGAAGAATTTGATTTTGACGCTATGAAAATCGGTTCGAAAATTCGTTTTGTTGCCGAAAATGAACAGCTGGATACCCATCCCCCAACTTCAATTGCCAAAGCAGTAAATATAATGAACTAGAGCGTGTATGCAAACGCAAGCGAGCTGGTTTCCGATAAAAACCAGCGTTCAAACGTCTTCCCTCTACTGCCGGGAATAGCACAACTTATAAATATGAAAAATGTGAACCTACGAACCAAAAGTCTGCTTCATGCTCTTCGTTTCTGGGGTTTGCTCCCTGCACAAAGACATATAGACAGACTTGGCGGACACAGAAACCGCTATTTTAATCGAATCATGGGCTACGACAGAGGCTGCGGACTCAGGGGCCGCTAATGCGCTGCACATCGTCATTTTGAGAGGATTATTAAGACAATAGCGGCTCTCCTGTCCGCTTAATGCCCGAAAGGGAATCAAAAGCCAGAATAACGGAGACTCAGTCCGCCAAAAAAGGAATTCGCTTCCAAAACTGCGTGTTCTCAGCCACAGTGCTCACTGCAACTGTGCTCTCAGCAACAATTGCATGCTGTGGTTCCTTAAGCCTTGAATGGTCCGAAGAGATTTGCCTCGAATAATCACTTAACAAGGAGCAGCAGAAGGGCTCCCGTTTGCATACACACCCTAGAGCAAAAGAAAAAGGCCGGAGGTTCACCTCCGGCCATAAGGAAAAGCTTATTTGTTTAAGTGTTTAGCGGTGTTACTTGATTACAACGTACTCCAGGTTCACAAGTTTAGCATAAGTCACGATTTGGTCTGTCGTCAGGTTCAAGGAAACGACCGTATGATGGCCGCCGCCATTCTCAATCCAAGCTTTTACGCCATCCTGGAAGTTCGGCTTCACCGTCCACAGCACACGAGCTACAGGGAGCTTAGGAGCTGGAACCGTTGGCTCGAATGCGGAAACCTCGTTGATTAACAGCTTGTAATGGGTGCCGAAATCCGCCATGGAGACGACGACACCTTCGCCAGCTTTGCCGTCGAATATGAGACGCGCTGGATCCTCGCGATCGCCAATACCCAATGGGGAAACGATGATTGTTGGTTTGTTGCTGGCCAAGGTCGGATCTACTTCGAGCATATGAGATTGCAGAATGGCTTCTTGCCCAGCTGCCATCTCATATGTGTAATCCTCCATAAAGCCTGTATTTTGGTTATGACTCATCACTTTCAGCAAGCGATCAAGCGCAGCCGTCTTCCAGTCGCCTTCACCGGCAAAGCCGTAGCCTTGTGCCATCAGGCGTTGGACAGCCAGACCCGGAAGCTGCTTCATCCCATGCAAATCCTCGAAGTTCGTAGTGAAGGCATTGTAGCCCTTCTCTTCAAAGAAACGTTTCATCGCGATTTCATAGCTCGCTTGTACTCTTACGCTAGCTTCCCAAGACTCTTTGCTGCTCGTGCCATAATCAAATGTATATAGCTCTGCATAAAGCCCCATCAGATCGTCGATTTCTTGCTCCGTAACGGCATTTACGTATTGTACGAGGTCGCCGATGCCGTAATAATCTACCGTCCAACCGAATTGAATTTGAGCTTCAACTTTATCTCCATCCGTAACGCCGACGTTGCGCATATTGTCGCCAAAACGAGCAACCTTGATGTTAAAGCTTTCGTTATAGGCAACTGCTACGTCCATCCAGTCGGCAATTTGCTGATGCACTTCCGGACGCTCCCAGTAGCCTACGACGATTTTATTTTGCTTCTTCAGACGGGCATTGATGAAGCCGTATTCGCGGTCACCATGAGCGGCCTGGTTCAGGTTCATGAAGTCCATATCGATCGTGGCCCAAGGAATGCTTTCGTTGTATTGAGTTGCCAAGTGAAGCAGCGGCTTCTGCAGCAATTTCGTGCCGCGAATCCACATTTTCGCAGGCGAGAACGTATGCATCCACGTAATGACGCCCGCCACTTCGTCGCGATAGTTGACTTCTTTCATAATGCTTGTGATTTTATCTGCGCTGACAGCCAGATCCTGCAATACAACCGGGTAAGGCAACACACCGCTTGCATTCAAGGCATCCGTCATCGTCTGAGCATGTGCTTTCACTTCAGCCAATGCTTCTTCCCCATACAGGTTTTGAGAACCTACGACAAACCAAAACTCTTTAGCTAATGTTACTGACATACCGATCATCCTCTTTTCTAATTTTAGTCGTGGATAAAATGATTATTTCTGCCCGTAATAAGCGTCTTTCCCATGTTTGCGCAAATAATGTTTGTCCAAAATGCCTTGCGGCAGTTCTTTGGCAAAATGATTCAATTGCCGTGCATACAAGTTCATTTTGCAAACTTCCTCCAGCACGACGCTGTTCACGACTGCCGATTTTGCATCCTTGCCCCACGTAAACGGTGCGTGACCATGGAGAAGGACAGCCGGTATCGCCATGACATCCAGCCCGCGCTGCTCGAAAGTTTCAATGATGACACGTCCCGTTTCGGCCTCATAACCCCGGTCAATCTCCCCTTGATTCAGGAAACGGGCACAAGGCACAGCTCCATAAAAGGTATCCGCATGCGTCGTTCCCATGACTGGCACATCAAGTCCTGCTTGTGCCCAGATCGTTGCCCAAGTGGAGTGGGTATGCACGATGCCGCCGATCTCTGAGTAATGTTTATACAATACGGCATGAGTCGCGGTATCAGAGGAAGGTCTTAGCTCTCCCTCAACCACATTGCCATCGAGATCGACAACGACCATATCGCTCGCCTTCATCTTGTCATAACTGACACCGCTTGGTTTGATGACGAAGAGTCCGCTTTCCCGATCAATGGCGCTTACATTGCCCCATGTGAATTTTACGAGTCCATGCTTCGGCAATTCCAAATTCGCCTCATATACCTCTTCCTTCAGCTGTTCTAACATCGCTAGTCCCTCCCGTTCTCTATCAGATGGTCTACAGCAGCCTGCTCAATGGCCAGCCCATTCCGGTAGCGCTCCATAAATAATTCAAAACCCAACACATCGGATGGGTCTGGAGAAATTTCCTGCCCTTCCACATCTTTAAAGACCTTGTGTTCAAGGAAGTCGTCCAGGCTTTCCTGCTGATCCTTGTTGATCAAATAAGAAGCAAGAAGCGCCATTCCCCACGCCCCGCCTTCGCCGGCTGTAGACATGACGGAAATCGGAACGTTCATCGCCGCGGCTACCATTTTTTGTCCGACGACAGGGGTTTTAAATAAACCGCCGTGAGCCAAAATGCTGTCAATGGCGACTTGCTCGTTTTCAGTCAAAATGTCCATGCCAAGCTTGAGTGCTCCGAAAGCCGTGAACAGATGGGTGCGCATGAAATTAGCCAGAGTGAAGCTGCTCTCCGGCGAGCGCACGAATAGCGGACGGCCTTTTTCAATACCGGTAATGTTTTCGCCGGAGTAATAACCGTAGCTCAGCAAACCACCGCCATCCGGGTCGGCCTCCAAAGCTTTATTAAACATGACGCTGAACAATTTTGCATTATCCGCTTCGTAGCCCATGGCTGCAGAAAATTCGCGGAACAATCCCATCCATGCGTTGATATCGCTGGAGCAGTTGTTGGCATGCACCATGCCAACCGGACTCCCGTCTGGCGTCGTGACCATGTCGATTTCCGGATAGACCTTGGATAATTCCTTCTCAAGCACAATCATCGCAAAAACGGAGGTGCCTACAGAGATGTTCCCCGTACGCTTTCTCACGCTATTCGTGGCAACCATGCCTGTCCCGGCATCACCTTCCGGAGGACAAAGCAAAATGCCTGGCTGCAGATCCAGTGACGGGTCCAAAATGCGGGCTCCCGCCTCCGTTAATTGACCAGCTTGCTCGCCTGAAAGGAGGACTTTCGGAAGAAGATCCTCAAGCTTCCACGGATAACCGCCCGCTGAGATCAGTTCATCGAATTGCTTAACCATCAATGGATGGTAATTATGAGTCGATTCGTCAATAGGAAAAATACCAGAGGCATCCCCGATACCAATCGCTTTATTGCCCGTTAGCAGCCAGTGAATGTAACCGGACAAAGTCGTCACAAAATCAATACGAGGCACATGCTCCTCTTTGTTTAAAATCGCTTGATACAAATGGGCGATGCTCCAGCGCTCAGGAATATTGAATTGGAACTTGTTCGTCAGTTCCCTTGCTGCCTCGCTGGTTGTTGCATTGCGCCAAGTCCGGAACGGTACGAGCAATTCACCCGTGCTGTCGAACGCCATATAGCCGTGCATCATTGCGGAAAATCCGATCGAGCCCACGGTCTTAAGGGTGACCTCGTATTTGCGTTCCACTTCTTGCTTCATTTCGCGATAAGCCGTTTGGAGGCCGATGAGGATATCCTCTTGGCTGTATGTCCAAAATCCGTCTTTCAATTGGTTTTCCCATTCATAGCTTCCTGACGCGATGGTCTCAAAACGATGATCGATCAATACCGCTTTAATCCGCGTAGATCCAAATTCGATCCCCAGCGAAGTTTCTCCCTTAGTTATCGCTTCTTTCAACTCTACATGATTCATGATCACGCATGTCCCCTCTCTGTTCGCGGTTTTTAAACCTGAAGGATGGAAAATAAAATGAATGTGATACCTCATAATAACGGGTCTATGTTGTTTCGTATAATAGCTGCTCCTAATTAAACGGTTCACCTCTTAAAGAGAGGCGTATCGATTTAATCAAAAGAAGGCGCTTTCCATTAGTGACAGCCTTAGTATATTTTTTGTACGTACATTTGTCAATACAAACAAATAGTTATACTTACAACGGCACGCTCTCCTCTTAATCCTTGGAGTTAGCTTCTTCTTTTCAGACAATTCCCCATGTAAAATCCCAGTAAAAAGCATGGAATTACCTCATTTTTTTCATGAAAAATGGTACTGCATTTTCATTCACTGCAAATCATGTTAGAATGTGTACGTACAACTTTCTGAACAACGATGAAAGAAGTGGATTGCGTGAAGCCAAAGTATCAGATCATCATTGATGATATAAAAAGCAATATCCTGTCAGGAACGTACAAAGCAGGAGAGCAAATTTCTACAGAATCTGCTTTGCAGAGCAGTTATAATGTTAGCCGCCAGACGGTTCGGAAGGCCATTTTAGAGCTGTCCAATGAAGGGTTCCTAAGAAGCGAAAAAGGATCTGGGACGTATGTCAGCAGCCAATACCGCTCCAGATCGGGCGGGAATGCCGCCAAAAAAACGATAGGCGTCATTACGACCTATATCTCGGATTACATTTTCCCCTCTATTATCCGTGGTATTGAAGGCCGATTGAATGAAGACAACTATTCGTTACTGTTAGCCAGTACAAATAATGATATTATGCAGGAAAAAAAGGCGCTGGAAATGATGCTGTCCTATGGCGTGGACGGTCTCATTATTGAGCCGACCAAAAGCAATTTATACAACCCCAATATTGCTTATTACCTGTCTTTCAAGGAGCAGGAAGTTCCGTTCACCATGATTAACGCCTTCTATGAAGAGCTGGAGGTCCCTTTCTTCTGTTTGGATGACGTGCAGTCCAGCTATCTCGCAACCCGGGAACTGATTGCTAAAGGTCATTCCCAGATTGGCATTATCGCGAAAATGGATGATCTGCAAGGAAAATATCGCATGAAGGGATATATTAAGGCACTTGGGGAAGCCAAACTGCGGTTTCACCCCGAGCAGGTGCTTTCCTTCGACACGGCGACGAAGCCGAACCTCTCCACGAGCTTGGAGGAGTTCCTAAACGACAACAGGGATGTTCTGACTGCGCTTGTTTGCTACAACGACGAGGTAGGGCTGGAAGTTGTGCATGCCTGCAGAAAACTGGGGATATCCATTCCAGATGAACTATCCATCATTGGCCAGGACAATTCGTATATCGCCAAAAATGCGAATATTAAACTGACGACTCTGACGCACCCCCAAGAACAAATGGGACGGGACGCAGCGGACTGGGTCATTAAAAATTTACAAGGAAAAAAAGACCTGCCTACCAACACCTACTACCAACCCGTGTTAGTTGAAGGTGAAACCGTAAAAGAGATTGAAGTGGAGTAATTTTTGTGATTAGGTTCGACTTAAAGGTTTCGGATCTATCGGCGAAAAAGAAAAAAGGAGCCGCCGCGGCAAGCTCCTTCGTTGTGCTTATATTGCTGCCGGAAGCACCTCAGGCATCACGTTGTTCATTTTTAGACATCTGTTGGTCCTGCTCATAAATGCTGATGTCTAAATCTAGAACGGCCTACACACGTTTCATCCCCGAATATCGACCATTCAACTATTTCCTCATTTTTCTAACCAGCGTTCATTACCTGATCTATAAATGCCCTTAACTTGCCGCTTCGTGCTCCGAGAGACGTTTCAGCAATTCCTGCAGAGCTGGCATCTGATGGCCGCGACGCTGCCCTTCGGCAAGGGAGCTCCGCATCGATTCAACGTCCTGAGCACGAACCTTGCCGCCATGATGGAAGCGGTTGAATGCCTGATAATCTAGCGGCAGCATGTCCCGCTCCATTTTGATGTGCACGTTTGCCGTTATGCGCGGTCCCATAACCAAGGCCATTATTTTGCCCAACAAACCATGCTGCGGGAGTGCAGCTATTTCACCTTGTGCACGGATGGCAAGCCGCCAAAGCTCCTTGTTCGCCGAAACCGTCGAAAAATCAGACCAGCCCGCAATGTCACACGCTGCATATACAGGAAAGCCAATACTGGAATAAATGTTAAACATCGATGGGCTTACTTGACCACAGCGCGAAATCTTACTGCGGTTGTAAAGCTCAATGAATTGCTTCGCTGCCGCTTTATTGTTGGTCTCGACTTGGAAGCCGACCTTGTTCGTAGGATGCTTGTAACAGACAACAGCCTTTGCTATTTTCGCTGGATCTGTTGGTGCATGTACAGGCAGGTTCGCGCTTCCCTGGTGGCTGAGCATGCCGAGAATTCCTCTTAGCAAGCGATCTTCCGAAATTTGCATGACCTTGATATAGTGCTCGCGAAGGCCAATCCCGAAACCGTTCATAATGACAGTAGCTTTAGAAGCGCGCACGATGTCGCCTAATTTGCTCAACATAGCCATGCCTTCTGCCGTTCGACTGGCATTTCCGTCAAGTGTAATGAAAATAAACTGAAGTGGTGTATCCGCCAGTTCAGCGACATTCTCAATGACGTTGAAGCCGGTAAAATTTTTCAGTGTTGCATCGTCATAGCAATAAAGCTGTTGAGGAGATTGGAATGCCGTTTTCCGTCCTTCTCGCACGAGGAAGGTAATGTTAGCGCCGGACAAACTGAGATGGTAGCCGACAGAGAAGCCTACTGCCCCCGCTCCTACAATGAGAATATTGGGTTTGTTCATGCTAGTTGTCATTTTTATTCACTCTCCAATTATTCGTTGAAATAAATTTATGCCGCAGGAATAAGAGGAACGACTATGTGATTGCCGTTTCGTCCACCCCTATAAAATGAACACCTGTTGATTTAATATCATGGTGATAGTATAATCTCAAAATAGCCGCAAGCTCAATCATCAATATGCGGAATAATGTTATTCATTCAACACTTTCCCTGGCGTTTGTTCGATTAGATACGGAAAGGGACGGATCTTATGGTCGGAGTAAAAAACAATAGAAGAACCAAATATACGACGGAGCTTATTAAGCAGTGTTTTCTTGCTCTATTGGAAACGAGGAAATTGCCGCAAATAACGGTTACCGAAATATGCAAGCAAGCTGACATTAACCGAGGTACCTTCTATTTGCATTACAAAGATCCTTATGAATTATTTGAAGTGATGCAGAAGGAATTTAATCAAGAACTATGGGAGACGCTGCAAAAGGATCAAAGTCCATGCGCGGAAGATGGCTCCTTGATCAAGCTATTGAACATTATCCAAGAGAAGAAAACAATTTTTCGCATCATGATTTCGGATCGAGGAGAAAGCAGCTTTTTATCCGAGGTGCTGGTTGAGGTTCATCAAGATTATTTGCAAAGAAAAGGAGATGACCCAAACCGAAAAGACTCGTCCGCATTGGACTACTCTTTTACTTATATGGTTCATGGCTCAATGGGAGTCATTAATCAATGGCTGGAATCAGATGGCGAGGAAAGCCCGGAAGCGATTGCGCGTATCATTTCTTCTTTCAAACCACAATGAACGGCTCCTTTCCACTTAGATCCATGGCGGAAGAAGCTTTTTATCTGCAATAATATACTATAGGCTTATCCCTTTAAGATGTAGCATATGAGAATAGCTTGAAAGGGGTATTCTCATGGATATGACATCTTTTTTAATTTATTGCGTGATTGCTACTTTTACACCAGGTCCTACTAATATCGTCATATTATCTACCGTGCAAAATTCGGGTGCCAAACTAGCCTTGAAATATACGTATGGAGCAGCGGTTGGTTTTGGACTATTACTCGTTATATCGGCTATGTTGAATACGGCGCTCTTAACGATATTGCCGAAAATTCTATTGGTGATGCAGATAGTGGGAAGCTGTTATATGATCTATCTCGCTTATCAAGTCTACAAAATGGATGCATCAAACCCAGCTGCAAACCATACGGCTACCTTTAAGTCAGGCTTCCTTATGCAGTTTTTAAATCCAAAGGTAGTTCAGGTGTACTTAGATAGAGGTGAATCGAGTGGACAAATTTATTTATAAAAAATCGGCAGGTATTACTGCGCTGTCAGCAAGCATGACTGATTTTAAATATAAAAAGCACGCTCATCAGGAATATGCAATAGGTGTAACCTTGCGTGGGATTCAACATTATAACATGGATGGCGGTTTGCAATTATCCTACCAAAACGGCATTATGCTTTTTAATCCTGAGCAGGCCCATGACGGTATGGCCCATGATAAGACAGGCCTCGATTATGTCATGCTGTATATTGAACCGCAATTGCTTCTAGACGTAATTGAGAAAAAGGATAAAAAGCAAAGGATATGCTTCATGCCCATTTTGAACATGTCCTTAAGCTTGACGAGATCTGTGAAGAGCTTCAATTATAACTGCAAGATCGAATATGCCAAGCAATTAATTGAAAAAAATAGCGATGTTTATTCAGCAGTAGCTGAATGCGGTTTTGTTGATTTAACTCATTTAAATAAACATTTTAAAGGCGTATATGGAACAACCGCATTTGAATATATCTCGCAAATAAATGGTTGTGCAAAATAAAAAACTTCTCGTTCATCTTCCGTTCACATTGTCGTCATCGCGAGGACATCTTCGTCGTATAAGCTTACATGAGCAGCCGTTAAGGCAGTCTACTATCAAGATAACGACAGGAGAAGATTCGATTATGAAAAAATGGCTTAGGGTTTTACTTAAAATATTGGCAGCAATTGTTATAGCAATAGTCGTTTTTATGGCTATTGTGTTTATAGTCAACAAGGTCAGCAGCAAAT
Organism: Paenibacillus sp. JT22N15; assembly: GCF_059383755.1. NCBI lineage: Bacteria > Bacillati > Bacillota > Bacilli > Caryophanales > Paenibacillaceae > Paenibacillus > Paenibacillus sp. JT22N15. The sequence goes on along the minus strand of NZ_JBXENV010000016.1, from coordinate 37,088 downwards.
CTGAGCAAGGCAAAATACATGCCTATGGTCAGCTCGTACCCGTAGACGGGAAAAAGATGAATGTGCTGATTCAAGGGGAAGGCAAAGAAACCATCGTGCTTCTGCCGGGTTATGGAACAGCAGCGCCGGCGCTCGATTTTAAACCGCTAATCGATGAGCTGTCACCCTCTTACAAAGTAGTTGCAGTTGAACCATTTGGTTATGGCTTAAGTGATGGAACCGATAAGGAAAGAACGACAGAAAATATAGTAAATGAACTCCATGAAGCGCTGCAAGCCCTTAACATTGACCGCTATATTCTAATGGGCCACTCGATTGCAGGCATTTACGGTATCGATTATGCAAACAAATATACAAGCGAAGTTACTGCATTTGTGGGCATCGACAGCAGTGTTCCGACACAACCCGGCATGGATGTGAAATTCCCATTAAAAACGTTTGGTTTTCTCAAACAATCCGGTTTGCAACGATTGATCGTGAAAACAGGCAGCGACCCTTATGAAGGACTTCCATATGATGAGGAAACAAAAGAACAGCTGAGCATGCTTTCGCTCAAGAACAGCAATAGTCCCACGATGCTAAATGAAATGAAAAATATTTCTGCTAACTTTAAAGCAGCTGAACATTTAACCTTTCCAAAAGAGCTTCCGATTATTTTCTTTATCCAAGCGAATAATGAAGACATTCCAACCTGGATACCGCTGCATGAAGAGCAAATCAAAGATTCTGTGCATGGAAAAGTGATGACCTTTGAAGGCGGACATTATTTGCACCATACCAGATCCAAAGAAATCGCTGAAAACCTTAAGGCGTTTATGGAAGAAGCAAGGTGAAACGGCCGAAAGCCGTCCCCTGGCGGCGCGCGGCGTTTCAGTCCGACAAGCAGATAAACGCTTTTAGTATTCCCTATGCCATGGCCATATGTGCAAGCTTCCTTGCATATGATGCCATGGAATTTTTTTACTTATTCATACTCCGTTCATATTGACGTCACGGTGAGGACATCCCCGTCATATAAGCTTTATTTAGCGGCCCTTAAGGCAGCTGAATACACTGCTGAAGATAGGAGTAGATAAACATGAAAAGAACTTCCATTGTCGCTGTCACCCTCGCGCTGAGTATGCTGGCTCCCATGTCTGCAATGGCTGCTGCGAATAGCAACCCACTTGCTTTTGATGCGGCTAAAAAAATAGCGGCTGAGAAAGCCAAGCGGCTGACAGAAACCTACGGCATCACAAGCGTCCAATACGCGCTCATCGATGACGGGGAAATTACGATTTCGGGGCATGCAGGAAAAAATGATCTAACGGATTCGATTCCACTTTCCTCAAAAACAATATACGGCATCGGTTCTACGAGCAAAATGTTTCTCACGGCGGCTGTTATGAAGCTTGTAGACGAGGGCAAGGTAGATTTGGATTTGCCCGTTGTGAACTATATCCCTGATTTTAAGATGAAAGACAACCGCTACAAACAGATTACACCACGCATGCTGCTGAATCATTCCTCCGGCTTACTCGGAACTACGGGCAATAATGCAACCTTGTACGGGGATAATGATACTTATGCACATGATACTTTTCTAGAGCAGTTGGCGACCCAAAGCTTAAAGGCAGACCCCGGAGCCTTTTCAGTCTATTGCAACGATGGTTTTACGTTGGCTGAAATTCTGGTAGAAAGAGTTAGCGGCATCGGTTTTACAGCATTTATACACAAATATATTACTGAGCCTCTAGACATGAGCCATACGAAAACACCGCAGGATCTCATTGATCAAGCGGCGCTGGCCGGCATCTATTCCCCGCTGTATGAGGGACAGCTCCCACAAGAGAATTATAATATTATTGCAACGGGAGGGCTTTACTCCACAGCTGAAGATCTCGCTGCCTTTTCACAAATTTTCACAGGGCAGGCTGAAGGCATTCTTTCTGCAAAATCGCTAGAAGCGATGGCACAAGAGGAGTATAAAAGCGGCATGTGGCCGGAGGAAGCCAATCCGTCCTACCTCTCCTACGGGCTAGGCTGGGATAGCGTCCACTTGTTCCCCTTTAACGAATACGGCATTAAGGCCCTTTCCAAAGGTGGCGACACGATTTCGTATCATTCATCCTTAGTCGTGCTCCCGGAATACAAGCTGTCTGCCGCTGTTATCTCTTCAGGTGGTTCAAGCGCATTAGACCAAATGATCGCCAATGAACTGCTGCTTAGCGTCCTTCAGGAGAAGGGTGTTATTAAAGAACGGAAACCGGAGGAGTCGTATGGCGTGCCTATTAAGGCAGACATGCCGCAAGAAATAACACAGTACGCGGGTATTTATGGTAGTGGTTCAAATAAGTTATTGAAGATAGAAGTGAATACTGAGGGCGAAATGGCTGTATCCACGGTTACGGCTCCGAACAATCCTGCCCAAACGTATACGTACACTGCTGACGGTTCTTTTGTAAACGATGAAGGCACAGAGAAATTAAAATTCGTTGAGGAGAAAAATGGGCATGCCTACTTGTGGTCCCGCTCCTATATAGCTGTACCGGGGATAGGACAAACGGCAATCTCCGAGTATAATGCCGAGAAGCTTGAAGACAACCCATTAGCTCAAGACGTCGCTGACGCATGGGCACAGCGTGACGGTCAAAAATATTATTGGGTGAATGGAAAATACACATCAACGTCCTACCTCCATTCAACACCTATCATACCTTTTCAGACCATTAAAGCAGTTCCAGGGTATGTGTTGAATCATAAAATTATTGGAGCAAACAAAGCCATCAACCAGCTGCAAATCCCTGGCATGGATGGCCGTGACACGATGGAAATCGAATTTTTCAAGAAAAATGGAGTAGAGTATTTGAAGGCAGCAGGCAACCTATACGCCAGTGGGGAGCTTGTAAAACCGCTCTATTCGGGTAAACAATCCTGGGCAACGATCCAAGCGGACGGCGAAGCCAAATGGTATACCGTTTCAGCGAAGGATAAAGGAAAAGTTTTGACGGTTAACATGCCTGCCCACGGCTCCTTTGCCGTCTATAATCAAGCCGGAATATGCATAAACCATACCGTTATCAGTGATAACAATCAGGTCGTATTGCCAGAGAACGGCAGCGTTGTCTTTGCGGGCGAGGTTGGCTCTACGTTTGGCATTTCATTGAAAAAGTAAAAAATAGAGACTTGTCTTCATATATTAAACAACACTAGGGGTCACCTCATTTAAGGTGGCCCCTTTACTCCTTGAATTCGTATTAGAGACGTTGCTCAAAATATTATGAAGGAGCAGCATTCTAAAGAAGGGACTGAACAATGCTGACATCCGGAATCTTATACCCGTTTGGAGCTGCTTGAAAAACACGCTCCCAGATGTCCTCCTCTATTGGAGGAAGCTCGTCATATCGCGGGTATACAAATAGAGAAGATAAAAGATTAGAGATTTTATCTACAGGCTGCGCTGGCTGTATGGCTGGATCATGGTCATTTGTGGGCACTACTTGTTGATTTTGTAATACATGGCTTGCCCGTTTCAGTCTGGGGTGACGTTTACGTACCCGCCTTACGATCTTTTTCTTGTAAATCTTCTTTGTTTTCTTCTTATTTTTCTTTTTCGCTTTATTGCTGCCGGTTGTTTTTTTCTTCGATTGGCGCGCCATTTTCTTCTTCCCCTCTGTAGTGGCGTTATTGGGCTTTGCTGCTCAGTCTGCTGTGCGAGCTGTGGTTCGATTTGCGGTTCGATCTGTTGCTCAGCCTGCTGTTGAGCAGGCTGTTCCGTCTGCGGCTCAATCCCCGTATTTTGTTCGGGATGCTTGCTCCTCGCCAACTCATACAGTGCTAACACACGGTTAGTCATCTCAGGCAATGCCCAATGCCGCTCTCCCCATTCTTTTGCCTGACTCGCCATGCTGCTTAACCAGTTTGTATCCTGTAAAGCGGATCTTAAGCATAAATGCAGCTCATTAATATCTCCGGCATGAAATACAAGCCCATTCACGGAATGGGTTACCATTTCCGGTATACCGCCAGCGTCAGAAGCGATGACCGGCTTGCCCGCTATTTGAGCCTCAATAACGGCAAACGGCTGATTATCCTGCATGCTGGGCAAAACGATAAAATCTGCCTGATGAATCAAAGCTGGAACGTCCTCACGGTTTCCTAAAAATATGACGTGGTCGCCCAGACCGTAATCTTTCGTTATATTCATGATTTCATCACGGAGTGAGCCTTCACCAGCTAACCAGCAAACCCAGTCCGAACGCTCCGCTTTCAGTTTTACTAGTGCATGAATGAGATAAATATGTCCTTTCACAACATCAAAGCGGGCAGGGCATAAAAATACACTTACTCCTTCAGGCTTGACAATCATGGAATCACGCAGCATATTTTGTTGAAATTGTTCTTTATCAAATCCATAGTGGCTTACGATAATATTGGGTTCGGGAACTGCAAAATCCTCAACCATTACTCTTTTTAACCACTCTGAAGGCGATATCGTGACATCACTGACTGTTGCCCCCAGATGCTCACGTAATGACGAATATTTCCAAAGAGGGGAGTTTGTATCTTGGTCTGTTAACCCCAATGTCTTTAATCTAACGAACCATTCCTTCGTGAGGCATCCGTGAATAGTCGTTACTAAGGGCGTATGAGGAGGCTTCACACGTGACAATGCATGAGCACTCATAATGTCCTGTGCGTGTATTAAGTCATACTCGGCCAAGCCGAAATACATAGCAGCTGCTTCAAAACAGTAACGCTCAACTTCAGAAAATGTAATCCAGGGATCAATTCCGGACAAATGGTGATCCATGTAATGGTTCGATTGATGGGCAATCAGTGGTTGCAGCTTGGCTTTATCAATAGCCATTTCTTTGCCTGGAATATAAAACCCCTGCCCATCAGGTGTCGGGGAGAAGATATCAACATGATGCCCCGCGAACTTTAGTCCTTTTTCCAGCTGATTTACATATGTGTTTACGCCGCCGGCATGTGGCAGCGACCAACTGCAGGCGATTAATATTCGCATGTGTTCCCTCCGATTGGTCTGTCGTCCAAATATAATATGAGATTTCAAGTGCGTTGTTAACGTACACCAACCTATTTATCCCTCGCATCGATACAGGCAATTATCATATCGTTCTTTCTTTCCAGCCCCTTTAATTCCAACTATTGTTTCCGAAACCCAGCGCCTCTCTCTATTTCTGCTAGACCTCGTGATACTCTACTATTTCCATAAAATTTAGACACTCAACTATAGCGGCTTTCATTCATTCGCGTATCATGCTAGAAGAAGAATGAAAGGAGCTGACAGAATTATGGAGCAGGCCCCTGAGTATAAAATTGGTATTATCGGTCTGGGGTACGTCGGATTGCCACTCGCCAAATTGTTTCTGGAAGGAGGAAACACGGTTTATGGCATTGATGCAGACGAACGAAAAATCAATATGTTGAACAAGCAGCAATCCTACCTGTCTGACTTTAATAGAAAAGACATCCGAAAGCTTTTTAGTAAAAATAGTTTTCATGTAGGTACTGCATTCGATGTCATTGAGAAAGTCGATGTCATAATCCTTTGCGTTCCGACACCGCTTGATGAGCAGCATCAACCTGATTTGAGCTATGTAATAGGCGCAGCACAAAGCTCACTCCCCTATTTGCATAGAGGGCAGCTTATTGTACTGGAAAGCTCTACATTTCCAGGAACAAGCGAGGAACGGCTAAAACCGATGTTGGAGTCAACTGGACTTCTTGTAGGTAAAGACATTTCGCTCGCCTATTCACCAGAGCGAATTGATCCCGGTTCTAAATGGGAGCTGGAACAAATCCCTAAAGTGGTTGGCGGCGTAACTCCATCCTGCACAGCCTATGCGAAGCAAGTATATGGCTCAGTGTTTAATGAAGTGGTCCTCGTGTCATCGCCACGCGTAGCTGAAATGACGAAGCTTCTGGAAAACTGCCAGCGATACTTGAATATTTCATTTATGAACAGTCTGTTGAAGTTAAGCGAGGAGCTGGATATTAATCTCTGGGAAGCCATCGAGGCTGCGGGAACTAAGCCGTTTGGATTTACAAAATATTATCCAGGCCCTGGCGTTGGAGGGCATTGTATTCCGGTTGACCCCCTATATTTGCTCTGGAAGGCGAGAGAACATCATATGGATTTGCCGTTCATTGACCTTTGCCATCAAGTAAACGAGGATATGCCTGGGTATATTGTGGGACGAGTGGCAAAAAGCCTGCAGCCAAAAGCGCTTAACGAATGCAGTGTGCTTGTCATTGGAGTTACGTATAAAAAAGACGTTAACGATATGCGGGAGTCCGTTGCGCTGCCTATTATGGAGCATTTACTGCAAGCGGGCGTCAATCTGGGATACTTTGACCCCTATGTGAAAACTCTGAAAATAGGTGAAACTGTCCTTCATAGTACACCGCTTACTGCCAGAAAAATGAAAAATTATGATTGCACTTTAATTTTAACGGATCATTCTAATATCCCATATGAGCTTCTTGTGGCGCACACGCCCATTGTCATCGATACACGTAACGCCACTGGAAAAATGGCAGATCGAAACAATGTTATTTTACTCTAGGAGGGTATTCCAATGAAGGTAGTAGTAACGGGTGGTGCAGGTTTTATCGGCTCTCATTTAGTAGAGCGTCTGCTGGAAGCGGGCCATACGGTTTGGTCGTTGGATGATTTCTCGACCGGACGGCCGGAGTTTTTATCCCATCTTCAAGCTAATAAACGTCATACGCTCATCCAAGGCTCAGTAACTGACCGAAGGACGCTCAAGAAATTGATGGATAGAGCGGATGTTGTCTTTCATCTTGCTGCTGTATTGGGTGTCAAAAATACAGTAGAGGATCCCCTCAAGGTTATTGAAGGCAACATTGATGGCACGCGCAATGTCCTTGAATTGGCATATCCACGTCATACAAAGGTCATTTTTTCATCAACATCAGAAATATATGGAAAAAATGAAGTTCTGCCCTTCCACGAAATGTCCGATCGTTTTTATGGTGCCCCCTCTGTCCATCGTTGGTGTTATGCAACAGCAAAATCGCTCGATGAGCATATGTGCTTCGCCTATGCAGCAAAGGGACTCCCTGTCACTGTGCTTCGATATTTCAATGCATATGGACCAAGACAAACGAACTCGCAATATGGCGGGGTAGTCGCAAGATTTATAAAAGCAGCTTTGAAAGGGGAACCGCTAGAGGTTTATGGCGACGGAGCACAGACGCGTTGCTTCACCTATGTGGACGATACGGTTAATGGTACCTTAGCAGCACTTCACGAGAAAGCAAACGGACTCGCCTTTAATATTGGCTCAAATTGCCCTATCACAATCTGGGAGTTGGCGCAGCTGATTATTAGGCTTAGCAGTTCGACCTCTCCGATCTTGCTCAAATCGTATGCCGAAGCTTACGGCTCAGGCTATGAGGATATGCCTGGACGTGAGCCGGATTTGACTCGATCCGAATCATTGCTCGGCTACAAGCCTTCCGTGAATTTAGAAGAGGGGCTTTACAAGACAATCGAATGGTATCGTAATCGGTTATGATATGAATCCTTGCAGCCGAAGGGGGAGTGACAGATGAAAATTGGACTTGTTTCCTATTGGTGTATTCCTTATACAGGCGGAGTATCCACTTATGTTTTGGCGCTGCGAAAAGGCCTTGAGGAGAGGGGACATGAAGTTGACATCCTCTCCCATAACCAATCCGGATTACATTATCATATCGTTGATAAAGGCAAATCCATGGATAAGCAAACCTTTTTAACTCCGATTATGAAACAAATTGGGATTCGCTTCAATATGAATTCAAGAAACTACGATGCTTGGCTTGCGGCAATGGAAGGTGAGCGTCTTGCTTTTCGTCAAGCTCTAACAGCATTCACACTAACAAAATACGATGTACTTCATGCACAAGATGTCATTTCTGCGACTGCTGTTTCTGAAATTAAGCCAAAGAACACTCCGCTTGTCGTTACCCTCCATGGCAAGCTGGCAGCCGAATGGAAGCTTCAGGGTGTTATTTCTGACCCCTCCCCGGCAGCAACGTGGGCCAATACACTTGATCAATATGGAAGCAGGGTGGGCGACCGAATCATCGTCCCTTCAGAGTGGCTCAAGCAGCAGTATGAGTCAACTAGCGATTTAGAAAAAGATCCATTTGACGTCATACCATATGGCTTCGATACGTTATCTTTTCTTCGCCAAGCCATAAGTCTGAATGGGGCCAATCCAAAAAACGATTTAAAGCTAATCGTTTGTCCGGCGCGCCTAGACGCGGTTAAAGGCCACGAGGTTCTACTACACGCTCTTGAACTTCTGCGAAAGAGACGGTCAAATTGGGTTTGTTGGCTAGTTGGGGATGGTCCGCTGCGCCCAAGGCTTGAGCAACTGACCCATGATTTAAAGCTTCAGCAGCATGTTATGTTTCTGGGACATCGCAACGATATGGCAGCACTTCTAAGTCAGGCTGATATGGTTGTGGCACCAAGTATTCATGACAATTTCCCTTTTGTCATCATGGAGGCACAAGTAGCCGGGAAGCCAATAATTGCGTCGGATGCAGGAGGAATTCCAGAAATGATAGCTGATGGAGAAAGCGGGTTATTATTCACATCCGGTCGTGCAGATTTATTATGTGAACGCATCAATGAACTGCTTGACGATGACAGGCTTCAGAAAAGACTTGCCAATCAAGCCAGATACCACGGGCTTAGGCAATGGTCTTTGGATACAATGACGGAACGAACGCTCCAACTGTACGATGAGGCACTTCAAGCCAAGCAGAGTGGTGGAAAATGAGGATTCTCCTTGCCACGTATTGGAAGCTTCCACATGTTGGCGGTGTATGGGCATATATCCAAGATTTAAAAACTAGCTTGGAGCGTCTAGGCCATGAGGTAGATGTGTTTGCGTTACATCCCGATGAAAAAAGCTACTATATGCTGGGTACAGGGCAGCGAGTACAGAAAAGGTATTTCAAACAGCTCGTCGAGAGAGAAATTAAGGCCGTATATGCTGCACAGCAAATTCCCATCGATCCATGGATCGTCGACCAAGAAATTGAGTTTTGCACCTATGCGCTAGCAGCCTCGTATTTCGGACTGAAAAAATATGATTTGATTCATGCACAGGATGTCATATCCTCCCGGGCACTATGGCAGATTAAGCCGGAGGACCTGCCTTTAATAAACACTATTCATGGATGCCTGGCGACCGAATACTGGATTTCACTTGAAGGAAAAGCACCACCTGCATTCATTTGGAAATATGCTTGCGCAAGAGAATATTACGGAGCTACTTCGAGCGATTTGTCCATCGTGCCGACAAAATGGCTGCAGCAAACACTAGCCAGCTATTTAGTGCCCATCGATCATATGGAAGTTGTACCCTATGGAATGAACGTTGAACATCATTTGCAACGGATGAAAGAGAATACTACCTTAAAGCTCCCGTCCAATCTTAACATTATTGCCTGTCCAGCGAGGCTTGATAAAGTGAAAGGTCATAGCAGCTTGCTCAGTGCTTTATACAAGTTAAAGCAGACCAGGAGCGATTGGATTTGTCTGTTTATTGGCGACGGTTATCTTCGGTCAGAGTTGGAAAATCAGACTGCTCATTTGGGACTGAGTCATCATGTGCTTTTTATTGGCAGCAGAAACGACGTTCCCGCACTGCTGCAGCAATCCGATATTGTTGTACTCCCGAGTCTGCATGATAACCAGCCTTATGCTGTGATGGAAGCACAAATCTCGCGCAAGCCACTCGTCGTTTCCAATGCCGGCGGAATTCCGGAAATGGTGAGGCATAACCATACCGGATTGATGGCAAAAGCAGGTGATAGCAATGAACTGTCACGTTACTTGCAAGTACTGCTCGAAAACCAATCGCTTTCACAAAGATTAGCTTATAACGGTTACGAATGGGGGATCAGACAATGGTCGCTTCCGAAGATGGTCGATCGGGTAGTTGACTGTTATGAAATACTTCTAAGTAACCAGCATATACGAAAAGCAAATCATCCTCCGAAATATGCTGGCCATTATGGATCTGGCATATGTGAATTGCTCCGCAATAATCAACGAATGTATATTCCAGCTTCCTTCTCCATCGTGGATGATCACATTGTCGGCTCGATTATTTTTCAAGCGAGATAAGATTAACTAAAAGTATAGAAAGGAAGCTGCGGATGGCCAATATACAAGTAACCCCCTCAGGCCCTCAACAGGAGCCGTCGATTGCGCTCAATTCACTGGATCAAGCAACCGTTATCGTGACGACGAATGATTTGCGTTCCGGAAACAATATGACGACCGTTTACCGCTCAATTAATAGCGGGGCATCGTATACCCAGATGCTGATGTCACCCCCGGTTGGATTCGCAGCCTCCGGTGATGGGGTTGCTGCGTATGGTTATCCCAATTTGTTTCTTGTTGCTGCGACTGCCCTAAATGTTAACCCTGTAGCAGATTCATCCATCATTGTTTACCGATCAACAAACAATGGCGCTTCTTTCTCCACACCCATCATTGTCAATCAAGGGTATAGCACGGCGATCTATAATGATAAACCAGCGATAGCCATTGATACGGCGAATGGGAGTCCTTATGTTGGCCAGGCGTATATTGCATTTACACGCTATTTCAACAATTTCAAAAGCTCCGAAACGTTATTTCAACGATCACTCGATCAAGGTGTGACCTGGTCTGTGCCTATATTGCTAACGAACCAAGTACAAGGTGTAACTAGCTTCGGATCAACCATTGCTATTGGACCGCAAGGCGATATTTATGTGGGGTGGATGCAATATGGGCCAGGAACACCGCAATTTCTTATGCGCCGATCTGTTGATGGCGGGATAACGTTTGGACCCATTATTACGATATCGACCGTTTCGCTCGTTCCGACCCCTCTCCCTGTACCAACCTTTAGCTTTCGCGTCCTGACTATTGCTTATTTAGCGGTCGACATTTCGCCGTTCAATGGCGAAGGAATTGTCTATGCCGTCTGGCAGGATAACCGATCAGGCAATGCACACATCTATATGTCACGATCAACCGACAGAGGCGTTTCCTGGTCGACTCTCCGTCAAGTAGACGATAGCCCTGCCGCATCACAAAACTTTTTGCCAAATTTAACGGTTTCTCGTGATAATGGAGGGGTGCGGGTTATGTATTATACAAACCGTCTCACCACCACGCTGCTCGATGTGTATTTGGCAGAGTCCAACGATGCAGGCTCCACGTTTTTACCTAACCGCCGCATAACAAGCGTCTCCTTCGATCCTAACGCCGATCCGTCGATTGGAGTCCCTACTCCTTCAATTGGGGATTATAACGGCCTCGTCGTAAGAGCCACGGGCACTCCTATTATTGTATGGATGGATACTCGCACAGGGTCCCAAAACATTTTTGAGGATGTGTAAGCGTAAACGGCTGTCGCCGTCCTCTAACGGCAAAGCTTCCGTTTCGAGGGTGAAATATAAGCCCACTATACGGGGGAAACTTATACATGCTTATATTTTAAGAAAGAGTGGTCGGATTTTCATTTTCACGAAAATCCGACCACTTGGTAAATTTCAACTACATCATAAATAAACAATACCATCAAAATGAACGGGTCCGGTTATCGTGGCGGAGTTTTGCCCAATATGCTCTACAGTCAGGGCGTATTGTTGAAAGGTACCGACGATTCCAGCTGTGGCAGCTTCAGTATGCTGAAACGAAGTTGTGAAATCAAGCGGAACCCATGGACCTTCAGATGCTGTTCCCAAAAAAACGGAATCCGTTGTTTGAAATACAACGGTTGCCGGGGCGCTTGTTCCTCCGCGACGAATCCGAAAAAGCAGCTTCGGCACAATATTCAAGAGCAGTAATTGCGCCTCCCATCCGATTGTAGCTTTTAACTCAATACGGTTATTAATATTGTTAATCTGGAGAAAGAGAGACGTCAGCAGCACTTCCGAGCCTGGAGAAATGATAAACGGAAGCGAACCTGTTCCAACAGCAACCTCTTGAAACTGATAATCTACTATTGTAACGGTCATAGCGATCACCTCCTTTCTAGTAACGCGTTCTATATATTAGATTCATAGATAGGGTTTGATGCAATGTACAGATGTACCAGGAGAAATAGCTGATATTTTCAAAGAGAGAAAGCCGTGAGAAAAGAGACTAGACTGGTAATGGAGGGAAATTAGATGGATGACGAAATCGCAAAGATGGAACGGATGTATGCTACCTCCATTCATGATGTCATGATGGATCATCATTACCGCTATCATTTTGCAACGCGCTTTATCCGCCCTGGAGATTTCATACTAGATGCAGCATGCGGCTCGGGATATGGCACTCATTATATAGCCATTCATTCCCCAAGTGCATTAGTCGTAGGGGTTGATCGCTCGGAGCATGCATTAAATTGGGCCATTGATCATTTTTCAGGTGACAATACGGTTTATGTAAAAACGGACTTGTCCGAATCGTTTCGTGATGAGCTTCCTATCCAAACGTTCGATGTTATTACCTGTTTCGAAACCGTGGAGCATATAAAGGATGATCGGACCTTTATTCAAAAGCTTTATGAATCGCTCCATACAAACGGTATTCTTCTCATCTCGGCCCCTAACGAAGAGATTATCCCCCATTTGAAAAACCCTTATTTTCTTAACGGGGTGAATCCTCACCATTATCGGCATTACCGGCCAGATGAATTGCGTAAGCTGCTAACGGATTGCGGTTTTACAATCGAACAGGTGCTGACACAGGATAATGCGACGTATGAGCTAGTTTATGGGCGTGAAGATGGGTTTGCGAATGTGCTTGTAGCCATAAAATAATGCATAATAGTAAAGCCGATATATGTCATGTTTTTGAATGACATATATCGGCTTTTGGCTTATACCTATCCTTCAACGATATTGCTGATAGCTTTGCGTTAATCCTTCAAACAGGCTGCTCATTGGCCGCCATCCTAGCACTCGTTCAGCTTTTGAGTTATCTAGACAGCTATCCATAATATCACCCGGCCGTTCGGTGCCATACGTAATCTGGGCGTCCTGGCCATGAATCATTTTCATCATGTGTATGAGGTTGTTTATAGAAGTCCGCAAACCCGTGCTTATATTAATCGTCTCTTGCTCTCCTTGGTGAATGGCCGCCATGTTTGCCTTAACAACATCCTGTACATAAATAAAATCTCGAGTCTGATCGCCGCTGCCGTGAACAAGTACAGGAAGTCCTTTATTTAATTTATTTAGAAATATGGCGACAACACCACCTTCTCCTGTATAGCTCTGTCGTGGGCCATACACGTTGCTATAACGCAAGATGGTATAGTTAATGCCGTACATTCTATGAAACAATCGAATATAGCTTTCGCTAGCATGTTTGGAAAGCCCATAATAGGAAATTGGGGCGGGAATAGCTTCTTCTTCATGGCGTTCGTTATTGGAGTCTCCGTATGTGGCAGAAGTAGAAGAGAAAATAATCTTACTTACTTTAGCTTGTTCGCAAGCTTTTAAGAGCCGGATTGTTCCGACAATATTAACAGTAGAGTCAAAAGCGGGGTCAGCCATTGAACGCTGGACATCGACTTGAGCAGCTAGGTGAAAGACAACATCAGGCCGAACATGTTCAATAATTTTAGAACAGGCATCACTGTTAATATCCTCAACATGCAGGATAGCGGCAGGATGCACGTGATTCTTTGATCCCGTTGATAGATTATCAATGACATGTACCACAGCACCGCTTTGGATAAGCATATCCGTTAGGTGGGAACCAATAAACCCCGCACCCCCGGTAACCAACGCTTTCATAACTCCACTCCTCATTAAACGATATACTTCATAGTACGCATATCAATGGAATTGGAAATGTGCATATATCTCATCAGCTATAGCCAATTTATTCGTTTGTAGACACTAACGATTACAACATGCTAAAATCATCATGTGATGAATTATTGTTTTGAAGAAAGTAGGCCGACAAAGTGAAAGAGACGAAGCGCCGCCCGGGGCGTCCATCCAAGGATGAACCATTCCAGAAAGAGCAGATATTGACTCATGCCCTTATTGAATTTGCTAAGCATGGTTATGAGGGGGCAAGTCTTAGAAAAATGGCAAACTTATCGAATGTGGATGTCGCCCTGCTATCCTACCATTTCGGGTCAAAGCTTGGTTTATGGACTTCGGTGGTCGATTATTTAACTGAACGGATCACGCTTCAAACCGTACCCTTTAAAAATAATTATAGGCATATGAAGCTAGAGGCTGCTTGCCTTGCTCTTGTCGACAACATTGTAGATTTTTGCTTTGAATTTCCTTTCCACATGATGTTTGTGACGAACGAGTTGTCCCACCCGAGTGAACGCTCCACCTATCTAATGGATAAAATGCTCCTGCCGACTTACCGGCATCTCGTGCCTTTTATTAAGGATTGTATGGAGGCTGGCGTTATCAAGAAACAGGAGCCTACTCTCTATTATTTAATGCTTGTGAACTCCGTTTCCCTTCTTGGAACGATTCCTAATTTTGTAAATGAGTTCAAAGAAGACGTTACGGCAAACAGCGATCTTAAAGGCGAAATGAAGCAATCCGTTTTGGCTAATTTTTTTCAAATAGCCGTCGATTAAAAAGGGAATAATAAGAAAGGGAAACCATTTTGCTGGAAAAATGGCTCCTCTTCTTATGATTATAATTCATCGATTGTTGAATTAATTCCATTCAAATTAGACTTGAAAGGTGTGGAACAAATGAAACGAAACAAGCATGAACATGAAGAAGAGCATGTGGATGAGTCCTGGCTGCTGCCCTATTCGGACTTAATGACTTTACTAGTCGCTTTATTTATCGTGCTTTATGCCATGAGCAGTGCTGATGCTGCAAAGTTTGAACAGATGTCGCAAGCTTTTCGAATGGCCTTTAATAGCGGTACTGGCGTACTCGAAGGGCAGCCTGCATTAGAGAATCCTGTCATTGCAAAATCAGATAAGGGAAACGTGCAGGAAACGCCGGATACCGCGCAAGCACAAGAAATAAACGAATTAGAACATATACAATCGCAGGTGAACCAATATATTTCCGAGCACCAGCTCACCGCAAAGCTAGAAACCCAAATGACGGATGAAGGGCTGCTCATTACGATCAAGGATGATGTTTTATTTGCTTCCGGCAGTGCCAAGGTCCAAAGCTCCAATATCAGCATCGTCAAAGATATATCACAGCTTCTGGTCATGGACCCTATACATAATGTAATCATTAGCGGACATACCGACAATGTCCCGATTGGCATGACTGAATTTGATTCCAATTGGCATCTTAGCGCCATGCGAGCACTCAATTTTCTAAATTTATTGCTGCAAAACAAGGAGCTCGATCCCCGGAACTTCAGCTCCAAAGGCTTTGGCGAATATAAGCCCATTGACAGCAATGCTACAGAGGCGGGCCGGCAGCGCAACAGACGTGTTGAGATTTTAGTGCAGTCTAATACGATTCAGATGAATTAACCTTCAGGATGCGTCACCAAATCAATGACCGTTTAATGCTGCGCCGATGCTTTCTTGGAGCCGAAGATTATAAAACTAATCGCGGCCAAAACCCACACGCCAAGGCCACCATAGAGCATCACCAAGCCAAAGCCGTGCACAAGTGCTGCATGGACCACTGCTCCGGACGCGTCCAGAGCAGTTAGCTCTGGCAAACCCTGCTTGAGAGATGCAAAGTTTCCGGCGGCTATTTTCTCGGCTAAATCCCGTAATTGCGTTGTATTGAGATTCCCAAGAAGGGTTCCCTTCAAATAAGACCGTATCCCTTCCTGTAAAATGAATCCCATCACGGCGATATTGATGGCTAGACTGATTAATCTCGCACTCATGTCTATACCTGAAGCCATGCCTGCACGGGTAATCGGAACGGAGCCAGTCGTCGTGTTGGTCACAGGCGTATTGGTCAAGCCCAGCCCAATCCCAGCCAACAGAGAGCCTGGAAGCATGGTCAGCCAGCTGGCGTGATCGCCTCCACTGCCATATTTCATCAAAATAAAGCCCAGCCCAATGATGAACAGACCCAATGGGATAACTATACGAGGCTGATAGCGAAGCGAAAGGCGCTCTGCCAAGGGCGGGATCACCAGAGTGGGAAGAGCATACGCCAAGAGGGATAACCCGGCGGCTACAATGCCATAGCCAAGGCCGCTCTGAAAATAGATTGGCAGATAGATCATGAACGGCCAGAAGCTAAAATTCATGCCGATGGATCCAAGGAGAGCACCGGAAAAATTACGTATCTTAAATACGGAAAAGTCGAACATCGGATGAGCGCTGAGCTTTTCCGCAAAAAGAAAAACGATAAAGCTTGTTGCCGCTGCAGCAAGGATGATGATGGAGGTTAGACTGGTAAAGCCTAGTTCAGATCCTTGTGTGATAAAATAGGCAAGGCCAAAAACCGCGAGCGAAAGCGTGACGATGCCAATCATGTCCAGCTTTTTCGCTTGCGGATCACGCGACTCCTCGACACCGCCAAAGACAAGAATCAAAGTGAGAATGGTCAGCGGGACGTGGACTAGGAAAACCCAATGCCAGTTCAATACGACCACAATCATCCCTCCGATGATGGGTCCAAAGCCGAGGCCGATCCCAAACACGATCCCCCATGCTCCAAAAGCTTTGCTGCGTTCTCGTCCTTCCTGAAACCGATGCGAAAGAATGGCTATCTGGCAAATCTGCATCGCGCCAGCACCCACACCTTGAAGAAACCGACTGACGATTAGAACCGATGTGCTCTGGGCCAAGCCACAAACCAAGGAGGTAATGCCGAACAAGACGAGGCTGATAATAAAAATGCGCTTCCTTCCATAACGGTCAGCCAGCGTTCCCACAGCCATCAGAACCGTCGCACATGCAATAGTATAGGCATTCATGATCCATTGCATATCCTTAAGATTGCCATGCAATACCTTTTCGAGGGTCGGCAGTATCACTGGCACACTGGAAATTTCGAGGCCGAACATTAGCGCGGACAAACATATCGCGGACAATGCGATAATATTTTTACTGGAATGGGAAAGAGTCATTGAAAGCACCCTCCAAATAAATCGTATTTACTCATTGCTTGCCATCCTCTCCAACTTCTCATATGTGAATCACCTTACTCCCGTGTGACTTATTATATAATTTAAATTCTTTATTTTACATACTAGATCAAATCAAATATGATGAATACACAAATGAATATAAGATGTTTTATTTAAAACGCCTTAAATTTAAAGGAGTGTATTCTAAGTGGATCATACAGACAAGCAAATCCTCTTCTATCTTCAAAACCAGGCAAGGATTTCTATGACTGAGCTGGGTAAAAGCGTGGGGTTGTCCCAGCCTGCTGTAACGGAACGAGTGAAGAGAATGGAAGAAAAGGGAATAATCGAAGAGTACCGCACCGTCATTTCTCCCGAAAAAATTGGGAAGCATACGGCAGCCTATATGTTATTTCGGACTAAGGACTGCTTGGCGTTTCTTGATTTTATCCATGCATCTCCCCATGTTGCCGAGTGCCACCGCATAAGCGGAGAACATAGTTATTTATTAAAAGTAGTGACGGACTCCACACGTACGCTAGAAGAGTTTGGCAATCAGTGCGATAAATATGGAACCTATACCATACTGATTGTCATGTCTTCACCGATCGATCATAGTCTTCTCATTCGTTCTCTCGAAGAAGCAAATGGAGTTTCCTAATGGGGAACGTAAAATAGTGCGCTTCTTCTACGGATAAACATGCAAGTCACCACGCGTATCAATTGCTGGCTAAAGCCTTTCTTCAGTAAATGGCGGAAAATGCAGCGGTGTATGCTTCAAGTTCCACTTGGGCTGGGATAAAATTCAATCCAACTTCTCATACTACACTTTGAAAAGATGGAGGTGAATATCATGCCCAAAAATAGCGCCGATCCCAAAATGGACCGCTCTAATAATCGTGCAGATAAGAAAAACAATCAACAAAACGACGATCACTTAACGGAAGAAGCTCAGACGTTGACTAGCAACAAAGCTGCCGATTTTGCCCCAAGCTTGAATGGTATTTCCAAAAATGAAATTTAATTAGCAGCCTAGCTGCTTTAACGTCGCTGCATGGCGAAGGTTTTACTTTCTGCACAACGCCTCGACTTGGCGGACTCAGCAGCCGCTATTTTCACCGAATCACGGGTTAAGCCATAGTCTGCGGACTCAGGAGACGCTAATGCGCGGTAAACGGCCATTGGGACGGGATAACGAGAGCCATAACGGCTTTCCTGTCCGCTTACGGCCTGAAATCGAAGCAAAAGCCAGAATAGCGGAACGCCAGTCCGCCAAAAAGGAGTAAAGCAGCCTCAATGGGGCTGCTTTACTCCTTTTAATTTCCCAGAATCGCGCCTAACCTAGCTTTCTTTGAATGGCTATTTTTTGATACTGTCATACACAGCTTCACAAAGGTCGACTGTAAACTGGCCCGACATGCCTTCCAGTGCAGTATTGGTAAACGCCACGACGCTGAGCCGCTGCTCTGGATCGACGAACCAAGAATGTCCGTAGGTGCCGCCCATACGCCATGTGCCCGGTGATTCCGGTGTATTTGCCGCAATGGGATCCCTCAGCAGCGTGATGCCTAATCCGAAACCTCGCCCTGGCCAATAAGCCATTGGCAAATCCCCAATCTGGTTGGTAGTCAGCTCACGAACTAGAGCCTCCGGCAGCAGGGGCGCTCCTCCTTTACGCAAGGTTTCCAGCAGCTGCATAAAATCCCCGGTGCTGCCGACCATGCCGGCTCCTCCCGAAGGGTAGGCTGTACCGTCAAATGCACGGCCTGGAGCAAGGCGAAAGCCTGCTGTGCCTTCCAAAAAGCCGATTTTGTCAAAATCCAGTATCGGCCTCGGCTCTGGATGATCATTGGTATAAGCTTTAGCCAACCGATCTGGGTCCACTGCAATAAAATCGGTGTCGCTCATGCCAATCGGCTTTGTCACTAGGGAATGCACGGCCTCGCTGAGCGTTGTTTCCGTTACCTTTGCAATGACTGCTCCGAGCACATCTGTCGCGATGGAATATTTCCACTCGGTACCTGGCGTATAGAGTAGCGGAACAGAGGCAATACGCTGCAGATTTTCTTCCAACGTAATACCCGACTGATCCATGCCATCTGATATCCCGGCTTGTTGATAGGGACCATTTTCTTCTTGAAAGAAGCGGTAAGTCAGACCTGCGGTATGCGTCATCAAATGTCGAATCGTCAAAGCAGCTATCTCTCCGCTTTGTAAACGCGGCCGGAACTCGGGAAGCCAACGATCAACGCGGTCATCCAACTGCAGGCGACCTTGCCCCACCAGCACTAGGGCGGCCGTTGAAACGATAGGTTTAGAAACGGAAGCGAGGCGGAACAAAGCATCTTCTTGCATGGGCCGGTCCATCTCGCGGTCGGCAAAGCCAGCAGCGCGGCTGTACACCATTTTTCCATCTATCGCCACTTTAATGACAGCACCGACCAAACGCTTGTCAGCAATCGTCTGATCAATTACCTCATCCATTCGGCCGGGTAGAAATTCTGGGCTAACTTTGCTTGAATCCATCTTATTCAACAGTCTTCATCCTTTCGAATAGTTAAAGCCTTTCGACTTTACTATTGTGAGTTAATTATATTAAATAAGTATTTTCGTTTATATAAGGCAATTAAGTTAAATCGGTCTTGCAGCAATCAAAATGAAGACAGTTTGCATGGAAAACCTTAAATTTAAAAGAGCCGGTTTCAATAAAATATTAGCTCAGTGTCAGAACCACAGCTAAACAAGACATTATTATGCAAAACCCACAATCCCATATGATTTTCGCAAAAAGACAGCTTTTTAATACGGCTGCGATACGTTATGATAAGCTTGCTTAGTTATTAAACATCTTTAAAAAGTATGATAGCGAGTAAGGGGAGCTTCTAATGAATGAACAATTAAGCGCAAGACAGATTGAATTATGGCGTAATGCCATCTATGTGATTTTCACTTTATGCGGCTTTGCCACGGCATCCTGGATCTCCCGTACGCCCGCCATTCGCGATACACTCGGCGCTTCGACTGGCCAGATGGGCTGGATTATTTTCGGGCTGTCTGTTGGCTCAATCCTCGGCCTGCTTGGGGCAGGGCATTTTATTGCCAGCAAGGGCGGACGTTTCGTCATGATGAACGGGATGCTCATTGCTGCAGGAGGCCTCGCAATCATTGCTCTTGGCAGCTCCTTTTTCACCTATGCTCCTGTTGTGTTCGTGGGGTTAGCAATCTTCGGATTTGGCTTTGGCATTTGTGATGTGGCAATGAATGTTGAGGGCACCATGCTGGAGCGCGCAATGAAAAAGTCTTTGCTGACCGGCTTTCATGCTGCCTTCAGCTTAGGAACCTTTATCGGCGCTGTCGCGGGCTGGTTAGCAACGAAGTCTCATGTGTCCGTCATCATGCATTTGGGTATTGTTCTTATTTTATTAGTTGTGCTCATCGTCTATTTGTCCCGATTCGTGCCTAAAGGAACAGGACAAGAAAGTAAAACAGACAAGAATGCTCCTACGCTAACGACTAAAGAGCGCCTTGCCATCTGGAAAGAGCCGCGCACCTTACTGCTCGGCATTATTATTTTGGGTATGACCTTCGCCGAAGGCTCAGCCAATGACTGGCTTCCTTTAATTATGGTCGATGGCTATGATACTTCTGCTTCAACAGGTTCGTTCGTCTATGGCATATTTGTAGCAGCAATGACGATCGTTCGGGCAACTGGCGGCATGCTGCTCGATAAATTCGGCCGAGTAGCTGTGCTGCGAGCGTCTGCTGTATCCGCTATTGCCGGCCTGCTCATCGTGATCTTGGGTCACAATTACATCATCGCTTCTATCGGCGTTGTATTGTGGGGCTTTGGCGCAGCCTTCGGCTTCCCTGTCGCTTTGTCCGCCGCTGGCGACAATCCGCATGGTGTAGCTGCACGGGTCGGAGCTGTAGCAACAGCCGGATATTTGGCTTTCCTTGTTGGGCCGCCGCTGCTTGGCATGATTGGCAACTCAATTGGCTTGCGAATGGCCTTAATCGTCGTCCTTGTCGGCATTGTATTCGCAGGGCTGACGTCTCATGCCGCGAGACCTCTTGGCGAGAAGGATCAGGCAAAGACCAAGTAGGTCTCACATTTTATAACCGTCAGGAGGGTGGAAAAAATAAAGCTTCCATTTGTGAATCCTAAATTAATGGGCGAAATGATCCGGCAGCAAATTCGCAGCGCGCTCTATTATGAGCAGGAGTCGACCAAGGTCGAAATCGCTCAAATAACAGGGCTGACCTTCCCGACCGTGAGCAAAGCGATTGAGGAAATGAAGGCGGATGGCGAGGTTTTGCTGTCGGGGCTGCGGGAATCCAGCGGAGGCCGAAGGCCGCAAATTTATATGCTGAATGCAGCGCATATGTCGGGCTTAGCTGTGTATTTGGAAAAGGACTGCACCATTTATACCTTGCTGAATTATGTCGGAGAGGTCCTTCTGCAAGACAGGCTGCCCGGTGTTTTGGATGAAGGGCCGGAAGCGCTGGACCGTCAAATGAAGGTTTATTTGGAGCGATATCCGCTCATTCGCGCATTAACCTTCGGCGTTCCTGCGAGCGTGACGAACGGCCAGGTTTTTCATATTCCCAGCTACGAGAAATTTAACGGCTATGATTTGAAGGCCGCTTACGAGAGCCGCTATCCGCTTCAGGTCCAGATTGAAAATGATATGAACGCCACGGTACTCGGCTATCATGACCAACTGGATAACAACAAAAGTTTATCGCTTGTTTATCTGTATTTCGGCATGAATGGCCCCGGTGCTGGCATTATGGTCAATGGAAAGCTCGTCAGAGGGAACACCTTTTTTGCTGGCGAGGTTTTTTATTTGCCCCTTGGGCAGCAGAACTTTGGCGAGGTCATTCAAGAGCTTACCGATCGTTCCAACGAAAAACGCGATGATGCCAAGCTGATTGATGCCATGAGCCGCTTGGTTGCGATTTTCACGGCAACGCTGAACCCGGATATTTTTATTTTTTGCAGCATCAATCTGTCTGAGCAGGAGCTGGAGGAGGTAAGAAGCCGCAGCGCTATTTATGTGCCAGAGGCTCATTTACCCGCACTTATCATTCGAGATTGGCAGCAGGACTACATTCATGGATTAAAGCAAATGACAATCCGTACGATGCTGGGCACGGGAGTCGAATAACGTTCGTTTCAGGGTTATATGCGGCTTGCAGCAGCCGCTATCGCTATCTGCATAGAAAAAACCGCATGGCAGCAGCCGTGCGGTTTCCTTCTATTTTCACGCCCTATTTACATGCCCTTTTTACACGCCCCATTGTCTGGCTATGCCCTTACTTCCAACACCTACAGCGCTGCAAGCTCCTCAAGCACCTGGTCAATCGTCTCCTTGGAAATACGGAACATGCCATTGTCGCAGATTTGCTGAAGAGAGAACGGCTTAGCAATGTTTGCCTGTGCGCCGCTGAACAGATTTGGCATATGCCGGCTCACAATGGCAATCGCCCGCTCATCCATCCATATTTCACTCATCTTCGTCTTGGCACTGTACTGCGAGCGGAACAGGCCTTCACTCTCATAGGCAAACTGGTACGTACCCGAGCCGGCACGGATGATCAAGCCAGCTGCGGTTTCCTCCACCGATGCGATGCCCGCTTTATTTTC
The DNA here is from genome assembly GCF_059383755.1 of Paenibacillus sp. JT22N15. Lineage (NCBI taxonomy): Bacteria > Bacillati > Bacillota > Bacilli > Caryophanales > Paenibacillaceae > Paenibacillus > Paenibacillus sp. JT22N15. The sequence goes on along the minus strand of NZ_JBXENV010000016.1, from coordinate 14,370 downwards.
AAGCGAAGTCCCGCCTTCTGTCGTGCCAGCGAGCGTCGCTCCCCGCAAAATAATATCTGCTGTCGTATTCGCTGGAATGACAACTTGAAGCTCAATACGGCTGCCTTCTACACGCCAGCCCGACTCGATCCGTCCGTATACGGAGTCGTAGGAGGCTTTAGCATAAGTCAGCATGGTCGATCCTAACAACGGCTCGATTCGAATATGCTTGAAGGCAGGCTGCGAAGGGTCCATGTCTAGCCCAGCCACCTTGCGGTACATCCAATCGCCGATCGCCCCATAGGAATAATGGTTGAACGAGTTCATGTCGTCGCTCCAGAACGAGCCGTCCGGCTTAATGCTGTCCCAATGCTCCCAAATCGTCGTTGCGCCTTTCGATACCGAATACAGCCAGCCCGGATAGCTCTCTTGCAGCAGCAGGCGAACCGCCGTCGTATGATAGCCGCTGTTCGACAGGGCAAAACATAAGTACGGCGTGCCCACAAAGCCGGTCGTCAGGTGGTAGTCATTTTCGACGATGAGGTTGTTTAGATCCTCCGCTACCCGATCCTTCACGCTTTCATCCACCAGGTCGAACATAAGCGCCAAAATATGCGCGGTTTGCGTCGGCGAAGCGATCCGTCCCCTCTTGGTCATAAACTCGTCGCGGAACGCGGAAATTACGCGGGTGTGCAGCTCGTCATAGCGCTCGGCGTCCTCGTCATGGCCGAGCACCTTCGCTGCATCGCGAACAATGCGCGTGGAGTAGGCATAATAGGCTGTTGCAATCAATGCCGTTGGCGTCGCGCCAATATAGCTGTTCTCCTTCGCATCGAGCGCAAGCCAATCCCCGAAATGAAAGCCGCTATTCCACAAATACTCTTCGCTGCCCTGTGCCCGAATGTACTCCACCCATTGCTTCATGCTTTCATACTGCTCGGAGAGCAGCCGCTCATCGCCATAATATTGATAAACCGTCCATGGGCAAATAACCGCAGCGTCTCCCCATGCCGCCGAATTGGCTCCGCCAACAATATCGGGAATAACGAAAGGAATGCCGCCATCCTCATGCTGCTCCGCCTTCAGGTCATGCAGCCATTTTGCAAAAAACGGTGCACCTTGGAAGTTGAACAAGGCCGTGCTAATAAATACTTGCGCGTCGCCCGTCCAGCCCAGCCGCTCATCGCGCTGCGGGCAATCCGTCGGCACGTCGAGGAAGTTGCCGCGCTGTCCCCAGCGTATATTTTGCTGGAGCTTGTTGATTCGCTCGTCTGAGCATTCGAATTCACCAGTTGAAGGCATATCGGAGTGCATAACCTCGCCTTGGAATGCATCTGCCGGCAACGCAGCGCCTGCTTCCTGCCCGGGGAAGCCCTGCACCAGCACATAGCGGAAGCCCATAAAGGTGAAATGGGGCGCATAGCTTTCTATGCCGTCGCCTTTCGCGATATAGGTCAGCGTCTGTTTCGCAGGACGCAGGTTGCCAAAATATATGTTGCCGTCCTTGTCCAGTACCTCTGCATGGCGCAGAACGATTTGTGTTCCTTCCGGCGCTTCAACGGTAAATCTCATGCGTCCAACGATATTTTGTCCCAGATCCAGCACATGATCGCCTGCCGGGGTAATAAACGAGGAGATCGGCTTGATGATTTCGGTGACGTTCGTCGGCCAGTTTTCTTGTGCTACTAGCTGACTGTATGGCAGATCCAGCACTTGCACACCCGACCATCCGCCAGCTGCCTGCTTATCATCGCTATGAGCTTCCGATCCGTTCACTCCACCATCTGCTTCGCTCCAGCCCTCGATTTCCAAGCGCGCATCATACGTTTCACCGTGATAGATATTCGCGTATTGAATCGCGCCAAGCGCCGCCTGCCACGAGCTGTCCGTCGCTACGACCTCTTCCGTGCCATCCGCATAACGGATATGCAGCTCCAGCAGCGCGGCACGATTGTCGCCGTACATATAATTTTTGTCATCAAAGCCCAGTCCGCCGCGGTACCAGCCGTCGCCCAGCATAAAGCCAATGCCATTTGCGCCTTCTTTCAGCTCCGCCGTCACATCATAGGTCTGATATTGCACACGGCTGTGATAGCTGGTCCAGCCTGGAGCGAGCAAATCATCCGACACCTTGCCGCCGTTCAGGTACAGCTCATACACGCCAAGCGCGGTCGCATACACTCGGGCGGACGAAATGCCCCCCGCTTTCACCTGAAAGGTGTGGCGCAGCAAATAGGCTGGGGCCGCATCTGCAGCAATAGAAGACGTATCCGGTGTAATCCATTTCGCCTGCCAGTCTGCCCCGCCAGCAAGGGCCAGCTCGAAGGTGCCCTCCTCGCTCCAAGGCGACTCTTCTCCTGCCGTATCCCATACTCTAACCCGGAAGCGATAAGCAGTACGGGCTGCAAGCGCAGGACCGCCATATACAATATGAAGCGATTGCTCCTGTTCGATCCGCCCCGTATCCCAAAGGCTTGTCTCAAAGCCGCTTGATGCCTCGGCTACTTGCAGCTGATAAGCGGCCTGGCGGACTCCTCTGCGTTCTGCTGCTTCCAGCATCCAGCTGAATCGCGGCTTTGTGAGGTCTGTGCCAAGCAGAGCACCTCTATATTCACAGCTTGCGGAATGAACATTTAACATGTAGCTATCCCCTTTTTACTGGATTTATGAATGAGACACTAACCTTTAACCGAACCAGCTGTCATGCCCGCTACAATACGCTTGTTAAAAATAATAAACAGCAGCAGCGGCGGAATCGTAATCAGCAATATGTTCGTGAACAGCAGATTGTATTGCGTCACATACTGGCTCTGGAAGTTATAGAGCGTCAGCTGCACCGTGACATTGTCCGAGCCCGGCAGAAAATAAAGCGGGTTCGTGAAATCATTGAAGATGGTAACCGAGGACAATACGACTACCGTTGCCGTTACAGGCTGGAGCAGCGGCAAAATAATACCAAAGAACAGCCGAAGGCCGCCAGCGCCGTCAATAACGGCCGCCTCATCCACTTCACGCGGAATGCCGCTCATGAAGCCTTTATAAAGCAGAACTGCGAATGGAAAGCCCAGCGCGACTTCGATCAATATAAGACCGATCAGCGTTTTGAACAGGCCAATCCCGTCCATGACCCAGATCGTCGGCACGATGGCCGGCGGAATGATAAGCCCGGCAAGAATCAAGAAGTTGAACAGTGGCGACAGCTTTCCTGTCCGGCGCTGCAGCACATAGCCTGCCATGGCGCACAGTACGATCAAAATAGCGATGGAGGCCACCGTCAGCACCGTACTGTTGATGAAGGCGCGAATCAGCATAAAATCGCGGGCCACAACGACGGTTTTAATATTTTCCCAATATTGGCTATTGGAGGCCCATGACATCGTGAGCAGCGAAGACTCTTTCGCGTCCTTGCCCGAATTGACCAGTATGAAGTAGAACGGAATCCAGAACACGACAATCGTAAACAAGACGGCACCAATCTCAAAGCCCCATTGTCTGATCTTTCTCACAGGTCTACCTCCTTGCGGTTCAAATACGTATAGAGCGGGAAGGCAAGCGCTGTCACAACGAGGAACAAAATCACATTGCCCGCAGTAGCGAGGCCATAGAAGCCGCCTTGATATTGCTTGTAAATGATCGACGCAATCAAGTCGGTCGTGAAGCCCGGGCCGCCCTTGGTCATCGCCCATACCAGATCGAAGGAGCGCAGACCGCCGATGAAGGCCAAAATAATAACGGAGTTCGTAGCTGGACGGCTCAGCGGCACAATAATGTTCCAGAACTTATGCCAGTTGTTGCCGCCGTCGATTTGCAAGGCTTCATAATATTCCGCGGGGATCGACAAAATCCCGGCAATGTAAATGACAGTCGCGAAGCCTAAGCCTTTCCACACATCGACCATGGCGACCGACAGCAGCGCGATTCTCGTATCACCGAGCCAATCCGGACCTTCAATGCCGATGGCGGCAAGCGCTGTATTAATGACGCCTTGCGTCGGGTGCATCATCATGCTGAAGGCAATACCGACAGCAATCGTGCTCACCAAGGTAGGGAAAAATATGACAGACCGCAAGTAGCTTTTGGTCCGAATTTTCGAGGTTAGCAATACGCCTAGCAGCAGTCCCAGTGCAACCTTGAGCGTACAAGTAACGACCGCATAGATCAGTGTATTTTTAAAACCAATGCTTAAGGACTGCTCCTGAAAAAATGTAATAAAATTTTCAAACCCGATAAACTCCCAATCCGACAGCGTCCATCTCGTCATACTGAAGAAGAAGGACATAATCGTCGGCAGGATGAAAATAATAAAATAAATAATGGCTGCTGGCAGCAGGAACCAATAGGAGTAGGTTCGTTTAAATATATTGTTCATCGTTATCACTCCTACACAGTCAAGCGTATATTTTGAAGTAAAGCGGCCCTGCAAGCAGGGCCGAGCTTATCTATCTATTTTTTACTACTACTTAAGTTGAAAATTACCAGCCCGCCAGTCCAAGCTGTTTCGCTTGCTTCTCCACATCTTTATCGTAAGCAGCCGCGCCTTCCGCTGCCTTCTTAATGCCTGCGCCAACCTCGACGGTAATTTGCTCCAGGCTTGGTCCTTTAACTGGGGAAACGAACTCCAGCGCTGGCGCCGTTTTGCCCGATTCGAAATACGGCAGCATGTCTTTCACCAGCGTAGGCACATCGTCCGGAATCGTCGCATCCTTGATCAGATACGGGCCGGTTGGCTTCGAGACAGCTGCCGCAACCTGTGTCCCTTCTACAGAAGCGATGAAGGCCACAAATTGCTTGGCTGCCTCTACATTTTTAGTTTCCTTATAAATGTAACTCGCCCCTGGCATCCAGATGCTCAAACCGTTTTTCGAGGCATCGTCGCCAGGCTGGGCGAAAAAGCCGATATTTTCGATTTCATCCGGGAAGTTCTGCACAAGCGATGGTGATGCGAACGATAGCATTGGATAATGTGCGCCCTTGCCATCGGCAAGCATTTTGAGGCCTGCATCATAGGTTGTCGCCAGCATATCCTTGTTCATAAAGCCTTTATCATACAGCTCCTGCAGCTTCTCGAAGCCTCTCAACGCTGCAGGCGTGCCTGCGAAAGTTGCCTTATGAGCGGTAAAATCTTCCGCAAATGACGGTACCTGTGCCTGTACATTGTAATAATCGGCCAGCACAACGAGCTGCGAGGTCCACGAGTCCTTGTAGGAGCCTATAACCGGGGAAATACCTGCCGCTTTAATTTTCTCGTTATTGGCAATCAGCTCATCCCAAGTAATAGGCACCTTCAGTCCAAGGTCAGCATAAATTTTCTTATTATAGAACCAGCCTCCAGCAATCGTGGAAGATGTCGGCACGCCATACACTTTTCCATTGAAGGAAACCGTCTGCTTGAAGGAGTCCACGACGCCCGACTGGAATGCTTCATTCGTCAGGTCCAGCATGTTTTTCTCTGGAGACAATGCCTGCATCAAGGAGCCCGAGTTATAAAAGAATACATCCGTCATATCGCCTGTCGCCAGACGAGTCTTTACAATATTGTCGCCTTCGCCGCCGCCCGGCCTTGTTTCCATCTCAACTGTAATGTTCGGATATTTCTTCTGGAAAGCGTCGACATAAGCATTCGCCAAATTGACCGAATCCTGCGTATTATCAACCAGCAGCGAGAGCGTTACCTTCTTCTCTGTATTGCCGCCTGTGCCGCCCGCCGCCGTATCCGTACCGGTATTGCCGCCCGAATTGCTTCCGCCACATGCCGCTAGCGTTCCGGTAAGCACAAGTGCGGTTGCTGTCATTGCGAGCGATTTAAGCTTCATGTTCTTCATGTTTCGTTCCCCCTCGTTCGTTGTCGCTGATGCTGTATAAGTAGCTTTCTATACCCTTATTGTAGAGAGGAAACGACCTTTATGAAAGCGCTTCATTTTTCAGGTGAGTGTCGGTTTTTTTTAGGTAGGTTCGATGGGTTGAAGCGCAGGGTCACACGGGTGCCCTCTCCTTCTCGGCTCCAGACAGTCAGCGAGCTGCCTTCCCCATAAGACAGCGACAGCCGTTCCTTAACGTTGCGCATGCCGTAGCCCTGCTCTGTCTGGGCCATATCCGCCATCCCCACCCCGTCATCCTCGACCGTGAAAATCAAATACGGCCCGTCAGTTCCACCCGTCAAACGGATCGTTCCTTTTCCGACCTTCGGCTCCAAACCATGGTAAATGGCGTTTTCGACCAGCGGCTGCAGCAGCAGCTTCATGATCTCCAGCCCCTTGATCGTCTCCTCCACCTCCTCGATATAGTGGAAGCGGTTGTTGAACCGAATGTTTTGGATGTTCAAATAATGCTCGATATGCTTCAATTCGTTGTATACGAGAATCGTCTCCTTGCCCTTGTTCAAGCTGAGCTTGAAGCTTTCGGAGAGAGATACCGCCATTTGGGCGACCTCTTTATTATTTTGCAAAATCGCCATCCAATAGATCGAATCCAGCGTGTTATACAAAAAATGCGGCTTAATTTGCGATTGCAGCGCCCTAAGCTCCGCCTCCCGCTCCTTCAGCTCCGAGTTGATGAGCCGCGCATTCAGCTCCTCATTTTCGCGGGCAATGCGCTTGAACGTTTCACCGATGACACCGACCTCATCCTGGGCAAATTCCGCCGGAAAATCGCGCTTGCCAAGCGTCCAGTCGTTCATCATTTTTTTCAGCCGCAGCAGCGGCCTTGTGATGGTTCCCGATATAAAAAAGGATAGGATCAGCGCTGTCACCGCGAAAGCCGCGGCAATAAGCGTCGTCGCCAGGCCAATGTATTGGGTATGCTTTAGCAGCTCCTTCGATTCGACGAGATGGACCAGCGTCCAGCTTGTCGTCTGATTATAATAAGGATTGACCAGAAAGCCTTCATCCTTCAAGTGGTCCAGCGTTTCCGAGATGGTCCCGCCAGCAAGCGGAACAGTATCATTATGGCTGTATACTGCTTTTGTCGAGCCAGTCCCCTCGCTGAGCACCATGAAGGAGCCGTTCTCCTTGCTGCCCCCGAACACTTTATCAAAAATCGTCTTGGATACATTGACGACGAGAATGCCGATCGGCTGGCCGCTCGGGTCCTCCGCATCGCGAAACAGCTTCACGGTAGAAAAGGACTTATTCGTATCGTCAAAAATATCTGACGGATAATAAACAACCTTTCCCTTGCTCTCATACGCTCTCTTGTACCAGTCCGAGCTTGTAATCTTGGCTATTTTATCGCTTCCTTCATACACGCCCGCATCATCGGAGCGGCCAAAGCAGTAGGTGTGAAGCTTTAGATCAAGCAGACAGACCGAGGTTACATAACGCGTATCAGCAAAGCTGCTGCTGATTAAGCCTTTGAGCCGCGAGGAGGTTGTGCTGTTCACCGTATCGGGCTGGCTGCCCGGATTTTCTCCGCTGCTGCGCAGGCTCTGCCGAATGGCATCGTTGACAACAATAGATAGATGAAAATTGTTAATATTTCGAAATAATAGGTCGGCCACCTCGCTGGACGTACGCAAATGGTCCAAATTCGTTTTTTCATTCATATCCGTCAGCGTGTCCTTCGTAATATTGAAGGAAATGTAGCCGAGCAGCATAATCGAAGGCACGATGAGCAGAATCATTGCCGCCAAAAACCGGCTTCGGATTTTTTTGAACCGCAGCCATTCTACTAGCCGTTTTTTAGGCATGGCCATCTTCCTTACGCTCGATCGAGTAGGCTTCCCGGTAATGCTTAGGCGTCATGCCTATGAGCTTTTTGAACGTTTCCGTAAAATGCCTGTAGTTGAGATAACCGACCTTCTCGCTGACTTCCCCGACGAGCATCCCTTCTCGCAGCATCACCTTTGCACGCTCCATCCGTTCGTGAGTCAAATGCTTAATATAGGAGATGCCCATCTCTTCTTTGAAAAGCAGGCTGAAATACGTCGCATTCAGGCCAACATGCTCCGCCAGCTCCTGCAAGGAAATGTCCTGCCCAAAGCGAGCCTCCATATAGGCAAGCGCCTTCTCGACCGCCGCATGCTTCGCGGAGCGCCTAGCTTCGGTAACGGCCGTCAGCATCGCCTCCACCTTGCCCCTGAGCCAGCGGAACATTTCCTCGCGCGTATGCATGACGCCAAGCTCCTGATGCGCGACCTTGCCGAGAGAGCGAATGTCCCGCCCCGTCTCCTTCAGCACCTCAAGGCCCACATAAACGAGCTGTAAAATTTCGCGCTCCGCCTGCTCCGGGTCCAGCTTCTGCTCCCCAACCGACACCTCGAATTCGTCCAACGCAGCCAGCAGCCCCTTCTTGTCCCCCGTGCGCAAGGAGAAAATGACCGACTCCTCATGCTTCGTCAAATGGTCTGCCAGCTCATCGCTGCCTTCCATTTCCTCAATGCGGATCAAGCCGCTTTCCTCCAAAAACCGGCCGTAGCGCAGCGCCCGCAGCGCTTCCTTGCAGCTTTTTGGCGCTTCTGCTAGCGTTGCATAGGTTCCTCCTGCTGCGAACAGCTCACAGTCTCCGCCCTGCAGCATAAGCTGCTCCCACAGCTCGTCTGCGGGCAGCTTGAAATGAAGCACCGCCGACAGCCGGTCTGCCCCATTCGTCACCTCAACGATTTGATAAGCGGCACTTTCTGGCAGCTCTACACATTCCGAGGAAAAAGCGAGCACCGTAATGCCCGCAATCGCTTCCCACTCCGGGCCATAGCTTTCCTTCCATTTGCCTAGCGCACTATCGCCCGCTAACAGCAAGTTCAGCGTCGCTTTCTCCAGCAGCTCCTGCTTCGACGCCTCCCATTTGGATTTCATGGAGCTGAATGCTTGCTGCTTCTCAATTCGCTCGATTGCTTTGCGCATCACTTCATCTATTTTCTCTACCGTAACCGGCTTCTCCAAATAATCAACAACGCCAAGCCCAATCGCCCGCATCACATATTCAAATTCATTAAAGCCGCTGAACACAATAAACATCGTATCCCCTGCTTCGCCTGCCACCGTCTCAATGAGCCTCAGTCCGTCCATGCCCGGCATCCGAATATCCGTCAGCACAATGTCCGGCCGCTGTTCGCGAAACATCTCTAGTGCCGATAAGCCGTCTCCCGCCGTTCCTACCAGCTCGACGCCATAACGCTGCCAGTCGATCATTTGGCTCAGCCCTTGGCGGACAATATATTCGTCATCAAATACAACCGCTTTCAGCATTTTCCCCATCCTCCCTGCAAAGCACCTTCTAAATAATTCTAGTATACCCGCCTTATTCTCCTTCATCGTAATGGAGAGCTGGATTTTTTCCTACCGTTGTTTATTTCAGGTCGATGTCTGCTTTTTTCAGGTAAAAAAACAAGATGAAACGGCTGTCGCCGTCCTTTGGCGGCACAGCGCGTATCATTACGAGAAAATCATATCCTTTCCTATATTCAAAAAACGGCACATCGGAGCATGCTCCGATGTGCCATTTTTATAAAGTATATATAGCTACTCATCCTCTTTCAGCAGCTTGTAAAGATAATCGACAGAGCGCATCGCGTATTCGAACCGCTGGGGCTCGCCGTCCTTCACCAGCACTAGGCAGGGAACGCTCGTAATTTTCCAAGCCTCGCGCAGCTTGGGCGCGTAATTGATGTTAATTTTATACATCGTCGTCGGCACTTCCGCTGCCTGAACGATGTCCAGCATCCGCTCGGCTACCTTGCACGTTCCGCAGAAAGGGCTGGAGAACAGCAGCGCATCCTTCCCATTGCCGATTCGCGCCAGACGCAGCCACTCATCCTCTTCAATTTCATAAATTGCCATACGCTCTTCCTTCTTTCCTTGCTCTGGCTGTATATGTGCCCAGCGGCACCCGGCCAGCTTCGTTGTCTTCTATTTTAACATAAGACATAGACGAGCAGCCGCCAACATACGTTTTTATAACAACCGTTTTTGGAAAGGATGCGATAAGGCTTGATGGACCTGCTGCTGCTGCTCGGAATGGCGTTTTTTTGGACAATCACCTATCTGCTTATTATTTATCAAGGCTTTAAGGACAGGACGTGCGGCATGCCTTTGGCTGCGCTCTGTGCCAACCTGACGTGGGAGCTGCTGTTTGGCTTTCTCATTCCCTTCAACCCGCTTCAGCAAATCATTACAATCGTCTGGTTCGCGCTCGACATTATCATTTTGCTGCAATTTTTGTATTACACCCGCAATGACTATTCACCGAAAAAAATTGCCGTCATCGTAGGCTCTCTGCTCGCTACCGCCTTCTTGCTGCATTATGGCGTCTCGGTCGAATTCCATGACCCGGAGGGCAAATATACCGCCTTTGGCATCAATTTGATGATGTCCATATTGTTTATTCAAATGCTGTTCCAGAAGGACTTGCTAGGGCAGTCCCGTTTTATTGCCTGGGCGAAAATGCTCGGCACCCTATGCGCCTCCGTGCTCAGCTACAAGCTCTACCCGGATTCCCTGCTGCTGATGTTCATGTATGTCCTTATTTTCCTTTTTGATGTTGGCTATATTTTACTCGTGCAAAGCCGTTCGGTGAAAATCGTGCAGCGCCCCGGCGCAAAACAGGACAATTCGCAGCAGATTGTAACATAAGACGCAAAAATCGTCTATTTGTCTTGTTTTATTTGATCCATAAACATCCTGAGGTTTTCAACGATTTCTGCCGAATGAGTACGATATAAATAGTGGTCTGCTTCAAATAACACTATTTTCCCATGAACAGAATCCTTGATTTGCTTCTCATGCTCGGGTATCCATCTATCCGTTACTGGATGATTGGCTTGGATAAAGAAAATAACGGGAAGAGCTTTTGGGAAGGTTAATTGTTCTGCTGCTTCAAAATTAGCATACATACTTCCGGCTTCATTTAATTGACTGGAATTATAAATGTTTTTGCGAATCATGATTTTCAGTTGCTCTTTGGTTTGATCATCATATGGCAATTCAGCATAAGGGTCATCGCCTAATTTCAATTGCAATCTGGCGAAACCTGATTCTCTGAGCAGGCTAAGCGTCTTTAATATGGAAGATCCTATCTTCTGCTCTTTGAGCGTTGGGACACTGCTGTCGAGTCCGACAAATGCGCTCACTTCGCTTGGATATTTGTTCACATAATCTAAGCTGTATAATCCTGAAATGGAGTGGCCCATTAAAATGTAACGGTCAATATGGAGACTTTGCAGCGCTTCATGAATTTCACTTACTATATTTTCTGTGCTTCGTTCTTTGTCGGTCAGATCGCTTAATCCATAACCAAATGGCTCAACTACGACGACTTTGTAATACGGTGACAGTTGTTCGATTAGCGGCTTAAAATCAAGTGCTGGCGCTGCTGTGCCATAACCTGGCAGGAGCACGATCGTTTCTTCTCCTTGTCCATGGGTCGATACATTCATATATTTCCCATCTACAGCTACCGACTGGCCATAAGGCAATAATTTCGCTTGCTCTGATTTGCTGCTGAACAAATTCACGAAAAAAACGACGGCTATAAAAACGACGATTGCTATTCCTATGGCCGCTATTACTTTAAGCAACCTGCGAAGCCATTTTTTCAAACTGCTGGCTGGCTTTTTATTTGTTGTTGTATCCAGCTCCATCTTGTTTACCTCTCGTATTTCCACTTGCATCTTCTCCTATCGTCATCTCTCTACTGGGCGCCCTTAAGGGCCGATAGGGAAAGCTTACACGATGAAAATGTACTCTATATGCCGGCAGGATGAACGGAATATGAACACGCAAAAAAACCTGCGTCATCATAGGCAGGAGGCTTGTACCTGATGACGCAGGCATGGGGAGAAGCGAGGGGACCGCTATGAGATAATGATGGATAAGCCTCTTATTCAGCCAGCATTGTGACGGGCAAGGTGATGATGAAGGTCGTTCCCAGACCCGGTTCGCTTTCCACTCGAATATCGCCTTGATGAAGCGAAATAATCTGCTTAACGATGGCCAGACCCATACCGCTGCCTTCATATTTTCGGCTGTGAGAGCGATCTGCCTTAAAGAAACGCTCGAATATACGCTTCTGGTCCTCTAGTGAAATACCAATGCCCTCGTCTGATATTCGGACGGTCAAATGTTTGATGTCTTGCTCGATGCTGACTGTAATCATGCCGCCATCGTTGGAAAATTTGATGCTATTGCCAATGATATTGATCCATACCTGATTTAGCTGATCGTGATCAGCCGTTAGCATAGCTGGCTTCAAATTAAGCTCAAAATGGATGTTCCGCGCCGACCATTGCGGCTGAATCCCGACGATGACTCGCCTAATCTGTTCATCAAGTCTGAGCGTTACGAGTTGCAACTGCTGTGACTGTGATTCGAGCATGCTTAGCTTGAGCAAACTATCGCTCATCTTGGACATCCGCTTGGCTTCATTAATAATAATATCGAGATAACGGCTGCGCTCGCTAGCTCCGATGCCTTCTTGCTTGAGCGCTATCGCATAGCCGGATATCGAGGTGAGCGGCGACTGTACCTCATGCGATACGTTCGTTACGAATTCCCTGCGCATCTGCTCCAGCCGCTGCAGATCATGCATCATTTCTTCGAAGCTGCGAGCCAAAGTGCCTAATTCACCCGTTTGCTTAATATTCAGCTTGACGTTGAAGTCTCCAGCCGCTATCCGCCTGGTCGCTTTTGTCAGCTTGTTAATCGGGCTTATGATGAAGATCGAGGCAATTAGAACAAACAAGCTTCCTGTAATTAACGAATAGGCTGCAATCGTTAATCCCCATTTTATGACAAATGAGGTGGACGGAGGGGAGAGCGTCTCCACAAACATCGCTTTCGTCCCCATATCTGTGTTCAACGGAAATCCAATGTAGGCAACCGTAACACCTTCCTTATTGCCTTGAACCGTTTCTCCAGCTAATACCTTTTTTACTTGCTCCGTTATTATAGCAGCAGGCTTATGTCCGCCCAGCGCTCCAAAAGACTGGAATCGATCCGTTGCTTCATAAATTCGAATATGATAGGAATTGAGCTGCTTCATTTTACTAACTAACGCGTCCGCTTCACGCGACGGAATGGTCTCGTAGATCGAGGCGATGTCATGTCCAAAATTACGCAAAAGAATTTGCGAGTTTTCGTTCAATTGATCTTCAAATAGCCAAGTGGCTGCTAAAAAAGCAATGATCGTGCTCCCGATCACGGAGACTAGGAATATTAGGACTACGCGTGTATATAATGATTTGATCATTGTTGCACCTCAAGTCGATAGCCAAGCCTACGAACCGTTTCGAGTTGAAAAATAATAAGCATCCAATCCCTCTTTCCCTGTTTCGTATCCTATTCAGTAGTAATCATTATACTATTATAGCAAGGAGATATAATAATGGGATTTAGGTGCCTTTCCTTCGGTCATCGAGTATCCGATTGTCGGAAGATGTATATCCTAAGTATATACATGATAAAAGGGGTGAAGTATACTTGAAAGACCAGAAGAGAGAGGATATGAGCCCAATGACGACTGTAACGCTTAGTAAATGGGGAAACAGCAGTGCTGTCCGGATTCCGAATCAGCTTCTTAAACGTCTGAATTTGGAGGAGGGCGCTGAAATCGAATTGGTCATTACTCCTGAAAATGAATTGCTGCTGCGTCCTATGAAACAACAGCAAGAAACGAATGAAGAGCTGCGCACTCATTTAAAGCAACTCCTTGCTAAAATCCAGCCCGCTTCCCCACGGCATGAGGAATTCGATGTTGGCATTGAAGGAGACGAGCTCATTTGACGATACCTATCCCCCAGCGCGGCGATTTAATATGGCTGGATTTTGATCCCCAAGCTGGTCATGAGCAGGCTGGGAGAATACCAGCTCTTGTGTTGTCCGAGGCTGATTTTAACGAACTAACCGGCTTTGCAGTTGTGTGTCCCATTACGAGCCAAATTAAAGAATATCCGTTTGAAGTCGCGTTGCCTGGCGGTCTTGCCTTCTCTGGAGTTGTCCTGACCAATCAAATGAAAAGTCTCGACGTGCAGAAACGGAAAATTAAAATTATGGGCAGCGTCCCTGTAGATTCTCCTTTCATGAAAGCTGTGCTGCGCAACACGCGCTCTATACTGGCCTAACTAAGCAATCGCCGCGCCCTTAATCATTAGGAGCGCGGCGATTTCGTATGAATGAGCGATTTGCCAACTCTATTTTTATTCGCGTATAGTTAGGGTGAGAAACACGGTGGGCGAACAAGAGCAGCATACTAGTGCGCTCAGTCAGCTCAGCTCGAATATTCTCCATTTTAAAGGACTGACATTCCGCTATTTCAGCAATTTTCATGTTTTCGACTGCTGCGCGGACAGGGTGTAACTAGAATAAAAAGTGGACACAGCGTTAAGGAACGCCTAATAATAGACGTAACGAAAAAGAAGAGGTGTCCGCGAGTGGGAGAACAACGGCAACGATACAATGAAGA
>NZ_JBXENV010000015.1:0-198604 GCF_059383755.1 Paenibacillus sp. JT22N15 | reverse complement strand
ACCGAAAACGTTCAAACAGCACGCTTGGCTACATGTCACCCTTGCGTTTCGAACAGCTTTATTACGAAAAAATAGCATAATGGGCGTGTCTACTCTATTGACAGAAGAGCACAGGAGCAGCTAATGCGATGCCACTAGCCATTTTGACGACAAAATGAGGACGATAGCGGATTTCCTGTCCGCTTATGGCTTGAAATGGATTGAAAAGCCAAAATAGCGGAATCTCAGTCCTCAAAAAAGAAATGAGCGCCCCGCCCCGAGCTCTCAAGCACCCGAGCACCCGAGCTCTCAAGCACCCGAGCACCCGAGCTCTCAAGCACCCGAGCACCCGAGCTCTCAAGCACCCGAGCACCCGAGCTCTCAAGCACCCGAGCACCCGAGCTCCCGAACTCCCGAACTCTCAAGCTCCCAAGCTATGAGGTCTTAGCAACAATGGTCTTAGCAACAAGAGTCACAGAGCTACAGGGGGTCTCAGTAGCAATCGCATGCTTCGGTTCTCAGGCCCACGGTTCTCAGGCTTCGAATCGCCAGATGGGATTGGCCACGATTAAGCTCTGAACAAGGAGTGGCAGAGCTGCTCAGATTTACATACACACCCTAGCATCCAACAGCTAATAGCCAGATTTGGGCCAGTGAGCATCCGCGGGCTGCGGTTATGCTGCTGGCTCCGTTTTTATCCAAGCGTATGGTATACTTACGGGAGTATACAGACTAGAAGGATGACTATAACAGAGCAAGGATTGAAGGATAGAGATGACTACGACGAAGGTATGGCGCATGACGGATGAATATGCGGAGGCGTCTATCGCGGAAGCAGCAGAACTGCTTCGCGGTGGAGAGCTTGTAGCTTTCCCGACGGAGACGGTATACGGGCTTGGTGCCGATGCTCGCAGCTCGGAGGCGGTGGCGCAGATTTTTCAGGCCAAAGGCCGCCCCTCCGATAATCCGCTTATTGTTCACATCGCAACGATTTCGCAGCTTGATGAGCTGGTGCTGCCTTACTCGGCACTTGCGAAGCAATTGATGGAGCAGCTGTGGCCAGGACCGCTTACGCTTGTGCTTCCCGTTCAGCCGGGAGCGGTGTCGCCGCTTGTAACGGCTGGCTTATCCACTGTTGGCGTTCGGATGCCTTCCCATCCGGTGGCGCTGCGCCTCCTTGCAGCTGCGGGCTGTCCGGTTGCCGCGCCAAGCGCTAATCGTTCGGGCAGGCCAAGCCCTACGCTCGCCGAGCATGTGGCTGAAGACCTCAGCGGCCGGATCAGCGGCATTGTCGACGGCGGCGCTACAGGCATCGGCCTTGAATCGACCGTCATTGAACTGACGGGCGAACAGGCGCTTCGCATTTTGCGCCCAGGCGGCGTAACGGTGGAGCAGCTGTGCAAAGCGGCGCCGCAAGCGGAAATTGACGCACCTGCGGAAGCTGAGTCGGCCGTGGAGGAGCTATCTGCGCCACGTTCGCCAGGCATGAAATATACGCATTATGCACCGAAGGGCGAGCTAAGCGTCGTACAAGGAAGCTCAGCCGCCAAGCGTGTTGCTTATATGCAGGAGCAGGTGTCGCAAGCCGTGAACGCCGGACTGAAAGCAGGCGTTCTTGTATTCGATGAGCAGGCCGCTGTTATGGAGGACGGCTCCGCTCTCGTGCTGACCTACGGGAGCGGGCAGCAGCTGGAGCAGGCTGCGCACCGCCTGTATGCAGCATTGCGGCAGTTTGATGCTGCTGGCGTTCAGCGAATTTGGGCAGAAGGCTGCGAGCCAGATGGTATCGGAGCCGCACTTATGAATCGGCTGCTCAAGGCAGCCGGTCATCGCACCCATCAGGTATAAGACAAGACCAGCTTAAGCCGGCGAACTATTTTTTCACTAGTAAAATTAAGCTCGTGCCGGTTATACCGATCGTGCCTGTCATGCGATTTTTTGACTCAAGTTTTGCGGTTTGCCTGGCGCTTTACAAGGGTAAGAATATCTCCAAGACCGATTAAACAAGCTATAGTATGTTTGTCCCCATTGCCGCATATGTTGGGTTAAGAGTGTTTGCGGACGTGGGGGGAGATCATTTTGTGGAGTAGCCATATGCTTGGAGGGCAATTTATTACACTGCTGCTTATGGCGGTTGCGCTTGGCATGGATGCTTTTTCGCTAGGAATTGGAATCGGGCTGCGTGGCATTCGCTGGCTCCATATAATAAGATTAAGTGCTATTATCGGTATATTTCATATTATTATGCCGCTCGGGGGCATGTACGCTGGGAGCTTCGTCAGCGGCTTGCTTGGTCATGTAGCGACTGCGGCTGCTGGCGTACTGCTGGTGCTGCTCGGCGGGCATATGATTTATAGCTCCTTGCGGGGAGAAGATGTGCAAGCCTTTGATTACCGCACCATTTGGGGAACGGTGCTGTTCGCGCTGGGCGTCAGCGCTGATTCTTTTTCCGTTGGCGTTACGCTCGGCATGTTCGCAGCTGATTTGATGCTGACGGTGCTGCTGTTCGGTTTTTTTGGCAGCTTGATGTCGATTATGGGACTGCTGCTTGGAAGAAGAGTCAGCCATAAGCTAGGCGGCTACGGCGAAGCATGCGGCGGTGCGGTGCTGCTGGTGTTCGGTATAATGTTTATTTTCTGAAAATATAAGAATTTATAAGTTTACATGTATAAATAGGCTTATATTTCATCGCGAAACGGAAGCTTTGCCATCAAAGGATGGCATCAGCCGTTTACGCTTGATACACATAGAAAGGGGCATGCGGCGTGAAGCACATTTTGTTCATTTGTACGGGAAATACTTGTCGTTCTCCGATGGCGGAGGCGATGCTCAAAAATATGGCGGGCCAGCAGGGTGTAGCAGTAGAAGTGCGTTCGGCAGGCATCTCGACCATTGACGGTTTGGCCGTTTCCGGCCATGCGACAGAGGTGCTGCGCGGTTATGGCATTGAACATCAGAGCTCTTCGTGCGCGCTGACAGCAGAAGCGGTAAAATGGGCTGACCTCGTACTGACGATGACCGCCAGCCACAAAAGAGGACTGCTCCAATGGTTCCCAGAAGCCGTTGATAAAGCGCACACGCTCAAAGAGTATGTCAATCAAGATACGGGCGTACTGGCAGACATTAAGGAACTGGAGCGGCTGTATACGGAGCTGCACATGAAGCAGACGCTGGGACAGCAGCTGACGGATGGCGAACGCAATCGTCTGCTGGAGTTGGAGCGCCGTATACCAAGCTTTGATATTATAGACCCGTTTGGCGGAACACTCGGTAATTACAAAAGCTGCGCCGAGGAAATTCGTAGCTGCTTGCAGCAGCTGCTCTTGCGGTTAAAGCAGGAATAAGCGAATGGTTGTGGCAGCGCAAATGTAAAAGCGCGAATTTAGGCGCGGAACCGATTGATTTTTCACAAAAATTCGGCTATGATGAGTACAGATATACGGTTTCCGATGTGACTGGCGACGGAAGTGGGTAACCACGGTGGAGCATCGGAACATACGGCCGGTCGCCTGGGCAAAGAGCAGCATGCTGAAGAGCATGTCATGCTCTTTTTTCGTCTTTTAGGACAAATTTAGGTATAATAAAAGCGCCGAATTGCGGAAGCGGAGTTCATGTGCCGAGCGCCGCAAGTATCATTGCAAGTGCAGCATCGTCATACTGTGGAGGAGGTTTATACGTGAAAATTGCCATTGGCGCCGATCATGCCGGCTACCGGCTGAAGGACGAAATTGTACCATTTCTGCTATCGCTTGGTCACGAAATTGAAGATTTCGGTTGCGACTGCAATCAATCGGTCGATTACCCGGATTATGCACTGCCTGTAGCAGAAAAGGTGGCAAACGGGGAAGTGGATCGCGGTATTCTCATTTGTGGAACAGGCATTGGCATGTCGATTGCCGCTAATAAGGTTAAAGGCATCCGCTGCGCGCTGGTGCACGATTTATTTTCCGCCAAAGCGACGCGCGAGCATAATGATACGAATGTGATTGCACTGGGCGAGCGGGTCATTGGACCGGGGGTTGCACAGGAAATTCTTCGTATTTGGCTGGACACGCCATTCTCCGGCGGCGAGCGTCATGCGGGACGCATTCATAAAGTAGGCCAAATCGAGCAAAAATATAACGCTTAAGCTAAATCAACAAGTAAGAAGGCTTTGTTCCATGCTTGCATGGATACGGTTAGTTAGACAAGGAGGCCGCCTGCTATGGAAGCAAACGAGGAAACGATAGCGATAACAAGCGCAGTAGAGACGGTCGTTCGCGAGCTTGCGGCAGCGGGCAGCCTGCGGGCTGGACAGCTTCTCGTCATCGGCACGAGTACGAGCGAGGTGCTGGGCCATCGCATCGGGACGTCAGGCACGCTGGAAGCTGCTGCGGAAATTTTCGCTGGAGTGGAGGCTGTGCGCCGCGATATTGGTTTTTATCCGGTGTATCAATGCTGCGAGCATTTGAACCGCGCGCTCGTTATCGAGCGTGCAGCGGCTGAACGTTACGGACTAGAGCAGGTTGCGGCGATTCCCGTTCCGAAGGCGGGCGGCTCTATGGCGGCTTATGCGTATCGGCATATCAGCGATGCCTGTCTCGTTGAGACGGTAGCCGCGCATGCTGGAATAGATATCGGCGATACTTTCATCGGTATGCATTTGCGCAGAGTGGCGGTTCCGGTGCGGCCTTCGATTCGCAGCATTGGCGAGGCGCATGTCACGATGGCGGTTACGCGGCCAAAGCTTATTGGCGGTGTACGAGCGGTGTATGAGCTGGACGGTGTGGCAGCCAGCCGTGATGCTGTTGTCTTGTCTCCGGAGCAATCAGCTGGGACATGCGATTAATCGCAAGCATTCTATAAAGATTTTATTATTGGCGGATGGAGCATGTAACCCGTAGAACAAATATCTGACGAGTCTATCATGCTTAATCCTTATCTATATAACAAGCACACACAACTAAGGAGGCATTTATAATGGAAAATCTACGTAAACAAGATCCGGAAGTTTTGAAAGCAATGGGACTGGAATTGCAGCGTCAACGCGATAACATCGAGCTAATCGCATCGGAAAATATCGTAAGCGAAGCTGTGCTTGAAGCATTGGGTTCTGCTTTGACGAACAAATATGCAGAAGGCTACCCAGGCAAACGTTTCTACGGCGGCTGTGAGCATGTCGACATCGTGGAAGATATCGCACGCGATCGTGCAAAAGAACTGTTTGGCGCAGACCATGCCAACGTACAACCGCATTCCGGCGCACAAGCGAACATGGCTGTTTATTTGGCGGCGCTTAAGCCTGGCGACACGGTACTGGGCATGAATTTGGCTCATGGCGGCCACTTGACGCACGGCAGCCCGGTTAACGCTTCCGGCTTGCTTTACAATTTTGTAGCTTACGGCGTAAATGAAGATTCCTTCACGATTGATTATGAAGAAGTTCGCAAAGCGGCCTTCAAGCACCGCCCTCGCATGATCGTAGCTGGTGCATCTGCGTACCCGCGCATTATTGATTTCGAAAAAATGGCTAAAATCGCCAACGATGTAGGCGCCCTATTTTTCGTAGATATGGCTCATATTGCAGGTCTTGTAGCTGCTGGTCTTCACCCGAGCCCAGTGCCTCATGCGCATTTCGTTACAACGACAACGCACAAAACGCTTCGCGGTCCTCGCGGCGGCTTGATTCTTTGCCGTAAAGAGTGGGCAGCTGCGATCGACAAAGCGGTATTCCCAGGCACACAAGGCGGTCCTTTGATGCACGTTATTGCTGCTAAAGCAGTGGCACTGGGCGAAGCTTTGCAGCCATCGTTCAAGACGTATGCGCAAAATGTTGTGAAAAATGCGGCGGTTCTTTCCGATACACTCGTTGCAGCAGGCATTAACATCGTATCCGGCGGCACAGACAACCACCTGATGCTGATCGACACGCGTTCCCTGAACATCACAGGCAAAGAGGCGGAGCACGTACTGGATTCAATCGGTATTACAGCTAACAAAAACGCGATTCCTTTCGATCCAACTAGCCCGTTCATTACTAGCGGTATCCGTCTTGGAACACCTGCAGCGACATCGCGCGGCATGGATGAGAAAGCGATGAAAGTGATCGGCGAAGTGATCGCTGTAACGCTGAAAAATCCAAAGGATGAGGCGACGCTTGAAAAATCCCGTCAAATCGTTCGCGATCTGACTGCGCAATATCCGCTTTATCCAGAATTGAAATACTAATTTTTAACTTTTGAAAAATGCCGCATGGGGCCTCGGCCTCTATGCGGTATTTTTGCGTGTAAACAAGCGTTTGAAGGCTGTCGTCACGTTATTAAAAGGAATTTTTATTCATTTATGGTAGATATAATATGCAGAAAATCCATTCGGCATGCTACAATAGTACAGACTATGCTAATTGGAGGGTGATGGTACAACCATGAGCAATACGATTCTTGTCGTTCTGATTTTTGTTGTATTCCTGGTAATCATAAGCATAACTCAATCCAATCGTTCGCGAAAAAGAAATGATACTAGCCATTCGCCGGGCAAGCGAAGCTTGTCGTTAGCTTCATGGCCGTCTGAGGAGCCGCCGCTTGCATTAGGCGTGCCTTACGAGCATCCTGCCCGTCCAGTTGCTGAACGTCTTGAGGCCGCCCTTACGAGTGACTTTGAAAGCCGGATTAAGGATCGCGTGCTCAAGCAGCTGCCGAGTCTGTCCGATAAGGAATGGAAATGGACCTTCTTCGAGCTGAAGCGCTTCTTCCTAATGTGCGGCCTGCTGCGCGGCGTGCCGATGTATAGCAGCAGGGCCGATGTCATTTGGCATGAAATGCTCATGTTTACACGGGAGTACGAGCAGTTTTGCACTGCCTTCTGCGGCGGGCTGATTCATCATGCTCCGCATGCCGAAAATGAGCGCCCAAATGTCGATGGCCGGGCCTGGTTTGACTGGGTATACGGCGAGCTTTTCCAGCAAACGCCGGCAAGCGGACGGGTGTGGGGCGCATTTTTCAAGACGCCGCTTCCTCGCGATTGGGCGGATGAGTTTGCCGGGCAATCCGAGCAGGCATTGACGGAAAAATGGTTTAATGCCAAAGCCGCGGGAGCCTATCCCGATATGCAGAAGACGATCGATTATTTGCTGTGGCGCTTGAAATCGCAGCTTCATAATAGCGATGATGAGCAAGTTAAGCCTTATCCGGTAGGCGCCTCTTCCTCCTGGAAGGGCGGCTATGATCCTGTAATCGGAGCGACGGGCATGCTGTCCGGCATGCTCATTTTCCACTCCATCTCCGCTTCATCTCCTAATGATTTTGCCGAGCAGATGAATGCAGCGCAGACAAAGGCCCAGAGAGAAGCGAATGGCAGCGGGTCCTCGACATACGGCTGTGACGGCTTGGGCTCCACACATGACCGTCATGATTCTGACGGGGGTCATGATAGCGGTGGCCATGATAGTGGCAGCGATTCATCCAGCTCCTGCGGAGGCTCCAGTGGAGGAGACGGCGGTGGAGGCTGTGGCGGTGGCTGCAGCAGCTAAAAACGGACGATTTTTCAAAGAGAAAAATCACAGGATGCAACAGGCCTTTTACAATGCTATAATATACGGGATTGTGTCTACTGATACAGAAATAAGTTATCACACAGGAGGAATAACGCTCCATGAGCAAATTGGTCATCTGCGACCATCCGTTAATCCAGCATAAGCTGACCTTTATTCGGAATAAAGATACGAATACGAAAGATTTTCGGGAACTGGTTGATGAAGTAGCAACATTAATGGCATATGAGATTACAAGGGACATCCCGCTTGAAACGATTACCGTACAGACGCCGGTTGCTGAGACGCCATCGAAGGTCGTATCGGGACGCATGCTGGGGCTTGTTCCCATTTTGCGCGCCGGCCTTGGCATGGTAGAAGGCATTTTGAAGCTGATTCCTGCTGCGAAGGTTGGCCATATCGGCTTGTTCCGCGATCATGAAACGCTCCAGCCAACGGAATATTATATCAACCTGCCAACGGATGCTCCGAATCGTCTGCTCGTTGTTGTAGACCCGATGCTGGCAACTGGCGGCTCCGCAATCGCGGCTATTACTGCGCTCAAAAAACGCGACTGCGAGCATATTAAGCTGATGTGTCTAATTGCCGCGCCTGAAGGCGTGAAGGCAGTACAGGAAGCGCACCCGGACATCGATATTTATATTGCTGCGCTTGATGAGTGTCTGAACGAGAAGGGCTATATTGTTCCAGGTCTTGGCGACGCGGGCGACCGCATGTTCGGCACCAATTAGCGCCTGCCTGGCGCAAGCAGATTATAGGAGTGAATTGTTTTGTCCAAATTAAAAGTAATGACTATTTTCGGTACGCGCCCGGAGGCAGTTAAGATGGCGCCGCTTGTTCTCGAACTGAACAAGCACTCGGACGATATTGAATCCATCGTCTGCGTAACTGCGCAGCACCGTCATATGCTCGATCAGGTGCTAGATTTTTTTGAAATCCAGCCAAATTATGATTTGAATGTGATGAAGGACCGCCAGACGCTAACGGAAACGACTGTGCGCGTTTTGGAGGGCCTTGATCCGATTTTGACGGAAGCGAAGCCGGATATCGTGCTTGTCCATGGCGACACGCAGACGACGTTCCTTGCCAGCTACGCGGCTTTCCTGAAGCAAATTCAGGTTGGCCATGTGGAAGCGGGCCTTCGGACTTGGAATAAGCTGTCCCCGTACCCGGAAGAGATGAACCGCCAGCTTGCAGGCGTGTTGTCCGATGTGCATTTTGCTCCAACCTCTTGGTCGGCAAGCAATTTGCTCAAGGAGAACAAGTCGGAATCGACCATTTATGTTACGGGCAATACGGCAACGGACGTATTCCAGTACACGGTTGATCCTTCCTTTGCTCATCCGGTTATCGACTGGGCGAAAGGCAAACGGATGATTTTGATGACGGCGCATCGCCGCGAGTCGCTGGGCGAGCCTCATCGCAATATTTTCCGTGCGGTAAAACGCATTGCCGATGAGCATGAAGATATTGCCATTGTGTATGCCGTTCACCCGAATCCAGCCGTCAAAGAACCGGCAACGGAAATTCTCGGCGGACATCCGCGTATTCAGCTTATCGATCCGCTGGATGTGTTCGAATTCCACAATTTTTATCCACATGCCTACATGATTTTGACCGATTCCGGCGGCCTGCAGGAGGAAGCTCCTTCGTTTGGAGTGCCAACGCTGGTGCTGCGCGATACAACAGAGCGTCCTGAGGGCATTGAGGCGGGTACACTTGAGCTTGTAGGTACGGATGAAGAGGTTGTTTACAGCCGGGCCAGCGCCTTGCTGAACGATGCTTCCTTGTATGAAAAGATGAGCCATGCGGCAAATCCATACGGTGATGGACAAGCTTCGACACGTATCGTGCAAGCTTTGCTGCATCATTTTGGAAGAAATTCTGAGCGTCCCGATCCGTTCACACAACGTTCATAGTTTACACATGGTCTTATAAATAGCGGCGCAATGCACAGCATACAGTTGTACTGTATGGTTTTGTCGGCTCTGAGGGCTTGATTTGACTGGCTTTTGGGCAATCTGTACAGTAAAACTATACAGGATTATCAATTGACAAACCTTGCGCCGCTTGGATAAAATAAATGAGGATTGACAGGGGTATGGGCCATGGATAAAAAGAACAGAAGAGACAATCCGCTGTTTGCCGCAGGTCTTGTCGGCGGACTCGGACTGCAAGTCGCTATTTGTATCTTTTTAGGGTACTTTCTCGGATCGTCGCTCGGTAAACGCTTTGGCGGAGGTTCGGGTTGGACGGTTGGAGGCATACTGGTCGGTCTGGCTGTCGGTCTTCTCTCAGGCATTCTGCTTGTGAAGAAGGTAATGGAGGATGCCGATGGATAAAATAATGAACACTGCAGTAAGGTCACTGCTCTTCGTGATGGGTGTATGTCTGCTTGTCTGGGCGTTTATGCCGAACTTGCGAACAGCCGCACTCGGTCTTCTACTGGGTCTTGCAGCGAGTTTCATGAATGCGTTTTTACTGAGGCGCAGAGTGGAAATGATTACGCTTAAAGCAGCAGGAGGAACCTCTCGCAGAATGGGTATGGGACTTGGAAGCCGCATCGCTATGGTGCTGCTGGTTGCCATGGTTGCTTATCGCTTTCCGGAAGACTTCAGCATGCCAGCCGCATTAATTGGCTGTATGGTTATGCCTTTTATTCTTCTGGTAGCAGCTTATATTCATAATAGAAATAAACTTTAGTGGAAAGGGGTGAGAATTTTACATGCATGAATTTCCGGTGTGGCAGCTCGGATCGCTACAGATCGACATTTCAACGTTTATTGCGATAACGGTTTCCGCCATCATCACCTTTGTTGTGGCGAGACTTGCTGTGCGCAATTTATCGGTGGACAACCCTTCCAAGATGCAAAACTTTTTGGAATGGGTCGTCGAATTTGTTCACAATCTGATTTCCAGCGCAATGCCGCTTAACCGCGTCAAGCCTTTCATTTCCTTGGGTATGACGTTGATTATGTTTATTTTCATCTCCAACCTGCTTGGTTTGCCTTTCGGTATCGTGACGGATGTCCATCACGCTTACCCGGCACTAGGTATTACAGAGGAGCTGCTTCAGGAGAAGGGTGGACATTTGGAGCTGGCTTGGTGGAAATCGCCAACGGCTGACCTTTCCGTAACGGCTGGTCTGGCGCTGATCGTATTCATCCTCGTGCATTATCTGGGCGTGAGATTGAACAGCAAGCATTACGTGAAACACTATTTCCATCCGTTCCCAATTTTTCTGCCGATCAACTTGATCGAGACAATCTCGAAGCCAGTAACTTTGGCACTACGGCTATTCGCCAACATTTATGCGGGCGAAGTGCTGATCTCGACCATATTGATGCTGGGAGTTATCGGAACTCCGTTCCTCGCTGCTTGGCAAGCATTTAGTATCTTTGTCGGTGCGATTCAGGCTTTCTTGTTCACTATGCTTACGATGGTGTACATTTCACAGGCTGCAATTCACGAGGAAGACCATTAATTTAAGCTTTATGCCTAGGATTTAATTACCCCCTAGGTCAGCAATACAAAACCAAAACGAGATATTATTGAGGAGGATTTTTAAAATGGAAGTATTGGCAGCAGCATTGGCAGTTGGTTTGGCCGCAATTGGCGCAGGTGTAGGTAACGGTATGATCGTCAGCAAAACAGTTGAAGGTATCGCTCGTCAGCCTGAGCTTCAAGGCAAATTGCAAACAACAATGTTTATCGGTGTAGGTATCGTCGAAGTTGTGCCGATTATCGGCGTAGTTATCGGCTTCCTTGCATTCTTTAAATAATTCAAAACACGCATCTGGCGGGGAAGGCCTAGCCCTCTTCGCCTTCGTTGTGATTTAGACAATTTTGTGGTAGGAAAGGAGTGTCTTTAATGGGATGGCATTGGGAATCGACAGTATATGCGATAGTAGCTTTTCTAGTATTGTACTGGTTGCTGAACAAGTACGCATTCGGTCCGCTGCTCAGCGTTATGGAGAAACGGAGACAACTCGTGCTTGAACAGATGAATACAGCTGAATCCAGCCGTAAGCAAGCTGAGCAGCAAATGGTTGAGCAGAAAGCGGCTCTTGAGCAGGCTCGTAAAGAGGCTTATGAAATTATTGAGCAATCAAGAGTTACAAGCAGCAAGCAAGCCGATGAGATCGTGAACACTGCTAAGACAGAAGCGTCGCGCTTGAAAGATGATGCTCTTAAAGACATCGAAAGTGAGAAAAACAAGGCAATTGCAGCACTTCGTTCTGAAGTTGGCGGTATTTCCGTTCAAATCGCTTCGAAAATCATTGAGAAGCAAGTTGACGAGAAATCGCAAGAGCAGCTTGTTAATCAATACCTGAAAGAAGTAAGCGGCAAATGAGCCGGGACGCAGCGGTAGCGAAGCGCTACGCCAAAGCGTTGTTCGAGCTTGCACAGCAAGGCGGCATTATTTCTGAGGTAGAGCAGCAGCTGCAAGCTATTGCACAAACGCTTGGAGAAGATTTGGAAATCCGTAAATTTCTAAGCTATCCGAATATTGATGCTTCGAAGAAGCTGGCTGTTCTTAAAGCCGCTTTCGGCGGAAGCATTTCCGAATTGCTGCTGAATACGCTGGAGCTGGTTTTTGTGCGCGGGCGTCAGGAGCTAATTGTGGAAATCTACGAAGCATTTACAAAAATCGCAGGCGATGTGCTTAAGCAAGCGCATGCGACGGTATATACAGCTCGTCTTTTGAATGACGCGGAACTGGCAGAGGTTGCAGCACAGTTTGGCGGATTGACAGGCAAAACTATTATTGCTGAGCAAGTCGTAGAGCCTGCCCTACTGGGTGGAGTGAAGGTCCGCATTGGCGACCGCCTTTACGATGGAAGCTTGTCTGGCAAGCTTGAACGGTTAGAAAAACAGTTAAAATCTAAAGCACTGTAGATAGGGGTGAGCGAATTGAGTATCAGACCTGATGAAATCAGCACGCTGATTAAGCAGCAGATCGAACAATATAAATCCGAAATTCAAGTCGTGGATGTTGGCACCGTTATTAGCATCGGTGACGGTATCGCTCGCGTTCACGGTTTGGAAAATGCGATGCAAGGCGAATTGCTCGAATTCTCCAACGGTGTTGTCGGCATGGCATTGAACCTTGAAGAAAGCAACGTCGGTGTCGTTATTCTCGGTCCTTACAAGGACATTCGTGAAGGCGATCAAGTAAAACGTACAGGCCGTATCATGGAAGTTCCAGTTGGCGAAGAGCTGCTGGGCCGCGTCGTGAACCCGCTTGGACAGCCGCTTGACGGCAAGGGTCCAATCAACACGAAGCATTCCCGTCCGGTTGAATCTCCAGCTCCAGGCGTTATCGACCGTAAATCGGTTCATGAGCCTATGCAAACAGGTATTAAAGCGATCGACGCAATGGTTCCAGTTGGCCGTGGCCAACGTGAGCTTATTATCGGCGACCGTCAAACAGGTAAAACAGCTATCGCAATTGATGCGATCATCAACCAAAAAGGCAATGGCGTAAAATGTATTTATGTCGCTGTCGGACAAAAGCAATCCACTGTTGCTAACGTTGTAGAAACGCTTCGCCGTCATGGCGCTTTGGAATATACAATCGTTGTAACTGCGGGCGCTTCCGAGCCAGCTCCACTCTTGTTCCTGGCTCCTTATGCAGGCTGCTCGATGGGCGAATACTTCATGTACAAAGGCGAGCATGTACTCGTTATTTACGATGACTTGTCGAAACAAGCGGCAGCATACCGTGAGCTTTCCTTGCTGCTTCGCCGTCCACCGGGTCGGGAAGCTTACCCAGGTGACGTATTCTATCTTCACTCCCGTTTGCTTGAGCGCGCAGCTAAGCTGAGCGATGCAAGAGGCGGCGGTTCCTTGACTGCCCTGCCTTTCATCGAGACTCAAGCTTCTGACGTATCGGCTTACATCCCGACGAACGTTATTTCGATTACTGACGGTCAAATCTTCCTGGAAGCAGACCTGTTCTACTCCGGTCAACGTCCAGCGGTTAACGTTGGTATCTCGGTATCCCGTGTCGGCGGTTCTGCACAAATTAAAGCGATGAAAAAAGTTGCCGGTACGCTCCGTCTTGACCTTGCGGCTTACCGTGAGCTTCAAGCGTTCTCGCAATTCGGTTCCGACCTTGATAAATCAACGCTTGCCCGTCTAAACCGTGGTGCTCGCACAATGGAAATTCTGAAACAAGGCGTTAACCAGCCGATGCCGGTTGAGAAGCAAGTAATCTCGATCTACTCTGCGGTTAAAGGTCATCTGGATGAAATTCCGGTTGCCGACATTTTGCGCTTTGAGAAAGAATTCCTGGCGTTCCTCGATTCCAATCACCCGGAAATCGGCAATTCGATCCGCGATACGAAGGATCTGGTTGCTGATAACGAGAAAGCCCTTGTTGATGCGATCAACAAATTTAAGAAAAGCTTTGCCGTATCGGCTTAATTTTGGAGCTTGAGAGGAACGATAGGTTCCTCTAAGTTCTTATATATGCTGCTCGTACCAATCATTAGGCTTCGCAGCCATCCCTTATAGCTTGTGCGGCTCTATCCGGGCTTGCGTACAGGAGAGCTGCGAGGCAACAAAGGCGGGTGAAACCAAATGGCTAAAGGTATGCGCGATATTAAACGCGAAATCAAGAGCAAACAAAATACGAAGCAGATTACGAAGGCGATGGAAATGGTCGCGGCTTCCAGGCTGAGAAGAGCGCAGGAAGCTGCACAGGCATCCCGCCCGTATTCAGAAAAGCTGAAGGAAGTTGTGGCAAGCATCGCTGCTGGCACGAAAGACGTTAAACACCCGATGCTGGAAACCCGTCCGATCAAAAAGACAGGTTATCTTGTCATCACGTCTGATCGCGGTCTGGCAGGCGGCTACAACGCCAACGTGCTTCGTAAGGTAACGGACACGATTCGCAGCAAGCATAAGTCGAACGATGATTTCGTATTGTTCGTCATCGGCAAGAAGGGCCGGGATTATTTCCGCCGTCGCAATATGCCGATCGTAGAAGAAGTAACGGGTCTTCCGGATGCTCCTACGTTTGCAGATATCAAGATCGTAGCTTCAACAGCAGTTCAGAAATTTGCCGACGGCACTTTTGACGAGCTGTATGTGTATTACAATAAATTCGTTAATGCCATTACCCAAATTCCTACGGAAATGCGCCTGCTGCCGCTTGAATCGGTAGACGGAAGCGCAGCTTCAACAGCAGCGTACGAATACGAGCCATCGCCGGAAGGCGTGCTGGAGGCATTGCTGCCTAAATATGCGGAGACGCTTATTTACAGCGCATTGCTGGACGGCAAGGCAAGTGAGTTCGGCGCCCGGATGACGGCTATGGGCAGTGCGACGAAAAATGCGACGAAGATGATCAGCAATTTGACGCTTACGTACAACCGTGCTCGTCAAGCGGCAATCACACAGGAAATTTCCGAGATCGTTGCAGGAGCAAATGCTCAATCTTAGGTAACACACTACGCCGCCAGAAGCCTGAGAGAGGCTGCTCTGCCGGCTAGTAACAAGAAGGAACCAGGAGGGAATACCATGAAAAAAGGACGCGTTGTATCCGTCATGGGTCCGGTCGTCGATCTAGAGTTCGAACGCGGCAACCTGCCGGAAATTTTGAACGCTGTCAAAATCGAGAAGAAGGGCGAAAATGGCGGTGTAGATATTAATCTGACGCTTGAAGTCGCTGTTCACCTCGGTGACAATAAAGTTCGTGCTGTAGCAATGAGCACAACGGACGGTCTTGTACGCGGTACTGAAGCCATTGATACTGGCGCTCCAATCACGATTCCAGTTGGCGCTCCAACACTCGGCCGTGTATTTAACGTACTAGGACAACCGATCGATGAAGCTGGCGATGCTACTTCTTCAATCAATCTTCCTATTCACCGTGAAGCTCCTGCTTTCGACGAATTGTCGACACAATCGGAAATTCTCGAAACAGGAATTAAAGTTATCGACTTGCTGGCACCATACGCAAAAGGCGGTAAAATCGGTCTCTTCGGCGGCGCGGGCGTAGGTAAAACGGTAACGATTCAAGAGCTGATCAACAACATCGCACAAGAGCACGGCGGTATTTCCGTATTCGCAGGTGTTGGTGAGCGTACGCGTGAGGGTAATGACTTGTACCACGAGATGAAAGACTCCGGCGTACTTAGCAAAACAGCAATGGTATTCGGACAAATGAACGAGCCGCCAGGCGCACGTCAGCGTGTAGCTCTAACGGGTCTGACAATGGCTGAATATTTCCGTGATGAGGAAGGCAAAGACGTGCTTCTGTTCGTCGATAACATCTTCCGTTTCACACAAGCAGGCTCCGAGGTTTCGGCCCTTCTAGGCCGTATGCCTTCCGCAGTAGGTTACCAGCCAACGCTGGCAACTGAAATGGGTCAACTGCAAGAGCGTATTACTTCAACGAAAAAAGGCTCGGTTACATCGATCCAAGCGATCTACGTACCTGCCGATGACTATACGGATCCAGCTCCAGCTACGACGTTTGCCCACTTGGATGCAACGACTAACCTTGAGCGTAAAATTTCCGAGATGGGTATTTTCCCAGCGGTAGATCCACTTGCTTCATCTTCCCGTATCCTTAGCCCGGATATTCTTGGCGAAGAGCATTACAATGTAGCTCAAGGCGTTAAGAAAATTCTTCAGCGTTATAAAGAGCTTCAAGATATTATCGCGATTCTTGGTATGGATGAGCTGTCCGAGGAAGATAAATTGACCGTTGCTCGCGCACGTAAAATTCAACTCTTCTTGTCCCAGCCGTTCCACGTTGCCGAGCCTTTCACAGGCATTAAAGGTAAATATGTACCAGTTAAAGAATCCGTGCGCAGCTTCAAAGAAATTCTCGAGGGCAAACATGACGACCTTCCGGAAGAAGCTTTCCGGTATGTAGGTGTGATTGAAGAGGCCGTGGAGAAAGCCAAAACGCTGTAGTAGCGAAAGGCGGGAGGAATCCACATGAGTACCTTTTTGGTAGAAGTCGTTACTCCTGAGCGTAAAGTGTACGCGGAGAATGCGAATATGATTAGTGTAAAAGGTGTTGAAGGTGAGCTTGGCATATTGCCAAACCACATTCCACTCGTAACACAGCTTCGTATTGCACCAGTTGTAATCAAGCGCGATGGAAAAGTTGATGTAATTGCTGTAAATGGTGGTTTTATCGAGGTTCGTAAAGATAAAATCGTTATTTTGGCGGAAAGTGCCGAGCTTGCGACCGATATTGATGTTGATCGTGCGAAGGCAGCGAAAGCACGCGCGGAGCAGCTTCTGTCTGCCAAACGCGATGAGATCGATTTCCGCCGTGCGGAGCTTGCTTTGCAGCGTGCAATGAACCGTATTGGCATAGCGCATAAATAATATTTGATACCCAAACACCGTTAATGTCCTGTAAGAGGCGTTAGCGGTGTTTTTTGTAAATAAAACAGCAGGAGAGGAGCCCCCCACTATGATTGATATTCATACACATATTCTTCCCGGTATTGATGATGGTGCGGCCCGCCTGGAGGATTCGCTTGCGCTGGCAAGAGCGGCTGCTGCCGAGGGAATCAGAACCATTATCGCTACCCCCCATCACCATAACGGTCGTTATGTGAATCCGGCTCAAGTTGTAGAAGAGCTGACCCGTACGCTCAATAAGCAACTTCAGGAGCTGAATATTCCGATTGTCGTACATGCCGGTCAGGAGGTTCGGCTGCACCGGGAGCTGCTCGACCACTTTCAGGAAGGAAGCTTGCTGACGCTAGCGGGTTCATCCTACATGCTGCTGGAGCTGCCATCCTCCCATATTCCGAAAAATACGGAGCAGACCGTCTATGAGCTTGGACTGCTTGGCATTCATGTGGTTATCGCTCATCCAGAGCGGAACGCAGCCATCATTCAGCAGCCTGAGCGGCTGGCAGAGCTTGTTCGTTTGGGGGCATTTGGCCAAGTGACGAGCCATTCCTTGCTTGGCGCTTTCGGCAAGACGGTAGAGCGGGCTTCATGGAAGCTGTGTGAAGCGGGCCTCATTCATCTTGTGTCCTCTGATGCGCATCATGTGGAGCGCAGAGGATTTAGGTTGAAGGAAGCTTATGACCGGATACAGAAAGTTATGGGCACGGAGTGGTCGGACTATTTTCAGCAAAATGCTGCTTCGCTGTTAAGGGGCGATGCTCTTGCTGATGCACCAGAGTGGCAAGGCGGGGCAGTGGCAAACCGCTGGCAAGCTTTGAAAGCTTTTTTCAAGAAATAAGCGGATTTTCGTTTATCCATATCAAATGAGCCTTTTGAACTAATCATTCAATTTAATGAGTAAACCAATCAATTGTACGGAATTCGTACAGATGATTGGTTTTTTTCACTCATATCACATTTAAATCAACATTTTTGGTTATAAAAGCTAACATTCTCCTAGGAAAACGGTTCAAATGTATGTTAATATACTTTACATACAAGAAAATTAAGGAAGGGCATAGGGGGAGTGCGTATGTTTGATTGGCTAGGTACAAGGACGGGGTTTCCACTGTGGGTATCATGGAAGCTCAATTCTGGCATTAAGGAAGATGTCGAGCACATTTTCGAAGGTGTTGCAGATACTCGCAAAGAGCTGCTGCTGCAATGGGCGGATGAGTATTGGGGGCATATGGAGCGCCTGTCGAATCAATTATCGGATGGCCTATCCGCATTGCAAGCTGCTGCATTCTCTAAAGAACAGCAGAAGTGGATAGCTCCTTTGCTCGAACGATCCTATGCGAGGGGTATGGATTTTACGGAGCTGTTCCTCCTAGACAACCACAATCATGTAGCTCACTCCACCTATCCCACACATATAGGCACACATTATGGAGAGGGCAGCGCGCTGTCTCCGGGCATGCAGTTTTCCCAAAAAGGCGATTCAGCAGGCAAACGCTGTTTTTTTGGTCCTTACGAAGACGGAATTACACTCAAGCTAGGGGCCCGAACCTCCTCTTTTCACGACAAAATGACAATTATGTTCATGCAGCCGCTGCTTGTGAATGGCAGCCGTGTCGGCACCTTATGCGGGAGAGTGCCTAATGATGTGCTGGGCGATTTGATCCAGCGCGAGTCAGGACATGTATATCCGGATTCGGGCGATAATTATTTGTTTATGGCCGAGCCTAGTTTGCAGCGTAATATCGTACCCGGTACAGCGTTATCCCGCAGCCGCTTTGAGGACCGTACGTTCACCCATGGCGAAAATTTAAAGGATGGCGTAACGACAGACTGGGGTACCGTGTCGATTAAGGAGCATACCGAGTTGGAAATTGTTTTTACCGATCCAGCAACGGGAGAGCTGCATCCTGGCGTCGCAGGAACCATTCGCAATGGCAGCAATTTGTTCGTTCAGTTTCCTGGCTACTCGGACTATCGCCATATTGCCGTCATCGGCAAAGGCGTCACCTTCCGAATGCCGCATTGCCCTGATCTATGGGGGATGATGTGCGAGGGCGATCTGGAAGAGGTGTATCGGCTGCGCAGTATTGGCTGGCGGCAGCGCAAGCTGCAAATGTATGCAGCGCTGCTGCAAAGCGTTCTAACGTTTCTGCTTGCTTCTCTAGTCATCGGTTATATGCCGCTATGGGGAGCAGCAGCTGTGCTTGGCGGATTTAATTTGCTGTTCGGTGTTTTGTTTGCGATGTCGGTGCAGCGCAAGGAATCGCAGCGGGTAACTGGGCATCTAGAGCGGATCAACCGATTTATTCGCATTAATGCCGAGGGGAAAGGTGATTTGACCCAGCGGCTGTCGACGAAAGAGTTCGATTGCGACGAGACGCAGGAGCTGGCAAAATGGATTAACAATATGATCGATTCACTCGAAGGCATTATGCTGCAGGTGAAGCTCACCGCTGCCGAGGTGCTGAGCAGCCAGTCCGTCATGAATGAGTCGTCTGCCCATACCGCCTTGTCAACGGAGCGTGTAGGCAGCAAGGTGGGCCATATGATTGGCAGCATTCGTCACCAGTTGAAGGATATCGACAAGGCAAAAAATGCTGCGGGTGAAATGCGCGATACGCTATCTGTACTGGAGCGCCAAGCGGCCGAGCAAATTGCGGTGGCGCAAAGCGAGGTTGGCCGCATTGGGGAGAAGATGCAGCATATTTCCACCAAGGTAGAAGATACGAACGGTACGATTCGCAAGTTCATGAAGACGGTTGAAGAAATTCGCGATGTGCTTCAAGTGATTGAGGAGATATCGTCGCAAACCAATTTGCTGGCACTTAATGCTTCTATTGAAGCGGCGCGTGTTGGTGAGCAGGGCCGAGGCTTCGCGGTCGTTGCTTCCGAAATCCGCAAGCTGGCGGAGTTGACGAAGAAATCGACAGAGGAAGTGCACGGCATTACGCGGCAAATTTATTCAGAAGCCGAGCAGGCTTATCATTCAATGGACGAGGGTACGAAGGTTGTAGAAGAGGGTACTGATCTCGTTGCTGCAGCAGCCCGCACACTTCAATCGGCGCAGGCGGACGATCAGCGCAAAACGCAGGTTGTAGAGGAAGTGGTAAAACTGATGGAGCAAATTGCCGAAGTCAGCTTGCAAAACCGCTCGGTTTCCTCTGATGTGGAAGGACAAGTGCAGGAGTTGATTGTGGAGATGGACAACGTTCGCCATACCTCAACGAATGTCGAATCTATTACAATGCTGCTTCAACAGCTCGTGGGCCAATTCAAATTAACAGAGTCTAGAGTCAGATAGTGGCCCAGAGCGTCCCAATAACAGAATAGTAGAGTGGAAAAAGGCTTGCGAATCGCGGTTTCCAGCGGTTTGGCAGGCCTTTTTGCTAGGGGTGCACCTAAAACTCCATCATAGACGGTAGTGGGAGCATTTGTTATAATTGTAACTATTATTAGATTAGAAAAGCAGCAAAATTCAACCCTTTTTCATCGGATAGTTGAAGGTGACGCCAAAGGGACGATAACGCCAGGTTAAGCAGGCATGCATTGGCGAGGCAAATCCCTTTTTTTACAAGGACCGACGCTTATGATTAGCTCGGTCCTTTTGTGTTAAACTTAGGAGAGGGAGAGTGCGGTTCATTGTTTAATGGATGGTTTACGGCAGAAACAACCGCGTTCTTCCTTTATTCGGCCCTTGTTGTGACGGGCTCTATCATTATGATTCATGCCAGAATGCTGCCTAGGCTGGCTCTGGGCGTAGTGTTGACGATTATTGGAAATTCAGGGCTGCTCGTCCGGCTGGATGCCGGTCTGATTGCGCTTTTTCAGGCACTTCTATATGTGGGAACAATGGGAATTTTGCTAGGGTCAGAAATTAGGAGGCATTCGGAAATAGGCCGGCATAACCGGTCGATTGGAATCGCTTCCCGGGAAATGGCAGCTGCTGCAGGCATTCCGTTTTTGCTCGCTATTCTGATGTGTGTCATTGTTAAGATGCCCTATTCTGGCGAAGAAATGCCGCTGCTCCCTGCCCATTTGATGACGGCGGCGACGCTGATGGCTATTGGTGTGTACGGGGCAATTGTCAAAAGAAATTCATTGGTGGCCTTGTTGTGTGTAAGTATCATTTTATGCGGAGCCCAGTTGAACATTGCTGCTTTAAGCTTATATGTGCAAGGAATAGCAGAAGGGCTTCGAACGCTTCCTTTGGTAGTTTTTTTCGCGCAGGCTTCAATTGGAGCGGCCGTATTAATTGTATTATACAAACGAGACTCCACCACCTCTAATCATGAATAATAGTTAAACAGGAGGTGATCGTAGCAGATGCAAATGTATGCTGAGGCTGCTTTTCTTATTCCGCTGCTGCCGCTAGCTTCTTTTTTGATCCTGCTGGCGCTTGGCCGAGGGTCTCATTCTGCTGGCGCCTGGGTTGGAACAGGAGGCGCTGCTGCCTCGCTGCTGTTGTCGCTTCTGGTATGGATTGAGCGATTCCGCTATAGGGCAGTCGATTATAATGATAGCTTTAACTGGATTTCGATAGATCGCCTTACGCTGCGAATTGGATTTGAGGTTACCAGTATGAGCGCACTGCTGCTGGTAGGTGTCAGCTTGCTGAGCGTATTGGTTCATATTTATGCCGCTGGTTATATGAAGAAGGATGAACGCTTGACGGTGTTCTACAGTTATATGTCCTTATTCACCTTCTCGCTGCTGGCACTAACTCTCGCAGATAACGTACTGGCGTTTTATTTGTTCTGGGAGCTTGCCTCCGTTAGTCTATTTTTATTGTTTGGTTTCTGGTACGCGAAGAGCGCGGCGCGTGCGGCTGCCAAGAAAGCTTTTATAATGATGCGTTTAGCGAGTGCGGGATTGCTGCTTGCAACGCTGATGCTGTTCTGGTTTATGCCGGAGCATGCGCTTGATTTTGCTGCTATACATAACGTATTTGAAGGGCAATCTGGTGCGATTGCGAAAAATATAACGGCATTGATCGCAAGCTTGCTGCTGCTTGCGGCGGCAGGAATGGCTGCGCAGTTTCCGCTCTACGCTTGGCTGAGCAGTGCTGAGCAGGCTCCTGCTCCAGCGAGCGCGCTGCTGCAAGGAGCAGGCATGATGACAGGAGCGCTGCTTCTGTCCAAAACGACAGAAATCTTCCAATCGGCTCCAGCCGTAACGGACGCAGCGCTCTATATTGGCGCTGCGACAGCGCTCTATGCTGCTGCAAGGGCGCTAATGGAGCGGAATGTGAAGAAAATATTGATCTATTCGACGATCAGCCAGCTAGGTATCGTTCAGCTTTCGCTCGCCCTAGGGGCCGCCACAAGCAGCATGCTTTATGTGCTGGTCCATGCAATTTGCAAAACGCTGCTTGTACTGGCAGCAGGTCAACTATTGAAGGCAGTTGGAACAGCGGATATAGGGAGCATGGGTGGTTTGCGCAAGCAAATGCCGCTTGCAGCGTGGACGTTTTTCATTGGCGGCCTGGCTTTATGCGGCATTCCCCCGCTCACGGGCTTTTGGCTGCAGCAGTCGATTTGGGCGGAAGCATCAGAGCGGCATCTATTGTGGCTGGCTGCGATGATGCTTGTACTGCTTTTGACCGCGGCTTACATGTCCCGCATGTATTTTCTTATATTTGAAGGGAAGCCGCGTTCAACTGCAACGGCCGTGCTTGATCAAGGCCATAAGCGTTCGCGCCTTATGAGCTATTCGGTAATTGCGCTTGCCGCGATCGTTGTCCTTTCAAGCTTCTTTCAATTGGTCTGGGGCAGCTTGCCTGAACGATGGCTCGATGGGGAAGCGGTTGGCGCGCAAGGCAATATGTCCTTAGGATTAATGCTGGCCGCTACTGCAATCCTTATAGGCGGCGCTTGGCTCGGATGGCTGAAAAACAAACGTGAGGCGAGCGCGATGCGCTCTGACCCAAATCAGCTGAAGGATGCTTCTGCTGGATGGGCAGCAGGCAAAGCGAGTGCGATCAAGCAGCCGTTTGCCGCTGCTGGTGAGGCATTAGCGGCGATTGAACATGCGATGGGCATGCCGCTCCAGCTGGCGGCTCGACTGTTGTATGCGATGGGGAGGCTGGCTGTTAGCTGGAGCCTTCGCAGTACGATTCGAGGAATGGGACTAGCGATCATTTTTGGACTGGTCATCACGATCATCATCATGGCTGCAAAGGGGGAGTGGTAAAATGGCATTTTTGACAGAGCTGCCGCTTTTGTCTTTAATGTGGCTGGCCCCTGCTGCCGGCATGCTGCTTATCCTGCTCACGCCATCCGGTCAAGGAAGAGCGATGCAGACGCTTGCCGTGCTTGCGGCACTGCTTCCGCTGCTTTTCGCCGCTTTTTTATATGCGACATTTAATCAACAGCAAGGGGGCGGCGCTTATACGGAGCAGTATCCGTGGATTGAGGTCCCGCTCCCTTTTGCTTCAACTGTGGGACAAGTATATAGCGAAGCAAAATTATCCTTTTCCTACACGGTTGCGGTAGACGGGCTCTCGCTGCCGTTGCTGCTTGCCGCCGCGCTGGTGACGGGGCTCGCTGCTGTAACTGCTGTTCAGCTTAGGAAGCGGCGCAAAGCGTTTTATTTTTGGCTGCTGTGGCTGGAAGCTTCACTGCTGGGGCTTTTTATCGCCAGGGATGTTTTGCTGTTTATCGTATTTTTACAGGCCGCGCTGGTCGCGCTTTATTTTCTGCTGGGCATATGGGGCAATCCGGACGGTGAGCGGACGGCGAATCGGCTATTGGCTGGGGCAGGGCTAGGTTCTATGCTGTTGCTTGTCGTATTTCTCATTTTGACCTGTACGGCGGGCCTTCGTGTTGAAAAGGCTGGCGAGCAGCTCCAGGCGGTATACAGCGGAGGATACGGCGGAATCGCCCGTGGACTGCTTGCAGGAGAGATGGCAATGAGCCAAGAGGTGCCGGATGTGAGAGCGGCTGCCGCAGCGCCATTGTCCGAAGGTGTGAAGATGGCGCTGTTTATTTTGCAGCTCATCGGCTTCGGGTTGTTTATGCCGCTTCTGCCATTTCATACATGGCTGATGAAAGCGCAGGCCAGCGCACCAATACCGGTCGTGATGATTATTTCGGGTCTGCTTCCGGCTGCCGGGGCGTATGGACTGCTGCGCTATGGCGTATTTTTGTTTCCAGAGCAAGCGGAGAAAATGGCCCCGGCTCTCGCTGTTCTCGGTATTATTCAGCTTCTGTACGGAGCTTTGCTGGCTCTGCGCCAGACGGATATGAGGCAGCTGCTTGCTTATGCCTCACTTAGCCAAATGGGATTGATTTGGCTTGGCATTGCCGCCTTTAATGAGACAGGGCTGCAGGGGACGATCTTTCAGCTCATGGCGGGCAGCTTATGCTTTGCCCTGTTATGGCTCGTTGTCGGCAGCTTGCAGGAGCGAGCTAAAACAACGGCAATTTCCGAGCTTGGCGGCTTGGCCCGCTCGCTTCCGTTTATTTGCGGCATACTCATGGCCGCGGGGTTGTCGCTTATCGGCATTCCCGGCTTGGCTGGCTTTCCCGGGATTTTACTGTCGCTGCTCGGCTTATTCGATTCGCTGCCATGGCTCGCTGCTGCCGCAATACCGGGAATCGTACTCACTGCCGCTTATATGCTGCGAGGCCTGCTGAGCGTAAGCTTCGGGCCGATTGATGAGCGGCATGCGGCTTTCAAGGATGCCCGCCTTATTGAGGCGGCACCGATGATTATATTGCTTGCTTTTATCGTGCTGCTCGGCTGCTTTCCGTCATTTTTGACCGATACGGTGCAGCAAAGCATTACGGGGCTTTATAGTCAATTGCTGGCAGGCAGGATGGAGGGATGAGCTCATGACAAATAGAGAAGCGCTGGGATCGCAGTTTTGGTTAGGTACGGTGCAGCTAATTCCTGAGCTGCTCCTCCTTTTGCTGCTGATTACACTTGCTGCTGGCCTCCGGTTTCGCTTGTGGCACCAAGCGGGATTGGCGTCAGGCTGGTTGACACTGCCATGGCTGGTCGTCGTATTTACAGCGGCCTTATGGCGGATGGCAGCGAACGGCACAGAAGCGGCGATAGCGATTGCCAAGGGCAGACAGTCAGGCGGAGTCGCGGGAATCCCCTATCTGGGCTTGAATGCGGAAAGCTTCATGTTTTTGCTGGCAATTGCGGGAGCTATCGTAGTGGTGCTGCTCAGTCTGGGAGAAGAGCGGGAGCAGCGTATTAACGATTATTTATATATTCCTGCTGCGCTGCTTGGCATACGTTTGCTGCTTGCGCCTTCCAATCTTATTACGCTCTATATGGGAATTGAGCTATTTAGTTTGGCGGCATTGAGCCTGGTTTTGACTACGTTGAACAAGCGGCATAAGCATTTGTCTCGGCCTGAGCGCCCGGCAGTGCGCTTCTCGGCCCGTTCTGGCGTTGGAACTGCCCTGCTGCTGTTCGGCATGTCTTATATTTATGGCTTGACTGGCGATATGGACTTAGCTGCTATTCGGGCATCCATTTCTGATATGCAGTCGTATGCTTCGCTTGTATACTTGGCCATTTTGCTAATGGCATGCGGTTTGGGCGTAAAAGTGGCGGCTCTGCCATTTAGCATTTGGATGTCCAACGAGAATGGTAAAAACACGGGCTTTCCTTATACGGCTGGCGCGATGTTTCTGGTGGTAGCAGGCCAAGGCGCAGCCGCGGCTGCATTGTATCATCTGCTCCATGAAACGGAGATAGTCCAGCTATTGGGTTTAAACAGCGCCTATATCGGCTTGCAGGCGATTGCGGCCTGCCAAATTGCTTGGGGCACAGTCGCGATGCTGAGGCAAAAGCAGGCTGCTAACCTATTAGGCTGGGCGAGCGTCATCAACAGCGGCTATTTGCTTGTTCCGGTCGCACTTAGTCTTGCACCCGCTCATAGCAGTTTATTCGCACCGCTCGGCTATCAATTCGCTGTGTATATGCTGGCGATGTTTGGAGCTGCAGCTATTTTGGCAGCTGTTCGGGAAGCGACAGGGCATGGAAAGCTCAGCGGACTGGCTGGTTTGTATCATCGGTCGCCTTGGCTTGCGGCAGCGATGGCTGTTTTCGTGCTGTCGCTTGCAGGCCTGCCGCTAACGGGTGGCTTTTTTGCCAAAGTGTATATATGGCTGGGCAGCGCTGCGGCAGAGGCATATTGGCTGCTGGGCGTCATGGCCGCATGCAGCCTCGTTGCCGCGTATGCTTATTTCGGCTTCATCCGGCAAATGTTCATGAGAACGGGCAGCAACGAGCGTGCGCTTTCGCTTCCGCTTGCTGC
The DNA here is from genome assembly GCF_059383755.1 of Paenibacillus sp. JT22N15. Lineage (NCBI taxonomy): Bacteria > Bacillati > Bacillota > Bacilli > Caryophanales > Paenibacillaceae > Paenibacillus > Paenibacillus sp. JT22N15. Next base: position 172,433 of record NZ_JBXENV010000015.1, on the reverse strand, counting down.
ATCTTTAGGCATTGCTATTTGCGCCGTCGGACTTGTCGTGTTGGGCTTGTTCCCAGGCTTGCTGATGAAGTAAACACCACCCTGATTGGAAGGAACCCAATAGGGTAAGAAAACAATATGGCATCAGAAAGCTGGGCCTTTGGTCGCTATCTTATGCCGGAACAAGGACAAGCCTGCTCCAAGCGCGAAAGTTAATGGGAGAGTTAGCAGATACAACGGTATGCGAATGAGAGAGTTAGCAGATACAATGGCAAGCGACAGAATAAGGTACGAGGGAATATGAAGCCAAGTGATGATGTAGGTAGGGATAAGTAAACGGAATTAAGTACGAATGTAAGTGCGGAAGTTAAGTGCGGATGTAAATGCGAGAATTACACGAATGGTAATTACGAATGCCAAGTGCAGATGATAAGGTACAAATGTTAAGTACGAATGTAAAGCAAGAATAAAAAGCTCTAGAAAAATACGAATGCAAAGGCAGAATAAATAACATGAAGTTTAATCATGGTAGGTTCCGCAGTTTGCGCCGCCAGCTTGCTGCGCTGCTGGCGGTTATGTTGCTCTGCGGCGTTGTATCCGCCGCAGAGCCTTGGGCGGCGGAGCGTATTGACGCCGCCCCAAGTGCAAAAGAGGAGCCGCCGCAAAGCTGGCTCCTCAAATGGAGCGACCCCGCGCAAGCAGCTGAGCTGCGCGGGACGCTCGTGATCCGCCGCCAGGCTGAGGCGGCGGTCGATGTCGTACGTCCGGCCGAAGCATCGGCGGACGTCGAAGCATGGCTGCGCCGGCTGCGAAGCACGCCGGGCGTCGAATACGTGTACCCGAATGGACGGGTACACGCCTTAGAGCTGTCCGCCGCACAGCAGGCGGACGACAGCCCTCCAGCCGAGGCTGCCTACGGCGAGGCCTCAGCCCTCACAGCCGCCGCCGCGAAGGCAGCGGCGGCCAGCGATCCCGAGCTTGCGAAGCAAAGCTATCTCAAGCAGATTGGCGCGCTAGCCGCTTGGAAAACCGTGCGCGAGCAAACCGCGCTGACGATCGCGATTGTCGATACGGGCATCGATCTCGACCATCCCGATCTCAAAAAAAATCTAGTCCCCGGCATCAACTTGATCGACACGGATACGCCGCCTGAGGACAATAACGGCCACGGGACAAGCGTGGCCGGAGTAATTGCCGCTTCCGGCAACAATGGCATTGGCGTATCCGGCATTTTGTGGAAGGCGAAGCTGATGCCGATTAAAGCGCTTGATCATAATGGCGATGGGACAGAGCAGGATTTGGGCGAAGCGATTTTGTACGCGGTGCGCAAGCAGGCCAAGATCGTCGTGCTCTCTGTGGGATTATATCGTTATTCTCCTTATATGCAGGACATTGTAAATTATGCAGAGAGCAAAGGGGTGCTGCTGGTAGCAGCAGCGGGCAATGATGGACAGACGCTCGGAAGTATGGCAGCTGTAAAATACCCCGCCGCCTATTCGACGGTGCTGGCAGTTGGCGGCGTAAAAGCGGACAGTTCGCCAGATTTGCGTTCGAATCCCGGTACGGAGCTGGATTTGTCAGCAGCTTGGAACGTTTATACGACAGCGCTAGGCGGTAGCTACAAGAAGGAAGAGGGCACGTCGATGGCCGCACCTCAGGTAGCAGCAGCGGCGGCACTCATCTGGGCCCGTTATCCGAAGCTCAAAACGTATCAAGTCAGGGAGCTGCTGCGCCAAACGACGCGCAACATTGGCGAGTCGGGCTTCGATAATCGCACAGGCTATGGGCTGCTGCAAATCGATAAAGCGCTGAGCACACCTCTTATAGCAGATGGTTTTGAGCCGAATGATACGAGGGGCACAGCTGCCTTTCTCCCCTTGAATAAGCAAATATCTGCCGTACTCAATACGGGCAAGGATATCGACTGGTATACCGTGGAGGCGCCATATGACGGCAAGCTCACGATGAAGTACCAATCACTGACTGAATCAGGGGCTGCTCTTCCCCCTATTCGGCTGCTGCATTATGTGAACGGTGTCCAGAAAAATACTTATACGACGAAGCTTGCCAGCGGCAATGCCGAGTTCACGGTAAAGAAAGGGACGCAAAAAATAGGCGTCCAGTTCATGAACAGCGATAACGGGACCCGTCAGCCCTATTTGCTGGACTCCTCTTTTATTATGAAACCTGATGCTTATGAATCGAATAACCAGACATACGAAGCGTTCGCTTTGTCGCCGCGCAGCCAGACGGTAGTGGGCAATTTCCATCAGAAGGCGGATCGCGACTGGTATGCGATTACCTTCAAGCAAAGCGGCACGCTGCGGCTTGCCTTGGAGGGGAATACGGCGCGAATCGACCCGGGCCTTGCCGTTCAGCGGGCCGGACAGTCGCTTCGAACCTATGATGAGGAGTCGGAGGGCCAGGCAGAAATATCGCCAACATTGACAGTAACACCCGGGAAATATTATATTCGTGTGCATAATGCTATTTCGTCTGAGGCCAGCCCCGTCATTGGGCAATATACGCTGAAAATCAATTATGTGCCGAAATACGATGATCCCAATGAGCCGAATAATCAATATTACGAAGGCTTGAGCATACGCAGCGGCACAGAATATGTAGGGGTCATTGACAGCAGCACCGATGTCGATTGGTTCCAGCTGCGCCTCACCCGAGCGAGCCAAATTGATTTGCAAGTGTTTAATGTTCCTTCAGGAAAGGTAATGCAAGTCATAGCATACGATAAAAAGCAGCAGCAGCTTTTTACACAGAAAACAGGCAGCACAGGCAAGCTGGATGTGAAAAACAAGCGGCTTCCTGCGGGTGTTTATTATTTTAAACTGACAGCCAATGAGCCCTTCGACAAGCAATATTACCGTTTCAAGGTAACGGTCAAAACGGCCTTTGCCAGCGCTCCTGGGATTGCAGAGCAACAGCTTCCGGCCAGCGAAGCGGGAGGCAATGAAGCACGCCGCATGTTTAAAGTGGAGGACCCTGCCGTGGAAAGCAGTGGAGAGCCATTTGCAAAAGAGCGGCTGCTCGTGCAGTAGTTGAGTAAATGAGCAATCAAGCGGCATACCGGAACTTAAGGCGAAAAAAAGGAGGCAGCTGGAGCACAGATGGGTTTGACTCAGGATATGTTGAACAATATGCAGACAGCCACAGGAGTAACGGGGCTGTTCTCCATCGTTGTAACGCTCGTTAGCATTGTACTTATATGGTTTATTATGCAGGAGATAAAATGGGAAGCGTTTTTTGCGTTTCCCCGCAGCCCCAAGGCTCGCATGTTTCAGGCGGTTCTTGCGATCATACTTGGGCACGCTTTTGCCAGCTTCATTTTGGATTACTGGTCTTGGACGACAATGCTGAAGAGTTTTGTCGAATAACGAGAGCGGAATATGTTAACAATGGGTAGTACATGACGGACTTAAAATCCCGCCTGCTTCCGAACGCTATACAAGTGCGGGAATTTTGTTCCAGTATCAGGCAGGGCAACACCTAAAAGCATCGTTCAGCATAGGATGTTAGGGTCAGGATCGGGCTGCTTTAAATGCTGCGGTTACATGGAAATTTAAAGCTTGTCGATTAGTGTAGATAAGTGTTAATATGGAGTTTGGATTAAGACGGGAATTTTTCACTTTTAAACAATAATTTTAAAGCGAGAGACAGAAATTCAGTTCGCGGAGGGAACCATAAGATGACCAAAATTATCGTCCGCGGAGGCAAGCGTTTATCGGGAACGGTACGTGTCAGCGGTGCAAAAAATGCAGTACTCCCCATTCTAGCAGCCTCTTTACTTGCGACGGAAGGAGACAGCGTCATCTGTGACGTTCCCCTCCTCGACGATGTCATGACTATACAGAAGGTATTGGCATCATTAGGCGCAACGATATCGTATCAAGATACAACAATGAGAATTTCGGCGGGAACGATTGCTTCTTACGAGGCGCCTTATGAGCTGATTCGCAAAATGCGTGCTTCCTTCCTTGTTATGGGACCACTGCTTGCACGGATTGGCAAGGTGCGTATTTCGCTTCCGGGCGGCTGCGCGATTGGAACACGTCCGATTGATCAGCATTTGAAAGGCTTCGAAGCGATGGGAGCGGAAATTACGCTCGGACACGGCTTCATTGAAGCAAGCACAAGCACGCGTCTCAAGGGCGCAAAAATATATCTCGATGTAGCAAGCGTAGGCGCTACTGAGAACATTATGATGGCTGCTGCACTCGCAGAAGGCACAACACTGCTTGAAAATGCTGCAAAGGAACCGGAAATCGTCGACCTCGCTAATTATTTGAATGCGATGGGCGCGAAGGTTCGCGGCGCAGGCACAGGCCTCATTCGCATCGAAGGCGTTGAAAGCTTGCACGGTGTGACGCATCATGTTATTCCTGACCGTGTAGAAGCGGGCACTTATATGATTGCTGCAGCGATTACAGGCGGCGACGTGTTTGTAGAAGGAGCAATTGGCGATCATTTGACACCGGTCATTTCCAAGCTGCAAGAGATGGGCGTGGAGGTGCTGGAGTCGGATAACGGCATTCGGGTTAAAGCGGACCATCCGCTGAAATCGGTAGACGTGAAGACGTTGCCGCACCCGGGCTTCCCGACGGATATGCAATCGCAAATGATGGCGCTGCTGCTCGTATCCGAGGGTACGTCGGTCGTAACCGAAACGGTATTTGAGAATCGCTTCATGCATGTGGAAGAATTCCAGAAGATGAATGCACATATTAAGATCGAAGGCCGTTCCGCTATCGTTAGCGGAAATATGCCGCTAACTGGCGCGAAAGTATGTGCGACGGACCTGCGTGCAGGAGCAGCCTTGATCTGTGCAGCATTGCGTGCTGATGGCGAGACGGAAGTAACGGGTATCCACCACGTAGATCGCGGTTATGTAGATATTACAGGCAAACTGGCTTCGCTTGGAGCGCTTATTCACCGCGTTGAAGCGGAGGAGGAAGAGAAGCAGGCGGCTGTTGTGGAAAATGTACTTCAAGCTAAAGTGGTCGCTGCTGTAGAACAAGCGAAGGAAACGGCCGCTGTTATCGCAGCAGTTGAGCTGGATTCGGCTTCAAGCTTCAAGCGTGAGAAGGAAGCAACGGTTTTGAAGGTTCAGCCTACTTGGGCGTAACCATTTTAATAAGCATAAGAGCAGAGCTGTTTGCAGACGCGCCGGATGGGGCGATGTGAACGGCTCTTTTTTTGAAATTAAAGCCTTATAAGCTGCTCTTTTGTACCCGCGTTTCTATTTTCTCCGTTATACGAGCGTTGCCATCCATAACGGGCAGCGCCGTTTGCATTTTAAATATAAAGATTGTTTTCGTGTGGTATGATGAAAGCATAATTTGTAAGCGTATAACTTTCTGGATAATGAGAAGGAGATTTTATGGCTACTATTCATGATGTCGCGAAGAAGGCGAAAGTATCGGTTACGACGGTCTCCCGCGTATTAAACAACAGGGGGTATATTAGCGAGACGACTCGCAATAAGGTGTTCCAGACGATGAAGGAGCTGAATTATCAGCCGAACGAGCTGGCGCGTTCTTTGCTGCGCAAGCAGTCCAATGTGATCGGGCTCATTATTCCAAATGTGGCGCATCCTTTCTTCGCTGAGCTGGCCAGCTATGTTGAACGTTATGCCTACGAGAACGGCTATAAAATTATGCTCTGCAACTCGCATCTTGATCCTGTGAAGGAGAAGGAATACATCGATATGCTCAAGCGCAACCGGGTAGACGGCATTATTATGGGCAGCCATACGCTTGAGGTTAAGGAGTACAAGGAGCTGCATTCCCCGATTGTGACGATAGACCGGCAGATTAGCGAGGAAATCCCGTTTATTTCATCGGACAATTACGAGGGTGGCAGGCTCGCGGCACAGCTGCTTGTAGACAAAGGGTGCAGAAAAATTGCGCATATTTGCGGGAATTTAGAGCTTCAGCTGCTGGCGAACCAGCGAACGGCTGCCTTTCGTGACGTGATGGCGGAAAATGAGATTGAGCCAATTATCATCCAGACGGATATGAACGTATTCGACGAGCAGCAGTACGAGCAGATTATGAGCCGTCTGTTCGCGGAGCATCCTGATATCGATGGTTTGTTTGCGACAAGCGATATTATCGCTTCCTTCGCGGTGAAGGAATGCCGCAAGGCGGACAAGTCTATTCCGGAGCAGATCAAAATAGTAGGCTATGATGATGTGAGCGCGGCCAATTGGATAACGCCGGCGCTAACGACGATTCGCCAGCCGATTGCCGAAATCGGGCGGATCGCGGTTGATTCAATCATCCGGCAAATGAACGATGAGCCGCTGGAGCACCGGTATGTTTTGGATGTCGAGCTGGTGGAGCGCCTGACGACTTAGGAACAGCTGAAATCCCTTATACAGCAAGGGATTTTTATTTTTATTATTGAATGTCAATCGTTTGACATGTCAAACGATTGACATATTTTTTGACACCGACTATAATACGTTATGAAAGCGGTTTATAAATCGGTTCCAGCATAGAATATTTATCATTTAGAATCGGGGGACGAACGAATGAAATCTTGGAAAAGCTTGCAGGCTCTGCTCGTATCTTTAGTGATGGTTATGGTCGTAACAGCGTGCGGAGGAAATGCCGGCTCAACACCTGCAGATTCATCCACAGCTGAAGGCAGCGCAAATAGTGGAAGTGCTTCAGGAGAGGTGAAAATTACGCTGCTGAATTCCAAAGGGGAAATTCAAACGCAGCTTGAAGATGCAGCGAAAGCGTTTAAAGAGGATTATCCGAATATTACGCTGGAAATCATTCCGGTTCCGGCAGGACAGTCGCCATTCGAGAAAGCATCCGCGCTGTATGCGGCGAACAGCCCGTCGACGATTACGATGCTGGATACAGGGGATGTCGAGAAGTTCAAAGATCGCCTCCTCGATCTGAGCGGGGAAAAATGGATGTCCGACAAGGTCGACGGCAGCACGGATCTGACAACCTTCGATGGCAAAAACTATGCGTTCCCGCTTTCAATTGAAGGCTACGGTTTTATTTACAACAAAGCGGTCGTAGACAAAGCGGTTGGTGGCAGCTTCGATCCGGCAACCATTACGACGACACAGGCACTGGAAGATTTGTTTAAAAAGATCGAAGCCTCCGGTACTGGCGCGCTCATCGTCTCGCCAATGGATTGGTCGCTTGCAGCCCACTACCTTCCGCTCGCTTATGCTGGACAATCAGCAGATAAAGCGGTGGTAAACCAGTTTATTACTGATCTGAAGGCTGGCAGCGTAGATCTTTCGTCCAACAGCGTATTTAACGGCCTCATGGATACGTTCGACATCATGAAGGAGCATAACATCGATAAAGCTTCGCCGCTCGCAGGCACCTATGAGAAGGGTCCTGAGGTGCTGGGCAAAGGCGAGGTTGGCATCTGGTTCCAGGGCAACTGGGCTTGGCCGCAAATCAGCAGCTTTGATACGGCGAGCGGCGCATATGGCTTCCTGCCAGTGCCGATCAGCAATAACCCGGATGATTTCGGCAATACGCAAATTTCCGCAGCTGTCTCGAAACGCCTTGTTCTAGACAAAGAGAAAAGTACGCCAGAGCAGCAGTCGGCAGCAAAAACGTTCCTGGAGTGGATGGTCTACAAAGAGAAAGGCCAAGACTTCCTGATCAATAAAGCGAACATCGTGCCTGCGTTCAAAAACATTACACTGGAGCCGCAAGACCCGCTCGCTAAGTCGATTGGGGCCTATATCACTGGAGGTAAAATCGAGGAATCGATGAGTGCGCTCCCGGCGGATCACTGGAGCAAGGTAGGCGCTTCGATGCAAAAATATTTGGCTGGAGCAGCTGACCGCGCCACGCTTGCCAAGGAAATTCAGGAATACTGGACGACTGTAAAGTAGCGTGAACTAGACGACAAACAACAGCTTAGAAGAGGATGCGATGGACAGGCCTGCATGACTTGTCCATCGCTTCGCTTCCATGAAACGTTAGTGAGGGATTACGATGATATCGGAAAAAGGACTTTGGAGCCGTCTTCGGCTGCGGCTATTGTTCACCGGGCCTACTCTGTTTGCTTTTGCCACCGTCATGATAGTACCGTTTTTGTACGGGATTTATTTAACCTTTACGAATTGGGATGGCATTTCCACGACGAGTACGATGGTCGGTTTCGAAAACTATGCCTACGTATGGAAAGACGCGGTATTTTGGAAGTCATTTTATTTGACGCTTAAATATGTGTTTATCAGTGTGGCGCTCGTCAATGTGGTGGCCTTTTTGCTAGCCTATTTTTTATCAAGCGGCTTGAAGGGCCAGAGCTTTTTTCGGGCCGGATTTTTCATTCCAAATTTGGTCGGCGGCATTGTGCTTGGATTTGTATGGCAATTTATTTTCTCGAACGTACTTGTATCGATTGGACAAAAAGCAGGCATCTCCGTATTCGGCACGTCCTGGCTCGCTGATCCGGATAAAGCATTTTTGGCGCTTATAATTGTAACGGTGTGGCAATATGCTGGTTATATGATGGTTATTTATGTGGCGGGTCTCATGAATGTGCCGAAGGACATTATGGAGGCGGCCAGCATTGATGGGGCAACGGCATTCCGCAAGCTGCGGACGATGATTTTGCCGCTGATGGTGCCATCTTTTATCGTATGTGTATTTTTATCGCTGCAGCGCACGTTTATGGTTTACGATTTGAACCTGACGCTGACAAAGGGCGGACCGTTCAAAAGCACGGAAATGGTCTCGATGCATGTGTATGAGAAAGCGTTCCTCTCAAGAGATTATGGGGTAGGGCAGGCGGAAGCGCTTGTACTGTTCCTGCTCGTAGCGGGCATTACGCTATTGCAAGTGTATTTCAGCAAGAAGCTGGAGGTGGAGGCCTGATGAAGCGCTGGAAAGCCTCTATGGAATGGAGCAAGTTTATTGTTTTGCTGGTTGGCCTTGTGGCCTTCGTCTTTCCATTTATTTTGCTAATCGTCAATTCCTTTAAGGAAAATAAAGCGATCACCGCTTCGCCGCTTTCTCTGCCTGACAGCTTCAATCTGGCGAATTACGAGTCGGCGTTTACGAAAATGAATTATGTATCCGCGTTTACGAACACGGTTATCATTACGGTGTTGAGCGTATTGCTTATCTCGGTGCTTGCGGCCATGACAGCCCATTTCTTTGTGCGAAACCAAAGCAAATTTAATCAATATACGTTTTTCCTGATGGTAGCAGCGATGATTATCCCGTTCCAGGCGATTATGATTCCGCTTGTGAAGGTGTATGGCAATCTGCATTTGCTGGATAACAAGTGGACGCTGATTTATATGTATCTCGGCTTTGGAAGCCCGCTTGCGGTGTTCATTTATCACGGTTTTGTGAAAAGCATTCCGGCGGAGCTGGAGGAGGCCGCAATGATTGATGGCTGCACGCGGACACAGACGTTTTTCCGCATTGTGTTCCCTGTACTCGCACCAACGTCGGTGACAATTGCGATTTTGAATGTATTATGGATCTGGAACGACTTCCTGCTTCCATCGCTTGTGCTGACCTCTTCGGAGCAGCGTACGCTGCCGCTCTCGACCTTTTATTTCTATGGCACTTATACCGTCGATTACGGGCCGCTGATGGCAGGACTGCTGCTAACTATTTTACCGATACTCGTCGTCTATTTGTTCGCACAGAAATTTATTATTCAAGGCGTCATGCAAGGCTCCATTAAATAAACGCGTAAGAATAGGATGATTGATCATGTTGTATACGCTCGACAATGCCGAGCAGTTTGTGGCGGAAAGAAAGCATCTGCTGCGGCCTCAGTACCGTCTTGGCTATCATTTGATGGCGGAGTTTGGCTGGATGAACGATCCGAACGGCTTTATTTTTCATAATGGGCATTATCATTTATTTTATCAATATTATCCGTACCAGCCGGTATGGGGACCGATGCATTGGGGCCATGCGATCAGCCGCGATTTGGTTTCATGGGAGTATGCGCCGGTTGCGCTCGCTCCAGACCAGCCGTATGACAGTGGGGGCTGCTTCTCTGGAAGCGCGATTGTCCATGAAGGCAAGCTTCATCTTATGTATACGGGGCATGTCGTGACAGGGCCGAATGGGGATACGGACTATTATCAGACGCAAAATATAGCGGTATCAGATGATGGCCGGGCATTCGCTAAGCTGGCGAGCAATCCGGTGCTGGGGCTGGAGCAAATTCCGGCTGGAGCGAGCCGCAAAGATTTTCGTGATCCGAAGGTGTTTGAGCGTGACGGCTCCTATTATACAGTCATCGGCTCGAATGATGGTGCAGGGCATGGCTTGATTTTGCTCTACCGTTCACAGAATCTCGTGAATTGGACCTTTGTTGGCGAGATGGCGCGCAGCGATGGACAGATGGGCGACAATTGGGAATGCCCGGATTTGTTCCCGCTAGGGGACTATGATGTACTGATGATGTCGCCGCAGCGGATGCCAGCACAAGGCGACAACTATCGTAATTTGCATTCCACCACTTATATGGTAGGAAAATTAAATACGGAGACAGGGTTATTCTCGTATGACGGCTATGAGCCGATTGATTACGGCTTTGATTTTTATGCGCCGCAGACAGCGCTGGACTCGCAAGGACGGCGCATTGTCATCGGCTGGATGGAAACGTGGGAGCAGGAAATTCCGACCCAGCTCGGACATTATTGGGCCGGGGCGATGACGCTGCCGCGTGAAGCTGTGCTGCGCAGCAGCGATAGAAAGCTGCTGTTTCAGCCGCTGGAAGAGCTGAAGGCGTACCGCCGTGACGGTTTTGAGCTGAGGGAGTTGGAGCTTGCGGGGGAGCAGCTGCTCGCTGTCCGGGGAGATTGCTATGAGCTTGAAGTGGTGCTCCGTATCGGCAGCGCCCGTGAGCTTGGCTTGAAGCTGCGGACGAATGGGGCGGGAGAAGAGACTGTACTTGCTTATCATGCGGAAGAAGGGCTGTTCCGCTTCAATCGGGATTGTTCCGGTATCGGGCAAGGCGGCGAAAGAAGGACGGCCATTGCACTTGCGGAAGGCGGCGAGCTTTCGCTGCGCATTTTCGTCGATCAGTCGTCGGTGGAGGTGTTTCTCCAAGGCGGGGAAAAAGTGATGACCGGACGTATTTACCCGGGCGAAGCCTCGACAGGCATTGCCGCCTTCGCCTCGGGCGGAACGGGTACACTCGTTTCATTTAAAAAATGGGATATTGAACGCCAGCTTTAATGCGGCTTCAATGCCGCTTCCTTATAAGCGAGGGTAACATCGCGGCTAGTTTAGAGCGGCGCTGGAAACGTGAGCGTGACTGGCGCATGCCAGGTTTGAGAACAGGACAGAGGTTGTGTCCTGTTCTCTTTTTTATTTTCAGCAGCAGAAACGATGAATGTTCTTGCAGCGCGGTACTAGCTAGGGCTGATCCTCGGTCAGGCTTGTTCATTCTCCGTTCATTTTTTCATGCTATATTCGTCACGAATATGTCAGTCGGAGGGTGGAATACAGTCGATGAAAAAGTGGAAGCTATGGCTTGGTATTATCCTTGTAGTAGGCGCGGCCGGTGGAGGCGGTGCCTATTATTATTTGAAGATGGGGCAGCCGGCGACGGTGCAGGCAGCAACCTCGCAAACGGTGAAAGCGACGCGGGGCAATATTGAGCTGAAAATAAGCGCGACAGGCAGTGTAGAAGCCAACTCTCGCGAAACCGTAACGTCCGGCGTATCCGGTACGATTGCAAAGCTGAGCTTCAAAGTCGGCGATAAGGTGAAGGCAGGCCAAGTGCTGGCAACGTTTGAATCCGAGAAGGACTACGATAGCCAGATTGAGCAGACGGAGCTTTCGATTAAGAAGCAGCAAGTGCAGATGGAGCAATATCAGACCAAATATAAGGAAGCTGCGGGCACGGAGGATGAACTGGCGACCCAGCAAAGCATCAAAACGGATATGGAAATGCTGGCGCTTGAAATCAAGCAAAACCAAGACAGCCTGACCACGATGAGGGAAGATCAACTGAAGGTGACTGAGGTTGTGGCGACGATTGATGGCGAGGTGACGGAAAGCGAGGTTTCCGTTGGTGACGAGGTTGTAGCGAATACGGTTATTGCGTCTATCGTCAATTACGATTTGCTTGATTTTGTCGTGCAGGTCGATGAGCTGGATATTCCGTCGGTCAAAGTTGGCCAAGTGGTGCAAGTTTATTTGAGCGCCCTGACGGACAAGACGATCGAAGGCAAAGTAGCCAGCTTAGCTCGGGAGGGCACGGCATCGAATGGCGTATCCGCCTATGAGGTGACGATTTCGCTGGATACGATTGATGGCGTGATGACGGGCATGTCGGGGGAAGCGGACATTATTTTGGAGTCCAGAAATGATGTCGTCGTTGTACCGGTAGACGCTGTTATTGAACGTGGCGGCAAATCCTTCGTTCGCGTGCCAACGGGCACGCAAAGTGCGAGCGGGACACAAGGTACAAGCGGGGCAGCAGGGGCACAAGGAAATGCTGGAGCGTCAGGTGGACAAGGCACGGATGGAGCTGCAGGCGCTCAAGGCTCGAACGGTGCGCAAGGTGCTACGGGCACACAAGGTCAAGGCGCACCAGGAGCTCAAGGTGCCGGCGAGACACAAGGCGCTGCCGGTGCTCAAGGTACGAGTGGTGCACAGGGAGCGGCAGGCGCTCAAGGTACAAACGATGCTCAAGGCGGCACGAGTGCACAAGGAACACGCGGAGCACAAGGTGGAATCGGTGGCCAAGCTGCGGGCGGAGCTGTCCAAGGTACAGCTGGCACCCAGGGAACACGTGGAACACAAGGCGCAGCGGGTACTCAAGGTACTGGAGCAGCAGCACAGGGAGCAGCAGGTACGGGCGGAACGGCGCAAGGCACAACAAACATGCAGCGCGGCGGCGCTCAGATGGAAGGGCAGTTAGTCGAAGTAGAAGCGGGAATCAGCGATGAAACGTATGTGGAAATTATTTCGGGGCTGAATGAAGGCGACTCCGTGCTCATTCCAACGCCGCAGGGCACAGTGGGCATGACAACAACGACGACCCAGCAAAATCAAGCGACTATGGGAGGCGGCCTGATGCAAGGTGGCTTCGGCGGTGGAGGTGGCGGATTCGGCGGCGGTGGAGGCGGATTCACTGGCGGCGGCGGAGCAGGCGGTGGTCGCCCATGAGGAACGAGGGCAGCGGCATTCTAATCGACATTAACCATCTCGTCAAAAATTACGTGATGGGCCGGGAAACTGTGACGATTCTTAAAGGCGTATCCTTTCAGGTGGAAAAAGGCGATTTTGTCGCCATTGTCGGGCCTTCCGGCTCGGGAAAATCAACGATGATGAATGTCATCGGCTGTCTGGATACGCCGACCGATGGCAGCTATAAGCTGGACGGCATCGAGGTAAGAGGGATGAGCGAGAATAAGCTGGCGGATATTCGCAACAAGAAGATCGGGTTTATTTTTCAAGGCTTTCACTTGCTGCCACGGCTTACCGCACTTGAAAATTGCGAGCTGCCGCTCATTTATCGAGGGCTGCCTGCGAAGCAGCGCAGAGCTATGGCGATGAAGGCGCTGGAGCAGGTCGGCCTTGGAGAGCGGGTGCATCACCGTCCGAGCGAGCTGTCAGGCGGACAGCAGCAGCGGGTTGCCATCGCTCGGGCGCTGGCGACAAACCCGCCGATTTTGCTGGCGGATGAGCCGACTGGAGCACTCGATATGAAGACGGGGCAGGAAGTGCTGCAGCTCATGGAAGACTTGAATCGGCAGGGCCACACGATTGTGCTGATTACGCATGATATGGAGGTCGCTCATCGGGCAAGCCGTACGGTTATTATGCGGGACGGCGTGCTGACCGAGGAAAGGAGGGAAAGGGATGAAGCTGACGCAAGGGTTCAGGATGGCGATCAAGAGCGTCTTGTCAAGCAAGCTTAGAACAGCCCTCTCCATGCTGGGCATACTGATCGGCGTAGCTACAGTTATCGCGCTAGTCGGTATGGGGCAAGGCTCGACGAAGCAAGTGGAGGAGCAGGTTGCCAGCCTTGGCACCAACTCCTTGTCGGTGACCATAACAGGCCGCGGAACGGCAACCTCCCTTTCACTCGACGATGCGATGGCTTTGGCTGATATTCCGAATGTAGAGGGCGTATCTCCGACGGTCAGTGGCAGTGCAACGGTGAAATATGCGAAAAATAGTACGAGCGTGACGGTAGAGGGCATTACGCCGGATTACGAGCAGGTGAGCGATTTCAGCGTGCAGTCCGGCAGATACATCGCTTCGATGGATGTGAAAAACACCCAGAAGGTTGCATTAATTGGGGTTGATACGGCCACGGAGCTATTTGAAGAAGAGGACCCGATTGGCAAAACGATTCAAGTGAACGGCAGCCGCTTTACGATCGTCGGGCTTTTGGAGGCGAAAGGCAGCTCGCTCACCGGCTCCAACGATGAAAAAATTGCGATTCCAATTACGACGGCGCAAAAGCTTTTTGATAGTGTCGGCGTTCGTACAGTCGCTCTCAAGGTGACCGATCTTGATTTGATGGATATAACCGTTGCAGCGCTTGAGGTCAAGCTGCTGGAAAAATTCAGGGGCGATGACAGCAGCTACCGGGTGTTCAACCAGCAGGATGCGGTAGAGACGCTTAATTCGGTCAACGAGACGATGAATACGATGCTGCTTTATGTGGCAGCTATTACGCTGCTTGTCGGCGGCATTGGAGTCATGAATATTATGCTGGTGTCCGTTACGGAGCGGACGCGGGAAATCGGCATTCGCAAGTCGCTGGGTGCAAAGCGCAGAGATATTTTGTTCCAGTTTCTTGTGGAGGCCGTTGTCATTAGCGGCATGGGCGGCGCGCTTGGCATCGGGTTTGGTTATTTGGGCTCCTATGTCATTGGGGTGGTGAATGGGACGGATACTTCGGTTCCGTTTAATACGGTCATTTTGTCGTTTGCCTTCTCTGCTTTTGTCGGAATCGTGTTCGGCATTTTCCCGGCCAATAAAGCTTCGAGGCTGAAGCCAGTCGACGCGCTGCGCCACGATTAGCTCTCCTTTCTGTTCTACCCTATTAAATCCGCTCATAGAATGGACTATCCAGTTAAGCAGGATGGCATTGCTATAATAAGGTAGCGGAAGGAGCAGGGATGAGACGAAGGAGAATCGAACGCAGAGTGTCAGAAGCGCTGCAGCGCTTGAAGAGCAGCCGCTGGGTGCCTATTTTTTCAATAGGCCTATTGCTTGGCATTACCGTAGCTTTAATGAAAGTTTCCCTCGGAGGTATACCGGCCCGCATGCCCGCGACTCTAGCGAATGCACAGCCAGGAGGGGCAGTGGGGACGGTCTTTGAGCAGCCCGGCACGGGCAGCGGCAGCGGGGCGAATAAAGTCGAAGCGGGCAGCGCTGTTATCGCGCAGCATATGGGCGGGCTGTTGCCCAAAACGACAGGCGCGCTTAACGGGCTCATCGTACGCACTTATATGATGAAGGAACAGCGTACGGAAAGCTTGCCGCTGGAGGAATATGTGCGCGGCGTTATCGCGGCGGAAATGCCAGCCGATTTTGAGCTGGAAGCGCTCAAGGCGCAGGCGATAGCTGCACGCACCTATATCGTACGCCGCCTCGCTTCCGGGGATGACAGCGGCGTGGAAAATATAGAGGCAGATGTAACGGATACGATTGCCCATCAAGCCTATTTGCCGCTCGCGCAGCTGAAGCAGCATTGGCAAGGAGCCAAGCAGACGGCTAATATGAAAAAGCTGAATGAAGCGGTGAAGCAGACGGAGGGACTAATCGTCACGTATAATGGCGAGCCGATCCAAGCCGCTTTCTTTTCCACAAGCAGCGGATATACGGAAAATTCCGAAGACTATTGGTCGGGTGAGATTCCTTATTTGCGCAGCGTCGCGAGTCCATGGGACATCGAGCTGTCGCCGCGATACAAAGAAAGCGTGGAGCTGACGCTGGCGCAATTTTATGAGAAGCTTGGCCTTCAGGGGGAGAGCAGGGTTCAGCCTTCCATTCGGGTATTAGCTGCAACAGCAGGAAAAAGCATCAGCAAAATCGAAATCGCCGGAACGGTATTTACTGGCCGCGAGGTGCGCGAACGATTGGGACTAGCCTCAGCCGCTTTTACATGGCAAATGAACGATAAGGCCATTTCCATTACAACTTATGGGTATGGACATGGCGTCGGCATGAGCCAATGGGGAGCGAACGGAATGGCAAAGCTAGGCTATTCGGCGAAAGATATATTAACCTATTACTATACGGGTGCAAAGGTAGAGCAGGCTTCCAAGTTCTCGGCAGCGCTGCTTGGGCACTCCTAGCGCAGGTAAACACAGGCTTTTTCGAAATCTTAAAGTCTCTATATTTTTATCCATCATTCCATCTACCCTCACGTATAAACCTAGCGAATCTGGCAACAATGGCTAGTGAGGTGATAGAAATGAACAATCAAAACAAACCAAAGCAAGGCTCAGAGGAAACTCCCAAAAATGGACTGGGAGCATCATCTGCCGCGGGTTCAGGCAATGGATTTAAAAGGCTGCTGGCACGCAAATGGGTATCGCCAGCAATATTTATGGCCGCGGCAGCAATTATCGTAACCTTAATGTGGGTCTACCAGGGAGCGGATGACAGCAAGCAAACGACAGCCTCAGAACATCCGGACCAAACGGAAGCCACAGTAGGCGAGGGTACGGTAACACAACCGGAGGGCGCAGTTGATGAAGTCATTCGCGAAGGCGAGCAATTGCAATGGCCGGTTGTGAACAAGGACGCGCTGCAAATCGAGACACCTTTCTATGATGCTAACGCCAGCAGCGATGAGCGGCAGGCAGCTATGGTGCAGATGGGAAATACTTTCTCGCCGCACATGGGTATCGATCTTGTAGACCCGAATGACCAGCCGTTTGATGTGGTAGCCGCTATGTCGGGCAAAGTGAGCCTCGTGCTCAAT
Source organism: Paenibacillus sp. JT22N15 (assembly GCF_059383755.1). Lineage (NCBI taxonomy): Bacteria > Bacillati > Bacillota > Bacilli > Caryophanales > Paenibacillaceae > Paenibacillus > Paenibacillus sp. JT22N15. The sequence continues at coordinate 155,519 of NZ_JBXENV010000015.1, read as the reverse complement.
CATCCGACGAATGGCAGCATTATCGAAATCAACCATGGCGACGGTCTTGTGACCACTTACCAAAGCCTTAGCGACGTGAACGTGGCGGTAGGCGATGAAGTGAAGCAGGGAACGATTATTGCCAAAGCGGCTCGCAACGAGCAGGAAAAGGATTTGGGCGTCCATCTGCACTTTGAAGTGCGTGAAAACGGAAAAGCCGTCAATCCAAGCACCGTAGTCGGCGCGCAATAAACGCTGGCAAAATAGGTCTTCAGGCCTTGCAGGCAGGGGAATATCCCCTGCCTGTTTTGTATTTTTATGAAAATTTTATGACAAACTGGCTTGTCAGGCTTGGCCATAAAGAATATATACCCGCGCCCCTCATATAATGTACCAAACTATCTCGAGTAGGGAGGCGGGAACGTGCACGATTACATCAAAGAGCGAACCATTAAAATAGGCCGTTGCATCGTGGAGACGAAGCACACGGTACGAACGATCGCCAAGGAGTTCGGCGTATCTAAGAGTACGGTCCATAAGGATTTAACCGAACGGCTGCCGGAAATTAACCCCGACCTGGCGGATCAGGTGAAGCACATTTTGGAGTATCACAAGTCAATCCGCCATCTGCGCGGGGGAGAAGCAACGAAAATCAAATATAAGAAAACGAGCACGAAGAAGAGGGAAGTTCTGGCAGCCGGGAAAACATAATTTATTCGCAAATTATTACAAAAGGGTAGAGGATTTTATAGTTTTTTGGCGAATAATGTACGTTAGGGGTTTCTACGTCGTGGGAACTAATTGACCGTAGCGTTTACACTATTCGTTGGAGGACTTACGCCTTATGCTAAGCAAGGACATTGGAATTGATTTGGGAACGGCTAACGTATCTATTCATGTAAAAGGGAGAGGCGTTGTGCTCGATGAGCCGTCTGTCGTCGCGATTGAGAGCGACACGAAGAAGGTGCTTGCCGTTGGTGAGGAAGCTCACCGGATGGTCGGCCGTACGCCAGGAAACATTATTGCAATCCGCCCGTTAAGGGATGGGGTTATTGCTGACTTCGAAATAACGGAAATTATGTTGAAAGCGTTTATTGATCGGGTAGAAGGGCGTAAATGGCTGAGCCGTCCGCGCATCTTGATTTGCGCGCCAACGAATATTACATCCGTTGAGCAGAAGGCGATTCGTGAAGCAGCGGAACGCAGCGGAGCCAAGGAAGTATTTTTGGAAGAGGAAGCTAAAGCTGCCGCTATTGGGGCTGGAATGGACATCTTCCAGCCTAGCGGCAACATGGTTGTAGATATTGGCGGAGGCACGACGGATGTAGCGGTCCTGTCCATGGGCGACGTCGTGACCGCCTCTTCTATTAAAATCGCAGGAGACAAATTCGATGCTGCGATCATGAAGTATATTAAAGATAAGTACAAGCTGCTGATCGGCGAGCGGACAAGCGAGGATATCAAGATCAAAATCGGTAAAGTTTACGAGGACGGACAACGCTCGGAAATGGATATCCGTGGACGCGATATGGTAACGGGCTTGCCGCTGACCATGACGATTCATTCGGAAGAGATTCAAGAAGCGCTTTGGGATTCGGTCATGTCAATCGTGGCTACGGCGAAGTCCGTACTGGAAAAAACGCCGCCTGAGCTGTCGGCAGATATTATTGACAGGGGCGTTATTTTGACCGGTGGCGGTGCATTGCTGAATGGCCTGGATACGCTGCTTGCGGAAGAACTCAAGGTTCCGGTGCTGATTGCGGAAGATCCGATGCATTGCGTCGTTAAAGGTACCGGCATTCTGCTTGATAACTTGGACAAGCTTGGCAAGAAGCCTCGCTTCTAAGAAGTTAGGCAGAAGCAGCGCTTGCATAGCCGTTTGCGCGGGTAGGGCGTTTAAAAGGGGACGCGCCGAGGCGTTAAATTGAGTCAAAGGTCGCATAGGAAGCTATAACTGAAGTCATGCCTATAACCGATATATAAATAGTGGCATATACAGCGAGAGGGAACAGCCTTATACGATCTTCGAGGAGGCAATTGCAATGCTTAGAGGGCTTTACACAGCAGCTGCAGGCTTGACGGCCCAGCAGCGCAGACATGATACCGTAACGAATAATATTTCAAATATAAATACACCGGGCTATAAGCAGACGAATGCGGTCACGCGTTCGTTCCCGGATACGCTGCTTTCCATGACAGGGGTACAGGGCGAGTCAAGCAAGTCCATCGGTCGTCTCGGCATGGGGGTATTTGCAGAGGAGAGCTTGTCGCTGCATGTTCAAGGGGACTTGTCCCAGACGGACAAGCCTACTGACTTCGCACTCGTGTCCAACATTGCGGTGGAGGGTGCGGCGTTTGACGAGTCCGGCAAATACGTCGCTGATGACGGTACGGTGACGTTCCAGCCGCAAGCATTCTTTACGCTGCAGGATGCGCAAGGGGATCTTCGCTATACGCGGGGCGGCTCCTTTACGCTGACAGCGGACGGTTTTCTCGTTAACGGAGACGGCGCCAATGTGCTGGGAGCTGATGGGAATCCTATTCAATTCGCAGCAGGCATTGGGCTTGAGCAGCTGTCGCTGACGAAGGATTTGCGTTTTGTTAATACGCAAACCGGTGTGGATAGTGGCGTACAGCCGCTTCTGGTGACGCGAATAAACGAGCCGAACCAACTCGTACGCGCCGGAGACGGCCAGTTCCGTTTTAATGGAGACGCCGCGCAAGCCGTAGCGCTTCAGGAAACGGATCAGGTGGAGGTGCAGCAAGGCTATGTGGAGCGTTCCAACGTAGATGCGGCACAATCCTCCGTTGATTTAATGGCGGCGCTTCGCGCTTATGAAGCCAACCAGAAGGTTGTACAATTTTATGATCAAAGTCTGGAGAAGGCTGTAACGGAAGTAGGCCGCGTTTAAGACGAAGTCAGCAACGGAACGTGAAGGAGGCAGACGATGAACGGCTCAATGATTAATGCGGTAGTCTCGATGGGTGGACTCCAGCAGAAGCTTGATATGATCGCTGATAATATCGCCAACGTGAATACAGTAGGCTATAAGCGGAAGGAAGCAACCTTTGAGGATTTGTTGACGAATGTCAGCAAGCAGCCAAATGATTTTAAACAGCCGGGCCGTATGACGCCGCTTGATTTTAACCAAGGCTGGGGCTCCCAGCTGACGATGATTAAGCCGAATCTGGAGCAAGGAACGATCGCAACGACAGGTAAGGACACGGACTTTGCTATTGAAGGAAATGCGTTGTTCGAGGTCATTGTGAACGCTAATGGCGACCGTGCATATACGCGTAACGGTGCGTTTCAGTTGACGGTTAATGCAAACGGTGATAACATTTTGGCAACGGCTGAAGGCTATCCTATTGTTTCGACAATGGTAACCCAGCCAGGAAATGTAGTAGTTGAGCAGCCAGTAACTGTTCCAGATGGCTATAAGCTGGTTATTGGCGCTGATGGCAGTGCGCAAGGTGTTGCTGCTGACGGTACAACCATTAATTTAGGCACAATTAAATTGATGCAAGCAACCCGACCTTCTGCTCTTACTCAGCTGGATGACAATTTGTTTGCCGTAGCTGAAGGGCTGAACGTGGGTGATGTAATCCAAGAGGTTACTCCTGACGCGGATAATGCGATCGCGCTGCGCCAAGGCTCTCTTGAGCAATCCAATGTGGATATGAGCAGCGAGATGACTGAGCTGATTAATGTACAACGTGCTTACCAACTGGTAGCTAGGGCATTAACATCAAGCGATTCGATGATGGGGTTGGCGAACGGCTTGCGCAGATAGATAGGGTGATGGTGGTTATGAGTACGACGAATGAACGAGCTGACTTTGCGGATGACAGGCTGGAAGATGAACAAGCAGAACAGACCCGCAGCAGCTCGCGCAGGAAGGGGCAAGGCTCCGCTCCAGAGAAGAAGAAGCGGCCCCTGGTACTGAGAATCATATTATGGATTTTGCGCCGCAGCATTGTGCCTTGCATCATGGTCATTATGCTGATTGCGGGCCTCTATATCGGTTATACGGTGCTGGGCAAGCAATCGGGAGATGATGTGTTTGAGTGGTCAACTTGGCAGCATGTCTATGATCTTGTATTTTCGGATTCGTAGTTCGCACCGTACGATTGGTTAAAGGCGGTATTCGCAGCTTATTGCGGATGCCGCTTTTTTTGCTTCGTCTGCGGGAGAGGTATAAGCAGATAAAAAAAGAACACCGATCCGTTTGTTTAAAATACAAGCGGAAGGTGTTCTTTTTCATAATAATCATAGGCTTATTTAACAGTTACACGCATCGATACCGTTTTGCCGTCAAAGGTAGCTTTAATGGTAGCGGAACCTTTGCTCAGAGCGATAATTTTGCCATTGGATACAGTAGCTACGCTCGCTTTGTTTGTTACCCAAGCTGCGCTCGTTGTTACGTCTACTGGATTGCCTGTCGTATAATTGGCTTGCAGCTTCAGCGAATAAGAAGCGCCTGGGCTAAGCTTAAGCGATTTATCCGAAAGGGTTAGCGATTTAAGCTTAGGTGAAACCGTAATCGGAATTTCCAGCGTTTTTCCTTGATAAGAGCCAGTCAGCTTGCCGCTGCCTACAGCCAGTGCTTTGACGGTGCTGCCATTAACCGTTGCTAAGGTGCTGGAAGAAACGGTCCAGTTCATTTTGGAGCTCAGAACCACTTTCTTGCCGCTCACATAGTAGCCTGTTACTTTAACCGACTTGCTTTTGCCTGGGTAGAGCTCAAGGCTGGATGGTTCTGCTACCAGCTTCTCGATCTCTTCTTCAACGTAAGCTTTGACGGTAGTTGTTTTATTTAAATAGGTTGCTGTTAATGTCACTTTGGAGGCTTCAAGCCCCTTTACTTTGCCATTAACGACAATTGCATTATCCGATGATGCTTTCCACGTTGCTTTGGAGGAAACATCCTCTTCCGATCCATCTTGATTTACAACCGTAATCGTAGGCAGCGCCAAATCCTTGCCGATTACTACGCTAAGTTCTTTGGTGCTTGGGACGAGCTTCACAGGTGTAAGGTGTACATTGAGCTCAAATGTCGCTTTCAGGCCATTAAGCTCGGCTGTTACGACCGTTTTGCCTACAGCATCTGCTGTCCATTTGCCATCTTTAATAGTAGCAATTTTTTCGTCGGCTACCGTCCATTTCACAATTTTGGAAACGTCAGCTGTATCTCCGCCGAAAGTATTGCCGCTCACTTTAGGCAGCGTCTCGCTTTTTTCCGGGAATGTATCGATAGACTCTTTATCGATTGTCAGCTCGGTGACGCTAGGGAAAACCGTAATGTCAATGCTCCGGCTGATGCCTTTGATAGAAGCTGTAATTTTAGTTGTTCCAACCGCTTTCGGCGTTACAAGTCCATTCGTTACTGTAGCGACCAATAGGTTGGAGGATGTCCATTCCGCTTGCGTAGTAACGTTCTCATCATTGCCGGAAAGCTCCTGAACTTCAGCCGTAATTTGCAAGCCAGGGCTGTTCAGCATCATTTGATATTCTTTGGCTGGCGACAGCTTGATCGATTGGTATGGCGTACGAACGACAACATCAATGGTCGAGCTTACTCCTAAATAAGTTGCGGTAATCTTAGTTTGGCCAGTCGCAACTGGAGTTACAACTCCATCCTCGACGGTTGCAACAGCAGCGCTGCTAGTTGTCCAAGTAGCCTTTGCCGTTACCGTTTCTGTCGAGCCGCTCGTCGTTGTAGCTATTGCTTGAATCGTCTGGTCATCGTCGCCCATATCGATTTCAAGCAGCGTCTTTGGCGACAAAGCCAATGATTTATAAGGGGAAGTGACGACGAGCTTTACAGTGTCGGACTTTCCTTTATATTTGGCTGTAATGGTTGTTGTTCCTACGCCTACCAGCGTGACTGTACCATCATCAACTGTCGCGACGGAAGAGCTGGAGGATGTCCAGGTTGCATTGGTAGTAATGTTTTCATTGGAGGCGCCGCTCTTAATCCCGCTTAGCGTAAATACTTGCTCTGCGCCAAGACTTACATCATAGCTTTCTGCGGCGTTGCTGCCATTTTTCAAAATTTGTACAGAATCATATACGTAATCGGATGTAACTTTAATATTTTGCGTGTATCCGCCGTAAGTAGCGCTAATCGTAGCCGTTCCTTTGCCTACAGCCGTCAGGACGCCCTTGTCCACTTTGACGTAGGAGGTGTTGGACGATTTCCAAGTAGCGGAGGCGCTAACGTCCTTCTTGGTGGAAGAGCTTGAAGTGGCAGCCAGCAAGGAGACGATAACGGCATCGTCATCAATAAATACTTCCAGTGATGAAGTGCTGGTATTGTAATCCCAAGAATCATAACTTAGTTCAATGCCTGTTACTGTTTCGTCTGCAGCACTCGCGATGCTGCTGAATGTGGTAGCGATGAGCATGACAGATAGAACGGCGGCGAGCCATCTCCTGATTTCTCTGAGCGACTTGTTCCCGTTTACACTTAAATTCACTACATCCTATCCCTTCGTCTATAGAATAAAAAAACTCTCTATTCTATATAACGGTTTACATATAGAGGAAATGAATAAAGATGTCGTATTTTGTTTGAAAAAAATCATTTGCCGCCGCAATTGTACCTGCAAGTCCCAAGTTTAGCCATACGAGGGCTATGGCAGTTTTATTTTTGATACGGTAGTTGTATAATGGTTTGGAGCCTTAATGCCGCGCCCGCCAAGGGGTAGAATGCTTGCCATTCTGCACTTGCGTGCCACCAGGGAGTCCATAGGGATTCGCGGTAAAATGAAAGAAGCTTGGCCGCAGACGCTTCGGGTCCGCACAGCCAAGCCCTCTATCTCAACCTTCACAAACTGCAGCTTCATGAAGGATATCTATAGTTTCAGTAAAAATTGCATTTTTTATACCCTCGACAACAAGGAAGGAGCTTAATTCATGCTCGATATTAATCAAATTCAGGAAATTATCCCTCATCGCCCGCCTTTTTTGCTCATTGACCGTATTTTGGAGGTAGAGCCGGGTGTCAGAGCGGTTGGCCTGAAAAATGTAACGATGAACGAACCTTATTTTGTAGGACATTTTCCGGCTTATCCTGTTATGCCTGGCGTGCTTATCGTTGAGGCACTGGCGCAGGTCGGCACTGTAGCGATGCTTATGCTGGAGGCCAACAAAGGCAAATTAGGCTTTTTTGCAGGCATTGATGGCGTTCGGTTCCGCGGTCAGGTGAAGCCTGGCGATACGCTTACGCTGGAGGTCGTCATTACCAGATTGAAAGGCAGCATCGGCAAAGGACAAGCTACTGCAAAAGTGGGAGATCAAGTTGTTGCTGAAGGCGAGCTTATGTTTGCCCTGTCCGATCCGTCTTAAATTTATTAAAATATAAGAATTTATAAGTTTGATCTTTATCAAACGGCTTATATTTCACACGCGAAACGGTAGCTTTGCCGCCATAGGGCGGTGACAGCCGTTTACGCTAGTTTCATTTATATATAAGGGAGAGATCCGTATGAGTCAAAATGAAGTGGCAATGCAGCGTTACAATGCTTGGTTAAATGATCCATTGATTGATGAAGCGACCAAAGAGGAGCTTCGCGGCATCGCAGGCGATGAGAAGGAGATTACAGACCGTTTCTATCGCGATCTGGAATTCGGTACAGGCGGACTGCGCGGCGTTATGGGCGCGGGCACGAACCGTCTTAATACGTATACCGTCGGCAAAGCGACGCAAGGGCTGGCGAACTGGCTGCTGGGACAAGCTTCGGGCGATGCGCCTTCGATGGTTATTGCTCACGACTCCCGCAACTATTCACCGGAATTTGCGCTGGATTCAGCGCTTGTGCTGGCGGCAAACGGCGTGAAAACTTATTTGTTCCAATCGCTGCGCGCAACGCCACAGCTGTCGTATGCTGTTCGCTCGCTTAAAGCTTCCAGCGGTATTGTGATTACGGCAAGCCATAATCCGCCTGAATATAATGGCTATAAGGCGTATGGGGCTGACGGCTGCCAGCTCATTCCTGAGGATGCGGAGCAGGTTATCGCTTCCATTCAGCAGGTGACGGGTTTTGATCAGGTGAAGCGTCTGAGCCGTGAAGAAGCAGAGGCGCAAGGCCTGCTCGTCTGGCTGGGCGAGGATGCCGATGAATCCTACATTAATACGGTGGTCGCGCAAAGCTTGAATGTGGAGCTTCTTCGCAGCGGTGTTGGCGAGCAGTTCAGCGTTGTATTCACCCCTCTTCATGGAACAGGCAATTTGCCGGTTCGCGAGGTGCTTGCGAAAGTCGGATTTAGCAATGTACATATTGTCGCGGAGCAGGAGCAGCCGGATGGCTACTTTAGCACGGTCAAATCTCCTAACCCGGAAGAACGCGAGGCGTTTACGCTAGCGATCAAGCTGGCGCAGCAGGTCAATGCCGATATTATTATCGGAACAGACCCAGATGCAGACCGGATGGGCGCAGTTGTGAAAAACAATAACGGCGAATATGTCGTGCTGACCGGCAACCAGTCGGGCGCCTTGATGGTGAATTATGTGCTCAGCCAGCTCACGGAGCGCGGACAATTGCCGGATAATGGCGTTGTTATCAAAACGATTGTTACGAGCGAGATGGGTGCGGATATTGCCCGCTCTTACGGTGTAGCTGTTGAGAATACGCTCACTGGCTTTAAATATATCGGCGAGAAAATGACAGGCTATGAAAAAACGGGCGAGCGCTCGTTCCTTTTCGGCTATGAAGAAAGCTACGGTTATTTGACTGGAACTTACGCACGGGATAAGGATGCTATCGTAGCGGCTTTGCTGATTTGTGAAGCAGCAGCATATTATAGAAGCTTAGGTAAAACACTATATGATGTATTGCTTGAGCTGTATGAGAAGCATGGCGTTTATTTGGAAGGTTTGGAATCGCGGACGCTGAAGGGTCTTGACGGCGTACAAAAAATTGCTGGCATTATGGACAGCTGGCGCAATCAGCCGCCTGTTGATATTAACGGCGTGAAGGTAGAGCAGGTGCTCGATTACAAGCTCGGATTGGACGGTCTCCGTCCGGAAAACGTGCTGAAATATATGCTTGCCGATGGCTCATGGTTCTGTCTTCGTCCATCGGGTACCGAGCCGAAGATTAAGGTTTATTTTGCGGTTCGCGGTGAATCGACAGTGCAAGCTGAAGAAGCGCTGAATGCTTTGCGCCAGGCGGTTATGGCAAGAGTAGACGGGTAAGGATTATTTGGCTTTAACCGTGGGCAACCGCTCGACAATAGAGCAGTAGGAAGCGGAATGACAAGGATCGATGAACGGAGGATTTTCGTGCTTCAAAACTGGCTGCAATGGAATCGCAGAGCTAAGCAGTGGCTCTGGATCATTACGCTAATTGGCGTGATGGCGGCACTTCCTATTGGTTATAACCGTATGAATACGGAGTCGACGTCTAAGCAAGTGGAATATGTGTTTGATTATCGCGACTTGATTGAAATTGCGGAATATTCAGCAAAACCGCAGGATTTTATATCGCAGCATCTTATTTTTATGAAAGATGCCGGCATTTCGACCATGGCTGTCTATGAAAGCTCGCTTCGCGAGCTGATGCAGGCGGGCAGATTGACCTACTACAACTCCAAGGAGGCGGCTTTGCTCCAAGGCAAGCTGGAGATGCCGGGTCAAAATTTCACTTATATTTTGTATTCCGGCAGTGCTGAGAAGGAGCAGATTGGACCGATTGTTCGCGCAGCATTTGACCGGGCGGGCATCGTCTATCGGGACTGGTCCTTCGATGGCCGCGATGGCCTTGTGGTGGAGCTGCCGCTGCAAAATTCGCTGCTTCAACCGCTTGGCTTTGATCCGATGTCACTCGAAAGGATCAAAGCAGCAGGCTTCCGTGTTTTGCCTCGTTTGACCGACCGGGTTCTTCCGTATTCACAGGAGGAAGCAGAGGCGACTCTTGCTCAGTTGAAGAATTATGGCGTTACACGGATTTTGTTCGACGGCGATAAAGTAAAAGGCTACACCGACAACGCCGAGGAGAAGAGCTTGCGCGCATTTGCCGAGCTGCTTAACAAATATCAAATCGGAGTAACGACCATTGAGAATTTGAAAAAAGAGCAATCGGGCATGACAACACTCGCCTATCTGACGGACTATAATATTGTACGTCTTTATTCGTTGTCCCCTACGGACGCGATGAGAATGAAGCCGGAAGATATTGCTGACCGCTTCCTGCTTGCGGCGAAGGATCGCAACATTCGGATGTTTTTCCTGAATGGTGCGCCTGCATCGAGCCAGGAGAAATCGGCGGTTATTAATCCGCTGGACAACCTCTACCTGTCCCTTAAAGGGGAGGATGGAAACAAAGGCACGATTCAGCGTTTGGCTGATGCCGGATTTGCTCCGGGTACAGCGGAGCCCTTTGATCGGGAATATCCTTCATGGGTTAAAATGCTGAAAGGAATCGTCGTCATTGGCGCTATCGCCTTGATTGCGCTGTTAATTAATGCTTTTCTGCCAGGTACGCTTATTGCGGTATTCCTGCTCGGTATTGCCGGAAGTGCCGGCTTGTATGTGCTGAGCAGCTCCGTGTTAGAGCAGGCTCTTGCGCTTGGGGCGGGCATTAGTGCGCCAACGCTTGCGCTAATCTGGGTTATGAACCGGATTTATAGCAGGACGGAAGGGAACCAGCGTTTTGTTGGTGGAGCGGATTGGACTTTCCGCAGCAAAGAAAAAGGACAAGGCGTCGTTATTCCGCTGAGCAGCTCTGGTGACGCGGGAAGCAAGTGGGTATTTGAAGGTTTGCCGGCACGCCGCCGTCTGGGACTTGCTATTAGCTGGTTTATTGTAGTAGCGCTGATGTCGCTTATTGCAGTGCCTTATGTGTTCGGTTTGCTGAACAATATAACGTATATGCTTGTGCTTCAACAATTCCGTGGAGTTAGCCTGCTGCACCTCGCGCCGATTGCGCTTGTTGCGATCTACGTTGTGTTTTACACAGGACATGCTCCAATTGCCCGCATTCGCAAAATGCTGTCAACACCGATTAACGTGCTCATGGTTGTCGTTGGCTTAATTGTGGTAGCTGCGGGTATGTATTATTTATCACGTACAGGTAATGAGGGGCAGACGCTGCCATTTGAGCGTCCTTTCCGCGAATGGCTGGAAGGCACGTTTGGCGTCCGTCCGAGAAATAAAGAGTTTTTGCTGGCGCATCCGCTGCTGCTAGTGGGATTGTTCGCCGCGCTGCGTTACCGCGCAGCTTGGCTGTTCGTAATTATTGGCTCCATTGGCCAGCTTTCGATGGTCGACACATTTGCGCACATTCATACGCCGCTGCATATTTCCATCATCCGCGTATTCCTTGGCCTTGGTCTTGGTGCGGCAGTCGGATTTATACTCATCGGAGTGTGGCAGCTGCTGGAAGGAGTCTGGTCTAAATGGTCGCCGGCCCTCAAACGCATATTCGCCGAATAGCGATTTCTGGCTACTACGGCTTTCAGAATAGCGGCGACGAGGCTGTGCTGCGTTCTATTTTGCTGGCGCTTGCCGAGCAGAGCAAGGCGCATGGGCTGGAGCTGCAGCCGGTCGTGCTGTCGGCCGACCCGGCTTGGACGAAGGCGATGTACGGCGTAGAGGCCGTACATCGGATGCGCCCCGCGGACCTGTGGGGCGCGCTGCGCAGCTGCGATGGGCTGATCAGCGGCGGCGGAAGCCTGCTGCAGGATGCCACAGGCACGAAGACGATTCCGTATTATACGGGAATCGTGAAGCTTGCCCAATTGCTGGGCAAGCCGACATTCATTTATTCGCAGGGCATCGGGCCGGTGAACCGCCGGTGGATGGACCCGATGATCCGCCACGTTATGCGGCGGAGCGCTTATGTTTCGGTGCGGGACGATCAATCCGCCGCTTTGCTGGGGCGGATGGGCGTGCCGCATGACCGGATCGAGGTTGTACCCGATCCGGTGATGGGCTTGCCGCTGCCGCTAGGCGCAGCGGCGGCCGGGGCGCCAGGCGGCGAAGCAACCGCGGCGGCTGCGCCTGGCGGTGCGGGGACCGCGAAGGCCGGCAGCGAAGCTATGCCGGTCGTCGGCGTGTCCCTGCGCCGCTGGCGCGAAGACGGCGCGGATCTTGCGCGCGCCGCCGATGCGCTAATCGCGCTGACGCGCCGCCGCCAGGTGCGGCTGCGCTTTCTCCCGTTCCATACCCCGGATGATGTGGAAACATCGAAGCAGGTCATGGAACGGCTGCAAGGGCAGCTCGCCAGCGGAAGCATCGCTGAGCTGGCGACGCCGGGCGACGACCCGCAGCAAATGCTGCTTGAAGTGAGCCATTGCGATATTTTGTTCGGAATGCGGCTGCATGCGTTAATTTATGCAGCAAATCAGATGGTGCCCATGCTTGGCTTATCCTATGATCCGAAAATCGATCAATTTCTGAAACGGATCCATCTGCAGCCAATTGGCTCAACAGAGCTGCTTGATGCAGAAGCTTTTGCCGATGAGGCGGAGCGGATGCTGGAGAACGGCGATAGCTGGCGCAGATCGCATCAGGATGCTATATCAAAGTTGAAGCAACAAGCGCAGCAGCCTGCTGAGCAAATTATGAAGCTGCTGCTCCATCCCATATCGAGGTGATATTCGTTTGTCGAACCATGTTCCAACCGTATCTATTTACGGCATACCCTTCTCTAAAATGACAATGGATGAGACGGTCAGCTACTTAGTGAAAGCAATTGAGGAGAAGCGTCAAACGCATGTCATTACAGCTAATCCGATTATGGTGATGTCTGCTCTGGAGAGTCCTGATTATTACCGGATGATGACGAAGGCAGAGCTTATTGTTCCTGACGGCGCAGGCGTTGTATGGGCCGCCAATTATGTGGGCACGCCTGTAGCCGAGCGAGTTGCCGGCTTTGACCTGATGCACCGTTTAATGCGCGAAGGCGAGCAGCGCAAATGGACGGCTTATCTGCTTGGAACATCCCAGGAGGTTATTGAAGCGGCAGCCGAAAAGCTGCAGCTCCAATATCCGCAGGTACGAATTGTTGGATACCGCAACGGATATTTTGGTCCCGATCAGGATCAGGAAGTTGTGGATGAGATCCGCCAGGCAGCTCCGCATATTTTGCTCGTTGCCAGGGGAGCCGAAACGCAGGAGCCTTGGATTGCGAAGTATAAGCATCAGCTGGGCGTCCCTTATATTATGGGCATTGGCGGCAGCTTCGATATTATTGCGGGCAAGCTGAAGCGCGCGCCGATGATTTTTCAAAAGCTGCGCTTAGAGTGGTTTTATCGTCTGCTTCAAGAGCCCAAAAGGCTGCCAAGAATGCTCGTTTTGCCGAAATTCGTTGTGAAAGTGATGCGCGACAAAGAAAACGTAACAAAACCTGGGCCATTATCGTAAAAACTCGTGAAAACCGTTGAAATTGAATGAAAACGGGATTGGAGTTTCTTTTTCGATCGGAGTATAATTCACTTCGGTAGAAACAAAAGGGGAGCTGCATTACATGCCAGAAGGCTTATTGTATTCGATTGGTTTTATTCTTGCTCTGACGTTAGCGCTTGTCATGACACCGCTTGTAAAGAAATTCGCTTTTTTCGTCGGTGCTATTGATAAGCCGAATCATCGGAAGGTTCATACCCGCATTATGCCACGCATGGGTGGTTTGGCAATTTATGCTGCATTTGTTGCAGGTTTTTTATTGCTTTTCCCGTTCATTCCTGATGGAATGCTGACAGATGCAAATATGAATATGATTAAAGCGCTGCTTGTAGGCGGCACGATTATTATTTTAATAGGCGCCTTGGATGACCGTTTTGAGCTGTCCGCCAAAGTGAAGCTGCTGGGCCAGCTGGCTGCGGCAAGCGTAGTCGTATTTGGCTTTGGCATTAAAATCGATCTGGTTAACATTCCGTTTGGAGATGCTATGCAGCCGATTGCAGGCTGGATCGCTGTTCCGATTACGATTCTCTGGATTGTTGGCGTGACCAATGCAATTAATTTGATTGATGGCTTGGATGGGCTCGCGGCTGGTGTTTCTGGCATCGCGATCTCTACTATTTTGATCATGGCGATTATTATGGGCAATATCCCCATTATTCTGCTCTGCAGCTTGCTGCTCGGCGGCATCGTCGGATTTTTATTCTTCAACTTTCATCCTGCGAAAATTTTTATGGGCGACTCAGGCTCGCTGTTCCTTGGATTCAGCCTTGCCACATTGTCCATGATTGGCTTTAAGCAGGTTACGATTGTTTCGTTCGTTACACCGTTGCTGATTATTGGCGTTCCGCTTTCGGATACCTTCTTTGCAATCGTCCGCCGCTGGGTGAATAAGCGCCCGATTTTCGCGCCGGATAAAGGGCACTTGCATCATTGCTTGCAGGAGCTTGGCTTTAGCCATCGCCGTACCGTTCTGATTATCTGGGGTGTAGCGGCGATATTCGGAGGGTTTGCGATTTTGCAATCTACTGTCATACAGTCTACCGCAGCGAATTGGGTTACGTTCTCCGTCATTTGTTTGCTGATGTTCAGCCTGCAAATTGGCGCCGAACTTATTGGTATCGTTGACAAGACGCGCCGCCCAGTAATTAACTTCTTTAATCGCGTGCTGCTGCGGACAAAGGTAGATGCGCAATCGCGTTCGAAATAATTTCGGATTCCCGCTATTATTTATTAATAGGATTTTATGACGAAGCTCCACAGCCTTTGCAAAGGCTGTGGAGCTTTTTTTGCGTAACTTTCCCAAATAGACTAAAAATATAGGCCGGAATAACCGATAACAACAGTACGGAACTTTTCTTGGGTCTTTGCGTCTAATTGTAACAATCAATGGCAAACATTCACTCAAGAGGGAGAAGGAGGAAAGTTTATAGAATAGAGAATGATAAGCTCTTTTGTACGATATCAACGTTTGTCTATACAGCAAGATCATAAACCATTTTTATGACGAACAGGTATCGGCTATTGAGATATTTGTTCAAAAGCAATGCATATAAGGAGGAACCAGTGTGATGAGAAAGTGGAAACAAATGTTAAGCTTATTTTTATCAATTGCTTTGATTGTAACGTTGGCTCCGCTCCAACCGGCGAAAGCTGCGTCATTGTATTTCCAGTTCACCGACTTTAGCACAATTGAGTCAAGCCCGACTATTGTAAATACAAACACGGTTAACCTGCGCGGTTCATTCGCGGATGTATCGCCAAACTCCATTACGTTTAAAGTAGAGCGATTGGTGAATGGTTCGGTTGTAGCCTCTTCAAACGGCGCGCTTACCCCATCCATTATCGGCAATACCTTCTTATTCGCAGGGGTACAGCTTTATGATGGACTTAACAAAATTACAGTTATGGGTACAAGCACCGGCACTAGCGGCAGCGTAGTTGAAGGAACAAGCTATGTTACATATGGCAATGTTCCTGTTATTACTAGCGTTCAGCTTGCCAATGGTACTGCTCTTTTAGAAGGACAGCCTGTTATTGTAACAAATGCTAATACTTCATTTATTGTAAAAGCTAACAATGCTACTGATGTATTGATTAACGGTGTTGCCATGTTTAATGGTGGCGCGGGTACATTTGTAATGTCGTCGCTTACTATGGATGCAGGTTTGAATTATCTTACTATTGTCTCTAAAAACGGTGATAAAAGCTTTACGCTTGAACGCCAGGTAGTTTATTTTCCAGCCAATACAGCTACACCTTTTAATGTAATAGCTTCTCCGTCTAATACTTTGCTTGATGGCGATCCTGTTATTGCGCAAATCTCGGCCAATACAATTAGCGGTAAGCTATTGTTCAAAACACCTACAACGACGATTGCTGATCCTACCGTTACGTTAGAGCTTTATAATGAAACTGGTGTTTTGGAAAATACACTCACCACCACGGTTACAAAAGAATCAACAAGTACTGATTTTACGCAATTTTCTTTCCAGTCCATAGGAACATTTAGTACGGGAACGAATGGAAAGTATACACTTTATGTTAAAAGTACGCCATACAATGGTCTGACAGCAAATTTCCCAATGCCATTTACCGTTCGTAATGCTAGTACACCTTATATTACAGCAATTAAGCAGTATTATGAGATCACGCCAACTAGTCCGGCAATTGATGCTGCTGTTACTGCTGGGGCCCAAACTAATTTTGTTGATAACAGCGCGGTAAGCCAACTTCCTTTATGGCTTGCAATTGATGCTGGACAATTCGACCTAGGTGCTGGGGGCACAGCTACTCTTACAGCAAAGGTCAATGGAGCTGCAGTAAACAGTTCAACATTTGATTACTCGATTTATAGAACAGCGGATTCCAAACAGCGTGTCTTTAAAATCAATGCCTTGCCTCAAGGTGATATTGAACTGACTTTTAAAGTCAGCAACGCTTTCGGAAATGATACGGTAACCAGAAAGTTTACTTATAATCCGATATCATCGATTCAGGTTACGAACACATTTAATGGTGCCATCTATTATGACGATGCTCCGTTACTGGCTTTGAAGGGTAAACTATTGAACTTCAAGCTGCCAGCAGATAAGTCCACCCTTACTTATACACTTAACGGTGTTACAACAACGATTGCTGCTGGTTATGTCACTGATAGCACTGGGGAATTTAATATTCCTCTTACTGCTAATAGCTTAGTTTATGGAAGCAACATCATTGAATTGGCAGGTCGTGCAAATGGAGTTGCTGTTGCTACAACGTTAACGATCTATCGTTTCTCGGATAAACGTCCACAAGTAACGAAGATTATTCCTGTTCCTTTTACAACTAGTCCTAAGACAAATCCTGCTGGTCAACGCTATGACTCTGATACAGATAAAAGATTTGTTGCTGGCACATCGGCTAACGCTTATACAACAACATTGAAGCAAGTAGATTTACTATTTAATGTAACGAATTTAGCTAATCTTATTATTAATGTAGACGGACAATCTTATACTACGGCGTCGGTTGATAGTGCAACCGGTGTTATGACAATTGATGATAATAAATTATTTTTTGAACCTACTACAAATATTACAGGACGCTTTTATTCCCTTCGCTTATTTGGAGTAGAACTTCCCGTTACTGGTTCAAAGAGCATTACAGTAATTTCACAAGTTGGTACGGAGAGTGTAAGCCAGACTATTACGATTACACGCGAGTTGCCTGCTTTTGAGATACTTTCTCCAAAATTACCTGAGGAAGCTGTTATTAATCAGAACTTCATTAATGTCAGTATCCTTGCAGAAGGCGCTGACCGAGTAGTAATTGGTAAAATAGATATGAACAAAAGTGCTGTGGATGATATTTTCCGCTACGAGCAAACAGGTCTTAAAGCCGGTGTGAATAAAATTAAATTTACAGTTTATAGAGGTAGCGAGAAGCTTAATGGCGAATTCTCAGTCAATTATGCAGCGGATAACTCCATTGGTGCACAATACAAAACTGTAATTACAAAAGCAGGAAAAGCTAGTGTGTTTAAAGGAGAATTGGCACTCAGCTTCCCTAAAAACACTTTTTTACGCCCGGCAAATAAGGTTCCAGGTAGTGATATAACGACTATTGACATGTTTGATTCTCAACAAGTATTGTTCGGCATTGCTGATCGTACAGATGGCAGAACACTAAAGCTCTATAATGCAGTAGGGGAATATACGCCGACCGCTCCAATTGTGGCGCGTGATGGTACTATTTTAAATATCTCTAATACGGATACAGGTGCGTCGTTGCTGCGTCCGAATGCTCACTTTGGTTATGCATCCAATCTGTTTTGGATGGATGCAGGCTATGTGGATGGATTGAAAACGACAGAGTATAAATTTACGCAAGGTAAGCATCCTTATGCATTAGGTAATGAATTCTATCAAAGGCCTTTAGACAGATGGCTAGAAACAACTAATTATGGAAATCTTACAATTAAGTATGACTCTCAGATTCGGAACACAGTTGCCAATACATTAAGCATCTGGCGTTATTATGATGGCAGATGGAGTAACATTGGGGGGAAAGTGAACACAGGAAGTAAAACTATAACAGCCCCTATTAATGGTTTTGGTTATTATGTGGTTATGCAAATGCGATATAGTTTTAGTGATATGATTGGTCATGCATATGCTCGTAATTCACTAGAATTAATGTATTCTCGTGGTGTAATGAATCCTAAGAGCAATAACGAATTCGGCGTTTATGATAATATTAGCCGCGGTGAGTTTGCCCAACTTTTGGTGAAAATGTTCCAAATCCCACTCGACTATAACCCTAATGACATGACCTTTGATGATGTTGTGCCTATACTGGGAATCAGCGAGCTGTGGGACTATCGTTATATTGAAACAGCTGTACGTAAAGGTATTATTAGAGGCAAAGGACCGAGACAATTCCTTCCAAATGAGGCTTTGACGCGTGAGGAAGCAGCTGTAATGATAGCTCGCGCAGCTAACCTAGTCAAGGATGGCAAGGAGGATCAGGTGAAGGATCGTGCAGCACTCCAGAAGGCTTTCACCGATGCAAGCTCGATGGATGGCTATGCATTAAGCTCTATCCTTGCAGTAGTGAAAGCTAAATTCCTAGAGGGCTTGCCTAACACAACTTCAGGAACAGGAAAAGCTACGTATCGTTTTGATCCGAAAGCTAATCTAAACCGTGCGGATGCTTCAATCATTGCAGAACGTGTAATGCGTAAGAACAAACTGCTATAAGGCTGATTTATTAAAGGTTAGAAGGGTTGGCCAGTGGCTAGCCCTTTCTATACCTTGAAAATGCGTAAGATTATCCATGGAAAATCTTTTGCATCGACGTACTACAGGTAGCCAAGCTATACTAAACAAGTAATAAAACATAGAAGTGCATTTAGAACCAAAGCGACCGTTTTCTTAAAGATCGCATGCAGTTGTTTCGATGCTACATAGCGAGGATAAAACTTTTTTGAAATTATTTTTCGGTGGGCGCAACTTTTTTGAAGCCTGTGCGTCTAATTAAGTGGTGTTACATCAATCGCCAAAAAAATCATTCTTTAGACTTGCCTAATATCAGAGTTAGTTGGAATGAATTCTCAACTTTCTCTTTACGATAAGGGTATGCCATTGTATAATGTTATAGTGGTATAAAGGTCTAGCAATTTTCTGCGTGTTTACGAGTTTCTGCGACATGTTATTACATAGGGTTAAACATGGCGACAGACATTATTTATACTAAATACTGCTCAACTCTGGGAAGGGGGTGACACACACATGAGGGAAACGAGCAATTCATTTTCTAAACAAAACTCTCAACAACCGAAGCAATTTAGAGGAGGAGAAAAAAAGGTTATGAAGAAAAGTTTATTGGCATCCGTGCTATCTCTCTCCCTTGCTATGGCCGTAGCAGTTCCAGCATTTGCTGCAACCCCTACTGATGTAGCAGGCGTGAAAGAACAAAGTGCAATTGAGGAGCTTGTAGCTCTTGGAATTATCAATGGTTATACTGACGGTACATTCAAACCAGGCAACAGCATTACTCGTGCTGAGCTTGCTAAAATTATCGTTATCGCAACAGGTAGCGAGCAAGCTGCTACTGCTCTGCAAAACGTTAAATCTCAGTTCAAAGACGTTAAAACAAACGAATGGTACACTGGTTACATCAACGTAGCAACTGGTAAAGGTTTGCTGCTTGGTGACAAAGGTACTAAAAACTTCCGCCCGAACGCTAACATCAAGTTCGAAGAAGTTGCTGCAATCGTGGTTCGTGCTCTTGGTTACCAAGATGCTAACCTGACTGGTTCGTGGCCTTATAACGTCACTTTGAAAGCTGAAGAAGTTGGCGTATTCAAAAAAGTTGATCTAGCTCTTGGTACTGCAGCAACTCGTGGTGTTGTAGCTCAACAAGTTAGCAACGCACTTGGTACTGACCTGGTTCAATGGATTGCTGATGCTAAAGTTTACAGCAGCACTGGCAAAAAATTGATCTCCCGTCTGGGAACAACAACTGAAGAAGTTGTTACTTCTGCAGTTCTTGATGACAATGGTCGTCTTTCGTTGAACGGTCTTTCCAAAACTTTGGCACCTAACTTCATTATCACTGGTGGAGTGAAACTGGTTGACCTGCTTGCTCACAACGTAACTGTTTTGGCTGATACTGATGGTCGCGTTCGCGCTATCACTGACAACCAAAATGAAAACAACGTAGTAACAGGTAAACTGAATGTTGATCTTGGCACTGCACAACAAGTTGAAGTTAAAAACGGTACTGCTGTTACTAAATACAATACTGTAGGAAACTCGGTTTACTACTTCAACAGTGATTCTGTTGCTGGTACTGACTCGAACCTGAAAAAAGATGCTGATGTGTCTGTTTACCTGTTCGATAACAATACTACTAACGTTAACGCTGGAGTAGTTGGTAAAGTTCGCGCAGTAGTTGTTTCCAAAGCTAACGGTGCTAACAAGTTGCTTGATTCTTATATCGCTGCAACTACATCCGCAAAAGCTCGTCTTCTAACTCAAGACAACCTTTCTGTATCGCTTAACGATTCCACTTCCATCGTTCTGAACGGTGAAGCTAAAGCTGCAACTGATCTTGCTAAAAACGATGTTCTTGACATTGTTTATAACAAAGACAGAGTAGCAGTTAAAGTTGTTGCGACTCGTAACGTTGTTGAAGGTAAAGTAACAAATGTAACTGTTCAAGCTGATGGTACTTCTGTATACACTGTAGATGGTAAAACATACACAACTACAAAAGAAGCTAACCTGACTGGTTCGAAAGAAGTTACTAAAGATGCAACTTACAAACTGTTCTTGAATGTTGACGGTAAAGTTGCTGGTGCTGAATTGTTGACTGGCGGAAGCGTAGACGCTAAGTATGGCGTTATCCTTAACGCTGCTAACAACGTAGCTCCAACAAGCGCGTTTACTGATGCTAAAGACGTATTCAAGTACTATTCGATTAAAGAAAACAAAAACATTGAAGTAAGCTTGGATGCAGCTACTTGGTATGGTGGCGCTACAGTAGCCGGAGCACAAACTACTGTACGTCTGGGTGATGCAGCTCCTTATGGTTCTGCTTCGTTCGATAACTCCCAAGCGGTATTTGTTACTTGGAAACTGAAAAATTCCGATAGCAGTGTTAACGGAATTGACAGCCTGACTCCACTTACAACTACTTGGGCTGTTAAAGAAAAATCAGACACAGCATTGAAAGTAAATAACACTGCTGGTACAGTAGTTAACTACGAAATCAATGCTAACACTGTAGTTCTTGATGCTAATACTTACAATAAAGGCATTGCTGATGCTGGTGATCGTGAAGTTAAAGCTAGCACACTTGCTAACCTTGTAGTAGGTAACAAAGTAACTGTAATCCCTGATGGTACATCTACTTTTGCTAAGTATGTAATCATCACTGAGAAAACTGCTGACAGTGCAAAAGAAGCTAAATACGGCTTGTTCGTTGGTGCTTCTAAGTCTGGCGATGACTACTCTGTAACAATCAATGTTAAGGGTACTAACGAAACAATCGCTTTGACTTCCGATGAGGGCGCTGCTATCTACAACACTGTTGTAAATGGTCTGTCTGCTGGTAACTCGACTTACAAAGAGTCTTCCAGAACTCTAGTTGCTGTTAAAGACGTAACTAATGGTGCTTCTGGCGAACTTGCTAAAGCAAGCAACGCTTATGACACTGTAGAGTTCCTTAACGCAACTGGTAAGCTTACAGCTGTAAGCAACTCCGATTCCACAATTACTGTTGCTGGTACTCAGTACTATGTAAACAGTGCAACTGCAATCTACGTTTACGATCAAGCATCTGATTCCCTTGTAACTGATGGTATCTTTGCTGATGTAACTGCTCACCTGGGCGAAGCTGCTTATGGCGAAGTTGGTGCTAAGTATGGTGTTGCTGTAGTTGGCGATGCTAACTATGGATCGTTTACACTTGCTAAAGCAATCGTAGTTGTTAAATTGAAATAATTTCTCTTTAACACAAGGAAACCGATGAGATCTTCTCATCGGTTTCTTTTTTTGCGTTCACACTTGATTCATAAAAGTTTGTTATAATTAAAGTAGAAAAAAATGCTCTGAAGGGGTGAATTGCTCGGCATTACAGCGAAACTTTTTGTTGGGTATGAACGTCTATATAAAAAAAGATGTGGAGTGATATTTTAATGCAGACAGTTGTTTCTGGAAGCTCAAGATTGAAGTGGCGTTTTTATGTAGCCATGTTGTTGGTTGCAGCATTGCTCTTTCCTGCATTGCCAAGCAGTAGTGAGGCGGCCTCTAATGCGAGTAGCATTAAACCTGTGTACATAAACAGTAATTCATATGTGAAGCTGGATAGTGCGGATATACTGTCGACAAGCAAAGGGAAAACAGCGAGCTTTACAATCACGCTTTATAATGGAGGCAGCAAGGCTATTAACCTCCAAGACTATTGGTTCCGTTTAGCTTCCACTAGTGGTACTAAATATACATTGTATATGCTGGATAGCGATAAAACGAAAAAAACCGTTCAAGCAAATTCGAATGTTACTTTAACTTTTTATAGCGAGCTGCCATCAAGCATGACCTTGCCTAAGCTCATTTTCAAAGTCGTAAAATTTGATTTCAGTGTCGCCGGTTATGAGAAGACATTGGGACAATTTAAGTTTCCAGCAGATTATTCTACAGATGTTAAAGCAGGTGGCTATACTTCTGTGAAGTTGAATAGCACTCCTGTAAATATTAGAATCAGCAAATCTACCATGTCCACAAGCACAGATAATAATACGGTTAATATTGAACTCGCTATGCGTAATACGAGCAGCTCTGAACTGTCGCTTGCTAACCTGCAGTTTCTAGCTCAGTCGGCAGCTGGAGGCATGTACAAGATGAAAGTCACTTCGACTACCTCAGGTACAGCAGATGCTATCGTCTTGCGTCCAAAGATTCTTGAAACGATTAAATTAAGCATTACCCTTCCTAAATCTGTTTCTACTAAAGGACAGAAGCTTGTTATTACACAAGGTATTAGCTCTGGCTCAGGAGAAGGGGCATCAACCTTATCTTTGCCTGTTTCTAAAATAGGGTATAACCTGAAAACAGCTAATACCACAACAGCAACAAATTATGAATATATTAAAGATGATTACACTTATAAAATGAATGTTGCTTCTATTCAAAGAAATACATGGGGCGGCGAAGACAGTCTGATCGGCAAGCTAGTTATTACAAACACTAGCTCAAAAACAGCTCCAATCCCAGCAGTGGAAGGTTCATTGTATCTTGGGGATAATGCAGCTGTGAAAACAACAATTATTCCATTTACCAACCCTGTAGCTATTCCTGCGAAAAGTTCAATAACGATTTATTATACGGGTACGGTTCCTACAACTACATCGTTAACTGATCTAAAGCTCAAGCTATTTGAGAAGTCCGGTGAATCACAAACAGAATTGGCCGCATTAAAAACACCGGCTGCTATCGTACCGAAATCTGTTGCTATTGGCAGTGAAAACAATGTTAATGATATCGGTGAAAACTTCACAGTGAATGTTATGAAAACACAATTGCTTGAAGGTAATTCTAACAATCTTTATGCAGTTTACATGGATATTACGAATAAGCAATCACGTGCAATTGCAACTTCCAAGCTTGTAGGCTACCTGAAAACAGCCGATGGGGATAAATATGATATTAAATTGTTGAAAACAAGCAATTTGATCAATCCTGGCAAGAAGGAGCAAATCATTGTAACTACAGAAGTGCCAAAACAGCTTGATTTAAATGGCGCAACGGTTGTACTGGGTAGTGCTTTTAATGCTCAGGGCATTGTTAAGAAAGATGATGCTGAAATTTCAGGTTTTGTTAATCCAGTGAGCTATGCATTGCCACAGTATAGCCAGACTGTTACATCCGAGTTTAATAAGGTTCAGGTCGGTCCTTATACGATTAATATTGATAACATTATCACTTATTTGACAGATGATAAAATTGATGTGGATTTCTCTGGTCAAGTAACAAAGGATCTTAGCTATGAAGGCTTTAGCGCTAAAAAGTTCACTTTTGCCATCGAGGATCAATCTACTAATCTTTCGATGATTAATGCTCCATTTGAACTCGAAGGTGCAGCAGGTGCTGCAGGTCAATATGTTTGGAAGGTTGGCAACAACTATACGAACATTGTCCAAAGCGTGACAGATAAGCTAGTTGCTAAAACGATTCAGCTTACTATCTATGAGGAAATTAATGGATATAAAACGAAGCTGGTATCCAAAAATATTAAATGGTCGGCATACTTGAACTGGGCTGACCCAAACAATAAGGAATTTTAATTTTGAAGTAGATTATTAAAATTTTGTAGTTAATTTTTAAAAAATCAGGTATCTTAATAGGATACCTGATTTTTTTTCTGAGAGGAGTAATAGAGTTGAAGAAAACGACAATGAAAGTGGCTATTGGTGCAGCACTCCTATTGGTAGGTTTCGGCATTGGCATTCTCAATCCGAAAGCAATCGAAGCAGATGGCGTATCAACAACTCCAGGCTCTATTGACGATCCTGTTATTACAAAAAGTTATTTAGATGAGCAGCTTGCTAAAGTATCTGGTGGCAGCAGCGGAGCGGGTACTGGCTCAACTGGCACGTCCAACGCTCAGGCTTCACTGCAAGTCGTAAGTGTGCCTAGTGGCAAAGTGCTGCTTGGTGATGAAGGAACAGAAATCATTCTTCGTGTAGGCAAAGCAGTAGCTTACAGCTCAGATAGCAGTGGTATTGTAGATATAACGGATGGCAAGGATCTGGTTAAAGGTAATTCCGTAGCCAGCAATCATCTTTTACTAATGCCTCGCTCGGGCAGGGGAGTTACGGCTGCGGCAGGTTACACTAAATCATTAACGGTATTAGTTCGTGGTGGATATAAGCTGCAATCCGTTAACTGAGTTAGAATAATTTGTGTAAGTTGACAATAGATTATACGCTTGAACAAATTTCCGAAGGTTAAAATAAGAGCATGCTCCCATCATCCAACAGTGAGGTGTTCTTATTATGAGTCGTTCTAATAAAGTAGCCGTTCCACTTAGTAAAGCAGCGCTGCAGCAAATGAAATATGAAATCGCTGAAGAATTTGGGCTATACTCCTATCATTCCCAGTCAAACGGTGATGATACGGAGTTTGCGGGTGAACTGGGATCAGTACCACAAACTACTGGCTCAGTCCATTGGTCACAGCTTTCGACAAGACAAGCTGGATCCGTTGGTGGGGAAATGACCAAACGCCTTGTAGCGCAAGCAGAGTCCGTTTTAAACGGTTATATTTAAAATATAGGAAAGGATATGATTTAGCCATCCATTCTCTATATTTCTTGGACTGAAACGCGCCACGCCGCCAGAGGACGGCGACAGCCGTTTCACCTTAACCTTTACTGAAAATTAATTCTTATCGGGATAGTATCCATTGACAGGAAGCGACATTTTCGGTAACATACTTTATTAGAGAGTTGTAAAACAGCCTTTTCCATAAGGAAAAGGTTCGTTTTTTGTTTATAAGTTCTGAACTTATTTATATTAAAGCTGTAGGAGGTTGATACAGGTGTCAATTAAAGGTCGTCATTTGTTTACATCAGAATCAGTAACGGAAGGTCATCCGGATAAGATTTGTGACCAAATTTCCGATGCAGTATTGGATGCATTCCTGGAGTCAGATCCTTATGCGCGTGTAGCGTGTGAAGTATCTGTAGCGACAGGTCTTGTTCTCGTTATTGGTGAAATTAGCAGCCGTGCGGACTATGTCGATATTTCGGCTATCGCACGTCGTACAATTAAAGAAATTGGGTACACTAGAGCTAAGTTTGGTTTCGATTCCAGCACTTGTGCAGTTCTGACTTCGCTTAATGAGCAGTCTGCTGATATTGCTCAAGGCGTTAATGCTGCCCTTGAAACACGTGATGGCAAAGATATTCAACAAGAGAACGAAGATATTGGTGCTGGTGACCAAGGCTTGATGTTTGGTTTTGCAACCAATGAGACACCAGAGCTTATGCCTCTTCCGATCGCGCTATCGCACCGTATTGCACGTCGCTTGTCCGAAGTGCGTAAAAACGGTACGCTTGAATATCTTCGTCCTGATGGCAAAACTCAAGTTACAATTGAGTATGTCGATGGTAAGCCGGTACGTGTTGATGCAATCGTTGTATCTACACAGCATGCTGAGGAAATTAGCCTAGAGCAAATTCAAAGCGATATTCTTGAGCACGTTATTAAACCAGTTGTGCCAGTTGAGTGGCTGGACGCTGAAACAAAATATTACATTAACCCGACAGGCCGTTTCGTTATTGGTGGTCCTCAAGGTGATGCAGGTCTTACTGGCCGTAAAATTATCGTTGATACTTACGGCGGTTACGCACGTCACGGCGGCGGCGCATTCTCCGGTAAGGATCCTACAAAAGTTGACCGTTCTGCGGCGTATGCGGCTCGTTATGTAGCTAAAAACATCGTTGCAGCTGGACTAGCTGATAAATGTGAAATTCAGCTTGCTTACGCTATTGGCGTGGCAAATCCAGTTTCTATCAGTGTGGACACATACGGAACAGGTAAAGTGGATGAAGAGAAGCTGGTTGAAGTTATCAGCAGCAACTTTGACCTTCGTCCTGCAGGCATTATTAAAATGTTGGATCTGCGTCGCCCAATCTACCGTCAAACAGCTGCTTATGGTCACTTCGGCCGTACAGATGTGGATCTTCCTTGGGAACGCGTTGACAAAGCGGATAAGCTGAAAGCAGATGCTTTGGCTTAATAGCCAATTTTGATGCGATTATGATACTGTAATGATATAGTTATAAAAATGAACACCCCTAGAATAATAATTGGGATGCCTACGTGCGGCTCAATTTATTCAAGGGGTGTTTTTATATGGAATAGTGCTTTTCGATTCAAATGATAAGTAATTCATGAAACATTATTCCTTTTTGATTCCAAAAAAGCCCTTGATAAGGTTATATAATATGGTTTAAACTTCTTGACTAATTAATATAAAATCGTATACTATTCAATTACATACTTTAATAGAGGATAATATTTATATATTTCCTTATTTGGATTGTGAATTTGACTAGGGAGTGGAATTAACTTGAAAACAAGTGGAATAGGCAAGAAATTAGTAGTGGCTGCTTTAGCATCAACAATGTTTTTATCAGGTGTCACTTTGCCTAATGTAATTAAGGGCGACTTTAACACGGCCAAAATCGCGGCGCATGGAGAAAGAATAACCTTACAGGGTCCTGATGGTTTGAGTTATGTTGTAGCATTCGTAAATGAGCATTTATGGCTTCTAAGAGATGGATCTACGACTTGGATTCAACAAGCAACACCACAAAAGCCATCAGGGTATGATTATAGGGATGGCTATTTAGTTGGTGCCAGCTTTAATGGGAATAATATAGTGGCGACAGTTAGATGGTCAGGTATATCCACATTGTATACTTCAACTTTTAACAATGTACCATCCATTCCTGATCGTGTAGTCATACAAGCAGAATTTTTGGATTCAGCACGTGCTTTAGCATATATTAGTGTTCCGGAGATTGGGAATATTTCAAGATTTGAATATTATTATCAACTAGGGGATCAAGGAGCTTGGAACAAAATTGAGAAAATTTCAATTGGAATAAATGGGCCGCAAAGGCTAGGTGGCTTTAGCGTAGACCATAATGTGAAGATCAATGTAAGGGTTGATTCAATTACAACTGGTCAAACCGTAGCTAACGGATCTTATAATCTAACCACAGTGCAAGTACGTGGCAAAAATATTACTGGGCCTGATGGCAAGTTGTATAAGCTTTCCATTTTAAATAACAAAACAATTGAGATAAGAAACCTTCAAAATATAGTAATTACTTCTTATAGTATTCCTAATCCAGTAGTTGGCAACCTCAACTCATATTTTGCTTTGGATTATATGCAATTTATTTATTGGGAGGGCAACGATTTAGTTGTGACTGCTTTTGTTCGTCAATTATCAACGCAGCAGGGCAGCTTTGTTACAGCAAGATTTAACAATCTGATTGCTCTGAATCCATAATAGAAATAAGTTTTTTTGCAGGATTAAAATTAAATCTAAAATGTAGGGGACGTTACGAGAGATCGTAGCGTCTTTTTATTTTATGGTGAAAAAGGCAGCAGATGATATTTAATTCATTGGAAATTATCCGGAAAACCTACATTTTTGGCACTCAGAAGCCGACAAATAAGGTACGAGTGTAAATTTTTGGGGAGTGAATGAAATGAGTCGTTACAAAATTAGTATTCTTCTAGTATTCGTACTCTTGCTACAAATTGCATTGCCGCCAAGTAGCAGCCTTTTGACCAACGAAGTGTATGCGGCAGTCAACGGTCCTATTATTACAAGCAAATCACCAGCTAATACTTTTGGAAATGTCGGACTCGGTGCGCCTCTTTCCTTTACTTTTGATGAAAGTGTAGTAAAAGGAACAGGACCTGCTTCAATTACGATCTACAATTATTCGAATAATACTCAATTTGAGACGTTTAATGTTGCGACAAGTAATCGAGTTGCCATTGATGCTACCGGTAGAACGGTTACGATACAGCCAAGTACTTCTTTTGCTGTAGGCACCGAATATTATGTATTCATTGACCAGGGCGCATTTGTAAATGCATCCAATGGTGCGAATTTTAGCGGCATTTCCAATGCTGCGGATTGGAATTTCAGAACAGTAAGTCAGGTTGACAGTACACCTCCAGACTTACGGTCTGCGGTGTCGCCCGCTCCTGAATCGGGCGGGGCGCTCATTACAACTACAATAACGATCCCATTTAATGAAAATGTATATACGACATATGGGGCGATTACGCTGGTATCTGCTCCAAGCGCAACAGCTTATGACTCTAGAGAAATAGCGGTCAATTCCGCTCAGGTAGTGGGCAGTGGCACTTCCACTCTGACGATTAAACCTTCTGAAGCGCTCTATCCGAATACGACCTATACAATTACGATTCCTAGTCATGTTATTCAAGACAGCTCGGGCAATCGCTATGCCGGAACGACATGGCGTTTTACAACTGCGCCAGCGCCAGTTAATGCAACCGGCTTAACCCCTGGAAATTCCGCCACTTCTGTCGGAGTAAGCAGTTCTTTCAGCATGAGCTTTGATAAAAATGTGAAAGCGAATGCTGGGAAATACATAAGTCTCGTGCGCGTAAATGATAATTATGCGGATCGCTATCAGGCTACAGATACGTCCCGTGTCAGCGTTAGCGGAAATACCGTTACCTTTACGCCTCCGAAGCTGCTCGCAAATACCCGCTATTATATATTAATCGATGCAGGAGCCTTCGCAGACAGTACGACTGGGGACTGGTTCCAAGGTATATCCAATGCTGCTACGTGGAGCTTTACGACGAGTCCTGGTGACGAGACTGATCCACCACGGATTCAGAGTACTTATCCTGCCCACACGGCAGCAATCGGAACGCTTAACTCCAGCATTGAAATAAACTTTACGGAGCCGGTTTATCCGAGCGCAGGCAATATAGAAATTCGCAACTCGAACAATACCATTTTTGCCACTATTCCCGTGACCTCAAGCTATGTAACGGGTGGCGGAACGAGCAAAATTACGATTAACCCGAATAAGACCTTTATTAACAATTCGCAGTATTATGTGGTTATTGGGAGCAGTGCTTTCCGTGATGCCGCGGGGAACTATTTCGCCGGACTTTTAGCGAACAACTGGACGTTCCGGGTAACTCAAGATACCGTAAGGCCAACGATTGAGTCACAAAATGCCGTTAATAATACGCAAAATGTACTGACAGATGCGTATTTCTCCGCTATTTTTAGCGAGACAATTGTAAAAGGCACGGGTACTATCACGATTAGACCGGTCACTCCGGCGACTGGCGTAGTCGACATTCCGGCTAATTTCTACATTAATCCAAACAATAGCCGAGAAATAGTTATCACGCTCCCAACAGGCACAACAATGGCTCCAAACACGAATTATTATATCGAAATTAGCCCAACGGCAATCTATGATTTGTCGGATAATGCGTTTCTCGGAATCCAGAATGCTTATCAATGGGCTTTTAAAACAATAGGTATTGATACGACGCCTCCTGCTGTTAGCAAGATGGAAGTCAAAGGCTCTACTATCGTCATGACCTTTAACGAGGATCTTAAAGCAAGCTCTGTCCCGGCCTTAAGCAGCTTCTATATTACGGTTAATGGCGAGCGGCGTGAATTGCTGTCGGCTGCTGTATCTGGAAGTACCGTTACGCTGACGTTAGCGGGAACGCTCGTTAATATCCAGACGGTCAAGCTTTCCTATTCTAAGCCAACAACGACAACTGGGGGTATACAGGATCTCGTTGGCAATCAAGCGCTAAGCATTGCGAATCAGGACGTGGCATTTGCAGTAGATGCTACAGCGCCAACGCTTTCCAGCGGAACGGCAACAGGCAGCGTTGTAACGCTCACATTCAATAAAGCGCTAGCTTCCGTCAATAATTTGGCGTATCAGCAATTCCGTGTCAATATTGGTGGTGCCTCCTATACACCGACGGCTATTAGTATTAATGGCTCGGTTGTCACGATGAGTGTAAATGCGACGATTGCCAATCAGTCCGTTTACGTCTCTTACACACCAGGCAGCTATCCGCTTAAAAGTACGGATGGAGCCAATGTGGCCGCTTTTAGCAGCTACTACATTACAAATACGGTTGATGTAACAGCTCCAACGCTGCAAGGTGTATATGCAAATGGCAGCATCATTACGCTTAGTTATAACGAGACGCTGAGCACGAGCGCTATTCCGCCTGTGAGCAGCTATACAGTCAGCGTAAATGGCAGCCTCCGTTCGATCGTGCAAATATCGGTGTCCGGCAGCCAAGTACTGCTTACACTAAGCTCGGCTATCAGTTCAAGCGATACGATTTATGTATCGTATAATATGTCTTCACCAAGAGTGGTGGATCCGGCCGGAAATGCGGCAGCAAGCTTCTCGACTCAAAAAGCATCTATGGGATCTGCAAATAGCTCGCTTTACTCAGCAGTCATTAAAGGAAATTCGCTTGTGCTTACATTTGGAGAAACGATGAATAGCTCCTACGTGCCATATACAACGCAATTTTCCGTTATGGCGGGCAGCTCGACGGCTTCGGTTACAGGCGTATCGATTAGCGGTTCTACAGTTACGCTTACGCTCGCAACGGCGATTGCTTCGACGAGTTCGGTGACCTTTAGCTATTATGCTTCAGGAACGACGCTTCGTACTTCATCGGGCAAAATCATTGAGAACATTTTGAGCCAGTCTGTCACGAACAGCTCGTCAATCATTGATTTGATTCCAGGAGAGTTCACCCAATCGTCCGATGGCGGTGTTCTCATGACAAGCGGTGCTTTTACAAAGACGTCGTATCAGACCGCTTCAGGCAGATCGTCAGTGAAATATTCCATTTCAGCGGAAAAACTAGCTCCTGCCTATCAGGCGGCAAGAACGGCCGGCCTTACGAGATCGCGAATTATTGTAGAGATTCCGAATTCTGAAAATGCGGCTGTCGTAGCAGTGCCACTGTCCACACTGCTCAATGCGAGTTCTATCAATACGAATCCGTTTTTTGTTGTAAAATACAATGGCACATCGTATGAAATTCCGCTCGGTGCCTTAAATTATTCCAAGCTTACAAGCTCTGTGGGGACAACGGGCGAGCTATTAATTGAGCTTGAGCTTGGCACCACATCGCTAACGTCGGCATTGACGAATAGGCTGAATCTATCAACGATCTCACTATTATCGGGAATTGTTCATTTTCAGCTCTATGCAGTTAGTGGTACAATGAAAAGCGAGATTACAGAGCTTAACAGCTATGCGACTTTAAGCGTGGATACATCGTTGGCTGTGACGAGAAAAAATACAGCAATCGTGCGGGTTGACCCTGTTGCGGGTGCATTGACCTACGTACCGACGATATTTTCCACGTTGAATAACAAGACGGTTGCTACTTTTAGAAGTAAAAGCATCGGCGCTTTTGCATTAGTTAGCAATTCTGTCAGCCTTATTGATATTAGCAGTCATTGGGCTGGGCCAACGGCGCAGTCGCTTGCCAACAAAAATATTGTTGCAGCGCGCACAGGCAACCAATTCGTTCCAGACAAGCCTATTACCCGCGGTGAGTTCGCAACTTATATTGCGAAGGGACTAGGGCTTTCAGGCAATAAGGCAGCAGCGGCCAAATATTCGGACGTTAATATAGGCACTGAGCTTGCCGCCTACATTGGAGCAGCATCGGAAGCAGGCATCGTGCTTGGCTATACGGACGGAACATTCAAAGCAGATAAATATATTCAACGCCAGGAGATGTCGGCAATGATGACGCGCGCAGCAAGTGCAGCTGGCGCCACCATTCAACTGCCATCTTCAGCCTCTACGTATTTGCAGCCATTTACTGATCGCAACAGCATCAGCTCATGGGCGCGTACGGATGCGGCAAAAGCGATTTATACCGGCGTAATTGGCGGTAAAACGACTAAAACCTTTAGTCCTTTGACGAATGCAACCCGGGCAGAAGCAGTCGTCATGATCAAGCGCTTGTTAGAACATATTCAATTTCTAAACACGTAGTAAATTGGTACCAGCCCCGGGACACCTTGCATAAAGGTTGTACGGGGCTTTTTTTAATAACCTCTTACAAATTTGGAATTTCATTCGCTTGAGAGAGGACTGATGCCGCAGCGACAGGCGCTCACAGCAAGAAGCAGGATCAGAGACGAACGCTGTTGCCATACGACAAAATTCGCAAAAATCGGAAGATTAGCGGAACTTTTTGCACCTCTTTATAGTCTATATTTAATAGGCTTAGTAGATTAGGCTGCTGCTGTCATCCCTTTTTCATATTTTCGACAAGGATGGAGCGAGCCTGAGATGGGAGAGTTGCAAAAATAATGCGCAAGTTAGTAAGAGGATACGACCAAGGTAACCGCGGAATAGGCAAAAAGGTAGCTATTGTTATAATCGGAGGAGCGTTGCTCCTGCATCCAATTTCAGAGCTTGCTCCGGCAAGCTGGAAGATGCTAAAAATAGAAACGGCCGCAGCTGCGAGCAGCGGAACGCTTAAAGAGCTGCAGCAGTCCAACGTGACATCAGGCGCCAAACGAATCGATTATCTTTGGACGACAACACGCAGCGGCAAAACGGCGCAAGCGAACGTCCATGTCATTGAAGTGGATCTCACGAATAAATATGTGCAATTGAATGCGCTGAGCGGCAAAAACAATACGATCGGCGATCGCGATACGATTTTGAATATGGCGAAAACGAGTGGAGCGGTAGCTGGCATTAACGGCGACGTCTATGTGACAACGGGCGAAGGCTCGCCGATGGGAGCGCAGATTACTAGCGGAACGCTCATGACGACGCCAATGCAAATTAAGGGCATGTATGCTTTTGGAGTTACGAAGGACCGTCAGCCGAAAATCGACAGCTACAGCTTCAGCGGCACGGTTACGTCTGCAAGTGGAGCGACTTTCACCCTTTCAGGCATTAATCAGTCATCTTATACGCCGGAGAGCGGAGACTCTACTTACAGCCACGCCAATACGATGTATATCTATACAAGTGCGTGGGCTGGCTCGGAGCGTCCGAAAAATTCCGCTGCATTGCCGACCGAAGTTCTTGTTCGCAATGGCGTTGTCGAGCAGATTTCCGACGGAACTGCACTTACGATGGCTGCGCCTAAAGACGGATATATTTTACGTGCCAACGGTACAGCCGCTAAATTCATTCGCGCCGAAATCAAGGTCGGAGACAAACTGAAATCGGACTACTCGTTAGTTTCCCAAACGACTGGGAGCAAAGTAGATCCGAATCAATTCGAAATGATGGTTAGCGGGCATACGATTCTGGTTAATAATGGGGCAGCATCGGCATTCTCGCGCAGCATCACAGGTGTTAGCGGAGCGGCATACCTTTCCCGTTCAGCCGTAGGCTATTCGAAGGACGGTACGAAGGTATATCTGATTACCAGCGAACAGTACGGAGACAGCAAGGGCGTGAATTTGGCGGAGCTGCAGCAGATTATGGTGAAGCTTGGCGTCTACAAAGGCATGAATTTGGACGGCGGCGGTTCAACAACGATGATCGAGCGCCCGCTTGGGCAGTTTGCTCTGCAATCGGCTCATTCCACGACGTATGGAACGACGATGCGCAGCGTCGCGAGTGGGATTGGCGTATTTACGACGGCGCCTAAAGGTGATGTCAAGGGCATTACAGTAGGCGGCACGAATGTATTGCTGATTGGGCAGCAGGCGACTTTTACGGTAAAAGGGTACGATACGTATTACAACCCGGTAGCAGTTGATGGTACCAATGCCAAATGGAGCAGCTCCTCATCGGTTGGAACATTTAAGGGCGCGGACTTTACGGCGACAAAAGCAGGCTCCACGACCATTAGCGTCAAATCGGGCTCGGCGAGTGCTACATACAAGGTAGATGTTGTCGGACAGGATCAAATTGCTTCGATGACAATTGATAGCGCAGCGGGCATGCTTTCCAAAGGAGCAACCGTTTCGGTACCCCTAACAATGACCTTGAAAAACGGCAAAAGCTATAAGCTGAGCGGCGATTCGCTTAAATGGGAGTTTGTAGGCTTCACTGGCAAAGTATCGGGCGATACGCTTACCGTGCAATCGGTCAATGAGGGCGCAACGACAGGCTATGCCATCGGTCGATATGACGGCTATCCAACGATGCTCCCGCTTACGCAGGGAGGCTCGGAGAAGGCGCTTGAGGATTTTGAAAATGTGAACTATGGCATATCGACGCAGCTAACTCCGTCCGCGACGACTAAGGGCAGCGTCAAGCTGACCAGCGATCTGGCAGGCCAGACATCGGCTAAAGCTTTGCAGCTGACGTATGATTTTAGCGCAGGAACAGGGACGAAGGCCGTCTATGCTGTGTTTAACGGAGCTTCTGGTAAATCGATTGAAGGCTCGCCAACTGCCATGACGCTTGATGTTTATAGCGATAAGAGCCTCAACTGGCTGCGGGCGGAGTTCACCGATGCTGATGGCAAATCGCATCTGGTAGACGTGGCGAAGCAGCTCAATTGGAGCGGCTGGAAGACGGTAAAGGCGGATTTGTCGTCGTATGGCATGAAATATCCGATCAAGCTGAAGCGGGTCTACGTCGTTACAATCGCGGAGGGCGCAGATGAGCGTGCGGCAACCGGCACGATTGGCATTGACAATATGAAGCTGCAATATCCAGGTGAAGTCGTATCTTCTCAAGCGAAAAACATTGTCATGACGATTGGCAGCAAAGCGGCTTCCATCGGAGGCAAGGCGACAACGCTTGACGTGACGCCAATTACACTAAAGGGAACAACCTACGTTCCAATCCGTTTCGTATCCGAAGCGCTTGGAGCCAATCTGCAATGGGACAATAAGCTGAACCGGGTGACGGTATTTGATGGCGCCCATTTGCTGGAGATGGTTATTGGTAAAAAAGAGATCGTGGCGAATGGCAAGCGTTCCACGACAGAGGTTGCGCCTATTGTGCGGAACAATCGGACGCTCATTCCTATTCGACTATTTTCGGAGCAGCTGGGACTTAAGGTAGGCTTTGATAATAGCACGAAGAAAATCACCATTAACTAGGGAAGAGTTCTAAACCGGGATTGCAGGAGCGAGAGCGGATAAAATAGGAGATTTCGCCCGGAGTGAATGGGTAATTCTTCCTCTATTCCCTCCCGTTCCCGCAGCATCTGGCAGCTAGAGTTCAAGGCCAAGGAGGCGGCGGACTATGCAATTGTGTTATGATAGTCTAAAAGAACCTTCTATTGGAAAGGTTGCCGAATTTTTATGGATCAACATATTTTAGATATTAACCGTGTCATTACGAATGCGACGCAGGTCATGGAAGACAGCAAATTTCAGATTTTTGAAATTTGCGAGGCTGCTCGCGCTGAATTGGAATCACTTGAGCAGGAGCTCGAAGTGGTTATTCAGGAAACGGTAAAGACGATTGAAAGAGTCGATCAGCTTGAGCTGGATTATCGGCAGGCGAGAATCCGTCTAACGGAAGTTAGCCGTGATTTCGTCAGATATAAGGAAGAGGATATTAAATCGGCGTATGAGAAAGCGACGCAGATCCAGCTGGATTTAATGGTTTGCCGCGAGAAGGAAACATATTTAAAATCGAGACGCGATGATTTGCAAAAGCGCGTGCGCAATGTAGAATCCTCGATTGAGCGTGCAGAGATGATCGCTTCCCAAATTAATGTCGTATTGGAATATTTGTCGGGCGACCTCAATCAGGTCACGCGTATTTTAGAATCTGCTAAAACAAGGCAGCTGATTGGCCTGAAGATTATTTTAGCCCAAGAGGAAGAGCGCAAGCGTATAGCCCGTGAGATCCATGACGGACCGGCGCAGTCCCTTGCAAATATTGTCATGCGTACGGAAATTGCAGAAAGAATGTTTTTAAAGAAGGAATTTCAGCTAGTACAGGACGAATTAGTAGATTTAAAGGGTCAGGTTCGTCTAGGACTCGAGGAAATTCGCAAAATTATTTTTAATCTGCGTCCAATGGCGCTTGATGATTTGGGACTTGTACCCACGCTGCGCAAATTTGTACAGGACTTTGAAGAGAAAACAAAAATACATACTGTATTTGATCTTACGGGCAGAGAGATACGGATGCCTTCCGCCATGGAAGCTGCTATTTACCGTTTGGTCCAAGAAGCCTACTCCAATGCGCTTAAGCATGCTAATGCCTCTTACGTTACTCTAGACATGGTTTATACCTCAGATTCAGTTACAATCACCGTATTCGACAATGGTAGTGGATTCCAACAAGAGCTTATCCAGGTGCATAACGGAGACAACTCGCATTTTGGGTTAGTTGGCATGCAGGAAAGGATTGATCTCTTGGAAGGGAAGATGGATATAGACTCAAATTTAGGAAAAGGCACGAAGATTATATTTAAAATCCCTATTACAGCGGAGAATAGAAAGGAGTAAGATGACGAATGAACCAAAGCGCACCTAATCATAAACGTAAAATTAAAATTTTGCTTGCTGACGATCATCAGCTTTTTCGTGAAGGATTGAAACGTATCTTGAATATGGAGGAGGACCTGGAGGTCATTGGCGAATGCGGTGACGGTATTCAGGTGCTCGAATTTTGCAATCATACGATTCCAGAAATCGTCCTGATGGACATCAATATGCCGATTGAAAATGGGGTCGTAACGACCGAGAGGCTTAAGACGATTTTCCCAGATGTGAAGGTTATCATTTTGTCGATTCATGATGATGAAAGTTATGTGTTCGAGACGCTTCGCAAAGGAGCGACTGGCTACCTGCTGAAAGATATGGAGGCAGAGGCCCTCATTAATGCTATACGCTCCGTAGTTAACGGACATGCTTACATACATCCTAAAGTCACAGGCAAGCTGATCAACCAGCTGCGTCGCATGACGTATTTGGATGAAATGGGTGTCGTATCTGGCGCGGCAGCAGCGAAAGAGCCAGGCGTGAAATTTGTCGCTGGCGATGACAACCCATTAACGCGTCGTGAGGCTGAAGTATTACGCCTGATGGCTGAGGGCAAAAGTAACAAGCTCATCGGTGAATTTCTATTCATCAGCGAAAAAACGGTTAAAAACCATGTTAGCAGCATTTTGCAAAAAATGGAAGTGGATGATCGTACGCAAGCCGTTATCAACTCCATTAAGTTTGGGTGGGTTACGCTGTAGCCGTTTAAGCCTAAAGCGAGCGAATGTGTGCTGCATAGTGCCGCAAAAGGTGTCCGAAGGACCAAGCTTTGCGAAGCTGGCAGTAGCTTATTAAATAGATGATTCTAGTATCAGAAGCGAATGATGATACAAGGGAAAAATAAATAGGCAGAAAAGAAGAGCTCCCGGGACCATAGTCATATGGCCGGGAGCTTTTTTTATGGCGTAAAGGGGTTTGCACAGGGAATTATTTTTTTTAGCCAAGAGCTATGCGCTTGTCCGCTAATGGTGGAACCACTAGGCGCCCGCAAGCATATAATGCAGAACAAGACAGGTTAGGGCAGCAGAGCATCTGCTGGGGCGCCCGGATGGCCTGAGAAGTGAGCCTAGGGCGGCAAAAATGGCTGTCAAGGAAGCAGAAGCTTAGAGCGACGGATTATTGGAATACAGGCATGGGTAGGTGCCGAGAAAGGTGTAAAAATGATGGGCTTATTTTATAGGGAAATCGGCTCGTTATGCCAGGTATTCCTTTGGAGACGCACATAGGAAAAAGGAAACAAGCATTGAATTATTTTCAGGAGGTGCGGTGCCATGATCAACATTTTTTTAATAGTCGTGGGCTGCTATGTGCTGGCGGGCTTCCTGGTACATGCAGTTTACCGCTGGAAACGCCATAAACGGCGTTCTGCCAGACATTATGTGCTGCTTGCAAATCCCCAGCATTCTAATATGGAACGGATGATCCGATCCTTCTTCTCGTTCTCGCGCTGGATGGGCGTAGATGTTCAGTTGACTGTCGTAGACGCTGGACTCAGTGAGCAAACAAGGGAAATTATACAGCGGTTGAACCGAGCAGATGGAGGAATCAACCTATACGTGGATCGCTATAATGAAGTTGAATCGACCTCTATGATTTCAGAGGAAGGGCGAGCAGGTGTGAGTAGAATACAGCATTTAAGTGAGCATGGATTAGAGGAAAAGGAACTTGGCGTTGAAACGGAAAACCGGCTGTTGGAGCAGGACACAGATCCCAAGCTAAAGCCGGATTATGCGACTAAGCGTAAGCTGAACAATCCGCAAAGCAAATCGAAACGAACAGCATCCAGTTTATTGTGGAGAATGCAGGCAGACGGAGTCATAACGAAAAATGAATACCCTGTCGTCATTGATTTGCAAAATCCAGAGGATTTATCCAAAATTCCTTTTTGAAGGGAAAGGGAAAGGTCGTTGATAAAAGGCTGGAAATCTATTATAGTAATAAAAATAGAATTTGATTTATAGCTTGTTCATGCCTGAGTATATTTAGATACTTTGACATGACTTCTATAAGTATTTCAGTTGGAATAATGAAGATGAAGCACATCTTTGATAGCGCTTAGGCGTTGTTGAGGTGTGCTTTTTTTGTGTTTCACTTGGGAAGGAGATGAGTTAAATGAAAGCTTATATCTATCTTATGCTGAAATCCGCGCGTTGGTCATGTCGAGTAACTATGAAGCCTGAGGTGGATGCCTCCTTCTGGCACGATGCGGAGAGATTGCTTTTATGGGAAATGTCGCTTCCTCTCGGTATAGCTTTGGATGTCGCTGAGCGTTTTAATGAAGCGGGATCAGATGCAATGAATGTAGACAAAGGAGAAGTGTGGGGAGGGGGGAGGACAGCAAGGAGCAGTACCGGATATTCTATGTTTAATATTTTTAGAACATGGCTGGGTGAAGGCAGAATACATCTGAGGAACAGGGGAAGGGAGAGGACTGGCATAAGCAGTGGGGCTGTTGGTGAGAGGTGGGGTGAGAGCTTAGGAGATACGAGTGAACAGTTGGCGTTAAGCCGCTTGGGAGAAATAATTAGTCAAGCTGCTGGTTTGATGCTTGGGCGGGAGGGGCTGGCGGAGCGAATGCCCGCCATGGACATGCGCGAAGCGCTCGCTGCGGATAGCCGCGAGCGGGACGGAATGGCGCGCGGAGTGGAACGCGCGCCAATGCAGGCGCTTGCCGCCGCCGCACAGCAGGCGGCAGCGGCGCTGCAAGGCCGTGCGCTGCTGCGCGGCGAAGCGCACGCACTGCTTGAAGGGACAGCGCCTGCGGCAGCTGTCCCTGCCGTGGAGAAGGACGCTGCGCTGCAGCTAGCGTCCTTGCTGGGCTTGATACAGCTGCGCAGCGCTGTATCAATGAGGGCCAGCCGCGAAGCAGGCTGGCCACAGCGCGCACAGCGCGGGCTTCGCTGCCTGCGTTGCGGCAGCGGAGAAGAGCAGCTGCACAAGGCGCCCTGTGCAGCTTGTGGGCGGGAGGCATGCGCGTATTGCACCGCATGCCTCACAATGGGGCGCAGCCGCGAATGCGAGCTGCTTATATTAGGCGGAGCTGGCGCCGCCAGCAGCTCCGCTTCCAAGCTTTCGCCCCCAAAGCAGCGACTCGCGCGCTGGGGGCTAAGCCCTGCCCAAGCAGCGGCGGCAGAGGCCGCGCTTCATTTTATAGAGCGTCCTGATCCAAGCCGCTCATCTTCTGAATCGTCTCACGATGCTCTAACCCGCACGCCGGACGCCCATCAAACCAGCTTCCTGCTATGGGCGGTCACTGGCGCCGGCAAAACAGAAATGACCTTTCCTCTTGTGGAGTCGATTCTACTCCGCGGGGGCAAAGCATTAATAGCTACGCCGCGAAGGGATGTTGTGCTGGAGCTGAGTCCGCGCATTAGGAGGGCATTTCCGGAACACAATGTGGTCACGCTGTATGGCGGTAGCGAGCAGCGGTGGGAGCAAGGAGATATTACGCTTGCGACGACGCATCAGCTGCTGAGATTTAACCAAGCATTCGACTTAGTAATTTTAGACGAACTGGATGCTTTTCCATACCACAATGATCCCCAGCTTCATTATGCTGCGGATAAAAGCTGCTCCCCAACAGGAAGAAGAGTGTTACTTTCCGCAACACCTCCGACCGAGCTGCAGCAGCTTGCACGGCGGGGCAGGCTTGCTCATGCGAGAGTACCTGTACGATTTCATCGTCACCCGCTCCCCGTTCCGAGGCTGCTTCGAACACCTAGCGTGGGGCAAATGCTGGTAAAGCTCCAGCTAACGAGGCGGCTTAAAGAAGCGATGCTGTATTCCTTGAAACGCGGTGCCCAGCTATTTGTTTTTGTACAGCGTATTTCGCAGGTCGAACGTATGGCTCAGCTGCTGCAGACGGTGCTTAAGCAGCTCGAAGTAGCGGGCACCTCTTCGCAGGATACGGAGCGAACTGACAAGGTGCAGCGTTTCCGAGCCGGCGAAATTCGTATTCTGGTGACGACTACGATTTTGGAGCGTGGGGTAACCATTCCAAGAAGCGATGTTTTTATTTTGGATGCAGATGGACAGCTGTTTGATGAAGCTTCGCTTGTGCAGATGGCGGGGAGAGCAGGAAGATCCAGTGACGACCCGCATGGCAATGTTATTTTTTGCGCCAAAGAACGCACCCGCTCCCAGATGATGGCTGTCCATCATATTAAAAAGATGAATCGTATTGCGCGAGCTAAAGGTTATCTCAGTTAGGCAATTGAGTATGAAGGGAAAGTTATGAAAAGGAGGCGTACGTTGAGATGAACAGTATCACAATATACCGTTTAGGGCAGAAGCTTGTCAATTATATGGGGAATACTTTGGGTTTGCTCGGCCCATCCGCTCAGCTTTGTCCATTATGCGGCAAAATCGCAAAGATGCTGCAGCGTGGGGGATTTTCAAAAGATCTAGCGAAAAGGAGCATAATGTCAACATCCTTTGCAAAGCTGCTCTGTAGGAATTGTTTGCAGACATTTCCTTGGATACGAAGCCTAAGTTGCAGAATATGTGGACGGGCTGTGGAGTGCCCTGACTGCATAAGGCGCAGTAATGCTGCCTTTGTTCTCAACAGGAGTGCGGTACAATATAGCGAGCAGATGCGGGAGCTTTTAGCTAAGTATAAATATCGGGGAAATGAAACGCTGGAGCCTTTTTTAGGAGAAATGCTGCTATTCCCTCTCACCGAGATGACTCGTGAGCTGACAGGAAGGCTTGGTATCCGGGCGGGAAGTCCATGGTCTCATATTTGGCACGCCATTACTTACGTGCCTGTTAGCGTTGAGAGGGCTGAGGAACGCGGTTTTAACCAGGCGGAAAGGCTGGCAGCATGGGTTTCCCAAAGCTGTGGAATCCCGCTAGTGAACTTATTGGCACGCCAAAAGCATTCAGCCAAGCAAAGCTTTAAAACGCGCTCGGAGAGAATGCGAGATATGCAAAATATTTTTGATGTTGAACGGGGAGGGCTGGAAGGCTTGGTTCAATCCTTGTCCAAGTCTGTCTCACAAGACGCACCGATGAGGTTGTTGCTTGTAGATGATATCTATACGACAGGAAGCACCATTCAAGCTTGCTCGGAGGCCATTCTTAGAAGGGTATCCTGCCCTTTAGAAATATACGCTCTAACTTGGGCGCGTTCCTGAAGCCTATTAGAAACGTATTCTAAGCCAATCTAATCCAATGTAAACAGCGTGTACCTTTGTTTTTCAATACACGCTGTAAAGCCCTTTTTGCTGTACAAATTACCTTATTGATATCGCATTATTTCTCAGACTCAGCT
This sequence comes from Paenibacillus sp. JT22N15, assembly GCF_059383755.1. Classification (NCBI taxonomy): domain Bacteria; kingdom Bacillati; phylum Bacillota; class Bacilli; order Caryophanales; family Paenibacillaceae; genus Paenibacillus; species Paenibacillus sp. JT22N15. The sequence continues at coordinate 113,295 of NZ_JBXENV010000015.1, read as the reverse complement.
TTAGGAGGCTGTGAAATACGCTCTTCTTCCGTTCCTTCTTCGGTATACAAATAATCCGTGAAATCCTTCAAATGAATTTGCACATGATCTAAAAAACAATCCTGATCTGCCTGGATTTCATTTTCTAAAGCTTTCAGCTTGATTAGCAGTTGTTTGCTGATTGGAGGTTTAAACAATTCTTCTCCTTCATCGTAGCGTGACCACCATTTTTCGAATGTCTGAATCGTAAATGACTGATTAATAAAATGGCCGCAATGGTTGCACCATAACATCAATGCTTTATCACATTCAGCTTCTTCCGGTGTGAATGAAGACTTGTATCCGCAGTGGGGACATTTGTTCATGAATCCTACCATTTTATCACCTTATTTCCTTAGTTCTGCTTTGAAAAAGTTGAAGTAATCTTTCTGAGCACTGATTGGTTCGTACTGGATGCCATTATCAGCGGGATGGGGCTGAGTGTGAATAGCTTTAAGCTCTTGAATATCTTTGGGTATTCCGCTTGGGAAAGCGGCGCATGATGTTGTTGAACGATCATCTCTATTAAAATGTTTGCAAAACACGCAAGGAATCGTTATATCCATAAGGGCCTCCTACCAGCCGGAACATTTATATCCGCCATATTGTTCATACCATTCCCATATTCTCGGATCTACAGGAACTCCGGTCATTTTTGCTGAAAACGTTTCTGCTATTAATTCAATGGGAAACCATTGTGTAGCATAGTTGCTTAAATTATTCGCGATATAGGAGGCCTCTCTATTGGATAAAATCGTCTGAGCGCCATAATTATCGGGGTCCAGCATAGCTATACGGTAAAAGTCCGCTTCCCCTACATTTTGAAAGTGCAGCCAGTGGCCCATTTCGTGCATAATGGTTCTTAGCCGAAAGGGCGAAGACTTTTGGCCTGCTTCATATTCTGCCTGTGTAATGGTAGCTGCATTAGTAAAGTCATAGGTATTACTAATGACAACTTCGCCAGTGGAAGAATTAAAATAGCCATTGGCACCTCTGCCGCTTTTAATATTTACGGTAAGCGGAAATCTTTTGATCATGGAAGCAAATTCTCCACATTGATTTAACAGCATGGCCAGAGCTTCTGTTACGTAATTGGCCGCATCAAGCTTGCGAGCAAAGTTGGTTTCAATGCCAAGATTCCGTGCCCACTCCTCGGCAGCAGCGACCGATGTAAAGGGCTGCCAGGTGACGGGAAGCTGTATCTCTCCTCCTAGAGGCTCAGGGTGCTCCGGTGTTTCTGGATGGGGGTCAGGATAGCCGCCTAAATCTGTTGTGCCAGTTAGCACCAGGTTTACATGCTCGTCAGTAAGAAGGTGAAACATAATATCCAACGTATTTGACTTGCCTAGTGCTGTATGATATTCAAAAGCGAAAGCAGTGCCTGCCGCAACGGGGTATGCTACTTGAAGATAGAGGCCTTCTTCATAGCTTTTACAGTAAATACGTTGGGCTATCGTTTTCCCGCCTAGTGTAAGATTCCAGTAATCCTTCGGGTCAGCATTTGATGCGCGAATAGAAATCGCATAAAATTCAAGGTCGTTGGAAAAATGGAAGGTATCCTTAATCACTCTAGCGCCATTTTGCTTTGACGGAATGTTTATGGTTCTACCAATGAAGTTTGATGAAGGCTTGGTTGGATGAAAGGGTGGATCCAGCCTTCCGCCGACTATATATTGAGCGAACATGGTAATTCCCCCTCTGTAATAGTGATGATACGTTTGATAAAGCCCAGCCAAAGCCGAAAGTTGCAACAACCCTTGACCTGTGGTAACATAATGATTATAGTTAACAAAGCTATGTGTGTTGTGGGTAAATATTAAAGTTTTTTAAGCCATCCTTATGGTGATTTATGCTATAATGACCTAGAATAGCTTTCTGAAAAAGTTAGGCATACTCCTGGCATATCTTCTTAAGTTTGTTCATCGCACGAGAAGCATGGGACTTGTTCAAATCTAATAGATTAGAAATTTCAGTCGGCTTCATGTCCATACCCTCTTCGGTAAATAGCATATATTCAATAATTTTGCGTTCTTGTGCAGTGAAGAGAACCTTGTTATTGAAATAATCATTTTTCACATCTGATAAGTCATAACCCACTTCTTCTGTTTTATATGAAAAGCTATCAACCGAAGTATTGTTTTCTTCATGCGCACCATCACAGAAGTTAACTAAAGTGCTATGTTTGACGATCATTCTATTATTTTTGCGATAGTAGTCAAATACCGTTCTTTGAACAACTGTGTGAGCAAAAGTGAATAGATTTTTGTTTATTTTGCCTGTATGGATTGCATTCAATATACGCACGATAGATTCGCTTTTAACATCAGCTCTGTCTTCGTAGCGTACATTTTTTAGAATATGGTTAAAAATAGGTGTGAGAGCGTTAATATCGAAGTTTTGTATGCTTATCATGTTCATTAATAGTTCCTCCAGCTATTCGTATTTGTGTATTCGAGCGCAGCAAAGCTAGGGATGACAGTTCTGGTGTGTGCAGCACCATAACTGATCCTTGAAATTTAGATATTTTTATTTTGGATAAATCCTTCTATAGGTATAAAGATATACGCAGCAGAATGAGGGCTGTGTTTTTTGCGTTTTCCTCCCTTTTTCTCCTTACTATTAGTTGTCGGAGATAGTTATATAATAGTTGCGTCTGATTTTTATTTATTTTTCCAAATAAGTAGATTTGCAACTTATAAATATGAATAAATATTATCTTTAATTTCCCCTCTTTTTTTCTTAAATATAGGATGTGCTATGTGAAGAGTACTTTTAATATCTAAACCTAAATTGTTAGGTAATTTAAATACCTTATTATTTAAAAAAAAGAGAAAAGGTAAGTCTTAGTATCTAGGTAAAGTGAAATATTGATGCTAAGGTCATGCTTTTACTATTTTATATATCGGAAGACCTGTTTGAAAATTGTATATGATGCCGAAAAAATATATTTAAATAAAAATGGATTTTATCAGACTTATAAGGAAATTGAAATAACTCAATTTGGAAACAAATGTTCTTATTTTAATTTTAACATAGGAACGTTTGTTCGGTCAATAGAGTGATTGTACTTCTATTTTGTTCGGATGGGAGCTATTTTCCCTATATTGAAAGAAGGGGGGATTGTAATGAAATGCATATGTGGTCGATTTATTACGCAGCAGGCACGAGTATTGGCACGAGTGTATCAGACTCCGCCGGAGAAATGCATTCATTGTTTATCGGAGGTGCTGTATATCCCTTATGAGGAGCTGTTAAATCAATATATGGGAATATACGATTGCAGATCTTGTGCTCAAGACAAGAAGAAGGAAGAGCTGCGCAGAAAGCTGCTAGGTTTAGGGTGAGTGTAATGGGAATGAAGAGGTGTTCTTATGAACTTGTACGTCAAATGCATAAAATGCGAATTTCGCTACGTGACTGATAAGGCGAGGGAAAGCTTTGTAGCTGAGGGATTGCAAGGAGATGCGCTTCTATGTCTGCACTGTATCGGGGAGTTAACCGGTAAACTGATGAATGCTATGGGAAATCTCGTGAGATCGGAGGATATGCAGAATCAGCATGCGAGAACACAGGTTATGCCTAGAACGATGACGGGGTGTCGGCCATGCATGAAGCGTAGGGGCGGATAAATGCGTTTGCAGAGAGGAGGGAAACAATGGCTGATTTTAATTATACGCTAGGAGTGGTTGTGAGTGATGTGGACCGAATCGTAAATGCGGTTAAGCGTATTGAAAAGGCGATGCATCATGCTTCTCCTGCCAGTATTGATGTTCTTCGCAGAAATAAAGAACAGCTTGAACGCTTGTTAGCATTTATTATGGGGCAAACGGTCGATTCGCAGCTCAGCTTACATGGTCTCATACAGGCGCATCGACAGTGTTTGCAAAGCTGTATAGATGCCGCTTATAACGATAAAAAAGACTATATAGGGAGGACTAGAATTGTATGACGATGACTTTTGGAGACATCTATCATGTACTGAAAGAAATGCAGCAGGGTGTAAGTGATATGGATGTAGATTTGGAGCGAGTATTTCAGGATGAAGGCAAAGGAATCATTTCAGATGAGCTTGCCGCCATGCGACAAAGCTACTTGAACCTTTACAATGCAGACGTTCGCTTACCTATAAATCTGAATAGTGTTCGCAAACAAGTAGATGTTTGTATGAAAAATATGGATGTATTTTAGCAGCCTGCAATGGAGGAGGTAGTATGATGGCAACGAACAGCATTATTAATATGAATGAGTTGGACGGCGAAGTAGTTGCAGAGTTTACTCAGCAGTTGATGGGATCAGGTATTTTTATCTATAATGCTCATCATCCAAACGCCAGCCTTATTGTCGAGAATTTGGGTTTTGGTGATGTGTATGTAAGTGACAGAGAAGTTGTCAGTGTTGGAGCCGATTCGCTTCGTTTGCTTTTTAAAGAACAGCTTGCGATTAGAGCGAACAAGTTATTTTTTATGTCCAACAGCCAGCCTGTTGTTTCTATTATTGAAGTAATGTAACACTAATATAAAAAAATAATCATATTTAGTCAATTTGTACGCATGACGGTTATAAAGAAGCCTGCAACAGCTTATATTGTTTCACGAAGCATCACGAAACAGGATGTGACACCCCAATAGCATGATCTATTGAGGGAGAAAATAGAAGGAGGTTTTTTTAAATGGGAATTACGAAAAACAAGAAGATGTTGATTAAAGGTGCCGGCAAGTTTATGGCGAAAATTCCGAATTGCGATGATCTCGTTACAATCGGTACACTTAATAATATGAAGCTGGACATCCAGCTTGATATGCAGGATATTGAAGGTGGAGATTCGAGTGTAGCGCTCGATACCCTGCTTCGGAAGAAAACGATTGATATTACAGCCGAGTCTGCTAAATTCGATCTAAACCTTGTTCGCCTCGTTCTTGGTTCCAAGCTGCGCGAAGGTGTGACAGGTTCAGCATATAGCATGGTAACAGAAACAATTACGGTTCCATCGTCTGCGCCATATACAGCGCAGCTGTCTCAAGTCGCAGTAGCATCCCCTGCTCCTAAAGCCTACGAAACCGTTGTAAACGGCCGTGATCTATCGATTGACGTTACGGTATCGGGCAAAGATGTTGATTTCGATATGGCGCTTGCTGGCAAAGTTGTTGTCATTGTATATGCAACTGCACTGCCAGGCACGACACATGATGCAGATGGCTTCATCTGGGTTCTGGAAGAAAAACATACCGTGAAGCAAAATGGCAGCAGCTTTGAGGCTGATCTGGTATTCGGTTCCTCCCTCAATGTGGATCCGCAAATTTCGGTTCGTACTTTGGCAGGCAATAAGCTGCTGAAGAAAACAACGAATGCCTCCCCTGGCGAATACGAGTATAAAGTATCTGGCGGCAAGCTGTCGTTTAACTCGGCATTGAAAGATGTAGATATTTATGTCAACTACAAACGCAATGAAGTTGTCGATATTTTGGATATTACTACGAAGGACATGCCGTTGACGGTTCATGTTGTACATGATGGCCAATTTGAGCAAAAGGATGGTTCGATTCAAGGTTTCCAAACCGAATTGTTCCAATGCCGCGTAAAATCCAACTTTACCCTTGATGCACAGCGTCAACAAGCTTCCACTCATAGTGTAACACTGACCGTTATCGATCCTGAACGTACGGACGGCAAGCTGGGAAGTATTAAACGTTACGAAGTAGGCTCTGTACAAGGTATTGACTGCTAATAAATAGAAGGCCCTCCTCGGAGGGTCTTTTTTTACAATCAGATTGTTAAACTCGCATTTCATTTACTTAGAATGATGGATGAGGTGACTGCAAGGACCTCTCCCTCCTTGCAGGTCATCTACCTTTTATCAAACGTGGGAGAAATTAAAGGGGGCGTTTTGAATGAGTGAACGTGAAACAGTAATTCCAAGAGCAAATGAAGAGGCAGAAGCAGTGGCGAAGGCCACTGAGCAAGCACAAGAGGTTGAAGCGGAAGCAAAAGAAGAAGTGGCGAAAAAGCCAATTACGCAAGAGGAAGCAGATATTCGCGAGAAAGTCTTTTTTGAGGAGGACGAGAAGGTTCGGCTGCGTGATGGCAAAACCTATTCAATTCCACCACTCGGACTTAAAGATGCACGCAAGCTGATGAAAAAGCTGAATACGATTGAATCAGGTGTGATCATTGCAAATCTGATTCCGGATGGCGATGATGACGAGGATCGTTATGATGAGCTTTTGAATGTTCTGCTAATGGCTTTTAAGCCTTACTACAGTTCAATGACTGTGGAGCATTTGGAAGAATACGTTGATCTAGATAATGCGAAAAAGATTATCGACTGTATGATTGGTCTGAATGGGTTAAAAAAGTCCATGTAACTACTGAAGTAGAGGAAGAAGAGTACGACAATAAGCCGCCAGTGAATTGGGCGAATATCTTCTTCAAGCTTGCACACTATTGCCAGTTGGATAAATACGATGTGTGGAAGCTGACCCTACCACAGCTGGGTTACTACCTTGAGCAATGCAATGAACACATACAGTTCACCATCAAAGTATCGACGATGTCCCTTGGCGGACTGTTCGGCGGGGGAGGTTCCTCTGATAGCGACGAGCAGGGGGAAGTAGTCAAAAAAGATGGCACTTATGTAGAGGGTTATAAAGTTGCTGACGCAGAAGATATGAATTTTCTTGCCCAGCTGCTATAAGCACGATTAGTCTCCTGTCTGCTCCTTCATGGAGGGGCGGGAGTTTTATTTTATAAAGGTGGTGAAAGCCAGTGGAAAATAGCCAATTAAATATAGTTTCAGAGTTGAACAAGTCTATCAATCATATGATGCGGTTTGGGCAGGAGCTGGAATCGCTAGATTCAAGATTTGGTCGGGTGGAAAGACGAATTGAGTCGCTGCTGACATCTGCTAAATCGTTGAATAGTCAGGTCAATCAACAATCAGGCAGCAGCTTGCGCGAGCAGTTGGACAATGAAATGACTGCCCTAGTGTCGAATCATGTATCCGCCATAAAACAGAGTGGAAACACTCCTGTCAGCTTGAGCCAGGATAAAGTTCGTCAGGCGTTCAACAAAGTGGAAAAAGAGCTGAATAGTGAGCTTCAGAAGCTTATGCGCAATATTCAGATCGAAATGGATCCTGGCTATGCCATGGGGCAACGGATGTCATTTAGTAGTAATGACTTTGATGAAGTGAGTAAAGAGCTAGCCAAATTGATGAAGCGGCAGCTTGCTGCTTTAGCAGCCACGATTGATAAAAACAAAGAAAATTTGATTTCAGCACCAGCATTAGATGGTTTGGAGATGGAAATCAGTCAAGAGACCTTGCGTGTAGTTGTAGGGAAAATTAAACAGCAAATTCTTGGTATGATTAGCAACCCTGTGTTAGCTGGAACAAGCGCGCGTATTACCATATCTGCTGCTGATATGAATAAGGTTATCGTGAAGGCTGCCGAGAGATTAAAGCGGGCTTTCAATACAGTAGAAATAGAGGATCAATCTCTGGATACAGATGAAATAAAAGAACAGCTATCAAAGATCCCGCAGGAGATTGAGCTGGGATTAGAGGAATATGTCGATGAAATTATTCTTGGCATAAATGAGGTATTTAAAGAGGGGAAAGATCTATTTGCTGGCCAGCTAGGCAAGCGGCTGCAATCCATTTTAAACAGAGAGATTAGCTCGACTTTTAGCCAAATTAATCAATATGAAGCAGCCGGCAATGGAGGAAACACAAGGTTTGCACTCAGAGCCTATTTGGATCGAGTGACCCAAGCACTTGACCGCAAGCTGCTGCAAATAGTAGGAGAAGGCATTGAGGGTATTATTGGATATACAGAGGAAGCGAAGATAGAGCCATCTTTGCAGCTAAAGCGTTATCTGACCGCGCAAATGAACAGGCTGAATATGAGCCTTGTTCGAAAGATTCGCGAGCAGTTCGATGATCAGGTTAATTCTATTATTCGAGAGATAGAGACATCTTCAGGTAAAAATCAGCCGCTTAATATGAACCCAACAGGGAATGCAAATCCTTCAACTAGTCAGCCTGCTGCTACTCCTGCAGCAACGACAACAACAGCTGCTCCTGTGGCGGTAGCTTCACCAGCTCCGAGTAGTCCTGTGAGGAATGCTACAGACTTCTTAACATTAGCGAATCTAAAAGACCCGATGAAAATATTCAACCAGTCTATAGAAACCTATAAAACCTTACAAGTAGATCAAATGAAACTAAGGCAGAGCTTCATGCTTAAAGATAATTTTCGGGTAGATGATAACGGAAATCCATCTAGTTCGGCAAACCAGGCATTAATAAATAATGTAATGAAAGAGATGAATAATTTTATTAATGCTGCCGCAGTTAGGTACGGTATTAGTCGTGAAAACGTGAGCCAAACGGTTGGTGCTGCTGCTAGTTATTATTCTGATCCAGCAGAAATCAAGAAAATGAGCCAAATAGCTTGGGACATGCAAAGTATTGCAGGTGGAACTGGAAAGACTAATGTGGCGGGAATGGAATCACTTCTCCAGCAATTCGGCTTGGAGGTTGCAGATGCACAGAAGCAAATTGCTGAGCCGGCTGTAGTGATTTCAAACAAAACTAATATTCCTATTGACCAATTGCTGGATATCACCAAGCGTTCGAGGATTAACAAAGATAATTCGGATATTAGCCCTGCACTGGCTTTATTAATGACAGGTGCAGCATTGGAACCCAACCTGGTTAAAGGGCTTAACACTGGTTATAATTCTAATTTACTTGCGAGTAACAATAAGAATAATGTATACACCACGATTTTCAATGAGCTGCAATCAGATAAGGCGAAGTTCAAGCTGGAAGAGCTAGGAGTTAGAACGAGTGTTAAGGATGTAAAGTCGGGAGAGATAATAAACAAAACGAGCGAGGAAATTTTTGAAGAACTCGTTGAAGCATTGCGTAATCAGGGGGATACTGTGAGGAATGAAACCCTGGATACTATTCTTGGTAAGACAGGCAGCTCCTCAGATGCTGATATGATGCGTGAGGTTATGAATCGTTTGCTTGAACTTGATGAAACAACGCAGCAATTTATCAGTGATCCAGATAGTAAAGCATATAACCAAATGCTGCAGCAATCTTTAGATAATCCATTAGTAAATGCAAATCGAGCGATGGAAAGTATATCTATAGCTTTTGGTACGGTGATTGATGGAATGGCACCGAGTATAAAAAAGTTATCAACGGTTATTACGAATTTAGCCAATAATGTTTCTAAAAATGCAGAACTGTTTCATAAGTTTGGCGATGTACTTTCTAGTGTTTTGTTGGGAATGCTGTTGATTAAAGGATTAAAATGGGGCGCTAGTAAATCTGGCATAGGCGAGGAAATGAACGTTCAGAAACGAAAAGGAAGTATGGCCTACATGCTGAAAGATTTGAATGCCAGTGGGCTTATAAGTGACGATTTGAAAAAAACGAGTCTTAAAAATATAGGGTTAATGCAAAAAAGCCCAGAATTAGATGCTTACATTCGAAGTGTTCGAGATATGACAGTTAGCCAAAAACAGCACTTTAAAAATTATCTTACGGAAATGAAAATAGATGTAAAAGATATTCCAACACTCTTTACGGCGATGGATGAAGCGAAAAATTGGAAGGCCAACACTCCACTAACGGATGATGAAAAGTTCGAGCGTCAGAGACAGATTAATAATCGCATTAAAAATAGCCCGGAGCTATCCGGCCAATTTAATTCAAACTTCCTAAATCAATTGAACGCTAGTACCAGCGATCAGAATCGCTATAATAGTACGAGAATTTGGTCACCTGATTTTGAAAGAGCCACTAACCGAATGACATCTATGTCACCAACACAATATAAATCGTTTGAGAGCCATCTTAGCGAGAGAAGTCGAAATGGATTGCCCCAAATTAACAATTATAGTGAATTGACTCAAGTGTTGGGTGAGTTTGATCAGCAGCAGCGTCAAGTAGAAGCTACTGCAAGACAGTCGAGCACCGCTTTTGGCAGTTTATCTCATGCATTGCGCGGCTTAAATCTTGAAATGACGAAATCACAGCGCATGGGTAATGGGCTTAAAAACTTTCTGAAAGATATTCCAAGTTTGGCTAAGGGTGCAGGTAAATCTATTGCAGGTTTAGCTGCGAATATTGCGGGTATGGGGTTAGAAATGCTTGCCGCCGTCGTGTTTGGAGAAGGCTTGAAGGCAGTAGCCTGGGAGGCTACTGCAACCACTCGGGAGAAACAACAGGCTATTATTGATACTCGCAATGGTAACGAACAGGCATTAATTAATACTATTTATGCTACTGAGGAAGGCAATGATAGTATGAAAGCTAGGGGAGTCGCTGCTGCACTTAGAATAGAGGATTTTTTAAACACGATTGATAAAATGTTTGGGGCAACTCCTTCTCACAGTGGATTTAAGGGTGACGATGGTGTTGATAGCAATATGAAGAGTATAACTGATTACTATAAAAATAAAGGAGCGCAATTTAGCGGCATTGAAGGTTTTTTTGACTATCTAAAACAAGAAGGTAGAACAGTTGAAGATGCGGTTGCAGAGTGGAATGTAAACACAGGGAGAAAGGATGAAACCGATAAAATTCGTCAAGCTGCATCTAATTTAGATTACAAGAATAACCTAGTAAGTCAGACAGAAGAAGAGAGTTTGCAAAGAAAAAATAAGGAGATTTACGAAGCTGAACTAATAAATGGTACTGCTGATATAGCGACCATCAGTGAAGAAAGTGTAGCAAGAAGAATAGAAGAAGGTCTACAGGAAAAGAAAAATCTTAATGCAATTGAAACAATAGATGAGTTACCGGAACTCAAAACAACAAAATTTGATAGCTATCTATATAAGAAGGGAGCCCAAGCTAGAAGACTTGAAAATGTATATAAAAAAGAATTGGATATTCTTGATGAAAGTATTGAATCAGCTCAAAAAATATTAGACAGCACGAATGAAAATTCATTTGAGTATCAAGAGGCTCTGAAAAATAAAAATAATTTAGAAGAAATTAAAGTGGCTATAGAGGCGAAATTTGAACCGATTATAAAAACTGAACTGAAAAATCAGGAGCAAGAAATCGTTCGTGAGAAGATGGGCAAAGTAAACCGAAATGTCCAGGAAATTGGTCTGAAAGCTCAGGCAAAAGAGTTAGAAGCTGCTTTTCAAATGGATACCGAATCACAAAGCTATTTGAATAAAATGAAGGAAATCACTTCAAATAAAATAGCCTCTTTAAAAGTAGAATTGGCTAAGCTAAAAGCAATTACAGCAACGGGTGACCAGTCTGAGGAACTGGCCTCCAGTATTTTGCAAATGCAAAACTCGATTAGCGGTGAGCAAGTCAAACTTAAAGAATATGCGCTCGCCTCTATCGGCATTGGCAGAGAAAATATTAACGACAACAGCTCGCAGAGAGAAAATGACTTGCTTGCGCTTAAAGTTAAGCTAGGAAATCCAGCGGATGATTCTGCCCTATTGCGCAATAAGCGCATTGCTAATGCAAAAACTGAGATTTCAGAAATCTCGAATGTAATTACGGATCTCAAGGGCAGGCTGCCAAGTGCTAGTGTAGGAGAAGCAGTTGAAATCAATGCTGAGATTCGCGATTTGCAAAAACAATCTTTGCAAGCGCAGCTCGGAATATTGGATGAAATGAAATCCTCGGCGGGCACGTTCAACATGCCAAATGGTGTTCAAGCCATGTCACGATATGACTATCTCACCAGAGGTAATACGCATAATTCCACGACAATCGGAACGGGAGATGTCACGGTTAACATTACACTTCCGAATATAACAAACGGTACGACGGCAAGTCAGCTTCAGGCAATTGGGCAATCATTAGGCCAAGGTTTGTCTGTAGGACGCGTTGGTAATTTGCGCAATCAGATGGCGATGAATCCTGGCAACTACCGATTGCTATAAATCACGGCAGCTACCGTTAGAACAAGCGCTCCCCGCCTTATAATGAGGTGGGGAGATTTATTTAAGGAGGCAGAGAAATGACACAACAGAATAACCTCTTATCAGAGGATTCCATATATAAGAAAAAGCTGTTTTACGATAATGGCATTCGTTTTACAGAGGTTAAAGCCAAGCTTATTACGGAGTATAAGCCGCCAACGCCTGTTCTGAAAACACAGGTGAATCAGACGCTTGCATCTTCATCCGGGCTTGTTCAAAATGGCACCTCCCATTATAGTGCATCGCTGACCCTCTTATTTTATTCCAAAAAAGAATATGCGGATTGGATTCAATATGTAGGTACGCAGCATAAGTATTACGATGAAAAAGGTACTATTTATGTAGGCATTGTAACTGGAGAACCGGATGTCAAAACAGCCGAGATGGAAAGCAAGTACATTGTAACTGTAGCGCTTTCTCTCATACGCAAGCAGGAGTTCGAATACCGTTACCAGACCCAATTCATTGATACGGACCGCCACTGGGCCAAGGATTATATTGATGAAATGCAGCAGATGGGACTGATCTCCACGAATTGGGAAAGCGATGGCGAAGCCGTTGCTTATTTCCGGCCTAACGACCCTGCCACTAGAGCAGAGGCGGTTTCCCTGCTCATGCGAACTTACAGCTACGTAGATAAATTGCTGAGGGGGTACTAGGGATGAAACGATGGATAGATGTAGATCCGCTTGATTGGTTTTACAGGGATACGCTAGTGGCTACCCGGCTGAAGACAGATGCTACAGGGGAAGTCGATGTGTTGGCAGGGATGACCTATAACAAGTTTGTGGATGGCTATGAAAGAATGATCAAACGTTTCGTGACCGTGGATGGACAGCAGGAGTTTCTTGTACCCGATTATAAATACCATGTTGATAATCCTTTATTTGTGCTGGTAGGTGGCGTCGAAGTTATGCCTGAGAAGGTGGAAACAGGCAAGGTTACGATGACCAATCCAATGACTGCAGGAATAGAAGTGTTATGTGTCGCTTATGGTAGACCAGAGATGAAAAGAATAGGTTGCTTGGATACACCGTACACAGGATGTTCGGATTTTAGGCTGCCTTCTGCGGAGCTGAAGCATAAGTCGACCTATTTTTTTAGCATGAACTATAAGCCTGAAACCTGTACGGTGATGGGCATTAAGCTGAAGCGCAAAATCATTACGATACAAGCTGGCGAGGATGCGGATCTAAAAATAAGAAATGCCGTTAATTTTAAACGGGATGTATTTGTTATTCACAAGGGCAAAGTTTATTTGCCTTATATGTATAACGGTTTCCCGGCTGTTGTTGGCTATAATGCCAAAATAAACGGGGCTAATCGGCGGACTGTTGAGACGGTTATGGTAGATTCAAGCTGTATAGCATTGAATGACCGTTTTTTTCCTGGCGTACGGATCCGTAGAGGAGATTTCTTCGCGCTTATGGGGCGCCTTTATGAGAATCTTCATAATCGCTACACAGATCGGACTTTTTCATACAATACTTCCCTTGATCGTGTCATTGTGGATCGGGCGGACATTGAAGCGAACTGGTACAAAAATGATGTTTTGACGCTGCTGAATGAGCGTTTTCATGATGGCTGCTTTGTTTTCCCCTTGTATGCGGATGATAAGTTTGAACCCGAAGCATGCATAACCAGGGCCGAGGCAGTGACCTACTTGAATCGTTTCATTGAGTGGATAACAGAGAAATATAGATAAAGGCAGGTGATAAATTTGACTAAAGTATCTAATATGCAATATCCTACGGATCAACTGATGCGCGATATGATGGAGAAGGTTAATGCGCTTGGCAACGAACCAAGGGTCATTGTCGAGCTTGATAAAATGACCTATGTGCCAGGGCTGCGCAGGAAATATGATGCTGTGCAATATGTCGTCGAGAGTGCTGTATCCGAGCTTATATCTATTGATTCTGCAAAGCAATTAACCAGTTACGTAGATGGTCAGCCAATCGACATTCCAACCGAGCTAAGAAATACAAATATGTCGATGCCCATTTTGCAAAGCTCCACGATGAGAGGCCGTACAACGGATAATAATACGATTCAAGGGATGGTCATTACTTCGAGACATAGATCAGCCAATCCTAAAAGACGCGATCATCAAGGTGTCGATTTTGACTTAGCGATGAATGACAATGTTTATGCAGTTTGGGGAGGGAAGGTAACTAAATCAAGTATAAATGGAGGTTATGGGAAAGTAGTATACGTTGATCATGGTAATGGCTGGCAAACAAGATATGCTCATTTAAACAAGCTTGTCGCAAGTGTAGGGCAAAGAGTAGGGGCAGGCGAACTGATTGGACTAGGAGGAAACACAGGAACCTCTAGGTCAAATGGCGGAGATGGTACGCATCTACATTTTGAAATCAGGCTTAACAACAATGATTTAAACCCGGAGCCTTTCTTACGTGGAACGCAAACCATTCAGATTCCCTCAAAGGCAGAATCTGTTCCGGTAGGAGACTTTTCAGCAACGGATACTCCTCTGCTACAGGAGGCCGGAGCGGCCATTCAGGAATATCATATGAATGCGACAGCTTACATTGCAAAATGCTACAAATGCTCCGGAATTACGAAGAGCGGCACCGATGTGCGGGTATGGAAGGATTGGAAAATTATCGCCGTCGATCCTTCCGTTATTCCTCTAAAAAGTATGGTGGAACTCGTTGTAGATGGCGTGAGCTGGGGCGAATATTTAGCAGATGATACAGGTGGTGCCATTAAAGGCAATCGTATAGATATATTAATGGAGACCGAGCAGCAAGCGTTAAATTTTGGTCGGAAACAGGTTGTAGTCCGGGTCAAAGGTTATGGGGATGGCAAGCCGAGAACCGCCAATCAGGAATTGAGCAAGGAAATGGTCACCTATCAGGTTAATAAAACAACGTCGAAGCAAACGTATTATAAAGATTTCACTTCCAAGAGAACGAATCTTGACGTGAAAAAATACACCGATTTAACTGGTGCGGAGCAGTTTATGGCGATTGATGACGGTACGCAGTTCAATGTGCTTGGTTTTAAAGGGACAAGCCGGGCTGGAGCTGTCAAAACGATTGTTTTTGAACATGATTGGGTAAAAGCAGGGAATTTGGCTTGGGCATACATGGCCGATTTGGAGCTGGAGGATATTGTTACCGTAAAGGTCGATGATTATTTAATCACTCAAATAAAGGGCATCAGCGCCAAAAACGGCATTGCTTATCCGGCATCCATTCCGATTCCTAAAGGCCATCATAAAGTAGAGATTTCTTTCGCTAATCCGTCGAAAGCTTCGGTTGGTAAGTTCGGCCTGCTCTGGATTAGAGCAAAGGAGTTCGACGTGGAAACCATTGAGCGCAAGCAAATGTGGGATTTCGAAGATGGCATGAATAGCGCCAACAACTGGACGCCTAATGGAACGGTCAAGCAGACCGATAAAGGCGATCATCAAGCAATCTCCACAGCGGGCGGAGAAGCGGGCATTGAACGATTGGGCAAGGTGAAGAAATTTCCGTTTACGATTAACTTTAATGTGAAAGTCGAGCCGGGAACAACGGGACGTTTATATTTGGGCAACGGCACGAAAGCGTTTCTAATCCGCCTAAATGACAGCAGCGTGTCAGCTCAAGGTGGAGGAAGCTACAATGTTGATAATAAAAGCGATTTTGTTGAATATACCGTTGTCTGCCATGATGAAACAGATGTCGATGTTTATGTGAAGATCGATGATGTATGGAAAAACACAGGTGTACGCGGCACAGCGATGAGCTACACGGCGAATCGAATTTTGTTCGCTGTAGGTGCTGGCACGATGTTCCTGGATCAGGTGAATTATTCAGCTAATGACTATGCTATCGAACAATTTGCGACTCATATTGCCGATGCCTATAAGGAAAAGTGGTACGAAGTAGGCGAATTTGTGTTTGAAGAAATGTTCACTGTGGATGCAGATGTTATGCAATGGGAAGTTAATTCGCATATGGATATGTCATCTCGAACAGCCAAGGTGACGCTCAATAATGCTTCCGGTATTTATTCGCCAACGTGGGAGAGGAAGCCGGAATTTCCTGATTCCTACCGATTGAATGAGTCTCCTATGACTTATTATGAAGAGGGCGAAATTAGACATGTCATTAGTGAAGGAACGCCGATCCGTATCTACGCCGGCTATGGAGATGAAGTTGTGCGTGTATTTACGGGCATGATTAAAGGGGAAATTCAAGAGAACTCGGAAAATAAGACGATTTCATTCAGCTGCGTAGACCGGTTTGATATGCTAGAGGAATTCGTATTCTATAAGCCCATGCAGTATCCTCCGGAGGAGGCTTTTGCTGCGGAAAGTGGCGCTTTTTCATGGATTAAATCAAGCATTGTGGAGGATATCGTCGTTGCCTCGGGCATGACTGGCTGGAAAACACATCCTGAAGACCTTCGTCACGCGGATTATGAGATTGAGGATACGGTGTATATTGATGTGAATAAAGGCAAACACACATTCATGAAGTTCAATCAGGAAACAGGGGAGCTGGAGGCTGTCTCCCAGGAATCCATTATGACAGTTGGCGGCTGGCAAAATCCTTTTGTCGCTTCCGTCTCTTTCCCAATTGGTACAAGGGCAACAGATGCTCTCCAATCCCTTATTCAAGATATTCCTTATCGTGTGTACTGTGATCGTTACGGCACTTTCAAGATGGAACGAATGGATTTTCTCGATTCTCCCGATTGGATGGTCGTTTCAGGAATGAAGTGGGAGTTTATTGATGGAGATAATTTGCTAGGTGTCACTTCTTCAACTGATTATTCCCGTGTTCGCAACCATTTAATGATATCTGGCTCTACAGGAATGGTGGAGCATTTCTTTGATAAGTCGCTGCTTGTAGCTACTAAAGGGAATATTCGTACGGCAGGCTCGCAGCTCGAGTGGATTGAAGAAGTAGACGGAGCTACGATGCGGGGATTAAAAGAAGAGGTAGCGAATAAAATATTTTTTGATCTCAAGCGCCAGGCTCGGACGAAAAATGTAGTAGTGAAAGGGAATCCGTTAATTGAGATTTTGGATGCTGTATATGTATATGATGCAAAAACATTTACCGCCAATTATTATTTGGTCAAAGGTAATCGTCTGGTAGGCAACAACCAAGGTATTATTAATAATTTGGAGCTGACCTGGCAGACGCTCTCAAATGTCGGTTCTTAACACAAGGTAAAGGGAACAGTTACGTCACAGACGTTAATTGTTCCCTTTTTTTCTTATAATGCAAGCGAGAGTGAGGTGTTATTTTGAATAATTTTATTAATGCGAATGAGATATTTCCGATTCTCGATCTTATCCGTAGAGAAATAAAGAAAACGGGCTTATACAAGGGTGGAGACGACCTAAGTATCGTTGACCATGCTGCCGAAGAACCCCTTGTTTTAAGTGTAGATGTGCTTAGGGAGATGGCTGGTTATCCCGCTTTAGTGACTTCCGTCGTTTACACCTATGATAATGGGACGGTTGAGATTTTGACGCTGGAGCGAAATGAGCAGCTAATTGTGGTAGCTTTCCAAATTGAAATTGCAACGGCTGCTGTTTTAAACGAGGAATTAGAGTCGGAAACGAATATCGCAACTTTTAGTACGGTTAGAGGCACTATTACTAGAGAGAACGGTATATTCAAGAATCTGAAGCTTGATTATATAAAGGCGGTGTAATAGATGTCCAGCGGTGCTAATTTTGCTAGTTATGTCGTTGGGGGGCGGCTAGATCCTCCCTTTATGCCAACTAAAACCAACCCTTATATTGAGGGAATTATGTTGGAATCACAGTCTGCTGGAAAAGTAGAAAACAAGCTGCAGCTTACAGAGGATTGTGAATTGCTTTCAGTAGCAGTTGGGGTATCCCATTACGAAGCCAAAGATTATTGGAATCTCTATGTTGGAGAGAAGCTCGTTTGTAGAAATATTTATACAAAGGACATTCCGGAAGGCATGTATTTAACGGCAATTATCCCTTGTCCAAGCGGGACTCAGCTGCACTTTGAATTTTTTAATGAGGGCGGAAAGCCCAAGTATGTGTGGGTCAATTATCAGACTCTCAAATAGAAAGAAGGTGAACATATGGCCGATACAGCCTACCAGCCGACACCTTGGCTGGATACGATGCTCAATGAAGAGCATCTGCTGGAAGGACTTGTAGGCATTTGTGAAAATAACGGCTGGACGAAGATTCGGGAATTTACGAAGGTCGCTTATTCCAATAAGCTCACCAAACCTACGATTAGGCGACTCTATTTGCCTCTGGCGAACCCGGTAGTCGATTTGCCGAAGCTTTTAAATAATGACTATTTCATTTATTTGGACGGCAGGATTATGCCGATCTCCTATTATACCGAAAGCGAGAATGCAAACGGAACGACACGGATTACTTTTGAGCCGGGGGTTGCAGGTCAATGTGCCATTTACTACAGCTCTGTTCAGGCTGATGATACGTATGATTTTTATGTAGCTAAACACCATATTTTGATGAATGCATCAGGCAATATTTTTGGTATGGCGATGCTTGCGAAGGTAACAGAGCAGATTGGAAATACGGAGTGCCGCGTCCCTTTCGCTATTTACGAGCCGTTGGCCGATTTTGGAACGGAGCTTACACCGCAGAGCACTGGAATATTCTCATGGGCTATTCAAAAAGCGGAGGAGGATCGTTTGTATGAGACGCATACCCTCTATTTTTACCAGCTTGATAAATTTATAGGTACGGGAAAAATGCTTGTGGGATGGGATGATCCAACGGAACTAAAACGTCTTGCATTGGATGCCGAAATTCAGACCTCAATGTGGGGCCTCAACAGTCAGACCAAAGCGTTACAGTTTAAAATCACACATAAATTTCCACAGCTTTATCAATCGCCGATTACTGTTGCTCGAACGCGTATACCGCAGCTGGAGCATACAGAGAAATTTGCTTTTGCCGATGTGAAATATACAAATTGGTGGGAAGACAGCAAGGTTTTCTTAAAGGGTTTTATAGATGGCAAATCACTTATGTTTATTATTCATGCGGACACGGCTCCAATATGGGATAGCAACGCAGTGCCTTCTATACCTTTGTATATGGGTGATTTTGATATGGGTGACTCAGTGGACGAGGTTGTAAATAGGGAAATCAAGTTTGATTTTTCAGGTGCAACAACGCGGAGCTCTACCATTATTTCGAACAAGCCAATGGTGAATTACCGCTCTAAAGTGAAGGTATGGCTTATGGGAGATGCGGATGGAGGAAGATCCGACGAGTTTGTGCGCCTTACGATAGCGGGGCAAGTAATAGGTCACTTTACGACTACAGCAACAGTAGAGCCAACCAATAATCGTGAAGACGCAGAGTATATGGGCGAATTTGATATCACGAATATTCAAGGGAAAAGCGCAGTTACAATTGAAGCGGTTAGCGGCGATGGTGTAAGCGTGTATTATCCTGTTGCGGCTCGTATGTGGCTTGAATTTACGCTTCAAACGGAAACATCTGACGATATGGCTCCTGCTGCTTTATTCGCTGGAACTGCTTATTACAAGGAAGGAGCAGCTCTGGAAGCGTCATTAAAGAGATCGGCAGAGCTAGACTATGACGATGTGGAGCTTAAGCAAGAAATTCTCCAGCCCATGATGAAAGACTACCCCAGTTATCCGAGCAACGGTATTGATTCGGTTATGGTCAAACGAACAAAATATGGAGCAAGATATCAGGCGCATTATCTTTCCTGGAATATTCCATCGAACGTGATGCCGCCGACTCGGGAAGAGAAGGATGGGAAGAAGCATCCTCGTGCCTGGAATAACTATGAAACGGATGTTTACAAATATCAATTTAATCCGTCTAGGTACAGTGATAAAGCCCATTCATCCCGAGCTTTATTAATCCATCCCGAGGATGGCACATATGGTACGCTGCGCAACGTTATTCTCGTCTCTCCCTTAACTATAATGAATGGTGACGAGCTGAAGGCTGTCAAAAACCACTGTGATGCGGAAAACAAGTACGAGGTATACGCTTACTATTTAGTCGAAGGTATTTCACCATTGACGAAAAGGCCAGCTACCGGATTTAGACCGGCAGGCCTTGGCATTTTAAAAGGTGGCTATACGTTGCCCGAGATTCCACCGCCACCACCTGCGCCGCCTGCCTTTACTGCCACCATTAATCCGGGAATATCCGTTATTGAAGAAGGAGATTCGCTTAAAATTTCTTCGTTATACAGCAGGCATTCACCAATTGCGTACTATCAATGGACGGTTTCCAGTGATGTGCATAAAGGAGATTATACCGTTAATGATGCTGAGTACACCTTCCATCATGCCGGACAGTATTCTGTAACCTTTAAGATTTGGAATGAACGGGAGCAGCATGCTGCTGTCACGGCAACGGTTCTGGTCAAAGCGAAGCCGGTTCCGCCACCACCGCCGCCACCGCCTCCTTCAGGCACCATGCAGTGTGGTCATATGAATGATAGTGGCGGAGGGGTTTTGACAGAGAAGTATCATGAATTGGGAGCAAGAGCGGGTAATGTGAGAATTGATTATTCAATGGAGGTTGTGCCTGATCGGATCGATGTTTATTACCGGGATCAGCTAGTAGCTTCTTCTAATAATTATGTTTCCGGCAGCGGCTCATTGCATTTTGCTTACAGCCCTGTGGCTGGAATTACGCAGATCAAGGTAGTCATGAAATCACAATCAGAGGGCACCTCCTGGAGTTATACCGTTCACTGCCCTGTTTAGAAGGGAAATCAATGATTGAACAATTAAAGAATTGAGCAAAGGAGTGTTAAATAAATGGCATTTATCGATACAACGCCTGCTTCCTTCACCTATAAGGTAACGGAAGAGAACCTGCAGTGGAGACTGGGTGAATTGCTTGCCACAGCAGGCTGGAAAGTCGCTGCTAATTTTAAAAAGATTATCTATGATGCAATCTGGACAAGGCCATCTGGACCATCCAATGAGAAAACAATGGTGCGAAATACAGTTGCAGAGCACTACATTTATGAAAATGCAGAAGGCAAAATGTTTGGCGTAGCTATTGTGGGAAGTTGGGAACTGTCTGTAGGAGCCATGAGGGAACTGAAAATGGATCCGAAGGTTGCGATTAAGGATAAGTTTCATGAATGGGCAAGTAATGAATTTAGAAATTATCGAGCACCGCATACTCTTTATATGTACATGTTAGAGAAGTTATCTGGATTAGGTCCGAATACACCTGATATTGTATTTCCTTGGGATGGCAGTGATGCAAGTGAGCAATTGCGTGCAGCAGTAGATATTGAAGCGCAAGAGAGTAAGTGGAGCTTAGAAACAAATTCCAATGGTACCTATACGATTTCAAGAGCGTTTCTAGATCGAATGCAGTCTCCTATTATGACGACTGGCTTGCGAACCAATCTTTTAGACAGCTATTATGCTTCATCTTACAGTGCACCTGCCCAGTATACGAACTGGTGGACTGACTCGGAAATTTCGATTAAAGGCCATTTGAGTCCTACAAATTTGTTCCTCATTATTCAGTCCGACAATGTGCCAGCACCAGAAGGAAACTTAGTCCCATCCATTCCGCTTTATTTTGGGAAAATTGACCCGATTGAAGAAGGTGACGAAGCTTATGCGATGTTTGTAGGTTCCGTTCCGAGAGAGAATACAATCGATAAAATTGCGAAATATGATTTCGATAATACGACAAGGATGCCGAGCATTCTTCCGTTGTTGAAAAGCTATCCGAAATACCCAGCCAATGGGTTGGATAATGTCATGATGAGCCGTTCCAAGTTGGGTGCCCGCTATCAAGCGTATTACTTGTCATGGAACGCGCCGCCAAACGCGATTCCGCCACAACGCGCCTCAGATGGCAAGGACTATCCAAGAGCATGGAATAATGCAGAAAATCCATTGTACAAATACTCATTTAATCCTTCACGTTATAGCCAGAAGGTGCATACTTCCAAAGTGTATTTAATCCATCCTGAGGAAGGTGTCCGGGGTTCACTTAAAGATACCATTGCTTTGTCTGCGTTGTCGTTTAATGCGAATAAGCTTCGTGTGCGTAAGGCGCTTTGCCCAAATGAGTATGATGTTTTCCGCTACTTCATGGTAGAAGGAATTTCACCTTTCACGAAAAAGCCCGGCACGCAATATCGTCCGGCAGGTATAGGTTTGTATGTCAACTCAGTAGATGAAGAAGGAAATGAGATTACGTAATAAAGGCTTCGGCTGCCCTAACCAAGCAGCCGGCCTATTTAAACGAGAGGTGGTCACATTATGTGGTTTGATAAAGACTCTAATATTCAACAGCTGCCATTAGACATGGAAAAGCTGTTTAACAACAATGGCTGGAATACGTTCATCAAGTACCGTTCTGTCTACAAAAATACGAAATTTGCCGATGTCCGTTTGTTCCGTTCGCGAGGCAGCGACGGGCAAGTCAGAAATTTCGGTATGGTTTACGGCTATGGTACTAAAAACACCGCGACGCTGGGTGAAGCAGATTTTATTTCTCAAAACTCTATTCTAGGGCAATTAGTACGTATTCCGGACACTGACAGGGGTTTTCAATTTAAAGTATATCCTATCGTTAAGGATACGGTCATTATCTATAGAAACGGTGTTGAGGTACCTAAAACAGACTATACGCTCGATGATTTTAAAGGACAAGTCCTTATGGGGGAGGCACCGGTAGAGGGAGATAAGTATACAGTATCTTACGAGCCTGCCCAGATTGCTCCTAGACCGCCTAAACGCATGTATTTCTTTACTTTTGATGATGTGCGCGGGGAAAAAATTGTACAAGCTATGAGTGATGCTGTATACATTGGAGATCCGGAATCGATTCTTCCAGACGGCGATGGCTCGCGCAAATCGTTTCCTATTCCTACAACGGCGACACTTAAAGCGGGTACTGTGACTTTTTATAAAAATAAAGTTGAGGTATCGCCTGACTTATATACAGTCAATTATGCTAGCAATACGATTACAATGACAGGTGCTGCTCCAGAGTCTGGCGCAGAGATGAACGTTTCTTACATTAAGGTATTGAACGGAAATGGCACAGATACGCTCGACTACGGCGATATTCCGGTAAAAAGCTTCGATCCAGATAAAGGGGATCAGCTGCTTAATGCAGCATATACCGCTATTTATTATCTGTATCCGTCACTCCCAACCGCAATGTCCTTTACACCGATGGATGATTTTTCACGCGGCTGGCAGCGGGACTCGACCATTTATTATTGGGGCAATATTACCAAAGACCGCATTGTTATGTTTCTCCGCCCAGACCCGACACCAGGGCCGGAAAATACGTATTATGCACCGCTCTATATTGGTCGCTTGACGACTTTGGGCAAAGCGCCGCGGAAGAACCATGTTATTATGTCTGGCTGCCGCGCAGCCGATGAAGTGAAATGGAAAGCGAATATGAAGCTCGGTGCACTATTCGTTGACTATGGAAACAATACTTCAAATGGCAATAGCTCTGTACAATTGCAGCAGTCGATTGGCGGCACCTATTACCAGCATCATTATCTTGCTTTTATCTCCCATGACAAGCAGGTGGACGAGGGCGAAGCGAGATTCAATCCATCTGTATACAGCGGAAAATACCATATTTCTCCAATGTATATTGTGCATCCAAATGACGGTTTTGTCGGTAAATTGGATGAATGCTACGCTGTACACCCGAAAAATATTTCCCAGCTTGATGAGCTGGAGGTTGTGGAAACGGCTGAAAATGAAGATTTGGGCAAAGGCGACGGCACGAGAGCGGTATTCCATCTGTCACATCGTCCGTCGCTGAAAAATGACGGTACGCCCTTCAACATTAAAATTAAAGTGGATTGCGTCGAAATGGAATATGGTACGGATTATACGATTGAAATGGAGACGAAAGCCATTACTTTTGCTGCGGGCTATATTCCAGGAGATGGAGAAGAGGTTATTGCGACCTATGATTATAAACAGCTATATCGGTATACGCTGGCTGATACTCCTGTAAGTCCGCTTACACTGGCCAATATGTCGCCATTTGCTCCAATCGGTCTTGGCATTTTGAAAGAAACGTTAATCAAGAATCAGGGGTAATAGCTTAATTTAATAAGCAAGGGAGGTAGGCGGTGAAATGCTGAACGGTAAAAAATCTTACCTGCTCAGTTTCACCGCCCTTTTTTCAAAAAAGGGCTATGAACTGACGTTCGGTTTGGACTACTTGGTCGATGTGCATAACCAATATCATCTGACTGCTCCAGTGAGCAGCACGTATCAGGCATTAATTGAAGACAAGATGAAGGAGGCGGGAAAAACACCGAATGTGGCAACCGGGGCATTCGGAAAAAGCTATAAAGCCAGCTATGTGTCTGAACCGGAAGGGAAAGAGATGGAAACCGTTCTGGCCAGCATAGTCAACTACCTAAACCGGGTTCATGAGTATTTAAGCGCTGATTATAGTGTCATAAGATCACCGCTGGTTCAAATGGATGAAGCGGAGGCTTCTAATCATACGGACGTATTAGAAGCAGCCTTGAGTGAAGGGAATGAAGCCACTTTTCGAACCATCCCTGAAGTGGGTGAAGTAGTAGGGAGCATGTCCGCCACCCAAACGGATGCCGATCTATTGGCCGAACAGTTCAAATTAGGGGAACAACGATCACCATGGGCTGAAAATCAATCTGACGTTCAATCACGTTATGTATTCGATGTTGTGAATGCAAGTAGGGCAACTAGGCTCTCTGATGTTGAGCAGGTTATTCCCGAATCGACGCAGCCTGTTCAGGCCGTTTCCTTTTATGAAAATGAGAGACAACATATAGTAGACCAGCCAACTGGATTTAGTCCTGCTATTAATCAATCTAAGGATTTTGATATTGAAATGGAAGCTTTTCATGCGGTTCAAAAAAATAATCACTTTTTATACGGAACGACCGGACAGTCCTTCTCCCATACAATAAGGCAAAACGAAGAGGCGGATGGGGAGATTGAAGCTTTCTCCAACACTACAAATGTTACAGACGGCACACATGAAGCTTATACAGCCCGCTATTATAACGCCGGTTCCGCAAGCAAAGATGAGGTTGTACAAGTCGAGCTGGAGAGTGCCTACTCAGGAAATAAGGAAGAAGGAACTGCGGAGATGCTCGCAGAGGCGGTCGACGGCAGCCGCAGGGAAGCAGACGTTGCATGGTCTACGTATAGTAGTGTAGATAATGTGAATGCAGATGCCCAAATCAATTTACTCGCAGCTTCTTCCAGCCATTCTGGAGTTGAAGGAGAAATAGCTGCGGACACCCTCTCAGACCATATAAAGCAAATTTTATCCAGTGATCCGCATGTAAGCAAAGTAGCCAGACTTATGGAAATTATGTATGGATCGGCTGCGTTTGAGATGATTGAATCGGGGATGGAACAAATAGGAACTCGTGCTTTGTCTGAAAAGCTTTCAGAGGCTGATGCTCAGGCTGCTGCAGATGCGATCATCGACTCACTGGAACAGATGTTTACTGAAGCTCGGGCAGATGGATTCATGCATGTTACGGAGACCGCTGGGGGAAGCGGCAATCTGCTTTCTTTTACAAGCGAAACCGAACTTGCGGAGGCCAGCGGCAATAAAGCGGGTATTGCGGAAATTCCGGAACATGCTTATACTCGCTCACCCTATAGCGGCCTAATGGATGAAATGACTCTAATCAATCAGTCGGGTTGGGGCCAGGAAGCATTGCTGCATCATATTGGACAAGCCATGACTGATGCTAACAGCAAGCTTGCGGAAAGACCTGATTTTGATTATGCCAATAAAGCAGGGCAGGCAGAAGGCGTACAGGATATAACTCAGACAGCCGCCAATGGGCTTGGACTTGAGGATACGAATCTGCAGCTGTCAGAAACGGCCCAGTATGTGGATAGGATGAAGGATTATGTGATGCAGGAGACGGAGCAAGCGCAGTACAAAGATTATCTCACTTATCAGAGTGAAAATGACCGTACGGAGGCGAGCTATGTCACGGAGTTTGAAGGAACGGCTCAACCTATGGAAACGTCGATGTTTAAAGATAAGGATACACAATTGCTGATATCGGATCCCGCAATGGGCGAGTCTGCTTCCGACTATAACTCCATTCTTCACCAGCCGGACAAAGCCGCAATTGCAGCTTCTAACGAAGATGCCTTCTATGAAAATGTGGAAGGGGCTGATTTGTTCGCGTCTGACTATTTCAATATTCTTCATCAGGATGAGAGAGCTGAATCTATAAATAGCAATGAGGTCATCATGGAGTTGGATGGAGTAGGGAGAGGGGAAACCGTGCTTGATGCGATCAGGCATGAAGAAGGCTCCACTCATTTTGGTGATGTCATTATGCCGGCTATTTTGGATGAAACGGCTGCTGGCCAAAGTGAAACCGTGCTTAATGCTGTTACACAGCTAAGCCATTCGGCAGAAAATAAGCTTTCTATAAATGGTGGTAATGAGGAAGAAATCATTTCAGCTGATAATGTACTGTCGATTAATGGTGGTGATGTAGCGGAAGCGAATGAAGCAATTCGCAAACGGCGGCTCACGGAAACGAATATTCAGGAGCATGAACAATCAAGCCGCAAGCATGCACCGCTGGAAGTGGATATTGAAAGCTCCGAGCATGCTGAACGGAAACGCATTATACATCAAACAGAGCCGATATCCCCATCGGCAGGAGAACGTCGCAAAGCTATCTTGGAGACTGATATTGCTCAGCCAATCGGCGGGAAACGTCATAAAACGATTGAAGTTTCAATTGATGAAGCTGAACAAGGACGGATGACTACGCATCCTGAACAGAAGAAACCAAGAATTTGGCTCATTATTGGAAAGATAGCATCGTGGAGCATATGGAACTGGAAGAAAACAAGGTAGGTGATAAAATTGGGTATTTATAGAAAAACGAGTGGGCTCCTGTTTGATGATGGATTTGAATACGAGAATCTTCATGCTCGCTATACACTCTCTCCTCTTCATGCGGGAGATTTGGACCATTCGCTTCAACAGTTTGTTTTAAATCATTCGGAAGAAGACAATGTGCTGCTATTTGATATTCCAGAATCAGAACACAGTCTGCTCTTCGAGGTAACAGCAGATTATGTCCCAACAGAGCATAAGGACGAGGGGGGAATTTTTGTCTGGAAGGATGGCGAGTCCCGTATTGAATTTTTGGAAAGTCTGGATACAGCTGTACGGGAGTACAGCAAATGGCGAGCGCTCAGAACAGGGAACCGATGGACGTTTTATGCAGATCGCGGTAGTGGGTGGGAGCTTTTTGATACCGATATTTTGGCCGCGAATAAACTTGGAGTTGCACTAAAGAGCAGAGACAGCAACGGTTTTGTTCCCCTGAAATTGGATCGACTAGTGCTTTGCAAAAGCGATAAAATAACAGTCGGTAATTTAGCTGAAGGCTGCACGGTATATTTATGTGATGAATTCGGCAACTCCATTGCATCGTCAACGGTGGAAAGAACCTGGACAGGTGTGGATATCCAGGTTCCCACAGCTCCTTATTATGGAATGATCAAGGTTTATGACAGCAATGGGATTCTTCTTTCGAGCTTAAATGCCTTTAATATTTATGGAGGGGATACCTTCCTATTTGGTACCGAACTGCAAGTACATTGGCAAGGCAAGGAGCTTAACGTAACAAAAGATACGTATTTGGGAACGATGTATGACAATATGACGGTCGTTCAAATGGAGCTAGTCAATCCCTCGTCTAATAAGACAGCTAAAAATGTTAAATTGGGTATTCTCCAGTACCTCGATAAGTTTGGCTACGAGTGGGTCGATTTGTGTCATGACAATGTGGACCAGCCAGCAATGGATTTTTCCCCGACGCTTGAGCTGCCGGAAGTTTCTCCCTTAGACCGTATAAAGTTTTGGATGAAGGTTGAACGGAAAAATGAACATTTTGATATCAAACCGTTGAATTTTATTTTGGATATTAATCATGTGTAGGGAGGTGGAACGATGGCCGGAACTAAAATGACATTGAAGCGTTATGGCAAGAAGGAGACTTTTTACTGGGACAGCCTCGAGCTTATTGTGGATCAAGCTTATTTGGACAGCGGCAAAGGTTTATTTATTGTGCTTGACCCATACACCTACATTCCAGATATTGGGCAAATTGAAGTTCATTTTAATGGGCAGCAATTGCTATCGGGTGGCGGCTATGAGGAAGTGGATAAACGGACAATCCGTTTGGATTTGGGCAGTTATCCTCTGGATTATGGGGATTCCGCTTTAGCCGGCCAACCGGTCGCCTTGAAACTAGGTGACGAAATTCATATTCGAATTTGGAAGCTTGAGTATTTTGAGAAAGGCACGACTATTGGCTGGGAGCAGGATGCAGAGCTTCTTAGGAAGCTTGAGCAGGAGATCATTAAGGCTAGAAAATATAAGGAGCAGGATGCGCCGCATCTGGATCTTGATGCTCGCCTGGATTCCATTGAGCGCCGGGCTGAAAGCAAGACGATGGTTTTTGTGCTTAATAAGGTCAAAAATGGTGTCGCTAAAATGGATATTCGCTTTCCATATGAAGGGATTATTACGGAGGTGTATGCTTCCTGCTCTACAACAGGCAGCGAAGCTACCTTAATGGATATAGAGAAGTGCTCGCAGGAACAATTGGATACAAGCCCTAGCTGGACGAGTATTCTGCACTCAGGTTTGACCATTGATGAAGGTGCACACTCCAGCAAGGCGAGTACAAGCCCTTACGATTTGCAAATCGCTGACGTTCATGCAAATGATCATTTTCGAATCCACATCATTCAAGCAGGAGCGGGCATTGAAGGCTTAACCGTCGAACTGGTCATTCAGACAGTTTAAATATTACGCTTTGCTGTGAGAATAAAGCGGGATCTCCTTATAATGAAGGCGGAAAGAGAAAGGAGAGATGAGTAAATATGGCAGGTACGAGAGGGATTGCTAGATTCCGTGGAGAGCAGTTTAACAACAAAATTATGCGGAATCAGCATTTTGATGAGGCGAACAAAATCAGTGAAAACTATATTGATATTGATTTTTCAGCTCATCGGGATGTATTGGAAGACACGAAATTGGATGTGTTTGTTCAAGTTAACGATAAGGTGGTAGCGGGTTTTAACCAGTTGACGGTAACGAACCTTATAGGCTCCCGGCCGGTAGCCACTTCAGTTGCAGTTGAAGGAGTGGTTTTAGAAGAAAAAGTACAAGTTCGTCTTGCCGGTACGGATTCTCCTATTGGAGATGAGGATTCAGACGTTGTATATGGCCGTCTGGAAGAAAATTCAGGGGAGTTTGTTCTCAAATTTTATAGCATAGTGAACGACGCTGAAGAACCATATACGTTCCCCGCAGCTTCGGAAAATGTCGATTTTCGCTATGTAGTACGGACAAACCTTTCGGTTATTCCGGTAGATGCCATTATTAAAGGCGGAGCCGGTTTTGTTGAAGGGGCGACCGATGCTAAAGCGTATATGAATCTTATTCAGCTGATGAAGGATTTGTACGGTGGGGCAGGTTCGCTGGATAATGATGGCGCAGCTAACTTAGCTACGCCGATTGTCCAGCAAATCGCTAGTGAATCGACTGCTCGCGCCAATGCTGATACAGCTATTCTAAGCGATTTTGTATCCACTGCAGCTGGCAAAGGAGCTCAACTGGTAGGGGTAATTACTGACCCAAACTACGCTGGACTTCATGTGCAGGCTGTACTTAGCAACTTGGCAGGACGGCTCGCAGCAGCTGAACAAAGCCTCGGTAAAGTAGAGGAGGAGTCCACCCGCGAAATTTATGAAGCGGTTGGTGGAGAAACTTTATATACACTAGCCAAAGGCAGCGCACGTAAAGATACTCTATTCGTCTATATTAATGGACAATTGCAGTCACCGGGTATTCATTATGTGAACATTGAGAATGGCCAGGGTGATTATACAGGCATTAATTTTGCACCTGATACGCTGCAAATTGTTGAGGGTGTACCGGATGTGCTGGATGTTAGTTATAAAAAAGTACTCTAAAAGGACTATTCGTATAAAAGCCTAATTCATATTCTATTCGTATTCTTTAAACCCGATGCTGCTACAGCATTGGGTGTTTTTTTACCAAAATTCCGGTTAAACAAAGGATCATGCTGCTTATATTGAGGATAGTAACAAAACAAGGAGGGATTTGTAATGGCAAGCCCGGTAGTACAGTGGTTTGATTTAACGAATACACAGCAGAAGACAGACTGGCAAATTGGTGTAGTCGATGCAGGTGACAAGTCGGATATAACGACATTTCTCATTTGGAATAATAAAGGTGGATCAGGGATCCTATCCGATATGACCAATTGTACCATAACAACCAAAGACGTACTTGGCAGCAACACAGGTGAGGTTGTCACTAATAAGTGGATTGAAGCCCGAGTGGATTCTTTAAACGAGAGTGATTTTATGTCCATTGGCGGAACAACCACGAAAATTATTCAGGCTGGAGGAGCTGCAGGAGCTGGACGTATTAAAGGTACAGCAAATGATGGTTCCGTTAGTGCTGTTACTAATTTTTCGAAAGTATCTCTTCGGGCAAATGTTCCTGCAACAGCGACGGCGGGGAATTTTTCATTCCTGACTCGAGTAGCTTATCAGTACACATAATTAGAAGCAGGAGCCCCACTTCTCAGTGGGGCTTCTTATCAACCAATACAATGGGGGAAAGAATGATGATAGGAAATAAGAGATTAGTCTCACCTGTGGGGCAACCGTTTATTTGGGTTGCTGAATATGCCGACGGTACTTGTACAACGGAATTCGATTTTGAAACCAAAGAAGAAAATAGTTTTTATAGTATTAAAAAAGATCAGCTTCTTCACTTTGGTCTTATTGGTAATGGAGCTTCCATGTATTTCGAGAGTTATAGCGGTATTTTTAAAATAATAGGTCAGACGATTGAGATTAATTATGTCACTGAAGAAACCACCTATCATCTTAACGGAAGATCAATGATGTATACCGACATTATTACATTTAAAGATGCAGAATTTTTATTTAATCCGACACAAGCAGGTTCTGGCCGTTCTTCCATAACTCAGTTTAACTTTGGTTATAAAGCAAGCTTCAATGATCGAGGGAAAGATTTTCATTTCCAAGCTATTTGTCAGATACCTTTAAATCAGCCTGCTCGGCTGGATTTGAAAGTCGTTTCTAGCGAGAATCTAAACGGGAATTTGGAAATAAAAAGGAATGGGGAAATAGTAAGTTTAATTGAGGCGCCTCTTATTAATGGTGTCGGGGGAAACATAGTCTGGGAGCTTAGATAAGGAGGAGACTTTATGAGAGAGGTTTTAGAAAAGAGGGGTCCTTATACTAAACACTATGACCAAGGTGACGGTACATTTAAAGTAGACTATTATTTACACCCTGTTCATTACAAGGATGTGAATGAAAACTGGCATGATATTGATACAAGGATTGTACCCTTGCAAAATTGGGAATTTAGAAAAGGCGTAACAAGAAATTTCTTTAAGGTGTTCTTTGATGATGCGAGCTCTTCAAACAAGCATTTAATGGGAGTGAGTTATCCAGGAGCAGTTTACGAGAGATGGACAAATTTTAAGCTTAAAGGAGCATCACCGACAACTACCCGAACAGTTGAGTCCAAACATGTATTTGTCGATTGCTTTAACAATATTGATGTTGAGTATATGGTCAGCAGCACAGGTATAAAAGAAAATATTATTTTAAATCAAAGAACAGAACATAGGCAATTCACTTATACCATAAAGAGCGAAAATGTGAATGTTATAGAATGTGGAGATGGATTTGCTGTAATAGATGCTGTCACGACAGCGCAATTGTGCCTAATTGAAAAGCCTTATATGGAGGATTCAGACGGACAAATTAGTTACGGAGTCAAATATGTATTGGACCATGATGGAATATTTCGAACACTGTCTGTAGTGGTTGAAGATGAGGAGTTTCTGGAGAGAGCCACCTATCCCGTTCTAATTGACCCTACATTAATTTCTACTAACGAAACTCCGCTACTTAAATACGATATGGGCTACACCGTAAGCACAGCTACTTCTTTTATAGCTCAGGCAAGCAGCACGGTACTAACATTAAGAAATTCTACAAACAGCCCCAACAATGCTCTGGCTAGAGCTATATTTAGGCTTGATATACCGGAAGATATGGTTCCCGTTGATGTTAAACTTTCGGTCTATGTGGTGTCAAACTCCATTCAGAACTTTTCGGGACAGATTAATTTATACAGGGTAACATCTGATTGGAATACAAGCGTAAACACTCAGCCGTTACTGGAAAGCTTGGGCAGACAGCGAGCTGCTAGTAGTGGGGCGGCTGGAGTTTGGTACAACATTGATATAACAAGAGCCTATAGAGGTATTTCGGAACCATTCGGGGTTGCGTGGGAATTGGTTACTGATTCTGGATTCAATGGAGGTGCACATACGGCTACCTTCGCCAGTAGCCGTAATACCAATCTTGCTATCAGGCCAAAAGTAACCATGGTGTACATTCAGAAGCCATTGCTAGTGTTTCATAATGGGAGCATCAATATGGATGGTTACTATAACGGAAATGGGGAAGAGATTTTTAAATTATTAGATATTGGTATTTTGATAGCGGGTCAAACTTCAGAGCCTCAGCGCATCTATCTGAAAAATTTATCGGGTTTTAAAGTTACTAATTTAAAAGCTTATATTAAATCTTCGGAATTTCCCGAAAAACTTATAATTGAAATTAGTAAATATAATAGTCCGTTCATTGCAGAAGAGACACTAATATTTAATGGCACATTTAATGATGGGGATGAAGTACCTTTGTTTATGAGAGTTGTTACAGTGGAGGATACAATGTCTGGTGGAGATTTTTACATTTATGCTAAGGCTGATCCTGTATAAAACTATTCATTATTTATTCGAATGTTTAAGAAATTGATAATTAAGGAAGGTGAAGGGTTATGTCAATTCCACTCACTGGAGGGACTTTATGTTCAAATATTAGCACGATGAAAATAGGTGATTTTATTCGCTGTGGTTACACTGCGGCGTCTGGAGCAGCTGGATATTTTCATAGCTTTGGTGACCAGGGAGAGGGGGGGGGCTTACCCGAGCAGGGGACAAGCATACCTTCCGGCTTCTTTTATTTTATTAAAGTAAGAGAGGGTCTCCTCATCGCGGATCGACTTGTACAAACGAATGTAGCCTGGTCCGTTTTAAATATGGCAGGCTATACCCAGGGTACAAGCTTTAACGATACGCTTATTCCAAAAATGACATCTAATATAGCTCCGTCAGGTAAAGTCACGGCTAGCACAGTTTACAATACCACCACCTACGATTCGTGGTTTGCTTTTGATAAAACAGATAATAGTTATGGATGGCTTACAGCTAATGGTACAAAGACAGGATGGCTCGCCTATGAATTTCCAGCGGATGTGTTGATTAACAAATACAGTATTAAGGCATCTATTACTGCACCTACAGCGGCACCTCGACAATGGGTTTTAGAAGCTTTTAATGGGGAGGCGTGGGTTCCGCTCCACATTGGGGAATATTCTGGATGGACAGCAAA
Organism: Paenibacillus sp. JT22N15; assembly: GCF_059383755.1. Classification (NCBI taxonomy): domain Bacteria; kingdom Bacillati; phylum Bacillota; class Bacilli; order Caryophanales; family Paenibacillaceae; genus Paenibacillus; species Paenibacillus sp. JT22N15. The sequence goes on along the minus strand of NZ_JBXENV010000015.1, from coordinate 79,719 downwards.
TGAGGAAAAAGTATTTTTTCTAAACAATCAGATTAGCTATAGCAAATATCGATTAAATATTACGCAAAATGATGGGCATGCTTCATACACCGGAATTAATGAGCTAACTTTATCAGCTGAAGCGGTGTACAGTAAGGTTCGATCCATTACTGGAGGTATAGCCTATTTATCTGAATCAGGAAATCCATCTAACATTGACTATAGATTAGGAGCTTATCCGGAAAATAATGAATGGGATACTTACATGACATTCGGTCGTTATACCGTACCTGAAACGAATGATGGTAATGATGTTTGGCACTTTAACTATGGAACGGATGGTCCTTGTACCTGGGCATTAGATACGGTCTTTTCGGGTTTTCCCGCTGCTGCAGGTTTTGAAACAAGCGCATCAGGAAGAACAGTGCGGGGTAGAAATGGAGACTTAAAGGGCTACTGGAGTACTGCAGCAACGTATACAACGCCTATAAAAATAGGCTTCAGGCCCGTTATTGAATATTCCTTCTAGTCCAAATACTCAATACAATGAGGGCAGGTGTGAAAATGCTTTATCAGTTAAATCTTAGCGGGGGCTCTGGAGGCCTATCAGGACAGACTGTTTATACAGTCCCGAACGGTATTACAGTAACAAGCAGTAGAGTTGTATATACAAATAGCAATTATTATTACATGAGGTATCTGTTTGATGGCATAACGAATTCAAGCGCGGCTACCTCCTATTGGTTGACAAATGGTGGGCCAGCTACGCTCGATTTTGATTTTAATGCCATTCTAGGAGCAATTAATAGCATAGACCGCTTTATCATTTATCCAAGATGTCGGGATGATTCCATTTCCGATTATCGCATCCTAGTATCAAATAATAAAACGACTTGGACCGAAGTCGTGAGCAGAGTATCGAATACTTATGCCAACTGTCCTTACGGAACCATAAGGGAACATGGTATTAAGGGTCATTTCAGATATGTTAGGATTGAACTGTATCAATCAGGTAACTGGGGAGTGCTCCTCAATGAGATCAAAGTAGTGGTCGATGTGGACGAAGGCTATAATGATTTCTCATTAGGTACACAGAAATTAAGTGTAGAGCCAGGTTGGAAGAGAAATGATGACTCTGAGGTTTCCTACCCTAATGGATATATTCCATATAATGGTAATGAAATCTCTTCTATGTATGGTGGTTCTTCCAGAATAATTAGAAAGAGCGAATCAGTATCCAGTGGAACTTTCGATACGATTGCCTTTCAATTTTATGGCTCTAAGCTTCGGCTGCTCGCTTGTACGAACCCAGATCGGCAGCAGAAGATGCGTATTGAGATAGATGGGATTCATTTAGATCATTTTACTTCCAGATATCCAAATGCAAATATAGGACAAATATTAGTATATGAGAAACACTTACCTACAAAAGCCATTCATGATGTTCAGATAACAATAGATCAATCAGCAGAAGATGGTGATTTTTACCTTGATGCCATTGATATAGATGAGGATGGCTATATTTTAGGTGAATTAAATGCCGTGTTGCCTATACCGGATAAGGGTTGGAAACGAATTGATGACAACCATTCTGCTATTCAATATTCTCCCATGAGCGGCTGGACCTCATCTGTATTGGCAGACCATTATGGTGGAAGTGCAACGGGCTCGGTTACAATCGTTGCAGGAAATAAGTTTGCTTTTGACTTTATAGGCACGAAATTCAGATTGATTACCTCTAAAGCGATCACGTATAGTGATAAAATAAAAGTAACGATAGATGGAACAATCGTAGAGTACTTCAGTGCACTTGATAGCTATTATTATCATAAAGTTATTTCTTATGAAAAAACGGGTCTTTTTTTCGGGAGGCACCGTGTTCAAGTTGAAATTATCAATAAACCAGCGAGCTCAGCAGGCTATGACATTAGATTGGATGCCATCGACATCGATGCTGAGGGGCGTATTTTACACCCACAAGAAGTTTTAGATGCAGGCGAGCTTGAAATTGGAAAACGCATACGCTGTAATTATAAAGCTCTACCTGATGAATTTGGTTATTTTAGTGGTTTAGGGGAAGAGAACAAGGAGTTTCTCCCTCAGATCCCTATTGCTAGTCCCGACGGAGATTTTTATTTGATTGCTGTAGATGATGATAATTCAGGCAATATGATGCTGCTGGCTGACCGTAATATTCAAGGCGGCGTTTTATGGACAACATTAAATAATGCAGGACTTTCGACCGGTCTTGTATTGGATAAACAGAAAATACCGACCATTCCTATACTGACATCCAATACGTCAACTGATGGTAGTGTTATCGTTTCAGTAAGTTCAAGAAGTAGTGCAAATTCCGATGCTTGGAAGGTATTTAACGGGTATAAGTCGACAGGAGATACTCAGCGTTGGGTATCTATTAATCCTTCGCCGGCTTGGTTGAATGTATCATTCTCGGAAGCCAAAATTATTAAACATTATGCTCTGCGTTCTAATACCTATAATGCTGCAGCTCCAAAGGATTGGACTATACAGGCGAGCAATGACGGTCTGAATTGGACCACATTAGATAGAAAGTTGAATCAGTCGGGGCTTCTGACTAGATTATTGTTTTCTTTTGATAATGATACGCCCTATTTTCATTATAGGCTTCACGTCACAGCGACAAATGGATATACGGGGTATTTTGTTAGTTTAGATGAAATGCAGCTATATGAGGAAGAACGTTCGTTTTCCAATGCAACAATTAAACTTCCAACAGGCGGCGTTTCGGCAAATGATAAGTCAAATGATTGGGACAAATATGTTGCGGGCAACTCCTTGGAGGAAAGGATCGAGGCGGGAGATAATAGAGTCTGGAATTGGTCCGGTGTTTGGTCTCACACGGCAAATACGATATCTACTATAGCGAGCCGCACGGTTAGGGGAAATACAGTCAATGGTTTCAGTAGTGTAGCTGTAACCTCATCAACCCTTACTAGCACAGGGTTTAGGCCAATGTTTTCTTTGTTAAGCAAATCAACTAACTTAATGGATCTAACTTCGAGCATCTACGTTAGGACAATAAATGATGTAGAAGCTAGTATGCACGTCTATAAAGATCATTTTGAAATTCCGGGCTCCTCCATGACTGATGTTACGTTGCCGGTAACAGCAACGGACTGGAAGGGGTATAACATAGAGTCTTCTGGTAATTATAATACCAATTATCAAGAATGGAGAGCCTTTGATAACTCAATGACGGCCACATACTCGTGGGCAGCTCCTTCTGGTCATCAAAATGCATGGCTGATTTTCACATTCAACGCTCCTTTAGCGATTGCGGGTTATGGAGTCGGTGCTAGACCAACTGATCAAGCGCAGACTCCAAGAGATTGGATATTTTACGGCAGTAATGACAAAGCCAATTGGACGCTTCTAGATGCTAAAGGCAGTGAGCCAAATTGGGCCAGTGGTGAACTACGTAAATATATGCTGTCCGAGGATCGCAGAGGACAGGAATACAGCTTTTTCAAGTGGGAAATAAGTAACTCTTCCAGTATAACTCAGCTTAGCATACAGGAATTTGAGCTTTATTCAGCCGACCAAATGGAAGGTATTGACCAGAGAAGAAGCTTTATTAACATTCCATTTAGAGAAGATTTAACGTCTTTCGTTACGGTCAAACCCCATGGAAGAATGGCGTCAACCGTAAAGGTTGTACCAGTATATATTGACCAACTTTCTTCCTCGATACAAGTTAAAAATACTAATCCCCTCATAAGCAGCATAGCAATACCATCAAGAGGGAAAATGCGTGGCACAGTTTCGGTCATCCCGCCTACAAAGACAGAGCTAGTATTAACTTCTGTTCAGGATGCATTTGTAAGGTCTTCTGTTCCGCGTTTAAATTATGGCGAAGAGCAAGAAATGATGGTTGGCCGAACAGCTGATGGTGAAGATTTCCGATCATTAGTACAGTTTAATATAGCAGCCATTCCAAGTGGTCAAAGAATTACAAAGGCATATTTAAAGTTATATACTGAAAGCACCAGTTTAATGGGTAACACGTTGGGTATATATGAGATACAAGAAGACTGGACAGAGCTAGGTGTTACATGGGCAAGTACACCAAAACATGAGCCCAAAATAACAGAAGTCCTTGTTGAAGTATCAAAAAAATATACTGAAATTAATTTTTTGGAACATGTTCAAAAATGGTACGCAGATAGGTTTGGTTATCATGGCATTTTACTCAAAGCTGAAAAATTAATAGATGATTCCTATGCTCGATTTGGTACGCGTGAAAGAGGCAACCAGTATGCACCTGTATTAGTGGTCGAATATTATGATCCTAAGGTGAAAAGTGCTGGATATGCAGAAGTTCGTACGGACATACTTGTACAACAAAATAAATACAGGGAAATTAAGAGCACTATTTCTGTTAAAAGTACATGGGATAAAACGGATCTGTATAGTTCAGTGAAAATATTGAATCCCGATATGATGGAGTCTTCTATTACTGTACGCAGAGAGAATATGCATTCTTACTGTACGGTTAGTAGAAAGGAAAGCAATGGGATTCCTTCACAAATAATAATCAGAAGCAGGCGTGAGAGCACACTTAATTCTTGGCTGGCTGTATCAAGAGATTTTCAAGTTGGCCATATCGTCGTGAGCCAAAACGACTCAAGCACCTTACCTTCAAGTATTATTATATACAGAGAAGCTGAGTCTGAATTGTTGACCTCTATCGGAGTAAGTAATCCGGAGCTGAGAGGCGAGGTCACTGTAACGTTTGCCGACACTATCCCTGCAACTATAGTTGTGGCAGCTCAGCAAAGTACTGATTTAGACTCGGATTTAACGATCAGGCTTACTGAAACAAAGGATCTATTATCAGATATTCAGGTGTGGGCGGGATCTATAGTAGAAGGAAATATTACTATTAAGTCAGGATTTCTTGCCTCCAATATTATTATTCCGAATTCTAGCTATAAGGACATGAGGGCATCCATAAAAATATCCGAGAAATTTGCTAGCGATCTACCGACCTACCTGGAAGTTATTAGCCGATCTGACGTTACTAGTTTTATCACCGTCGAGTTGGATGAAGATGGATCATACGCTTTTATTATGTAAAAAAGACATATAACCCTCTACCGGAGTGAGCTTCTGCATACCGGGAGAGGGTTATTTTTTGTCTCTATTTACTTATATTGAATAAGCAAAGGAAGGGTGAAGATATGATGAATGAAGGTATATTGACGATTGTAGTTGGGGCCATAGTCTCTGTTATTACAGGCGTTATGGGTTATCTCGGCGGTCGTAGCAAAGATAGAATTTCAGATCGTGAGCTGCTATCCAAGGACGAACAAGCTTTTCGCGCAGAATTGCGGGCAGAGCTGCTGGATCATAAAGAAGAAATCCAGAAGCTTAGCCAAGAGATTGTTATTCTACGCAAAGAAAACATGGAGCTGGTCACTGAGAATCGGCTGCTGAATGCAAAAGTAGAGCAGCTAGTGAATCAGCTTTCGGCCGGTAGAGAAGAGAGAATAAATGCTGGATTTTAAAAAGGAGGAGTCAGCTTGTCTTTCACAATGAAATACTTGATTGAACAACGCCTGCTTCCTGTAAAGACGAAACGTCGCTCTGGTATTGCTATGAATCGTGTAGGTTTCGCGGTTGCGCATGATACTGGAAATGATGGAAGTACAGCTGCTGGCAATGTTGGATACTATATAAACTCAGCCAATGAGATGAGCGCATCAGCCCATACTTTTATCGATGACAAACAAATTATTGAATGTATTCCTGCCACAATAGGTTTAAAGGAAAAAGCCTGGCATGTGCTTTATAACACAACAGTGGACAATGCCATTTATGGGGCGGATGCCAACGATGTGGCAATTGGCGTTGAGTTATGTTACTCCCATCTGAAAGGGTCTATAAATAATACAGAGTCCTACAAAAGATATGTATGGTATTTGGCTTATATATGCAATAAATTCAATCTGAATCCGCTAAAGGACATTATAGGGCATAATACTCTAGATCCTAAGCGGAAAGTGGACCCGACGAACGCCTTATCACAAATGGGAAAAAACTTTAACCAGTTGATTGCAGATGTGGCAAATGAGTATAAAGCCTGTACGGGAGTAACAACTGCGTATCCAGTGAAAGAAGCGACGGGTTTGATTTTATGTAAAGGAAGCACCGGGGAAGAGGTCCGAAAGCTTCAAGTGAAACTGAACAAGCTAGGCTGCGAACTGACCGTGGATGGGGATTTCGGAGCAGAGACAGATTTGGCTGTAAGAGCCTTGCAAAAATCATTTGATGTTGCCCAGGATGGCCGAGTTGGACCATTGACAATGGCTAGAATAGACGCAGAGCTAGCTTCGATAGCTGAAAAAATAGTAAAGGAGGACGACCGATTGCTGCTAGTACAATGGCAAGTCGATATGCTGGTAGATGCTTTAACGAAGCTTCAAAAGGCGGGTACATTTGAAAGTATGGAGTGGATTGAAAAGGCTAAAAACAAGACGCTTACTCTATCAGAGCTTACTTTCTTAAATACGATTATTCTTTCGAAAGGTTTGAATGCAAAATGACAATAACAACTTTACCTTCAACTGTGGATGCTGTAGTAGCAACAGTCGGAATTTGGCTGTTAGTAGCCGGTTTGACAGAAGCGATTACCGAAATTTTCAAGCAAGTATTGCCTACTTTTATAAAGGAAAAAACAACCTATGGCCTTTCCATTATCATTGGCATCGGTCTTGCCTTTGCCTTTCAGCTTAACCCTTTTGGCTTGAATGGAACAGCCGAGTATGTATCGACTATGGCTGCGGGAGTTCTGGCTTCCCGTGGAGCAAATTATTTAAATAGCTTATTAAAGAAGCTAGGCATGCCGACATCAGCTGAAAATAAATAAAAAACGAGGGAGTATCCATATTGGATATCTCCCTTTTTCTAATAAATAATAGGGGAAAGAGTTAATGCAAACTAAGCTCTAACAGCTAAGATGCGACCGAATATAGTCTTGAAGCTGGTCAAGCCAGCTATCCAGACTCTTTTTGGATAAAGCGCTGCTAAATCGGCCTAGCTCATCGTTGTTATATTGCACAATAACAGAAGGAGTAGATTTGATGGAGGTATGCAGTTGAGGATTATACGCTATTTTAGTCACAATAATATGGGGTCTTTCTTGTGCAATCTGCGCTAAAGTGGTGCTTAACTGTCGACAATAAACACAATCTTCATTCGTATACAGCAGCAGGTTTAGTTCAGCAAACTTCTCTTCATTCATGTATCATTCTTCTCCAAACGTCCACATATCTTCAGCTATGCCGATAACAGATTCAATTTGCGACATTTGCTGTTGAAATTCACTCCGCCGGGCGTGGGCTGTGATTAGAACAGCTTGATGGCGAGTAATGATTTCTTCCGCCTCGGCAGCGATGTCTTCCATCACTAGAATTCCGTGCTGAAGACGGAATTGCAGATTAGTGAGGGCATCCTGCGTATTCGTCACTTCGGCTTCTGCCCAGGCCAACTGCTCAACTAGCTCATTGTATGATCGAGAGTCAGGCGTCAATGCTTGATCAAGTAAATTTTGAAAATAAGAAGCGTTATTCATTTCGTATACCCACTTTCATTTTTTATAAAGACTGAAAATTCTGATAATTAATGGGCCAGTTATAAACTAACCCAATTATTCACTTGAATTATGAATGGCTTTTTGCCTAATGTAATACAACACTCTTATCGAATAGAGGCTGCAATCGAACCCTTGCTCGTTCAAGAGGGCGAGAACTTTTTCTACACTCGGAATAGATGTGTTCTCTTTTATTTTTTGCGAAATTGCATGGATTTCCCGATCATATTTAGAGGTGACCTTCGATTGGCCGGCCGGAGCGTTATTTTCTTGCTGCTGAATTTTGGAGCGAATACGTGTCAGCGTCCGATTGATGGTCATGGGATAAACGCCTAGTTTATCAGCAATTTGCGAATAGCTTGCCTCCTTCATAATTAATATCATGACCGTTTTCTCAAACTCCGTGAATATGGGATCGTTTAATAGCTGCTGTACATAGACGCGATCGGTTACTTTTTGCTCAAGGTTGAGCTCGGATGTTTCCGCAATATCGAAATTAGCGATACCATCATAATGCTCCAGATCGTCACTGAACGTAGCAATCTCTCTATATCGCTCTACGGATATTTCTAAAAGCTTGGCCATCGTTTCTTCATTAGGCCTATGTCCTAACGTATGCTCAATTTCCCCCATTTTTTTTAGGAGCTCGACCGCACCACGACTTAAACGAACGGACTGAGAATCGCTATATAATAAGTGATTGATTTCCCATAAAATAGGACGTACGACAAATGTGGTGAATTTAATTCCCCTATTGAAATCAAAATCCTGCAGCGCTGTGAGGAAGCCGATGCAAGCATGCTGATATAGCTCATCGTCTGTCACCCGGAATTTCATTCTAATTTCTTCAATACTTCCTTTAAAATGCTTGATAATCGAAAAAATAAAATCGCGATTCTCTTTCAAAAATTCGCCAAGCAGCTCATTGTCCTGTTTGCATTTTTTTATGAGCTCCATATTATGCATATCTTTGAGTCCGGATTTTCGAAGCTTTTGATAGCAATGACTCGTCAATGGATTCACCTCTAACTTTCTATTTAATTTCCTAATTTGTAAGGCTCGATACTTTAAGTAGTCGTTGTATCGGAATGAGGAGTTGCGGACATAAAAATAGACCCTATAACTAGGGCCTAGTAAAAAACTTATTCATGTCGTTCAATCGATTCAAGCGTTTTGTTTACTTTTTTAAGGTACATTGTGCTGTAGTTGCCTTTGGCCACATTGCCTTCCCCTTGATTGTAAGCTACAATCCCTAGTTCTCTTCCAAATCGTTTTTGGGTATAGGCGAGGTATTTGGAGCCCACTTCAATATTGACTGGGGGCTCGCGCAAATCTCCAACGACTTTCATATATTTCTGGGTAGCGGGCAAAATCTGAAGCAGTCCCGTATCGTTAGCCGTGCCAACTGCCTTGGCATCGTATTGGCTTTCTACTTGAATCATTGCTAAAATGGTATAAGGATCAACTTTGTAAGCTTGACTGTTTTTCATAATTAGAGAAGCCCATTCTTTAGCACTGGCTTTTGCTACCTTATTTTTGAGCATATGAGCGATTAGATACTTGTAGTTTGGTCTGCTTTTTTAACAGGCGAAGGTACAGAATCTTTTGCATGTTTAGTTGCAACTGGAGGAACGTTTAGACTCTCCTCTTCCTGATCGATAGTCGTTGCAGGTGTTGAGGAATTTTTGTCATGTGGCAGGTACGAGGTCCAGAGTATAGTGATTGTTAAAACGCATGAAATTAGTCTGGGCATGGTATTGCCCTCATTTGTTCTTGAACCCGTTCGCCTTCATTTTGGGCGATTTTTATGAGATCCTCGTATGGTGGCAGATTAATTATTACTTCTTCAAGCCACTCCTCAATCATGTTCACCCTATACCTCTTTAATCCTGCTTCTGTAATGGAAGCCAAAAACAATCTCTTCCCATCATGTTGAAAATAAACTTCTTTGATTGACGTAATGGGCTGCTCGATCAGTAAAATTCCAGTTCGCACTCGATCATCCATTTTAGAAGTCATCCAATTCATACATTTGGCTCCTTTCTATTTTTATATTGTGAGTAGTGTCTTTAAGTGGATCAAAAGTTGCGGATGATAGAATAAGAAATGAAAGATTATTAGATAGCGGGATATAGCTTGTAAAATGATTGTTAAAAGATAACTAGTGAATTTTCCCTTTTTTTCGGCTAGAATAGAACTAATCATATCTTCAAAAAGGTAGACTAGGGAGGTCGGAAATTAATGATGAATTTAGATAATTGTCCACGCTGCGGCAAGCTGTTCTCCAAGAACTTTCGTGACGTCTGTCCGGCTTGCATTAAGGAAATAGATAAAGAGTATGAGCTTTGCTCCGATTATTTGCGTAAAAACAAAGGCACGAATATAAATGATCTATCCAATGAAACGGGAGTATCGGTCCGCCAAATTACAAAGTTTGTTCGAGAAGGCCGGATTTCGATTGTGAATGCGCCAAATATGTCTTATCCGTGCGAGGTATGCGGTACGTTCATACGGGATAACAATATGTGTGATAGCTGTAGAGCGCGTTTAATTAGCGATACGGGGAAAATGCGCAATGAGGATGCTAGAAGGGCTGATGAATTGGAAGCGCAGAAGGCTAATCAGAACATTTATAAAGGTTTGGACCGCTATAAGGATCGTTAGAATTTATTAATATTTGTCAATCGTCGATATAACTATAAATTTCTTGGGGAATCAGCCGATAATACTTTTAAAGGTTATCGGCTTATTAGCATGTGTCCAAATAAATGAGGTGAATAAATTGAAGATAAATGAACCTGGTCGTATCCATTCCATTAACCAGTACCAGAAGAAGAATGAAATGGCTGTGAATAATGCCAATAAGAAGCAGAAGAAGGATGAGGTACAGATCTCAGCCGCCGCGAAGGAGATGCTCTCTACGAGTCAGATGAACAGCCCCGAACGTGCAAAGCATATTGAGAGCCTGAAGCAATCCATAGCATCTGGAACGTATCATATTGATTCGGGCAAGCTGGCTGAGAAGCTGCTTCCTTATTTCGGAAACAATCCAAGCGAATGAGGATAGGTGAACGGAGATGTCTCTTGAGTTAATTGCAGATACTCTGCAGCAGCAGCTAAAGCTGTATCATTCACTTCTGGAAATTGAAATTAGTAAGAAGGACATGATTATTCAGAATCATGTGCTGCAGTTAAATGTACAGACCCAGAAGCAGAAGTTGCTTGTTGCGAAAGCGGAAGAGCTTGAGCGCATGCGTACCCAGCTGACTTCCCGTTATTTTAAGGATATTGGGTTTAGAATTCGCAGCGGTATTTTGGCTGAGCTGATTCGCTCCGTAACGAATCCAGAAATTAAAGTGCAGCTACTGCAGCTTCATAGCCAGCTCAATGATGTGCTGGGGAAGCTGAAGGAAGCGAATGATTTGAATCAGCAACTAATTAAACAATCATTAGATTTTCTGGATTTCTCTATTGGCCTAATGATGGATGACCCGAACGAGGATCTCACCTACCAGCATCCGATGAATCAAGGATATGGAAATAAGTTCAATAAACTATTTGATTCCAAAGCATGATGAGGAGATGAAACGATGAGATCAACTTTTCATTCGCTAGAAACAGCGAAAAGAAGTTTATTCACGCAGCAGGCGGCTATTAACACCGTTGGTCATAATATTGCGAATGCAAATACTGAAGGCTTCTCAAGGCAAAAAGTTACGATGGTAGCTTCCAGGCCAATTGAAGCCTATGGTATGGATCGGTCATTAGCTCCGGGTCAACTAGGAACGGGCGTTGAATTCACCTCAATTACTCGAATTCGAAATGCGTTTCTCGATTCACAGTACCGTGAACAAAGTCAAGGCTTGGGTAATTTATCTATCCAAACAGATACTTTAAGTAAGCTTGAACAGTTTGTGAATGAACCCTCAGATACAGGGATAAGAACGGTATTAGAAAATTTCTGGAATGCTTGGTCTGACCTTAGCAAAGACCCTCAAAATGTAACGGGCCGCGAAATTTTGCAAGAAACAGCACGTGGCTTAACGGATACATTCAATGAACTGAGCCGCCAGCTTACTGATTTAGACGCAGATTTAACATCGAATATAGAAGTGAAGGCAAACGAAGCCAACTCTCTTCTTACTATCATATCTTCCCTAAATATGGAAATTCGCAAAATAGAGTCTATTGGTGACGATGCCAATGATTTACGAGACCAACGGGATTTGATGACAGACAAGCTATCCGCGATCATTAATATAACAGTTACTGATACGGATCAAGGATATACGATTTCCTTAGGTGGTAATGAACTTGTGGAAGCAGGCGATGTAAACCCTCTAACTTCTCTGGCTTTAGAGACAGCCTATGCGAACGGATCACTGATCGGTGGTGAGGCGTACGGGATGATCGTATCGCGCGATGTCTATGTAGCAGATTTTTCCCAACAGCTGGATACGCTTGCAAATACGCTTGCAAATGGTGAATTTCAAGTAACACTCCCGAAAGGCACGGTAAAACCAGGAGAGACAACGGGTATACTTGCTGATGAAGTTATCACGGTTAAAGGGATTAATGGACTGCATAAGCTTGGCTATACGCTTGGAAACCCTGTTGAAGTAGGGGAGAATTTTTTCACCTTCAAAACAGGCTCAACTGGAATTACAGCATCAAGTATACAGCTTAATCCTAATATTGCTGCCGACTCTAATAAAATTGCAACTTCTCTCCGTACAACCACTGATACTACAGGGGCTACTACTGTAGTCAAAGGTAATAATGGGTTAGCGCTTCTGATGTCAGAATTAAAGGGGAGCAAATTCTCCTTTGACGAGACAGCGCAGGGTGGAGGAATTACTGAGGCAACGGTTGGCGATTTTTATAGTGCAGTAGTCGGTGCTTTAGGGGTTCAAAGTCAGGAGTCCTCTCGTTTATATCAAAATACCCAGGCCCAACTGGATCAAGTTGATGCTAGCCGAGCCTCAGTTAGCGGCGTATCTCTTGATGAAGAAATGTCTGAGCTTATTAAGTATCAATATGCCTATAGTGCTTCCGCAAGATTTATGACTACTTTTGACCAAATGCTAGAGAAGCTTATTAATGGAACAGGTGTGGTTGGAAGATAATTCAAATATAGCCGAACGACAAGTAAATTAGATTTAATTGAAAGAGGAGGGCTACGAACATGTCACTACGTGTTACACAAGGTATGATGCACATGCAGCTTACTAGAAACCTGAATCGAAATATGTCCCAGATGGAGCAATTGCAGCAGCAAACGACAACAGGTCGTAAGTTAAATAAAGCTTCCGATGATCCGGTGGGCATTACTTATTCTATTCGTTACCGTTCGGAGATTTCTGCCAATGACCAATATCAGAAAAATGTGGATTCCGCTTTATCTTGGTTGGATTTTAACGACACTGTAATTGGTCAGGCTGGGGATGTTCTGCAACGTGTAAAGGAATTAGCTACACAGGGGGCAACTGGAACGAATCCCCAAGTAGCCCTTGATAACATTAAAAGCGAAATTCAACAGCTGAAAAGTCAACTTATCGACATTGCAAACAGTAAGCTGAACGGGAAGTATATTTTTAACGGTGAACAATTTGATCAAATGCCTTATGATCTTTCCGCTCCAGGTTCGGATGCCAAAGCTCTAGAAACGGATGAAGGCAAGATTCAATATGCAGTAGGTGTGAATGTGAAGCTGGATATTAATCTGACTGGTAATCAAGTATTTGGGGCCCCCGATCCAGCCGGTACTGGTGATAATGTGTTTTCTGTATTGGATCGCGTGATAACGGCGCTAGGCACAGGTAACCACAGTGGTGTTACCGCTGAGCTTGGGAATATTGAAGCGGGAATGGATCGTTTGCTAAATATGAGATCTGAAGTAGGAGCGCGGGTTAATCGTGTTGAGTTAATGCAGGGGAGACTATCAGACCTTGCTATCAATTTAACCGATATGCAGTCCAAAACAGAAGATGCCGATTTTGAGAAGCTGCTTATTGATACACAAATTAATGAGAATATATACCAAGCATCGCTCTCCGTAGGTGCCAAAGTAATAAGCAAATCTTTAGTTGACTTCTTGAGATAGAGATGAAGTTACCTCAACTGAACATACAATCGACATTAGGGAAAATCGGTATACAGTCTGAATTAGGTAAGTATGATATTAAGCAGAGCAGTGCTACATTAGACATTTCAACTGTTCATACGACAATGGATATTAAATCATCCCAGCCTGTTGTAGTTATTGATCAATCTAAAATGTGGGATGCACTGACAGGTGGGAAGCCCGAGGCTTTCTGGAATCGTATTTATAATCAATTCGGTCGATTTGTACAAGAGGGGATATCACAAACGATCCAGGACTATGATCGAATCGGCGATATATTATATGACGGAGACCCAGTCGGGGATATTGCTGGCGAGAGCTTTTCCAGACAATCATATCAACTGCAGATTTTTGGTCCTGCATCAGCTGGTAATATTAGCTTTGAAGCAGTAATTCAGAAGCCGGAAATTAATATTACTCCGGGGCATGTGGAGATGAATGTTCAAACCAGTAAGCCGCAAATTGAGTATCAAAGAGGGGGCGTCAACATTTATATGGAACGGTATCCTTCTGTACAAATAACGCCTCCTCAAATTGATTTGACTTTATAAACCTGCCATAATGAAAACAAGAAGCTATAGAATCGTAATGCGATGCTATAGCTTCTTGCTTTAGTGTAACGATTAAAGGAGTGTGACTGCATTGTTAATACAAACGACACGGTTTGGTGAGATAGAATGTAAGGATGAAGAGTTGTTGACTTTTACGAATGGAATACCGGGCTTTAAAGAATATCTAAAATATTTCTTAATTGTGATTGAAGATAGCCCTTTTATGTATTTGCAATCTTTAGAAGATGAGTCACTTGCTTTTATAGTTGTTTCTCCATTTGATTTTTTTCCTGATTATGAGTTTGAGCTGCCTAAACTTATAGAGCAGGAAATGAACGTAAAGCAAACGACAGACATAAAAATATTGAATATCATAAGTGTTAATGGAGATCTAGCGACAGCTACATTAAACCTTGCTGCTCCACTAATTATAAATTTAGCTAATAGAACAGGAGTGCAGTATATTATCTCCGATGAGAAGTACTCCATTCGGCAGCCTCTTTTTGCTGATTCTTTAATAGTGGAAGGGAGTCGATAATATGCTTGTTTTGAGCAGAAAAAAAGGACAATCCCTGTTTATTGGTGATGATATAGAAATTAGTATTTTAGAAGTTAACAATGATACTGTAAAGATTGGCATAACAGCACCTAAAGAAATATCTATTTTGCGCAAGGAACTATATGTTTCTGTAGAGGATATGAACCGGGCAGCAGAGAAATCTCTGATCAGCAACACGGAGCTGAAAAAACAATTTGGTGAAATCAAAAAAAACAAGCTATAAACTCTGACTGAATTTGGCCGATATATATATTATGGCTGATAAAGGGCGGCCGACCTGGTTCAGCATACCACAAGGATGTGGATCATTCATTTCAAGGAGGAAATAACAATGCGTATTAATCACAACATTACTGCTTTGAACACTCACCGTAACATGGGTCTGAATACTGCTGCTGCTGGTAAAGGCATGGAGAAATTATCTTCTGGTCTTCGTATTAACCGTGCGGCCGACGATGCTGCTGGCTTGGCAGTATCCGAGAAAATGCGCGGTCAAATCCGCGGTCTTGAGCAAGCACAACGCAACGTTCAAGATGGTATCTCGTTCGTACAAACAGCTGAGGGCGCAATGAATGAAGTGAGCTCCATGCTTACTCGTATGAAGGAGCTGAACGTACAGAAAGCAAACGAAACTTACCAAGCATCTGATAAAGCTAACATTGACCTTGAGCTTGATGAGTTGGGCGGTCAAATCGATAAAATTATGACGGACACGAAATTCAACAGCATTTCTCTGACTGCTGCTGATGTGAAGATTCAATCTGATGATAATGCTCAACAAATCACTATCAAAAAAGTAGATACAACTGGCTTCTCCGGTTTGACTAAGGCAAGTATACTTTCTGACATTGAAACTGGTATTACAAACGTTGCAACACAACGTGCAACACTCGGTGCTACACAAAATCGTCTGGAGTACACATCCAACAACTTGGGTACTACAGTAGAGAACCTGACTGCGTCCGAATCCCGTATTCGCGATACAGATATGGCGAAAGAAATGGTCGATCTTACGAAGAACAACATTCTTCTGCAAGCTTCGCAAGCGATGCTTGCTCAAGCAAACTCGCAGCCGCAAGGCGTTCTTTCCCTGCTTCGTTAATTTTAAGAATAACCGACAGCCTATTGAGAAAATCAACAGGCTGTTTTTTTATATTTGCTCTAATAAAGTTTATTGTATTTTCTGATATTAGTAATAGAGATATTGAGTCGGTATGGGAGGTTTGTTAATGAGCATTTCCTCAGTCAATCAGTCAACAGGTTATAAGCCTGACAAAAACGTAAATAGCGAATCCTTGTCAGGTAGGGAACCTTTATGTATTTACAATCTGTAGAAGAAAAGTCACTTGCTTTTATAGTCGTACCTTCGTTCGATTTTTCCCTGACTATGAGTTTGAGCTGCCTGAACTGATAGAGCAGGAAATGGACGTATAGCAAACGACAGATATTAAAATATTGAATATTAAGTGTTAATGGAGATTTAGCGACAGCTACATTAAACCTTGCAGCTCCACTAATTATAAATTTAGCTAATAGAACAGGAATGCGGTTTAGTATTTCCGATGAGAAGTACTCCATTCGGCAGCCTCTATTTGTCTGTAGAGGATATGAACCGGGCAGCAGTGAAATCTCTGATCAGCAACATGGAGCTAAAAAAACAATTTGGTGAAATGAAAAAAAATAATAACAAGCTATAAACTCTGACTGAATTTGGCCGATATATATATTATGGCTGATAAAGGGCGGCCGACCTGGCTCAGCATACCACAAGGATGTGGATCATTCATTTCATTTCAGGGAGGAAATAACAATGCGTATTAATCACAACATTACTGCTTTGAACACTCACCGTAACATGGGTCTGAATACTGCTGCTGCAGGTAAAGGTATGGAGAAATTGTCTTCCGGTCTTCGCATTAACCGTGCGGCTGACGATGCTGCTGGCTTGGCAGTATCCGAGAAAATGCGCGGCCAAATCCGCGGTCTTGAGCAAGCTCAACGCAACGTTCAAGATGGTATCTCCTTTGTACAAACAGCTGAGGGCGCAATGAATGAAGTTAGCTCCATGCTTACTCGTATGAAAGAGCTGAACGTTCAGAAAATTAACGAAACTTACCAAGCATCTGATAAAGCTAACATCGACCTTGAGCTTGATGAGCTGGGTGTTCAAATCGATAAAATTATGACGGACACGAAATTCAACAACATTTCTTTGACTGCTGCTGATGTGAAGATTCAATCTGATGATAATGCTCAACAAATCACTATCAAAAAAGTAGATACAACTGGCTTCTCCGGTTTGACTAAGGCAAGTGGACTTCCTCTCATTGAAACTGCTATTACAAACGTTGCAACACAACGTGCAACACTCGGTGCTACACAAAACCGTCTGGAGTACACATCCAACAACTTGGGTACTACAGTAGAGAACCTGACTGCGTCCGAATCCCGTATTCGCGATACAGATATGGCGAAAGAAATGGTCGATCTTACGAAGAACAACATTCTTCTTCAAGCTTCGCAAGCGATGCTTGCTCAAGCGAATTCGCAGCCGCAAGGCGTTCTTTCCCTGCTTCGTTAATTTTCGGAATAACCAACAGCCTGTTGAGAAAATCAACAGGCTGTTTTTTTATATTTGCTCTAATAAAGTTTATTGTTTTTTCCGATATTAGTAATAGAGATATTGAGTCGGTATGGGAGGTTTGTTAATGAACATTTCCTCAGTCAATCAGTCAACAGGTTATAAGCCTGACAAAAACGTAAATAACGAATCCTTGTCAGGTAGGGAGAGTGTAGTTTCTCAGATTAAGACAGTTGATGCCTTACAGCAAGCAGAGCTGCAAGGCGAGAAGGTTACTATTGGAGACATGCAGGTGGTGAGGACCATTGATCGTGTTCTCAAAGCGATTCAGGGCCCTGATACGACATTTGAGATGTCGGTACATGAACAAACCAAAGCAATTGTTATTAAAGTGTTAAACAAGGAGACAGGGGAGTTGATCCGGGAGATTCCACCCGAGAAAACGCTCGATCTGGTAGCGAAATTTATGGAAATAAACGGCATTCTAATTGATAAAAGAGTTTAAGAGGAGGAAGAGAAGATGAGAATATCAGGATTGGCATCAGGCATGCAAGTTGACGATATGGTCAAGGAAATGATGAAAGCCAAACGGACGTCGTATAATACGATGGTTCAGAAACGGTTATCAATAGAATATCAACGGGAAGCTTATAGGGAAATGAGCAGCAAGATTGTTGATTTTCGCAATAATAAGATACAATCATATAATATGTCAAACGCGATAACGGCTAAGACAACCGAGGTTACAGGCAATGCATCTGCTCTAACAGTAAATGCGACTAATTCATCTGCTGCAGGATCATTAAATGTAAGTGTCAACCAAGTGGCATCTGCTGCCGGAACTGTCTTTACCTATAATCCAGATGCAGATACAAATACGGTTAACAGCACTGCAGGCATGAAGCTTACGGATCTTGGATTTACCGCGGCTGGTAGTGATGTTATTGTTAAAGTCAATGATGTTGAAATTAAGTTAGATGCAGCAACAGCTACTCTCAAAGAATTAGCTTTGGCAATTAATGATAACAAGAACGCGAAAGCAACATCTTATTATAATGAAACGACGGGTCAGTTATCTATTATGAATAGCCAGACAGGTTCAACTGCGGTGAAATTAGAAGGGTTCAACACAATGACTGGTTTTGATCAGAAGGCTATTGTGGGTAAGGATGCAGTGATTTCGCTCAACGGAGTAGAATATACACAAAGCAGCAATCGATTTGTAATTAACGGCTTTGATTTTACGATTAAGTCGGAATCTGGTACGAATGGTGTAACAACGTTAACTTCTGTATCGGATACGAACAAGATTATGGATTCAATTAAATCATTTGTTAACGACTATAATAATTTGATAGGGTCGATTAATTCTAAGTTATCTGAGGATAAATACAGAACCTACCTTCCATTAACTGACGAGCAGAAAGAAGGTATGGAAGAAAGCCAGATTAAGTTATGGGAAGACAAAGCGAAAAGCGGATTAATTCGTAATGACAGTATTTTGACCAAGTTGGTATCAGATCTTCGTATTGCTGCAACATCACTTGTGGGGGGCTTTGATACTGGTCAAGTTGATGGCGGTGGTAAAGCAATATTTCAATCAATTGGTATTTCGACGGGATCTTATACGGAGAAAGGTAAACTGGTTCTGAACGAGGAGACGCTTCGAACAGCATTGGAGAAGGATCCTGATAAAGTCATCGAAATGTTTACGAAGCGTGGGACAAATGTATCGCCTAGTAGTACGGAATCCGGAGTCTTTGCAAAAATGTCAGCTTCTGCAGGAGATTCTTTGCAAAGTCTGTCATCCAAGGCGGGTACATCCCTTACCAGTACGGAGCTGAAAGGATCATTTTTAGAAAGCTCCATAATAAGTGGTCAGCTTCGTCTGATGAAAGAACGTGAAAGCAGCATGCTTACTCGTTTAAACAAAACTGAAACCCAATTGTATAAGCAATTTACCGCTATGGAGACGGCAATCAATAAATTTAATTCCCAGGCCTCCAGCTTGTCTAGCTTCTCAGGTTAAAAGGAGTGAACTGCAGTGATAAATTCACCATATCAAATATACAAACAGTCATCTGTTCAAACCGCTGCGCCTGAGCAACTCATTATTATGCTGTATGATGGAGCCATTCGGTTCATTAAGGGCGGGATTGAGGGTATTCGTACTCGGAACTATGAGCAAGCTAATTTGAGTTTGCAGAAATGCCAGTCTATTATTAATGAGCTTATTGCAGCGCTTAATTTTGATATTGCTTTATCAAAAGAATTGTACCGGATTTATGAATATATGCTGCATTTGACGATTCAAGCTAATATTAAGAAGGATACAGTCCCAGCTGAAGAGGCATTGAATTACTTGGAGGAGCTTCGTGTAACATGGAAAGAAGCGATTAAAGGAACGACTTCAACCATTCACCTCCAACAGAGTGCTGAATAATATGACAATCCAGAAATTATATGATATGACACAAGCCATGGCAGCGGAACTAATGGAAAACACAGAAGAAGATTTTTACACTTTAGTTGATCTTCGAGAAGAGGTTTTAAAGAATCTCCAAGCAAGTTCTGAGATATCGGAATCGGAAAAGCAACTGCTCTCCAAAATATTAGAGTTTGATCAGGTTATTGTGGAGAGAATGAATACTATCAGAAGTGAAGCCTCCGTAGCACTTGGTAAAATTCAATCGTTCCGTCTACAAAAAAATGCATACGATATGGGATATTCCACTGAAAGCTATTTTTTTGATCAGAAAAAATAATGCTGGCTGATAGAAGTCGCTTGGGATTTATATCCAAGCGACTTCTATCATTTTTTATAGGATTAATGCCGATATAACAGGAAGAAATGTAAATGGACCAAGAGTGATTACGAGGAGGATACATATGACCGAAGACTATGCGCTGATTCCTAAGTATATGGAACATTTTCAATGTATTGGGGCAGAATGCGAGGACACCTGTTGTGCTTTATGGCATATTTCAATTGATAAACGTAGTTATAATAAATATATGAATGTGAAGGATCGCGCGTGGCGCGAGCGCTTTAAAGGGAACGTTACTAAAATAGAGACGAATGCCCATGATGCCCATTATGCATCTATGAAATTGGATGGACAAACAGGCGGCTGCACCATGCTTGATAATGGCTTATGCTCGATTCAAGCTAATTTGGGAGAGGATTATCTCAGTCCGACTTGTGCTACCTATCCTAGAAAGATTAATGAGGTTAGTGGTGTGCAAGAGATATCAGCTACTCCTTCTTGCCCCGAGATTGCCAGAATCATGTTGCTTGAGCCAAATGGAATCGAATTTATTCAAGGTAAGTCACTTAGAAAGCCTAATATTTACGTGAATCGTAAAGTAAGCGCTAATACTGGGGAATTTTCTTCATTTTTATGGGATATTCGTATAGCAGCAATTGAAATTTTGCAAAACCGGGAATTTGAATTACCACATCGCCTGTTGCTTCTTGGTTGGCTTTGCGATCAAATTTATGAAGCTACAAAAAACGGTGATTTTTCAGTAGTAACCGACGAAATAGCCAAGTTTAAATATCAAATGGAAACGAATTCCGAACTTAGGGATTATAAAGTTTTTCCTTCAAATACTGAATTTCAGCTGACATTCCTTAATAAACTGATTGTGAATCGTGCTGAGCAAAAGATTTGGAATGTAAGATACAGGGAATGCCTGGACGATTATATTAATGGCCTTGAAAATGAACATGAGGATCCAGAAAATATTATGAAACACTATACACAAGCGTATATGGAGTATTATTTGCCTTATATAAAAGATCATGAATATATTTTGGAAAACTATTTGGTTAATACCGTATATCATACGCTGTTTCCTGTCTCGGGAAAGTTGAATATATTCGAACAATTTACGATGCTTGCTGTTAATTTCTCATTAATAAAGATGCATCTGATAGGCATAGCAAAATATCATGAGGGTTTGACAGATGAAATAGTAGTTAAATTAATTCAGTCCTTCTCGAAAAATTATGAGCACAATAATCAGTTCGTTAAGGATGTATGTGCAGAGTTGAAAAAGGAAAACTATGACACGATTGGTCATTTGTCGCTACTGATTAAAAATGAGTAACTATGTAAAATGAAAGATTGTAACTTCTTGATAACAGTTAATAGAATATTAAACCAAGAAAAATCTCCTGTGTTACAGGAGATTTTTCTTATTTTTGACCTGTAAAAACAAAAAAACTGAACGGTTCTGTGCTATGAGAAATGACTATAATGCCATGATTACAAAAGAAACCAATAGAAACTACTCCCATCTTAACATCGGCGTTTACGGAGAATTAGGATTCTTGAGTGGTTGGGCTTTTATTCTGTTACTATTTTTTAATTAAATATTGAGAATAGAACTAATATTATAGGAAAAAATTCCGATATAATATTTAGATGCTAAACTTCATTGGCATAAAAAGTTCAAAGAAAGCTTTTTTTCTAGAATGGAGCTAACGTAGTATGGGGTTTTGTAGGAAAAACTACTATTGAAAAGGATGATGTTTGGTATGAAAAAGAAAGTTTCCTTGGTTTTGGTGTTGATATTGTCATTAAGTTTATTTGGTATTTTCTCTGTCTCAGCTGAAAGCAGAGATTTGATAGCAGGTAAAATACCAGATGTATATCCCGAGCGATATAGTGCCGAAGAGTTGGCGGCTATTACAGATAATGCCTCAAATACTACTCTATATGGAAAAACTCTTGCATATGATGAATTTATTTGGGAGTTTGATATACCAAAAGATGTTACTGGTTTTTCTTATAGTGGAAGTGACTCCCCGAAAGTCGATTTATTAGATGCTGACGACAATATCCTTCATACTTTCCCTCGTTTAAGATATGATACGAATCCGGGGGCGCCTATTGTTGGTGTGAAAAAAGTAAAGCTTTACCGTGTAGATAGTTACGTCGGGGTCAACAAACTAAGCATATTTGGAACAGACTCACAAGGTACCGTACCTACACCAGAGCCAACGCAAAGCCCTAGTCCAGAACCGACACAAGATCCTACACCAGTGCCAACACAAAGCCCTAGTCCAGAACCAACACAAAATCCTACTCCTGAGCCGACACAAAGCCCGGATCCTTCAGAAAACGAAAATGCAATTTTGACGATAACTTTGGATAATGGTTTTGAAAAAGAATACGACCTGACTGCAACTGAACTTAACGCTTTTTTAAATTGGTATGATGCTAAAGCGGGTGGAACAGGTTCGGCGAAATATGGATTTGAAAAAGACTGGAACAAAGGTCCGTTCACAACTCAAACGGAATATATCATTTTTGATAAAATCTTGACCTTTGAAGTTAGCAAGTACACGCTAAAGTAATTAGTAAGCAGAATGCAACTCAATGATTGGATATATGTATATCAACAAAATATTGAACTGAAAAAGAATATGGAAAACTTGAAAACAGTCCGTTCCTTAACCAAGGGAGGGCTGTTTTTGTTTGACTGCAAAATGCTGCTGTATGGCTGTCAGGATTTTAGAGATGAAATGACTTGGCAACAGAAGGATTGATTGCACTACTCAAGTAATGGATGCTAATAAAAGCCTTTAAAATGTCAAAATCCAAGACGCTTTATTCAAGTTATATCTCGATTGTATTCGCTTACAATAAATTGTTTGACAATTCTAATAACGCGGTGTTATAGTCAAATTGTGGGCCACATGAGTAAGGTGTTTCACAGTATTTGAAGATGAAGGGACTGTTTATGCATGCAAGGTAAAGTTAAATGGTTTAACGCGGAGAAGGGTTATGGATTTATCGAAACTGATCAAGGCGGCGACGTATTCGTTCACTTCTCGGCTATTCAAACAGAAGGCTTCAAAACTCTTGACGAAGGCCAAGCGGTTGAATTTGACATCGTAGAAGGCGCACGCGGTCCACAAGCTGCTAACGTCACTAAACTGTAATCATCAGGCTGTATTAGCCAGTCTATAGGATTCATTTATATGTAACTTTAAGCTCCGGGCAACCGGGGCTTTTATTTTTTTTGTCAAAAGCCTTTGATTAGAGAGGCTGTACTAGTAAGGATTCTAAGAATAAAAATAAAATATGGTGATGATGTTGTCACGGATAACGATTTGATTTACATTGTGCAGCAAATATGGGAGAACGCCAATTATACGCCAAACAACTAAATTATTAATCTAACCAAGTTGCAATTGTGTAAATGGTGATTGCACGACTTACACAACAAATAGCATATCAAAAATGCATCATCAGAAAAAGCTTCGGAAGCTCGAGGGGGACTACCCCGGGCTATTCCGAAGCTTTTTTTGCCATCTGCCTACCCACCCCAACCTCTGTTCAAACCTTCGACATAAATTATTAGAAAATTCTAAATAAATAGAAAATAGTTTTACTATACCTCCCCTACTATGTTATAATAAGAACATGTAAAGGAGGCATGCCCCATGGAATACATCATTCGAGGTCAACATTTACAAGTGACAGATGCACTCAAGGATTATGTCGAGAAGAAGCTCGGCCGCTTAGAGAAGTATTTTGAAGCCCCTACCTCCGAAACAACCGTAACCTTATCGGTAACGAAAGGCATACACGCTGTCGAGGTCACGATTCCGATTGCCCGCAACTTTTTGAGAGCGGAGGAGAAAAGTGCCGACATGTACGCCTCTATTGATACAGTTGTGGATAAGCTGGAAAGACAAATTCGCAAACACAAAACGAAAGTCAACCGTAGATTCCGCCATGATAGCGGTGTGAAATCGCTGTTCAGGGAAGAAGGTTCCGCCGTAGGCGTTCTCGAGCATGAGGAAGAGGATTTCGAAGTCGTAAGGACGAAGAAATTTCTGCTCAAGCCGATGGATGTGGAGGAGGCCATTTTGCAAATGAATATGGTCGGCCATAACTTTTTCGTATTCGCCAATAGCTTAAATGAAGAGGTGAACGTCGTATACAAACGCGATGATGGAACATATGGATTAATTGAACAAGGCTAATAGAAGGCCAGTCGTACTTATACATCTATTGCAAATTCAAGCCTTTCCTCCTGCGGGAGGGAGGGCTTTTTCATTTTTTTGAAATATAGGAAAGGATATGATTTTCCCACCCTTTCTCTATATTTCTCGGAATGAAACGCGCTGCACCGTCAAAGGACGGCGACAGCCGTTTCACCTTGAAATATAAGATCTTATAAGTTTTACACTTATAAAGGGGCTTTTATTCCACCCTCGAAACAGCAGCTTAGCCGCCAGAGGACGGCTTCAGCCGTTTACGCTTGACATGGTGCATTTAACCATAGGGGAGAGAGCCGCTTTTTAATAGGAAGTCGTTTTGATTTCGCCCTCTGCGCGATGTATAATGAACTCAGTTGAATACGTAGGCGATACGCCTTTTTTCTTTTTGGTAAAAATGGTTATATTCTTACCTGAAAATATTGGTGATGCGTTGCGGTGCATCCTGCAAACTGTTACAATTTAAGGCAAACAAGCGTAAGGTGAAAGGGGAAGCCCCATGCTCGGATTAGTGAAAAAAATATTTGGTGATGCGAACGAGCGCGAGGTTAAGCGCCTCACGCGTAAAGTAGAAGAAATCAATGCACTGGAGTCCACCATCTCGGCTTTGTCCGATGAGGAGCTCGCAGCTAAAACTGTACAATTCAGAGCTCGCCTTGCTAAAGGGGAGACGATTGATCAAATATTGCCAGAAGCTTTCGCAGTTACTCGTGAAGCTTCGAAGCGTACGCTCGGCATGCGTCACTTTGATGTGCAGCTGATGGGCGGTATCGTTCTTCATGAGGGCAAAATCGCTGAGATGAGAACCGGTGAAGGTAAAACGCTCGTAGCGACACTGCCTGTGTATTTGAACGCGCTGCTCGAGAAAGGCGTGCACGTCGTAACGGTCAATGATTATTTGGCTTCTCGTGACAGCCAGCTGATGGCTCAGCTTTACAATTTCCTCGGCATGACGGTCGGCTGCAACCTGAACGGCTTGTCGCATGAGGAGAAGCAAAGCGCCTATGCTTGCGATATTACGTACGGTACGAACAATGAGTTTGGCTTCGATTATTTGCGCGACAACATGGTTCTTTACAAAGAACAAATGGTTCAGCGCCCGCTTTATTTCTCAATCATTGATGAAGTTGACTCCATCCTTGTCGATGAGGCGCGTACACCGCTTATTATTTCGGGACAAGCTGCCAAGTCGACTGAGCTTTATTATTCGGCAGACCGCTTCTTGAGCCGTTTGAAGGCGGAAGAGGATTACACGATTGATGTGAAGCTGCGCAATGTCATGCTGACGGAAGAAGGCGTGGAGAAGGCGGAGAAGGCGTTCCACATTGAAAATCTTTTTGACCATGAAAATGTGACGCTCAATCACCATATCCAACAGGCGCTTAAGGCTAATGTCATTATGAAGCGCGATGTCGATTATGTCGTTCAAGATGACGAAGTCCTCATCGTTGATGAATTCACTGGACGTCTAATGTCTGGTCGCCGTTACAGTGATGGCTTGCATCAAGCGATTGAAGCGAAGGAGCAGCTCAAAGTACAAAATGAGAGCATGACCTTGGCTACGATTACGTTCCAGAACTATTTCCGGATGTATCGCAAGCTTGCGGGCATGACGGGTACGGCGAAGACGGAGGAAGAAGAATTTAAGCGGATTTACGGCTTGGACGTTATTCAAGTTCCAACGAACCGCTCCATGATTCGTAAAGACCTTCAAGATGTCGTTTATAAATCGGAAAAAGGCAAATTCAATGCCGTTGTGGAAGAGATCGTAGCTCGCCACGCGAACAAACAGCCTGTACTAGTCGGTACGATTTCCATTGAAAATTCCGAGCGTCTGGCAGAAATGCTTAAACGCCGCGGTATTGCACATAAAGTACTGAATGCGAAGTTCCATGCGGAAGAGGCTGAAATTATTTCGCGTGCCGGTCAAGAGGGCTCCGTTACTATTGCTACTAACATGGCGGGACGCGGTACCGATATTATGCTCGGTGAAGGGGTAGCTGAATTTGGCGGCCTTCATATTATTGGTACGGAGCGCCATGAGAGCCGCCGGATCGATAACCAGCTGCGTGGTCGTGCCGGACGTCAAGGCGATCCGGGCTCGTCCCAGTTTTATTTGTCGCTGGAAGATGAACTGATGCGCCGTTTTGGCTCGGATAATATTATGGCCATGATGGATCGTCTCGGTCTGGAAGAGGATCAACCGATCGAGAGCCGGATGATTACCCGTGCAGTAGAATCGGCTCAGAAGCGTGTAGAAGGAAACAACTTCGATCTGCGTAAAGTCGTTCTTCAATATGATGATGTCATGAACCAGCAGCGTGAAGTGATTTACAAGCAGCGTCTGGACGTGCTCACTTCCGATAACATTCGTGAAATCGTCATGGAAATGATTAAAGCGGTCATTGATCGCACGGTTAAAGCTCACTGTACGGAGGATATTCCAGAAGAGTGGGATTTGGAAACCATTATCGACTTCGTAGATGCGAACCTTCTGAATGAAGGCACCGTGACGAGAGACGATATTTGGGGCAAGGAAATTGAGGAAATTACCGAATTTATTTATGACAAAGTCGTTGCTTATTATGACGAGCGTGAAGCAGAGCTTGGTGAAACGACGATGCGTGAATTCGAGAAGGTCGTTTCACTTCGCGCGGTTGACAGCAAATGGATGGATCACATCGATGCAATGGATCAGCTGCGCCAAGGTATCCACCTTCGGGCATACGGCGGCACGGATCCGCTGCGCGAGTACCAATTTGAGGGCTTTGAGATGTTCAAGGCGATGATTGACACGATCCAAGAAGAAGTTGCCAAATACATTATGAAGTCGCGCGTAGAAAGCAACCTGGAGCGCCAAGAGGTAGCTCAAGGCCAGACGACGACGAACAGCCCAGGCGAAAGCCAGGAAAAGCGTCCGGCGAAGCGTTTGGACCGGGTCGGCCGCAATGATGATTGCCCATGCGGCAGCGGCAAGAAATACAAGCAGTGCCACGGTAAATAAGGTGCTGTGATCGGATAGGCAAGGCTTAACGCGCCAGTGTGCGGAGCAATGCGGCAAAAGCTGCAGCGCTTCGCAGCAGGCGCGTTTATGCCATCAGGCAGTAGCAGAGCAGCAGAGCAAGAAAAAGCTGGGCAACCAGACAAGATGAGAAATTTGAGGTGAAACGTACGCTATGATAGAACCAACGGTGAAACAAGATTTGCGGGAAATAGCGAAGCGGCTCCAAGATCTCAGGGGGTCTCTTTGACTTAGATCTAAAAAATGAATTAATCGCCAACTATGAGGAAAAGATGACGGCGCCTGATTTTTGGGATGACAATGACAAGGCGCAAAACGTTATTTCCGAAATGAATGCGGTCAAATCGGTCGTCGATCAATATTTGCGTTTGAACGGCGAGATGGAAGATTTGCAAACGATGCTGGAGCTGGCAGAGGAAGAGCAGGACGAGACGCTTGAGCCTGAGCTGCTGGAAGGAACAGCCCAGCTGCTGCGCAAGCTGAATGATTTTGAGCTGACGCTGCTCCTCAACCAGCCTTATGATAAGCTTAACGCAATCGTTGAGCTGCATCCTGGCGCAGGCGGCACCGAGTCGCAGGACTGGGGCCAAATGCTGTACCGGATGTATACGCGCTGGGCAGAGAAAAGTGGTTTCAAGGTCGAGCTGCTGGATTATCTTCCAGGCGATGAGGCAGGCATCAAGAGCGTTACGATTTTGGTCAAAGGCTACAACGCCTACGGCTATCTTAAAGCGGAGAAGGGCGTACACCGCCTCGTTCGCATTTCGCCGTTTGATGCGTCAGGCCGTCGTCATACGTCCTTCGCATCTTGCGATGTAGTTCCGGAAATAACCGATGACATCGATATTGAAATCCGCAGTGAGGATTTGAAGGTTGATACATACCGCGCCAGTGGAGCGGGCGGACAGCACGTCAACAAGACGGAATCGGCGATTCGTATTACGCATATTCCTTCGGGTATCGTCGTTGCCTGCCAGCAGGAGCGTTCGCAAATCCAGAACCGTGAGCGGGCGATGAATATGCTGCGCTCCAAGCTTTATGAGCGGAAAATTGAAGAGCAGCGGCAGCATCTCGCGGAAATTCGCGGTGAGCAATCGGAAATTGCCTGGGGCAGCCAAATCCGCTCCTATGTTTTTCATCCGTACAGCATGGTCAAGGATCATCGCACCTCGGTGGAGACAGGCAATGTAGGCGCCGTTATGGATGGCGACCTGAATGCCTTCATTAACGGATATTTGCGCCATCAAATTCGCCACGACTAAACGGCAGGCTGTTATAGCGCTCCTAGCAGTTAGCTACCGCATCTGGCAAATGCGGTTATAGGTAATAGGATATGGATGAATACGCATGGATCAAGCCATATTGACGTAAGCTAAGAAGAGTTCCGACTCGAACAAGGGTGGAACTCTTCTTTTTTATGAGCGCTTATAGGTATGACTTTATGAATTTGGGTGGGATTCGAGATGAGCAAAGAGACGAATGATGCACGAAACGGCAAGCTGCATGCGGCCAATTCGAAGGTAATAAACAAACGGAAGAAAAAACCGCTCAGCCCTGGTAAACAGCTCATTTGGAGCATGCTTCTGGTGCTGCTGGGCTCTTTTATAATGGCGGCAAGCTTTAATTTATTTCTGGTGCCTAATGAGATTGCCTCAGGCGGTGTTTCCGGCATTTCGATTTTGGTCCAGCGTTTTGCTGACATTTCGCCAGCATATACGCAGTGGGCTGTTAATATTCCTTTGTTTTTTGTAGGGCTGTGGCTGCTGGGCAAACGCTATGCGCTTAAAGTGGCGCTTGGCTCCGTCGTGCTGCCGTTATTCGTCCTGCTTACTTCCCATTGGGATACACCGACACATAATCCTTTGCTTGCTGCTATTTATGGCGGGATCGGCGTTGGGCTCGGGCTTGGCATCGTCTTTCGCGGAGGCGGCTCAACGGGAGGGCTTGGTTTGGCTGCGCAAATTTTGCATCGTTACACGGGATTGTCGCTGGGGCTCTCCGTCGCTATTTTTGACGGGTGTGTCATCATTGCGGCGGGCCTGCTTATTTCGCCGGAAGTGGCGTTGTATGCTTTAGTCGGGCTGTTTGTAACGAGTAAAACAATTGATATTATTCAAAGCGGGCTGCCGGTGTCGAAGGTTGCTTTTATTATTAGCAGCGAGCCGGAAAAATTGTCAGAGACGATTCTTTATGATCTCGACCGCGGTTTGACGAGGCTTGATGGACATGGCGGCTACAGCGGGGAGGGGCGGACCGTACTTATGGTCGTCGTGGGGCAAATGGAAGTAGCGAAGCTCAAGCAGCTCGTTCGTACAGTTGACCCAGCTGCTTTCGTCATCATTAGCAATACATCAGAGGTAGTAGGGGAAGGTTTTAAGCTGGAATAGGAATAGCGACATTGATCCCAAACAACGGGTTGTACGAGCGTGCTAGGCACAAAAATACATCCATTCGCTCATTGTATTAATATGAAATGACATGTATAATAATACGGAAAAACAGTGTATTTTAATCGACTGCCGAATCATGTACAATATACTTTTAGATAGTCTCATAGGGAGAGATGATGGATATGAGCGATAAACTGAAAATAGCTATTATCGGTTCAACCGGCTACGGCGGCGTTGAGCTTATTCGATTGTTAGCCTCACATCCTCTTGCTGAGGTGACCTCGGTTATTTCATCATCCAGCGCGGGGACGCCGATTACGGAAGGATACCCGCACTTAACAGGCATTCGCGAAGAATTGCTAGATGATGTAGAGCCACAAGCGATCCGCAGCAAGGCGGATGTTGTATTTTTGGCAACACCAGCGGCTGTCGCATCTAGGCTGGCACCTGATTTGCTTGCTGTAGGTCTTAAAGTGATAGATTTATCCGGCGACTACCGCCTGCAAGATAGAGCTTTATATGAAAAATGGTACAAAAAGCCCGCTGCGAACGAGGAGTATTTGAAGCAAGCGGTGTACGGATTGGCTGAAGTGTACGGCGACCGTGTACAGGGTGCTAATCTCATTTCCAACCCGGGCTGTTACGTTACGGCGGCGCTTCTCGGCCTTGTTCCAGCTGTGCAAGCTGGCTTTATCGATCCGGACAGCATCATAATTGATGCGAAATCCGGCGTTTCTGGAGCGGGACGCGGCGCGAGCCTTGGCACTCACTATTCCGAGCTGAACGAGAGCTTGAAAGCGTACAAGCTGAATCAGCATCAGCATACGCCGGAAATCGAAATGGTGCTTTCCGATATTGCAGGCCGCTCGGTTGTGATTACGTTCTCGACGCATCTCGTGCCGATGACGCGCGGCATTATGACGACGATGTATGCAACGGTGAAAGACGGCAGAAGCGCGGATGATTTTATGGACCTGTATCGCAGCTATTACGAGAACCGTCCATTTGTGCGCATTCGTCCTGAAGGACAGTTGCCTGCCACGAAGGAAGTATGGGGCTCGAATTATTGCGATATCGGCTTTGCGTTCGATAGCCGTACGGGCAGAGTGACGATTGTTTCGGTCATTGATAATTTGGTCAAAGGCGCAGCGGGACAAGCGATTCAGAACATGAACCTTATGATGGGCTGGGATGAGACGCTTGGTTTGCAGTTTGTTCCTGTTTATCCATAAGAAGCAGCATAACCTAATTTAGAATGAAGCGAAGGAGAACGATGTAATTATGGGACAGGGACACACTGCACCCCTTTATAAGGTTGTGGCGGAAGGCTCGATTACAACACCGAAGGGCTTTACAGCGGGCGGCATACACTGCGGCCTCAAAAAAACGACGCGCAATGACCTCGGCGCAATCGTATGCGAGGTTCCGGCGGCAGCGGCGGGCGTTTACACGACAAATGTTTTTCAGGCGGCACCGCTTAAGGTGACGCGCGAGAGCATTGGCGAAGGCGGCCGCCTGCGTGCTGTGCTGGTCAATAGCGGCAACGCCAATGCATGCACTGGCGAGCAGGGCGAGGCGGATGCCTATGAAATGCGCAATAAATTCGCTGAGCGTGTTGGCATTGCAGCAGATGAAGTGGCGGTAGCTTCTACCGGCGTCATTGGCGAGCTGCTCAAGATGGACAAAGTGCGCAGCGGCATCAGCGAGCTGCCAGCTAAGCTGGGTTCGGACAAGCAAGCGGCAGAAAGCTTCTGCCAAGCGATTTTGACGACCGATTTGGTGCAAAAAATGGTCTGTGTATCTGTTGAAATTGACGGACAGCTCATTCATATCGCTGGAGCGGCGAAAGGCTCCGGCATGATTCACCCGAATATGGCAACGATGCTTGGTTTCGTTACGACGGATGCGGCAATTGGCAGCGAGGCGCTGCAGCAGCTGCTGCGTGAAGCGACGAACCATACTTTTAATATGATTACGGTAGATGGCGACACAAGCACGAACGATATGCTCGTTGCGATGGCGAGCGGACTTGCCGGCAACAGCGAGCTTAATGCGCAGCATGAAGGCTGGGCAGCTTTCGGCGCGGCGCTTCGCCATGTGTGCGAGGTGCTTGCGAAAGCGATCGCGCGTGACGGCGAAGGCGCAACGAAGCTTGTCGAGGTTCAAGTGCGTGGAGCGGTTAGCGATGCATCGGCGCAAGCGATTGCGAAGACGGTCATAGGTTCTTCCCTTGTGAAATCGGCAGTGTTTGGCGCAGATGCGAACTGGGGCCGGATTATTGCGGCAGTAGGCCGCGCTGGCGAGCCTGTCAACCCGGATACGGTCGACATTTCGCTGGGCAGCATTGTGACGCTGCAGCAGTCAAAGCCGGTCGCTTTTGACGAGGAGAAGGCGCTGGAGTATTTGAAGGGCGATACGGTCGTCATTCATGTGGATCTGCATATGGAAGCAGGCGCAGCAACGGCTTGGGGCTGTGACCTGACTTATGACTACGTGCGAATTAATGCGGCTTACCGTACATAACGGTGCATGAGGCGGCATTAAGCGATAAAGGAGCTCATAATAGCATGACGCAACGATTTGTAATGAAATGCGGCGGCAGCACACTTGCTGCGCTGCCTGAATCCTTCTTCGGCGAGCTGCGGGAGCTGCAGCAATCTGGCGTTAGCCCGGTTATTGTACACGGCGGCGGACCGGCGATCTCGGAGACGCTGGCAAAGCTCGGCATTGAGACGGAGTTTGTCGGCGGCTTGCGCAAGACGAGCGAAGCGGTGCTGGATGTCGTCGAAATGGTTTTGTCGGGACGCATCAACAAGGAAATTGTACGGAAAATGTCTTCCTGCGGCGCACAGGCGCTCGGCTTATCCGGTGTGGATGGCCAGCTGATTACCGCACGTCCTGTGGCGAACGCCGATGAGATCGGCTTTGTAGGCGATGTGACGGACATTAACGCTGCTGTTATAGAAGGCGTGATGGCAATGGGTTATATTCCTGTTATCGCGCCTGTAGGCATTGATGCACAGGGGCAGCGCTACAACATTAACGCGGATACCGCGGCTGGGGCTGTAGCTTCCCATCTGGGTGTCCATCAAATGATCGTAGTAACCGATGTGCCGGGCATTATGCGCACGGTTGATGGTGTGAAGCAGGTGCTGCCTGTGGTCACCGTTGCCGATATTGACGAGATGATCGCAAGCGGAGAAATATATGGCGGAATGATTCCGAAGGTCCGAGCAGCTGTACAATGTATACAAGGACAGGTGCAGGAAGTCGTCATCGTCAGCGGCGAGGAGCCAGGCGTATTGACTAAGGCAGTGCGCGAGGGCGGAGTCGGTACGCGTATTGTCAAAGGGGTTTAAATCGCGAGAGCGGGAGGGAGGATATAAACGATGAGTGAGAAAACAACATCTGCGGCAGCGGCAAATTCGCTGCTGCCTACTTATGCGAGATACCCAATCGCGCTGGTGAAGGGCGAAGGAAGCTGGCTGTGGGATGATCAGGGCAAGCGTTACCTCGATTTCATGAGCGGCATCGCCGTTACGAATTTGGGACATGCGCCTCGCAAAATCAAAGAAGCTTTAGTGAAGCAGCTCGATGAGCTGTGGCATGTATCCAACCTGTTTCATATTCCGAATCAGGAGGAAGCTGCTAAGTTGTTGACGGACAACAGCAGCGGCGACGCTGTATTTTTCTGCAACTCGGGCGCAGAGGCGAATGAAGCGGCAATCAAGCTGGCGCGCAAATACCAGCAGAAGATTAAAGGCAATGGCCGTTACGAAATCATTACATTCGAAAATTCCTTCCATGGACGGACGCTGGCAACCTTGACAGCGACAGGCCAAGAGAAGGTTAAGGAAGGCTTTGCTCCGTTGCCGGAGGGCTTCCGCTACATTCCTTACAATGATATTGAAGCTTTGGAAGCGGCAATCAGCGACAA
Organism: Paenibacillus sp. JT22N15; assembly: GCF_059383755.1. Lineage (NCBI taxonomy): Bacteria > Bacillati > Bacillota > Bacilli > Caryophanales > Paenibacillaceae > Paenibacillus > Paenibacillus sp. JT22N15. The sequence goes on along the minus strand of NZ_JBXENV010000015.1, from coordinate 45,925 downwards.
AACAGCGGCGGTCATGCTGGAGCTTGTTCAGGCAGAGGGCGGCATTTATCCAGCTGATCCGGCATTTGTGCATGCGCTGTGCAAGCTGTGCCGCAAGCATGGCATTTTGCTTATTGTCGATGAGATCCAGACAGGCATGGGCCGTACAGGCAAGCTGTTCGCTTACGAGCATTACGGCATTGAACCGGATATTTTCACGCTGGCCAAAGGGCTGGGCAGCGGCTTCCCGGTAGGGGCGGCTGTGTGCAGGGAAGAGCTTCGCGAAGCGTTTGGCCCAGGAAGCCACGGTTCGACCTTTGGCGGAACACCTATCGCAACAGCTGTTGTGAAGGCGACGCTGGAGACGATTGTCGGCGACCGTCTGTCTGAGAGTGCGGAGGAGAAGGGCGAATATTTGACGTCGCAACTGAAAGCGAAGCTTGAAGGCAATCCTTTCGTGAAAGACATTCGCGGCAAAGGGCTGCTCGTAGGTATCGAATGCGCGGCACCAATCGCTGGCTTGCTTACTGCAGCGCAGGATAAAGGGCTGCTCGTCATTTCGGCGGGGCCGAGTGTCATCCGTCTGCTGCCAAATCTGCTCGTGACGAACGAGGAGATTGATCAAGCGGTGGGCATTTTGGCAGAGCTGCTGGCAGGCGCAGGCGACAATAAATAACAGCTATCATTAATAAAATGCATAGATGGAAGTGGAGGAGATACGATTGCAAGAAGCAGTAAAAGAAGAAATGGCTGCGAGCCTGAAAGGCCGCGATTTTCTCATGCTGGTCGATTATGCGCCAGCGGAAATCCGTTACCTGATCGATCTCGCTATCGAGCTTAAGCAAAAGCTGAAAGCGGGCGAAACGCATCATTTGCTTAAAGGAAAAACACTCGGGATGATTTTTGAAAAATCCTCGACGCGTACGCGCGTATCGTTCGAGACAGGTATTTACCAGCTCGGCGGTCACGGATTGTTCCTTAGCGGCAATGATTTGCAAATCGGGCGCGGCGAGTCCATTTGGGATACGGCACAGACGCTTTCCCGCTATTTGGACGGCATTATGATTCGTACATTCGCTCATCGCAAAGTAGTGGAGCTGGCGCGCGGTGCAACGATTCCGGTTATTAACGGCTTGACCGACCTTTCACATCCTTGTCAGGCGCTGGCCGACTACCAGACTATTCTGGAGCATAAAGGCAAGCTGGAAGGGCTGAAAGTAGCTTACATCGGCGATGGCAACAACATGGTTCACTCCCTGCTGATGGGAGCGGCTAAGCTGGGCATCGACATGTCGGTAGCTACTCCGGAAGGCTACGAGCCGGATGCGGACATCGTGCAGCAAACGAAGGATCATGCAGCTGAGACGGGCTCGCGCATTCATGTATGCCGCGATCCTAGAGAAGCTATTGAAGGCGCTGACGTCGTTTATACGGATGTTTGGGCGAGCATGGGACAAGAAGCGGAGCAGAAGGAACGCGAGCTTGCTTTTGCCGCTTATCAAGTGAATGAAGCCTTGACTGCACATGCCAAGAAGGACTTTTTGTTCATGCACTGCCTGCCTGCACATCGCGGCGAGGAAGTGAGCGAGGGCGTCATTGACGGCGACCACTCGATCATTTTTGACCAGGCGGAAAATCGTCTTCATGCTCAAAAGGCCATCATGGCCGCCATTATGTAATAAAGCTTAACTCGGCGTTATTCGGCTTGCCACCCGCATAGCGGGATATTCGCCGAGATTATTCATATTGATTTTAAGGAGTGCGACAATAACAATGGCTAAGGAAAAAATCGTATTGGCATATTCGGGCGGTCTGGACACGTCCGTTATTCTCAAATGGCTGAAAGAAACGTATGATGCGGAAATTATCGCATTCACAGCAGACATCGGACAAAAGGATGAGCTGGACGGACTGGAAGCAAAAGCGCTTGCGACTGGCGCTTCGAAAGTTTATATCGACGATCTGCGCGATGAGTTCGCGTCTGATTTTATTTTCCCTATGTTCCAAGCTGGCGCTTTCTATGAAGGTCAATACCTGCTGGGAACCTCAATTGCCCGCCCGCTAATCGCGAAGCGTATGGTTGATATTGCCCGCGCTGAAGGTGCGACTATTATCGCTCACGGCGCGACTGGCAAAGGGAACGACCAAGTTCGTTTTGAGCTCGGCGTTGCTGCGCTTGCTCCTGATATTAAAGTGATTGCGCCTTGGCGTGAAGAGCAGTTCCGTGAAGAGTTCCCGGGACGCGCGGAAATGATCGCTTATGCGGAGAAGCACAACATTCCAGTTCAAGCTTCGGCAGCCAAGCCCTATTCCACTGACCGCAACCTGCTGCACATCAGCTTTGAGAGCGGAATGCTGGAAGATCCTTGGTTCGACCCTAGCTCCGATGAGAACAAAGATATGTTCGTGCTCAGCGTAGCGCCGGAAGATGCGCCGGATCAATCCGAATACGTGGAGTTGTCCTTTGAAGCGGGCAACTGTACGGCGATTAACGGCGAGTCGCTTACTCCGCTGCAAGTCATGGACAAGCTTAATGACTTGGGTGGCAAGCACGGTATTGGCCGCGTGGATATGGTCGAGAACCGCTTTGTCGGCATGAAGAGCCGTGGTGTGTATGAGACGCCGGGCGGCACGATCCTGTTCAGCGCCCACCGCAAAATGGAGTCGCTCACGATGGACCGTGAAGTCATGAATCTGCGTGATTCCCTCATTGCAAAATACAGCCAGCTTGTATATAACGGCTTCTGGTTTGCGCCTGAGCGTCTTGCGCTGCAAGCACTTGTGCTGGAATCCCAGAAAAACGTGACTGGTACTGTACGCCTGAAGCTGTACAAAGGCAATATCATCGGCGCTGGCGTACAAAGCCCTGTGAGCTTGTACAATCCAGAAATCGCTACGATGGAAGCTGATCCGACACAAGCCTATGATCAAGGCGATGCTACAGGCTTTATCCGCCTGAACGCGCTGCGTTTGAAAGTCGGAACGAAATACAGCGGTAAATAAAAATAAGTGTACGTCATTTATTAATAGATGCCGGAAGCAAAGGAGAGGCCGCTGCATGCAGCGGCCCCGCGCCTTTTCCGGGAGGGAGTGCGATAACGTGAGCAAGTTATGGGGCGGCAGATTTACGAAGAAGACCGATCAGCTGGTGGAGGAATATACAGCATCCATCCTGTTCGACAAGGAACTGGCGGAAGAAGATATTCAAGGCAGCTTGGCTCATGTAACGATGCTGGGCAAGCAGGGCATTTTGCCAGATAAAGATGTGGAGACGATTCAGGACGGCCTGCACCGCGTCTTGCAGCGCATTAAGCGCAATGATCTGGAGTTTTCGGTGTCCGACGAAGATATTCATATGAATATCGAGAAAACGCTCATTGACGACATTGGCTCGGTAGGCGGCAAGCTGCACACCGGACGCAGCCGTAATGACCAGGTTTCGACCGATATGCATCTCTATTTGCGCAAGCGTGTTGTTGAGTTTGTGGATTTGCTGCAAAAGCTGCAATCGTCGCTCGTAGAGCAGGCGAAAGCGAATACGGCTACAATCGTGCCGGGCTACACGCATTTGCAGCGTGCCCAGCCGATTTTGTTCGCCCATCATCTGATGGCTTACGTAGCGATGTTCGGACGCGACATTGAGCGCCTGCAAGACAGCTACAAACGCATTAATATGCTGCCGCTAGGCGCAGGCGCGCTTGCGGGAACGACGTTCCCAATCGACCGCCATTTTGTAGCGAGCCAGCTGAAATTTGATCGTGTTTATGAAAATAGTCTGGATGCAGTCAGCGACCGCGACTTTATTTTGGAATTTCTCTCCCATGCTTCGATCATTATGATGCATCTGTCGCGTCTGAGCGAAGAGCTAATCCTGTGGTCCAGCACAGAGTTCAATTTCGTCGAGCTGGATGATGCTTTCTGCACAGGCAGCAGCATTATGCCGCAGAAGAAAAATCCGGATGTGCCTGAATTGGTTCGCGGCAAAACAGGCCGTGTCTATGGCAACCTGGTTGGCCTGCTGACGGTTTTAAAATCGCTTCCGCTGGCGTACAACAAGGATATGCAGGAAGACAAGGAAGGCATGTTTGATACAGTTCGCACGCTGCAAGGCGCGCTGCAGCTGTTCGCGCCGATGATTGCGACGATGAAGGTCAACAAAGACCGGATGCGCCAAGCGGTCAATCAGGATTTCTCCAATGCGACGGATATTGCCGATTTCCTCGTAGGCAAAGGGCTGCCTTTCCGCCAAGCGCATGAAGTTATTGGCAAAACGGTGCTTTATTGCATCGAGCAGGGCAAATACTTGCTAGATCTGAAGCTGGAGGAATTCAAGCAATTTTCCGAGCTGTTTGATGATCGCATTTATGCGGTGCTCCAGCCGGAGCAGGTTGTCGATGCCCGCAACGTCTATGGCGGCACAGCGACTGTACAGGTTGAAGCAGCTATTGGCCGTGCCGATGAGGACCTGCTGAAGGTAGCTGCATGGGTAACGGAATACGCTGAGCGCAGCCGTTAAGCTATGCTTAGGGTTTAAAATCAAAAATCTCCAAACCCGCCGTAAAGGTGGGTTTGGAGATTTTTTTGCTTTCTCGCGTGAGCTTGTGATCATTGTAATCGCAAGTGTAGGTGCTTCTCCTTTAAGGGGCAAGTACAGGAGCGACGCGATGCTTCGTCCCTTGCTCGTATGAGTAAGCCAGCTTGATCAGTGTCGGCTCGCTGTATTCGCGGCCGAGGAATTCAATGCTCGCTCCGAGCCCTTCAGCTGTGTAGCCGGCAGGCACGGTAATGGCTGGGAACCCGGAGAACGGGCTGAGGCGATTGTTGCCGCCTGCATTTTGCGCTTCGCCAATCAATGCAGCTGTTTGCGTAGTGGATGGATAGACAATCGCATCCAGCTTATTGTCAGCCATCACCTTCAGCAGCGCGTCTTTTGTCGTTTTGGTACGGAACAGCACGATGTCCTTGTAATCCTCTGTATTCAGCGATTGCCGGGCATCACGTGTTTTGAGCGAAGCTTCCATCGATTTGTCGAATTGGCCGGAAGCGATAATTTCAGTAAGCGAGTGGTAAGGGGCTTTGGAGCCCAGCTCTGCCAAATATTCATTCAGCTGGAATTTGAATTCATAGCCGCTGAGGCTTGGGTAAGCCATAATTTCCTTCAGGTTCGGAATGGTAACATCGACAGTTACCGCACCTAGTTTAGCTAAGTCTTTAACAGCTGCTTGTACCACTTCAGTGGTCGGCTGCTCCGCTTCTGTAGTACCGAATAGCTCTGTCGCCACTCCGATGCGTGCGCCCTTTAAGCCTTTTGCGTCCAGATAGCTCGTGTAGCTGCTTGGAATGTGGCTAATGCTTCCTGCTGTCGCTACGTCGTCAGGGTCATAACCGACCGTTGCATCGAGTACGATGGCTGCATCCGTTACGGTGCGGGTCATAGGTCCGCCTACGTCCTGCGACAGGGCGAGCGGAATGATGCCGTCGCGGCTGGAGAGGCCGATTGTTGGGCGAATGCCGACCAGACTGTTATAGGTCGATGGGATGCGGATGGAGCCGCCTGTATCGGTGCCCATGCCGATGACGCCGAAGTTTGCTGCAATGGCAGCGCCTGTGCCGCCGCTGGAGCCGCCGGGGTAGTGGTCAAGCGCATAAGGGTTCAAGGTTTGGCCGCCTAAGGAGCTGCTCGTTGTAATGCCGAATGCAAACTCATGCAAGTTGGCTTTGGCTAAAATAATGGCGCCAGCTGCCTTAAGCTTGGCAACCTGATCGGCATCCTCAGAAGGAATGGAATCCTTTAGGCACAGACAGCCTGCCGTCGTAGGCATATCATTCGTGTCATAGTTGTCCTTCACGATGACGGGAATGCCGTGCAGCGGGCCGCGAATGCCAGAGGCTGCGCGTTCTTTATCCAGCTCCTCGGCCATTTCGAGCGCCTTTGGATTAATCGTCAAAATCGCATTCAGCTTAATGCCTTGATCATCGTATTTCTCGATGCGATCCAAATATTGCTGAACCAGCTCTTTGTAGGTGAGCTTGCCTTGGCCGACAGCCTGCTGAATGCTGGCAATCGTCGCTTCCGGCAGCAGGAATGGCATGCTGTAATTATAAATGCGATAGGCAAGTGCATAGGCGCCCGCATAAGTCAGCGATTGGTTTGGTGCAAAATGGGATTGGTTCACGCCAAGCATCAGCTTCGCTTCCATAACTGCTCCTACTGATGAAGCATAGGATGCTTTATCCGGCACATCTTTATATGGCTCGGCAGCTGGGGACAAATGCAGTCCCTTTGCAATCATAACTGCAGCATCCTTGCGAGTGATGGTCGCCCCTTTCGCCGCAGCTGTAAACGTAGCGTCTCCGCCTGCGAGCTTGGCGCTTTGATCAAACAGTTTTTTCAGCTCCGCAGCTGGGATGAGCTTATCAGGGGAAATGCTGGCATCCCCCAGCTTAAGCTCTATCGCTTTCGTAGCTTCTCCTTGATAGACAGCTGCTGCCGCAGCAGCGGTAGAGGCTGTTAGAGGCCCTGTGAGCAGCAATGCGCCGGCAAGCAAAGCAGCACTGTGTTTTTTCCATGATGAAAGAAGATTTGGCATCTTTAAACTCCCTCTCTAATATGTAATGTAACCTAACATTAATAAAAGAGTATAGTAGGGGGCTTAGAGAGCGCAAGTCTTGAAAACCATCCAAGTAAGCGATTGAATAAGTATATTTCTAACTATATCGACTATTTAATCTCGTTATCTCATTATGTTAATAATAATGACATTATTTATAACTAAGAACCTATTTGCATTATGTCTATGTTACATTTTCCGGGCATGAAATGAACACTAGCTAATGCCATCTTCAAGCAGCGGCCCTGTCGGTGTGCCCGATCCATTTGGTGTACTCGGTGCGTTTGGAGCCGGATCGAGTTGTGGTGCTGGTGCTTGATCGGTGCCCCCTGCTTTCCCCGTGCCAATATGAATGACAGTAGGCTGGGCACGGTAAGTGTCGCGCGAAATGCGTTCCTTAATTGGAGGTTTGCCATTTTCCAGCGTCACTCTGAATGTGTCGACGACATAGCCGTTTCGTCCTGGAGCAATCACCTTGCGTGTGCCAGCTGGCAGCGCAGGGTCTTGAAGCTGCTGCACCTCTGGAGACAAAGTGCCGACGGTAACCGATTCAATGCGGTATTGGACATCCTCGGACATTTTTCCGAACAGTTTGATTGTCAGCTTGCGGCCCGCAGATGTTGCGCGAATGACGATGTACTTGTCCGTTGAATTGCGAAATCGAAAGTTTATGGCGCCGTCGGCATAGGTAGCGTCTTGTCCAACGGGCAAATAAGAGACGGGCAGCGAGTGGTTGCGTCTTTCGACAATTTCAAGGCCTGCGCGCAGTGCGGCGTTGTAAAGTGTGCTGGACACTTGGCAGATGCCGCCGCCGATACCGGGAACAAGCTTGCCGTTCAAGATGACGGGAGCTTCCCGAAAGCCGTATTTTTCCTCAACCCTGCGAATGACTTTGCTGTAATCAAAAATTTCGCCCGGAGCCAGCAGCCAGTTGTCGAGAGCCGCCGCCGTTGAGGCGACATTATAGGCGCGGCCCTCGGCGCTTGCAGCAAAGTCGGTCGTGAATGACATCAGTTTGCGCTCAACCCCTTGCGCCTTAAGCTGCTCGAGCGTGACGGAAGGAGACAGGGTAAGGATAGGAAGCTCAGTGTTATATGCCGCTTGCTCCGCAGGGGATTTAGCATCGGCGGCGAGCCAAAGCCAGCTCTTCACGTCAGCGGATAGTCGGCTCATTTCAATACGGTATGCTTCTGCTTCCGGCTCATAAAAAATTTCATCCTGGTCCGTAATAATACGAGCAGCGTCCTTGGGCTCATTTTGCTCCAGCCAGCCCCACTGCTGGCGAATAAGCTTTTCGAACAAAGCTTGATCAAACGTCTGCGCAAGCTCAAAGTTTCGCGGAAAATGATAGCGGTATTTCACTGCTTCCCATAACTCTCCTTTGCCAAGCTGCTGCAAAGCCCTGCGCACCTCGGAGGTATCGGCCTTGTAGCCAAACGCTTCGGCCTTCCACGTGCGCCTGTCCGAGCCGGCATTGCCGGTAGCGACCGTCAGTTCACGCGCTCCAAGCGCCTGCTCATAGTCATTCAGCAGTTTAATCGCTTCTGGAATAGGCAGCCCGCCAATATTCAGCCCTCCCGCCGTTACGCCTGCCGGCACGGTGCGCTGCTCGGCATAATACGTGAGTCCACCTGAGCTGACGGACGCTACAAGCAGCAGGGCAAATACAAAAATGCTGATGAGATGCAATTTTTTCAATGGGACAATCCCCCTTCCTTCGGGTCAAGCAAAAATGACTTCGTCGTCCTTCTGGGACGAGCGAAGAGCTTTGCCCTAGAATTCTAAGCGGATAAAAGATGAAACTTTTAAATTCTTAGAATTCAAGGTGAAACGGCTTTCGCCGTCCTTTGGCGGCGCAGCTCGTTTCACTCCGAGAAATATAAGCCCATTTATAAGTGCGTAACTTATAAATTCTTATATTTCAAAAGTGACTCTGTTATGTATATGCAAGCAGCTAGAATGAATATGAGAATTGTGAAAAATGAGGAAAGAAACCGTCGAAAAGAAAGGATTTACCACGTCATTGTCGAATTACTAATGCTGACTAAAAACAGGATGTGATAACGTGATTGAAATGCAAGACATTTGGAAGACTTACGTCGACGGTACTCATGCACTGCGAGGGGTGTCCGTACGCATAGATCGCAATGAATTTGTGTATTTGGTAGGGCCTTCCGGGGCAGGGAAATCAACCTTCATGAAGCTGATCTATCGCGAGGAAGTGCCTACGAAAGGGCAGCTTTCCGTAAATGGTTTTAATATAGGCAAGCTGAAGCCGCGCAAAATTCCATTTGTACGGCGGAACATAGGCGTTATTTTTCAAGATTTTAGATTGCTTCCGAAGCTGACCGTGTTTGAAAATGTCGCTTTTGCGATGGAGGTTATCGAAGCTCCCAAGCGGATTATCAAAAAAAGGACGATGGAGGTTCTCGATCTCGTCGGCCTCAAGCATAAGCATGCCAGCCTGCCGGCCCAGCTTTCAGGGGGAGAGCAGCAGCGTGTGTCGATTGCCCGGGCAATAGTGAATAACCCGTCGGTTATTGTAGCGGACGAGCCTACCGGCAATTTGGACCCGGAGACGTCCATGGAAATTATGGCTTTGCTGGAGGAAATCAACTTTCGCGGCTCGACCATCGTCATGGCGACGCATAACCGCGATATAGTAAACAGCTTGCGCAAGCGTGTCATCGCAATCGAGAATGGCTTGGTCGTTCGGGATGAGGCGAGAGGGGAGTACGGTTATGAAATTTAGAACCCTGCTCCGCCACCTTAGAGAAGGCTGTAAAAATATTATTCGCAACGGCTGGATGTCGTTTGCTTCCATTAGCTCGATTTTTATTTCGTTGTTTTTGCTCGGGGCTTTTATGCTGCTGGCGCTGAATGTCAACAATTTTGCCTCCTCGGTGGAGAGCAAGGTGGAAATTCGCGTATTTCTGCAGCTGGATATAGACAAGGCGAAGATGAAAGAGGTCGAGAATAAAATTCTCGCCCTTTCTGAAGTGAAGCAAGTTACGCTGGTTACGAAGGAAGAGGGACTTGAGGAGCTTCGCAAAAACTTGAGCGACGAAGGCTTGCTTGACGGCTATGATGATGCGAGCAATCCGCTGCCGGACTCTTTTACGGTAGAAGTATTTAAACCTCAGTCTGTCAGTATTGCAGCTGCGCAGATCGAGGCACTTAACACAGGCGATGAAACAGCGCCTATTACGAGCGTGAAATATGGGGAAGGCAAAATCGAAACGCTGTTCAAAATTACGAATGCGGTACGTACCATTGGCCTCGTGATCGTGCTTGCGCTTACGGTAACCGCTATGTTCCTCATTTCCAACACGATTAAAGTGACGATTGTTGCTCGGCGCCGGGAAATTGGCATTATGAAATTGGTAGGCGCGACGAATGCGTTTATCCGCTGGCCGTTTTTTATTGAAGGTGCGCTTATTGGCATGATTGCTTCGATATTGACGACGGTTGTGCTGCTCATCAGCTACGCACAGTTTGTTACATTGACGCAGGAGGGACTTGGGCTGATGATGCTTAGTCTCGTATCGGTTCAGGAAGTAGGACTTCAAATTAGCGGTGTATTGATTGGACTTGGCACCTTGATCGGCATATGGGGCAGTACGATATCCATTCGAAAATATTTGAAAGTGTAGGTGGAAGCGTCGGTGAAGAGAAGAAATCTAATCGTTCTTATGGTGATAATGACGGTATTGCTTGTACAGCCACTGAGCAGTAGTGCCGCATCGCTGGACAGCATTAATAAGCAGCTTTCGGATGCCAAGAAGGCCATTGACAAGGCACAGAAGGAAGCTGACGCGACAGAGCAGCAAAAGACGGAAGTATCGACACTCAAATCTGATGTACAAGCTTCTATCAAAGCCGTATTGGCACAGCTGGATGCTGTTGTAGTCAATATGAATAATACGCAAGCAAAGGTTGATCAAACGGAGTCGGAGCTGCAACAGGCTGGCGCGGAGCTGGTAGAAGCGGAAGGCCGTGTCAAAACACGCGACATTCTGATTCAGCAGCGTCTGCGGCTTATGTATGAGAACGGCTCGGTGTCGTATCTTGACGTTTTGCTGAATGCGAGCAGCTTTTCCGATTTTATCGACCGCTTCGATTCGCTTCAGCTGATTTTAAGCCAGGATCGCAGCATTTTAGAGCAAAACAAGGTTGATCAGGCGCTGGTTGAGGAGAAAAAAGCTGAGGTCGAGCACAAGCTTGAAGAAGTCAAAACGATGTACACCAAGCTGCAAAACTACCAAAGCGATCTAGCGAAAAAAGAAGCCGAGAAAAACAAGCTCGTTGCTGAATATGATCATCAGCTTGAGGATCTCGAAGATATAAGCGCAGAGCAGGAAGCGCTAATGATTGAATTTGCACAGAAGGTATCCGAGCTGGAAGCCGAGAAGGTGGCGAAGCTGGAAGCGGAAAGAATCGCGAGGGAAAAAGCTGCTGCAGCTGCGGCGGCGGCTGCGGGTAAGGGCAATGGCAGCAGCGGAGGCGGAAGCGGCGGTACGGTCTATACGGGCGGTAAGCTGGGCATGCCTATTTTTGACTCTTATCGTGTCAGCTCGGGCTATGGCTATCGGATTCACCCGATTACGGGTGCCAAGAAGCTCCATACCGGCATCGATTTTGCAGCTCCGCAGGGAACGGCTATTCATGCAGCGGAAAGCGGCGTTGTTATTATGGCGCAGCGCTGGAGCGGTTATGGCAATGCCGTCATTATCGACCATGGCGGCGGCATGTGGACGCTGTATGGCCATATTCGCGAAGGCGGCATTAAAGTAAGCAAAGGCGACAGTGTTACAAAAGGCCAAAAAATTGCCGAGGTTGGCAGTACGGGCAATTCCACCGGACCGCATTTGCATTTTGAGGTGCGTATTAACGGGACAACAACCGATCCAAGCAGCTATTTAAAATAGGACGATCAGCAACAAGCGGCAGCCTTCGGGCTGCCCTTGTTCGAAATACAAGCAATTATACATGACTTTATAATAAGTCAGCTTCTATTTCTGCTTCTGCGTGAAACGAGCGTTGCCGTCAAAGGATGGCAGCGCCGTTTACGCTTGAAATATAAGCATTTATAAGTTACCCACTTATAATGGGCTTATATTTCAACGCGAAACGGTAGCTTGGCCGCCAGAGGACGGCGACAGCCGTTTACGCTTGAAATATAGAGAAAGGATATTCTAACGCTATCCATTCTCTATAGTTCTCGGAATGAAAAATATGGAATGAGCAGGTCGCTGGTCGGACGCAAATAAATGGACAGAACTTGTCATATACTAGGGCGTGTCCTCCAAGCGGGAAGGCATGAACCGAAGTAGGTTCTATTTAATGCTGTGGTCAAACGAGAAGGTGGTGTCCTGAATATGCAGTTTAGAGGCCGTACAGTCATTGCTTTTGTAATGATTACGATGCTCGCTTCTGTTCTGGTCACGCTTGTAGTGGCTCGCGATCTTGTCGTGAGCAGCTACCAGGCGTCAGGCTCCGCTCCGGCAGCTGCCGAAACTAGCGGGCAACATGATCTGAATGAAGCCGAGATTGACAAAATGAATGCGGTGCTTGATTTGATTGAAACCAAATATGTGAAGAAGACGGATCGTGAAGAGCTGGTAGACGGCGCAGTCAAAGGCATGCTGGAATCGCTGGATGATCCTTACTCCGTTTATATGGAGAAGACGTCAGCGCAGCATTTTTCCGAATCCATCGAAGGATCTTTCACAGGTATTGGTGCGGAAGTGACGCTGCAAAACGGCAAGCTCGTCGTCGTATCCCCGATCAAAGGCTCTCCTGCCGAACGGGCGGGACTGCTGGCGAAGGATGTCGTCATTTCGGTCAATGGAGAGAAGCTGGAGGGTCTTGGGTTGAATGAGGCCGTAGACAAAATTCGTGGCCCGAAAGGGACGAAGGCCAAGCTGCAGATCCAGCGGGTGGGCACAAGCGAATCGATCCAGCTGATTTTAATACGGGATGATATTGATGTGGAAACCGTATATGCCCATTTGTCCGATGACCGGATTGGCGTCATTGAAATCCGTCAGTTTTCGCTCAATACGGCCGAACGCTTCAAGGAAGAGCTTGCCCGTCTGGAGCAGGAAGCGAAGCAGCAGGCAGCAGGGCAGGCACAGGTACAGTCTGGTGCCCAGGTCAGCGAAGGAGCAGGCGATAAGGGACGGCAAGGGCTTAAGGGCCTCGTAATTGACGTCCGCAATAACCCTGGCGGCGTATTGCCGGTCGTTGTAGAAATTGCCGAGCAGTTTATTGCGAAGGGCAGTGCGATTGTTCAGGTGGAGGATCGCGACGGCAAGCGGGAGAAGACGTTGTCCAAGGGCAGCCGCAAAGCTTATCCGGTCGCCGTAGTCATGAACAAAGGCAGCGCCAGCGCCTCAGAAATATTGGCTGGTGCGCTGGGCGAGGAAGCCGGTGCGATACTGGTCGGTGAGACGACGTTCGGCAAAGGAACGGTACAGGTGAGCTACAATAAAGCGCTGGGCGATGGCAGTCTTGTGAAAATGACGATTGCCAAGTGGCTGACGCCAGAAGGCATCTGGATTCATGAGAAGGGCGTTGAGCCGACCGTGGCCGTAGCCCCGCCTTCGCTTTACACCGTTGCGCGGCTGACGATAACCGAAACGCTGAAGCGCGATATGAACAATGAGCAAATTCGCAGTGCGCAAATTATGCTTAAAGGGCTTGGGTATGAGCCGAAGCGCGATGATGGTTATTTCAATGAGGAAACCGTGCAAGCCGTTAAGCAATTTCAGCGAAACTCAAGTCTTCCGGTGACGGGAGAACTGGACAAGTCAACAGCCACAGCATTGGAGAAGGCGGTTATTGCATGGATTAAAGACAAGAACAACGATGTGCAGCTTCGGGAAGCGATTGAACGGGTAGGCAGGAAATAACGCCTCGTTGTCGAATCCATTACAAGGTTGACTCTGTCTTCGGAGTCAGCCTTTTCTTTTGAATCGGCAGCAGGTGTGAGACGAGAAAATGCCGCAAAGGCGGCTTGAGGAATAAGTTGGTAAAAATGAAGGAGTGTATGCGGTGAATCAGGCTCTTGCTTTGTTGCAGCAATTCCAGCTGGCGTTGCTTCAACTGCTGGTACAACCTTTTTATTATGTGGCTATTTTATTTATTTTGCTCCAATACACAAAGCAGATTAAGCTTGAACGGCAATTGTTCGCCGTCAAGCTGCATATATGGCCCCGGCTGCTTGGCCGGGCAATCGTCACAGGCTTGCTGGTAGGACTAGCTGTATCCCTTGTAGGCGCGTTTATTGGCGTTGCAGTTACCCAGCAATCAGTGATGTGGTTATGGGGCGTCTCAGCGCTGCTCATGCTGTTTCGCATCCGTTATTTATGCTTCGCTTATGCTGCCGGCGTACTTGGCATGCTGCAGTGGATCGTTGGGTTTACGCCGCTGGCTTCGGGCGAAGGCATAGCCAGTCAAGCTGCAGCTTCACTCGCCGCCATGGATATGACGGGGTTGTTCATGCTGGTAGCTCTGCTGCACTTGGCAGAGGCGCTGCTTGTGCGAAATCAGGGCGGCAAGCTGGCGACGCCACTGTTCCTCTCGGGCAAGAGAGGGAAAATTGTCGGCGGCTACATGCTGCAAAGCTTTTGGCCGGTGCCTTTGCTGCTGCTCGTTCCTGTTGGTGGAGGTGCAGGCACTGGCGCTGCAACAGCAGCATTGCCGTGGACGCCGCTGCTCGGTGCAGACTGGTCGCAGGGCTGGACGATTGCCGCGCTGCCGATGATTATCGGCTTTAGCGAATTGACACGCTCGATGCTGCCTGAGGAGAAGGCCAGACACGCCGCGAAAGGCTTGCTGCTTTACAGCGTCGCACTCGCAGCAGCAGCTTTGCTGGCTTGGTGGCTGCCCGTGCTGCTGCCAATTGCCGCGCTCTGCTCGCTGCTGCTCCATGAAGCGATCATTTGGCGCAGCCGCAGGCTGGAAAATGCCAGCAGCCCGCTATTCGTCCATGACCAGCGCGGCTTGCGCTTGCTAGGCATTTTGCCGCAAACGCCGGCTGAGGCCCTGGGGCTTCAAGCTGGAGAAATTATTTCCAAGGTTAATGGTGTTCGCGTGCATTCGAAGGCTGATCTGCATGCCGCGCTGCATCTCAACTCGGCTTTCTGCAAGCTGGAAGTGCTGAACTATGCGGGTGAAGTAAAGTTTGTGCAGCGCGCGCGTTATGAAAATGAGCATCATCAGCTCGGAGTTATTTTGGCGCCAGACGAGGATGCGAATTTCTATGCGGCCTCAGGCCCTGCCTCGCTGATTGACTTGTTGAAGCACAAGCGTACGGCGCATCGCCGGGGTTCATCTAAAGTGTCGGCTTCTGAAAATAATGCTGCGTCTGGCGAAAAAACGCCAGTATAGCACAAGCTTCAGTACTACCGTTCTAAATGGCTTTTGTCTAGGCTTGCTTGACAGGCTAATAGCAAATATTGTTCCAAAAGCGTGGTGACAGATTTTTCGATTCTGTCCCTACGCTTTTTATTTGGCCTCATGTAGGGAAATTTAGCTGGTTGCATCGGAGAATGCTTAGAGCTATAATAAACGGGAACACATATTCTTATAAAAGAGTAGATTTGCCTGAATGAAATGGAATTACTTGTAACAGCATGAACAAATTGAGGCTTGCTGCTTCTTTTGCACGATATTGACTATAATGATAGATAGCTGAGGAACGAAGAAGGAGTGGATGGCTGAAGTGAGTAATCTTGCACCGCAAGCCCGTAACTTTGAGATTAAGTCCGACTATACGCCGCAAGGCGACCAGCCGCGTGCTATTAAGCAGCTGGTTGAAGGCGTTGAAGCAGGACAGAGATTTCAAACGCTGCTTGGGGCGACTGGAACGGGAAAGACCTATACGATTGCCAATATGATTGCGCAGGTGAATCGGCCTACGCTCGTTATTGCGCATAACAAGACGCTCGCAGCGCAGCTGTGCAGCGAATTTAAGTCTTTTTTCCCCGATAATGCAGTTGAGTATTTCGTCAGCTATTACGATTATTTTCAGCCGGAAGCTTATATTCCTTCAACCGATACGTATATTGAGAAGGATTCGAGCATCAATGAAGAGATTGATAAGCTGCGCCACTCTTCGACCAGCTCGCTGTTCGAACGCAGAGACGTTATTGTTGTAGCCAGCGTTTCCTGTATCTATGGCTTAGGTTCGCCGAAGGAGTACGGCAGCATGCTGCTGTCGCTGCGCGTAGGGATGGAGAAGCCCCGCGATGCGATTTTGCATAAGCTGGTCGATATTCAATATCAGCGCAACGATATTAACTTTATTCGCGGGACATTCCGTGTCCGCGGCGATATTATAGAGATTTTTCCCGTTGCCAATAATGAGCGGGCGATTAGAATTGAACTGTTCGGCGACGAGATTGAACGGATTACGGAAATTGACGTATTGACCGGCGAGATCGTGGGCGAGCGTGAGCATGTAGCGATTTTTCCAGCGTCTCACTTTGTAACTCATGAGGAGACGATGAAGCTTGCGCTCGTTAATATTGAGCGAGAGCTGGAGGAGCGGCTTGCTGAGCTTAAGGAAGCGGGAAAGCTGCTGGAGGCGCAGCGGCTTGAGCAGCGTACGCGCTATGATATTGAGATGATGAGCGAGATGGGTTTTTGCTCAGGCATCGAGAACTATTCGGGTCCATTGACGTTCCGGGAACGGGGAGCAACGCCTTATACGCTCTTCGATTATTTTCCGGATGACATGCTCATTGTGATTGATGAGTCGCATGTATCGCTGCCGCAGATTCGCGCCATGTACAATGGCGACCGGGCTAGGAAGGAAATGCTCGTCAATCACGGTTTCCGGCTGCCATCGGCGATGGACAATCGGCCGCTTAAGTTCGAGGAGTTTGAGGCGAAGGCTAAGCAGACGATTTATGTCTCTGCTACACCGGGGCCTTTTGAACTGGAGCAATGCCCGACAATGGTAGAGCAAATTATTCGCCCTACCGGCCTGCTTGATCCGATCATTGAGCTTCGGCCAACGAAGGGACAGATCGATGATTTGCTGGGCGAAATTCGCGATCGGGTAGCGAAGGATGAACGGGTATTGGTGACGACGCTGACGAAGAAGATGGCGGAGGATCTAACCGATTATTTTAAGGAAATTGGCGTGAAGGTGCGTTATTTGCACTCGGATATTAAGACGCTGGAGCGGATTGCGATATTGCGCGATCTAAGGCTTGGCGTGTTCCACGTGCTGGTGGGCATTAACCTGCTTCGGGAAGGACTTGATTTGCCCGAAGTATCGCTGGTAGCGATTTTGGATGCGGATAAGGAAGGCTTCCTGCGCTCAGACCGCTCGCTCATTCAAACGATTGGACGCGCGGCACGCAACAGCGAAGGCCGGGTTATCATGTACGGCGATAAGGTGACGGATTCTATGGGCCGTGCGATGAAGGAAACGGAACGTCGGCGGACGATTCAAGAAGCTTTCAACGAGAAGCATGGCATTACGCCGCAGACGATTCGCAAGAAAGTATTGGAAGTGATTGAAGCGACCAAGGTTGCCGAGCAGAAGGCCGATTATTTGGCGGATGCCGGATCTGGCAAGATGTCGAAGAAAGACCGTCAGTCGATGATTAATAGATTGGAAGTTGAAATGAAGGATGCGGCGAAAAACCTGCAATTTGAGCGGGCAGCCGAGCTTCGTGACGCGTTGCTGGAACTGCGTGCAGGATTGTAGAAGCGAAGCAAGAGGATGGACAGGATAGAGGAGGAAATAAGATTGGGTAGCGACAAAATTGTAGTCAAAGGCGCTCGTGCACACAATTTGAAAAATATTGATGTCACCATTCCGCGCGACAAGTTTGTTGTATTAACGGGATTGAGCGGCTCAGGAAAATCGTCCCTTGCATTTGATACGATTTACGCCGAAGGACAGCGCCGTTATGTGGAGTCCTTATCTGCCTATGCCAGACAGTTTCTCGGCCAGATGGAGAAGCCCGATGTGGATTCCATTGAAGGCTTGTCTCCGGCCATTTCGATTGACCAGAAGACGACTAGCCGCAATCCTCGTTCGACTGTAGGTACGGTAACGGAAATTTACGATTACCTACGCTTGCTGTTCGCGCGGATTGGCAAGCCGCATTGTCCGGAGCATGGGATCGAGATTACTTCGCAGACCGTAGGACAAATGGTTGACCGTATTATGGAATATCCCGAGAAGACGAAGCTGCAAATTTTGGCTCCACTCGTATCCGGCCGCAAGGGCGAGCATACGAAGCTGTTTGCCGATATTCAGAAGCAGGGCTTTGTCCGTGTTCGTGTAAATGGCGAGCTGCGCGAGCTCAGTGAGAAGATCGAGCTGGAGAAAAATAAAAAACATAGCATTGAGGTCGTTGTCGACCGCATCGTTGTGAAGGCAGACGTCCACAGCCGCTTGGCTGATTCAATAGAAACGGCGCTTAAATTAGCTGATGGCCGGGTGCTCGTTGACGTAATGGAGAAAGAAGAGCTGTTGTTCAGCTCAAACCTGGCTTGTCCAGTATGCGGCTTTAGCGTAGAGGAGCTCGCGCCGCGGATGTTTTCGTTCAACAGCCCGTTCGGTGCTTGTCCGGATTGCGACGGTTTAGGCGCGAAGATGATCGTCGATCCAGATTTGCTCGTTCCCGATACGAGCAAATCCATTAAAGATGCAGCATTTCTTGCCTGGGCCGGAAGCACATCCAATTATTATCCGCAGTTTTTAAGCTCGGTTTGCGAGCATTATGACATTCCACAGGATGTGCCCGTTTCTGAGCTCAGCGACGAGCAAATGAATAAGCTGCTTTATGGTACGGGCGGAGAACGCGTTCGCTTCCTATATGAAAACGATTTTGGTCATCGTAAAGAGGCTTATGTGCCGTTTGAAGGTATCGTTAACAATTTGGAGCGGCGCTACCGCGAGACGGCGTCTGATTCCATGCGGGAATATATCGAAGCTTATATGAGTGCCAAGCCATGTGGCGGCTGCAAAGGCCAGCGGCTGCGCAAGGAAACACTAGCTGTAACGATTGCCTCCCAGAACATCGCTCACGTCACTTCGCTTTCCATCGGCGATTCGCAGCGTTTCTTCGAAGGATTGGTATTAACGGAGAAGGAACAAACGATTGCCAATCTGATTTTGAAGGAGATCAATAGCCGGCTGGGCTTCCTTGTCAATGTCGGGCTGGAATATTTGGCAATGAACCGTGCGGCTGGGACGTTGTCTGGCGGTGAAGCACAGCGAATTCGATTGGCAACGCAGATCGGTTCGAGCCTGATGGGCGTTCTTTATATTTTGGATGAGCCGAGTATCGGACTTCATCAGCGGGACAATGATCGGCTGATTGAGACGCTTGTGCACATGAGGGATATCGGCAATACGCTTATTGTTGTAGAGCATGATGAGGATACGATGCTGGCGGCTGACTACATTATTGACATTGGCCCTGGTGCGGGCATTCATGGCGGTACCGTTATCGCCGAAGGAACACCAGCGGAGATTATGCACAATGAGCATTCGTTGACAGGCCAATATTTGAGCGGTCGCAAGTTTATTGAGGTACCGCTGGAGCGCCGCGCTGCGGGCGATAAGTGGCTGGAAGTTCGCGGTGCGAAGGAAAATAATTTGCGCGGGGTCAATGTAAAAATTCCGCTTGGCATTTTTACGGCGGTTACTGGCGTATCTGGTTCGGGCAAATCGACCTTCGTCAATGAAATCGTATATAAGACGCTTGCTCGTGATTTGAACCGAGCGAGAACACGTCCAGGACAATATAAGGAAATGCGCGGTATCGAGCATTTGGAGAAGGTCATCGACATTGACCAATCGCCGATTGGCAGAACGCCGCGCTCGAACCCCGCTACGTATACAGGCATGTTTGATGACGTTCGCGACCTTTATGCCTCGACTAATGAGTCCAAGGTACGGGGCTATAAGAAGGGCAGATTCAGCTTTAATGTGAAGGGCGGCCGCTGCGAGGCTTGCCGTGGAGATGGCATTATCAAGATTGAAATGCATTTCCTGCCTGACGTGTACGTTCCTTGTGAAATTTGCAAAGGCAAGCGTTACAATCGCGAAACGCTGGAAGTGAAATATAAAGGCAAGAGCATTGCTGATGTTCTCGAAATGACGATTGAGGATGGCTGCAAGTTTTTTGAAAATATTCCGAGAATCCAGCGCAAATTGCAGACGCTGCTTGATGTAGGCTTAGGCTATATGCGCCTGGGACAACCTGCAACTACATTGTCTGGCGGTGAAGCACAGCGTGTTAAGCTGGCTTCCGAGCTGTATCGCCGGAGTACGGGCAAAACGATGTACATTTTGGATGAGCCGACGACAGGCTTGCATGCTGATGATATTGACCGTCTGCTAATGGTGTTGCACCGCCTTGTTGATTCGGGTGAATCGGTACTCGTCATTGAGCATAATCTGGATGTTATTAAGACAGCTGATTATTTGATCGATTTGGGCCCGGAAGGCGGAAGCGGCGGCGGAATGATCGTGGCAACGGGAACGCCTGAGGAAGTGGCCAAGGTAGACAAGTCCTATACAGGAAAATACCTGAAGCCTATTATGGAGCGTGACCGGGAACGGACTATTCAGCGGCGCGAGACGGAATCTTCCGTTGCGGCAGCATCTAATTAAGCTTAGTATTATGAGGCTAGCCAACCGATGGGGGCTAGCCTTTTTTCTATGTTTGATTTTTCCTCTAGCTACATTTCATGACGGCCGCAGGTTATAAGGTTGGACAAAGCTGGACACCGTATAAGGAGATAGCAGCAAAGCCTCCTGCTAGCGGTTAGTCAGGATGCGGCGTACTTCATGGACAAACGTGACAAAGTTGTTACGAAAACAGATTCGGACTTGCGTCAGACGCATGGAAAAGATAACATATAGGTTAGGATAGGATGAGTATGGCCAAATGGATTTTTTAAAATATAGGAAAGGATATGATGTTTCCATCCTTTCTCTATATTTCTCGGAATGAAACGCGCCGCGCCGTCAGAGGACGACGAAAGCCGTTTCACCTTGGTTTGGAAGACTGGTCCTAAAGCAAGTGGAATGGAGCAAAAGCTTAACTGTGGGAGGGGTCATTCAAATGTTTTTGGCAGAAGAAGCAGCACAAACGACCAGCAACATTAACACGTTTGACTGGTTCATGCTTGCGTTTACAATTTTGTTATTGATCGGCTTTGTCCGGTTGGTCAAAGAGCGCAAGAAGAACATTTTTGCGATTGGTTTCACAGCTGTATCTTTGGGATTGTTTTTGTTTATTGATTACATCATGATCGCCAAAGTATGGTTGGCATAAGGAAAAACAAAAAAAGTTCGTCCAAGTTGAATCCAACCTGGGCGGACTTTTTTTGTTGCCTACTTGACAATATACCAGTGATCCGATAGGATTTAAATCAAAACTGACTGACGAGTCAATCAATGGAGGCGATGCTTTATCGGAACCGTAGATCGGAATACGGCGAACAATGCGGAGCGCAAACACCAGATTATGGAGTCCGCACTGAAGCGTTTTGCCCTTTATGGTTACCATTCGACGAAAGTTTCGGATATTGTAGCGGATGCAGGGGTTGCACAAGGCACTTTCTATTGGTATTTCAAAAGCAAAGAAGCGATAGCTATAGAAATTGTACAGGATGGTCGGGAGCGGCTGCTTACGGTTATTGGACAAGGCTACCGTAAAAATGCTGGTTCGGTGCAGGACATGGTTTCGGCCTCCGAGCATTTGTTGACCGAGCTGTTCCATTTTGCCAAGGAAAATCGTTATTTAATGGGAATGCTGCTGGATGGCACGGGATTCAGCGAAGTCGTTAGACAAGAAATAACGGTTACTCAAATGGCGATGGAACAATCTTTTGTACTCAATATTGAACGCGCCACTGAGCTGGGCATGCTGCCGGCTACCATTGATGCCAAGCTGCGAGCAGCATTTCTGATGAGTCTTATTGAAGGCGTATTGTCTCGTTGGCTGTTTCGCAGCACGCCGGAAAGCGATGCTATCGCGGTGAAATCTGCGGAATTGCTGGCTGCAGAAACGGCGCGCTTTGAATTTTTCGGATTATTAGGCATTTAGCTGCATTTCCCTGAGAAAGCCGGACACATTAATAAGCAACAATATAAATATTAGAGAAGCTATGAAGGAGAGAGTGGAAGATGAGGATTCAAATGAAAAAAACAACATTATGGATGATGACAGCTATTTTGCTGCTGGCGGTTATTGTGGCGGGCTGCGGTTCGAAGAACAGCAACAGCGGAAATGCGGGTTCGGCATCGCCAACAGCGGAAGCAGGAGCAACTGCTTCTTCTAATTTGCTGGAGCAGGTGAAACAGGCTGGTGTAATTAAGGTGGGGTTAATGGGAACCTATGCCCCGTATAACTTTTTGAACGAAAACAAGGAAATGGATGGCTTCGACGCGGATATTGCCAAAGAAATTGCGAAGCGCCTTGGCGTTAAAGCCGAGTTTGTCGCACAGGAGTTTTCCGGCATGATTGCCGGTCTGCAGGCGAAGAAATTTGATGTCGTCATTAGCCAAATGACGATAACAGACGAGCGCAAGGAGCAGATGGATTTTACCGAACCGTATATTACGAACTCTGTAAAAATCATCGTTGCCGAGAAAAACGATACAATTACGAAGCTGGCTGATTTTAAAGGCAAAAACATTGGCGTAGGCCTTGGTACGAACGACGAAACGTATCTTCGCAAAACGGTGCTGCCTGAAGTCGGCAACTTCACCATCAAAACCTATGACGATGTCATTACGTCGCTGCAGGATTTGAATGCAGGCCGTATCGATGCGACGATCAACAATATGTATGCTCTGAAGCCGATCGTCGAGAAAAATGGCTTTAAAATCAAAGCGGTTGGCGATCCAATCAAATCGGACAATGCAGGCATCGCAGTGCGCAAAGACAATCCTGAATTCCGCGACGCGCTGAATGAAGCTTTGAAGGCGATGAAAGCCGACGGCACGTATAAAACTATTTTTGTAAAATGGTTCGGCGAGGAGCCAGCGGCTGAGTAAGCCCGGCTCTCGTCAAAATTTTTGGCTCATATGAAGGGAACCTTCACGATATGAATCTCGTTTTTGAAAATTTCTTTTTTCTGCTTAAGGGCGCTTATTATACGCTGCTGCTGACGATGATGTCGATGTTTTTTGGCCTTATTATCGGCGGAGTAGTAGCGATTGCCCGTTTGAAAGGCAACCGCCCCATTCGGCTATTGGCTCGGGGGTACGTCTCGATTATTCGGGGAACACCGGTGCTCATCCAAATTTTTGTCGTTTATTATGGGCTGGTTGATTACGGCATTGTATTCGGGCCGCTTACGGCGGCAACACTAGCGCTAAGCATTAATGTGGGTGCGTATTTATCGGAGACGTTCCGCGGGGCGATTGTGTCCATTCCAAAAGGACAGATGGAGGCCGCTTATGCAACGGGCATGACCTCATGGCAGGCGCTATACCGGATCGTGCTTCCGCAGGCGGCAAGAGTGGCCATTCCGCCAATGGGCAATACGTTTATCGGAATGCTCAAGGAGACCTCGCTCGTTTCATTTATTACCGTAACCGAGCTGCTGCGCCAGGCGAATTTGCTTATCGCGCAGTATTACGTCAATATGCCGTTTTATATCGGAATTGGAGTCATGTATTGGGTGATGAGCACCGCTTTTTCAGCTATTTTGGAAGCGATTGAGAAGCGCTTGTCCAAAGCTTATTAAAAATATAAGAAATGATAAGTTTCACTCTTATAATGGGCTTATATTTCATCGCGAAACGGAAGCTTTTCCGCCAGAGTACGGCGACAGCCGTTTACGCTTGGGTTGGGGCGTGAGAAATACAATGATTACGACAGAAAAATTAACGAAGTCCTTTCAAGGCACCGAGGTGCTGAAGGGGATTAATCTTCAAGTCAACGCTGGGGAGATCATTGTGCTGCTCGGGCCAAGCGGTTCGGGAAAAAGCACACTGCTTCGCTGCCTGAATGGGCTGGAGACGCTGAGCGGAGGCAGTATTGAGATGAACGGTGTTCACCTGAATACACAAATGAAGCCACGCGAGCGCACGCAGAATGTCCGAACCATTCGCCGCCATAGCGGGATGGTCTTTCAGCAGTTTAACTTGTACCCGCACAAAACGGCGCTAGGCAACGTCATTGAATCACTGCTCATCGTGAAAAAGCTGCCCAAAAGCGAAGCCATCGCGATCGGCAAAAAAATGCTGGAGCGCGTCGGGCTGGAAGGCAAGCTGGATGAATATCCATCCAGGCTGTCTGGCGGGCAGCAGCAGCGGGTAGCGATTGCCCGGGCGCTCGCGATGGAGCCGGACGTTTTATTGTTTGACGAGCCGACCTCGGCGCTTGATCCGGAATTGGTCGGCGAGGTGCTCGATGTCATGCAGCAGCTGGCGCGCGAAGGGATGACGATGCTGGTGGTGACGCATGAAATGGCTTTCGCTCGCCATGTCGCGAACCGGGTTGTGTTTATGGATGACGGGCAAATTGTCGAGGAGGCTGCGCCGGAGATATTTTTCGACCATCCAGCTACCGAACGGGCCCGACGATTTCTAAATAAGCTGGGCCAGCACAGAGGGGTGCAGCAAGAGCAGCAATAACGAACAACAGAACATTATAAAATAAGTTTCACATAACGAAGCGACCTAGGCAATACACGAACTTCAGAGTTAAAGTAGGAGGCATGGCCTTCGATTCTTACGAAAGAAAGAGGGTACACCGCAATGAAGGTTACAACAACATGGACAGGCAAACGTGCATTTACATCTGTAGGGCCATCTGGCTACAGCGTTGGAATGGATGCAACCGCAGCATATGGCGGCGACGGACAAGGAGCTACACCGATGGAGCTGCTGCTGGCGGGCCTCGCGGGCTGCATCGGCATCGATATTACGATGATTATGGATGCGTTCCTCGGTTCAATCACCAGCATCGAGATTGATGCGGAAGGCACGCGCAAAGAGGAGATGCCAAAAGGCTTTACGGCTATCGATCTGATTTTCAAAGTGAATGGCGATGTGCCGGATTACCGAATTTGGAAAGCGATTGAGCTCGGCAAAGAAAAATATTGCGCCGTCTCGGATTCGCTGAAAGCGGACATTCGTTACCGTCTAGTGCTCAACGGAGTAGAAATGACGCGGGGATAAGCTAATCTCAGCGAACACAAAAAAAGAGTCGTGATCCGATGCTGCCGTGGACGGTTCGGGTTACGGCTCTTTTCTTATTCAGAGAGGCTATTTAGCTAGAGAGGCAACGAAAATTCTCATGGAAATAAACAGGGATAGTGAGAGGATTAGGATCAATCCAAGAAGCAAACAGCATACTAAAAGCAATGGGTTCATCATGACAAGGGCTTCTAAGGATAGCTTCCCAGAATTAATAAGAAAAGCGCCTCCTGACGAGGATAGGATAACGATTAGCATCACAATGGAGCTGCCATTGGTTCCATTATAGTAAATGGAGGGGATCAGCAGGGACAGGTAAATAAACCCGATGGACAGCGCTGCGAATAAGGTCAGTATATGAACCGAAAAGGATAGATCGCTAAATAAGAAATAATAAAGTACATTAAACAATAATAGACCTAACAATACGGTGGTTATAATCGAAAAGCTCACAATATAGCGGCTTCCAACGATTTGTTTCTTGGATAGCGGTGAAGCTGCAACATAGGTGTGCCATCCCGCTTTCTCATCCTCTTGGAATACAGGTATGGCGAGAGCGCAGAAATAGATTGGGATAAATACGTTCAAAGCAATTACGCCAGTAGAGCCAAGTAAGTAAATGGCCAAAATTTCCAAAATACATAAAAGTATAAAGGGAATGATTTTCACTTTGCTTTTCAGCACCAATAAATCTTTAATTATTAAGCCTTTCAATGGAGTTCTCCCCTTTTACATATGATCTCATCATGTCTTCAAGGCTCCCATTCTGGGTGGCGTTTGAAATTTTTTCAGAAAAAACCACGTTTCCTTTGTGTAAAAAGGTTAATTTATTCGCTATACGTTCAACATCCGAGAGGATGTGTGAGGATAGGAGGACGCTACTGTTATTTGCGGTGACATAGTCATTCAGAACATCTAAAATTTCAATCCTCATTATAGGGTCCAGCCCGCTTGTAGCTTCATCTAAAAGCAATAATTTAGGATGATGTGACAAGGCGACAGAAAAATTCAGCTTCACCTTCATTCCCTTGGAAAACTGATTTATTTTTGTGTTTACGGGTAAATGGAACATTTCCAAATAATTATAGTAAGCCTGTTGATTCCATTGCTCATAGATACTGGACATCACGTAGTTAAATTGTTTGAGTGTTAACAATCCATGTAAATAATTTTCATCGAAAACAACGCCCAGCCTATTTTTAATGTACGATTCATGACCTTCATAATTTTTTCCGAATACTAAGATTTCCCCTTTTTCGGGAGTCAGCAGATTAAGCAGCAATTTCATTAGCGTTGTTTTTCCTGCTCCATTTTCTCCAATCAAGCCCATGATATCCCCAGGCAGCAATTCCAGATTTACATTCTTTAAAGAGAAATCTGAATAGCTCTTGTTAAGCCCGTTCACCATTAGTATTTTTTCCAATCCCAGCCCTCCACATGTTGTACAATAAATTATTAAGTCAATTAATTTTCTGCTATAAGTCCTTATATGTAAGCTGAATTCTGGTCTGCTCAGTAGACTGGTAAGTTTATGACCACTCTTGCTTAAGGTAAGGACCTAATCCCTTTTTAGTTCCATTTTATTTATCCATTTACTGAGATGGTAATTATAATCAATTCGACAAACAGACCTGAAAATCCTTATTTTCAGACAAAGAAATCTCCCCTGAATAGAGGAGACCTAAATAGTAATCTTTTTCCTTGGCTGTTTTGGGAAGGTAGTACTGGTATAATGAATGACTTGATCTGATTGAAGCTGATACTTAGGAGTAGGTTAGGCCGTTTTCTAAAACTGCAACATCGATGATACCCGCGAATTGGCCCTGTTCATTCGTAATAACGATACAATCGCTGCGCAGCTCGGGGTGACGATCAATAGCTTTATTTTTCAATGAGGAGATGCTGCCCAGATTAAAGTCTGTGTCAGTGGATGAGGCGACGGTGGAGAGAAAGCGGGTATTCATGAGCTTGGTGATGTCCGTCTGGTAATAGCCAAGGAAGCTGCTAGATAATTGGAGAAAAAAACGGTCGCGCATTACGAGCCCAACAGGCTCTGCCAGCGAATTGCAGACAACTGCGCAAGGTGCTTCCGGGTAGCTGCGAAAAAGCTGGAGCGCTTCATAGCAGCTTTGGCTTGTACTGACCTGAGGGACGAACGAAGAAGAAGCAGAAGTATAGCCAGTCATGCGGATCACCTATCCTCTGTTTTAGTGGGGGGTGCACTTATAGAGTACGTTAGCAGGATTAACGCGGAGAGTGTTATTTATTAGCGGAATGTAAAGATTACAAGCCCTCGTCCACAGTCTTATTGCAAAAAAACGGCCACATCCTCATCGGATGCAGCCGCCCTCCTTCAATCTATACCCACCACATTTCGCCTAGTGGTTCTTTAATCAGCACTTGCTGCAGGTTTTGCACCGCTTTCGTGAAGCCTTCATCAACGGACATCAGGCCGTCCTCATGCTCAATGCTCACGACATAGTCGTAGCCGACTAGACGAAGCGCGCTAATAATATCTGCCCATACTTTCAGGTCATGCCCGAAGCCGACGGTGCGGAATTGCCAAGCGCGATCCAGCATCAGCGAATACGATTGCATATCCGTTACGCCGTGATGGTTGACGTTGATTGGATCAATCGTCGTATCCTTCGCGTGGAAATGGTGAATCGCGCCAGCGCGACCCAAAATTTGCACTGCTTGAACCGGATCAATCCCTTGCCACCACATGTGGCTCGGATCCAAGTTGGCGCCGATAACCGGGCCAACCGCTTCACGCAGGCGAAGCAGCGTTGCCGGGCTGTGAACGGAGAAGCCGCCGTGCAGCTCAAGTCCGATTTTCACACCATGCTCGACAGCAAGCGCTCCGATTTCAGTCCAATAAGGGATAACTTTGTGCTCCCACTGCCAAGCCAAAATTTCTTGAAAATCATTTGGCCAAGGTGCAACCGGCCAGTTCGGATATTTAGCATCCTCGTGGTCGCCTGGGCAGCCGGAAAATGTATTGACGACAGGAACGCCCAAACGTCCTGCGAGTTCGATCGTTTTGCGAATGGTCGCATCATCTGCAGCAGCAAGATGCTTCTGCGGGTGCAGCGGATTGCCGTGGCAGCTCAGGGCGCTGATAATCAGGCCGCGTGATTCTACCGCATGCTTAAACGCTTTCAACTTTTCCTCATCAGCAAGCAGGACATCAGGATCACAGTGGGCTGTGCCAGGGTAACCGCCAGTGCCGATTTCAATAGCATCCAGTCCTTTGGCAGCTATGTAATCGAGCGCTTCTTCAAATGACTTCTGTGCGAAAAGCACGCTGAATACTCCTAATTTCATGTGCAATCATTCCTCCTATTTATAAGAAAAGCTAATTCTCATTATACCATTGCCCGATTGCCGATATCTAATGAAAAGTGCAAATTTGACATAATCGCATATAAACAAAACAAAAGGTTACCAAAAGCCTTCTCGTTCGTACAAGTTATAGATAAGGCTTGACAGTTTTTTCTGAGCATAAGCTATAATTTTGAATAGAAACTGCCGAAAACTATGGAGAAGCCACAGGAGAGCGGGAGGAACAAAGAGATGGCAAGTGTCATGCTGGTAGATGATGATCCAGATATACGCGAGCTCATGCACGCGCAGCTTAGCAGTGAGGGATTTCAGACGATTCAGGCAAGCCACGGCATAGAGGCCATTCGGCTGCTGCGAAAGCAAAAAGCAGACTTAGTGGTGCTTGATGTGATGATGCCCTTCATGGATGGCTGGGAGCTATGTAAATATGTAAAGGAAGAATACCCGAATATCCCTGTGCTGATGGTAACAGCAAAGCGTGAAATTAATCAGAAAATCAAAGCGTTTGGCCTGGGAACTGATGATTATATGGTGAAGCCTTTCGAGCCCTATGAGCTAGTGCTGCGTGTTCGGGCATTGTTGAAACGCTACCGAATTGAAGCGTCAATGCGGCTGCAGTTGGGCGATTTTGTGCTGGATCGGCATACGTTTGAGGTGATGCAGGGGCAGGCACGGGTGGCGCTGCCGCTGAAGGAATTTGAGCTGCTGTTCAAGCTGGCGGGCAACCCGGGTAAAATTTTCACGCGCAACGAGCTGATCAGCCAAATTTGGGGTCCGCAGTTTTTCGGCGATGAGCGGACAGTGGATGTACATATTAAGCGATTGCGCGAACGTTTTGCAGAAATGGATGCGCCGTTTACGATTGTAACTAAGCGTGGGCTTGGCTACAGGCTTGAAATGGTGGATGCATGCTAAGAACGTTATATGTCAGGGTTATTATTAGTTTTATAACGGCGGTGCTGGTCGGTCTGGTCAGCGCCTTCTTTATTACGATTACGCTGTTTAAGGACCAGGTGATCACGGAAGTGAAGAAGGAGGTTTTAGGATACGGACAATCTATCGCGACCATATATGAGCAATATGGCATAGACGAAGGGAAGCGTATTGTAACGATATTGCAGCCTACTCCGTCCTATACATTCATGGTTATGGATGAGAAGGGCTGGTTGAATGAGGAGGGGAAGCCGTTTGCAGAATACGGTATTACGCCTGGAGACAGCATTTCAAAATCTGTCATAGGCGGCGAGCCGTTCGTGAATATTGGTTTTGGCTTCACAGCAGGGAGTGGCCTTGTGCTCGGGATGCCATTTACATGGGATCATAAATCTTACGGGCTGTTCGTGCACCAGCAGTCGAGCCAGGTGGCTATTTTCAACCAGATGCTGTTCGTAGCGCTTGCTGTTGTTCTGGGGGTTGGCGGCCTGTGTATTTTTGTGGCGGCCATTTATTTGGTACGTCCGCTTAAGGAAATGAAGCAGGCGGTGGAACGAATGGCGAGTGGGCGTTTCGACATTCAGCTAAAGTCAGGCAAGCGTACGGATGAGCTAGGGCAGCTGGCACAAAGCTTTAGCGGCATGGCAAAGGAGATCCAGCAGATGGATGAACTGCGTGGGCAGTTTGTCAGCAGCGTCTCGCATGAAATCCAATCGCCGCTGACGTCAATTGCCGGATTTTCACGGATGCTTATGCTGGATGCGGTGGAGGATCCCGAGCAGAAGCAGCGTTATTTGCAAATTATTTATACAGAAAGCCAGCGTCTGTCGCGTCTTAGTGATAATTTGCTAAAACTGGCGGAACTGGATTCAGCCGTGCCTGCTTTTGATCCGGTGACCTACGATCTTGATGAGCAGCTGCGGCAAGTTATTGTCGCCTGCGAACCGCTGTGGTCGGAAAAGTCGCTTGAAATGATATTGGAGCTGCCCCATGTGAAAATTAATGCCGATGAGGATCAGCTGAGCCAGGTATGGATCAATGTCATCGGCAACGCGATCAAATTTGCTCCGGAAGGCGGTTATATTCGCATTGAGATGAGCCTTGATACAGACTCCGTTAAAGTATCCGTATCGGATAATGGCAGCGGGTTTCCTGACGAAGACGGCTATAGGTTGTTTGAACGATTTTATAAGGCAGACAAATCCCGCAGCAAAAAGCTGGGTGGCAGCGGTCTTGGCCTATCCATCGCCCAAAAAATCGTCAATTTGCATCAAGGCGTCATCCGTATTACGAACCGGGCGGAAGGCGGGGCACGCGTAGATGTGACGCTGCCGAGCATGGCAGCCAAGAAGCGGATTCCCTGACAGGCTGAAGGCGCCGCCCGCTTCCT
The DNA here is from genome assembly GCF_059383755.1 of Paenibacillus sp. JT22N15. Taxonomy (NCBI): domain Bacteria; kingdom Bacillati; phylum Bacillota; class Bacilli; order Caryophanales; family Paenibacillaceae; genus Paenibacillus; species Paenibacillus sp. JT22N15. Next base: position 15,471 of record NZ_JBXENV010000015.1, on the reverse strand, counting down.
CTCAGATGATGGGCTAACGATAAGATCATCCCTTGAACGCCTATCATTTCACTTCTGCGAAGGCGAACGCTGCAAAAAAAATGGTCGCTTGCATCATTTTTTTTGCATGGTTCACGTTATGTTCATACAGAAAGTTTAACGTTGAGGTATACACGCGAGTAGGAGGGGTTCTGGTTGAATGGTTTAATCCGCTTTTCGATGAATAAAGTGGCTGCAATGGTTATATTGATTGCCCTGCTTGTAGGAGGGGGGCTATACGCAACGGCGACTCTGAAAATGGAGACGATCCCCGATATCTCTTTTCCAGTTGTCATGATTCAAACGACATATCCGGCACCGCCAATGGATGTGATGGATGAGGTGACGAAGCCGATTGAGGATAAAATCGCGAACATACAAGGGCTGGATACACTCAGCTCAACGTCTAGCGATAATGTTTCCAGCATCGTTGTCCAGTTCAAGCAAGGCTACGATGTAAAGGAGAAAAAGACGGAGCTGGAAAGCATGCTGCAGGAAGTAGTGCTTCCGGGTGGCGCGAGTACGCCAAAAGTTCTGACCTTCGGCTTTTCCTCCCAGCCTGCTTATTACTTAACGCTTTATGCCGGGGAGGGCATGTCGCAAACCGAGCTTAACAAGCTTTATGAGGATAGCATCGAGCCATCGCTGGAAGGCGTTAATGGCATTGACCATGTCAATTCGATCGGGGTCAGTTCAACCTCGCTTGATATTTTACTGGATGCAGATGCTTTATCCGTCTTCAACTTGTCTGCGATAGAGGTAACGAATGCCATTCAATCTGCTCTGACGGATGGTGCAGTCGGTTCTGTAGAGCTGGACGGCAAATCGCAGATGGCGCGGGTGACTGGCGATTTGAACAGCATTTACGGCCTCCGCAATTTGGAGTTTGCGACGAGTACAGGCCAAACGGTGCTGCTTCAGGATTTGGGAGATGTCCAGGCTGTAAACGAATCAAAGTTTATTGCCCGCTTCAACGATCAGCCTGCGCTGGGCATTCGTCTCTATAAGATGAGCGAAGCCAATGCGGTTGATTTCTCCAATGAAGTCAACGCGGTGCTTACCGATTGGGAGACCAAGCAGCCAGCGATTACATTCCAAAAAATCTACGATGGCGCCGATGAGGTTAGAAAATCGATCAGCGGCATTTTGAAGGAAGGCTTAATCGGGGTTGCGCTTGCCTCGCTTATGATTCTGCTGTTCCTTCGCAATATTCGGATGACGATGATCGTTCTCGTCTCGATTCCGCTCTCGATTTTAATCACCTTGATTATGATGTCGAGCATGAATATTACGCTGAACATAATGACGCTTGGCGGCATGTTCATCGCCATTGGGCGAATTGTGGACGATAGTATCGTCGTCATTGAGAACATATACAGCAATCTGGAAAAAGCGCAGGAGCGCGGCGAATCCGTCATCATTATGGCGACCCGCCAAGTTTCCATGGCGATTACGTCCTCGACGCTCGTTACGGCAGGCGTGTTCCTGCCGCTCGCTGTCGTTGGCGGCATCGTTGGACAGATGTTCCGGCCGTTCGCGCTGACTGTATCTTGTGCCCTGCTTGCTTCACTGCTCGTGGCACTAACGGTCATTCCAATGATGACAAAGCTGCTCGTACTTCGCAGCCGCAAGCAGATTAAGCAGAATGAGCATGCGCATGACGGCAAAGTAACGCGTCTATATGAGCGTATTCTAGTATGGTGTTTGTCTAATCGGATCAAAACCTTGCTGATGTCGCTTGTTATGCTTATCGTGACAATGGCGATTACGATACCGAATTTGGCGGTTAACTTTCTGCCTTCTAGCGGTCCGGAGAAGCTTGTGTTCTTCCAGGTGAAATACCCATATGAAACGTCGCTGGAAAGCAATGACATGCAGTCACAAGAGATTGAGAAGATGCTGCTGGATGCCAAAGACAGCCAAGGCGGCAGCCTGTTCACCTTCGTGGAGTCCTTGGTCGGATATGCAGACAGTGACGATACCGTTCCTTATACAACCTCGCTTACCGCTGAGATCAGCGAAGCAGAGGATGCGACGCTAGTCTTGAACAACTATGTAGAAATAATTAAAAACCAGCTGCCCCAAGGCACAGAAGTAACGGGCCAAATGGCAAGCGGCGGTGGAGGCCTTAGCGGCGGAACCTTCTCTTATGTGCTGAAAGGTGACGATCAGCAGCTGCTTGAGCAGGGGGCTGCGCTCATCAAGGATAAAATGAAAGAGTTCCCTGAGCTTACCAAAATCACCGATACGCTTAGCGACGCCAAAACGGAAATCAGCATTTCCGTTTCCCAGACGAAGGCTAGAGAGCTTGGACTTAATCCTGCTGGGGTCAGAGATTCCGTCCGGATGTGGCTTGCAGAGCAGCGTCTCGGAGATGTTCGCTTTGATAATGTTTTGTATTCCACGGTGGTTAAGCTTCGCGATGAAGATAAAGGCTCGCTTGAGAAGCTTGGCAGAATGCCGATTTTATCGCCAACGGCAGGCATCGTTTATTTGCAAGAGGTTGCTAAAGTAGAGGAAGTACAGGCTCCTGCTGCTTTGAGCCGGGAATCGCGCTCGCAAGTCGTGAAAATGTCGGCTACCATCGATGCAGCGAACCAGACCGAGGTCAGCACAAGAGTGGCGGCAGCGCTGGATGCGATTGAGCTTCCAACGGGTGTATCTACCGAGATACAAGGCGTGTCGGAAGACATCGCCGAAAGCTTCACGCAGCTGTTTATGGCTATGGCTGTATCTATCGCAATCGTTTATTTTATACTCGTTCTGTGCTTCGGCAATGCCAGCACGCCATTTGCAATTCTATTCTCGCTTCCGCTCGCCATTATTGGCGGTTTGCTCGGCCTGCTGGTTACGAATGAATCGATTAATATTACATCGCTCATCGGGTTTATGATGCTGATCGGCATCGTCGTGACCAACGCGATCGTATTGCTCGACCGAGCGCAGCAGCTGCGGCATGAAGGCTTCTCCGTCCGCCATGCACTGGTTGAAGCGGGCAGAGTCCGGTTGCGTCCGATTATTATGACGGCAGGCGCAACGATAGTAGCGATGATACCGCTGGCAATGGGCGCTGGTGAAGGCGTACTTATTTCTAAAGGACTTGCGGTCGTTGTTATCGGCGGCTTGATCACTTCTACACTGCTCACGCTTGTGGTTGTACCCGTCGTATATGAGATGCTTGAAGCGATTACGGGCAAACTGTTCCGCAAAGGGAAAGGCCAATCTGCACCAGTAGATTTCAATAAGCCTGCTAATTTGGAAGGTTAACCATTTAGCACATAAATGATTAAGAGGGTTAACAATATAGAGGGGAGCTGGAACATATGTTTTTTCGTTTGATCAAGCAGGAGCGGCGAAGCAAAGCCGCACTCGCAACCGTGTTTGCGGTGGCTTTAATGGCTGCCGGATGCTCGAGCGCGGCACCTGCTGCAGAGGAGACAGTAGTAGAGCAGCAAGTGACAGTCATTAAAACTGAGGCGGCAGCCAAGCACAGCATGGGAAATCCGCGCGAGCAGGTCGCTGAGGTAAGCGCCTCGGTACGTCTGGATATCCCGACAATGGCTTCTGGCAAAATCGCCCGCGTGCTGAAGAACAATGGCGACACGGTTAAAAAAGGAGAAGCCATCATTCGATTGGAGTCGAATCTCGCAGAGCTGGACCGCAAGCGCGCGGAAACCAGCTTGACGGCAGCAGAGCAATCATTGGTAAAGGCTAAGCAGGATATAGCTTCAAGCCGTTCCACTTTGCTGAATAATATTGCTAGCCTGGAGACGCAGTACATTCAAGCTAGTGCCGGTGACGATCAAAATTTGATTGATGCCGCACGCCGCAATCTGGAGTCGGCCAAGCAGCAGCTTTCCGATCTGGATAATGGCAGCTCGCTTTCCGGCTTGCAGTCCCAAATCGATGCGGCGAGATTAGCCGTCGAGCAGGCGGATATTCAGCTGGACAGCTATCAAATTACCGCTCCAGCGGACGGTACGATTACTGATTTTTCCGTGAGCGAGGGCATGACGATTAATGCAGGTACGGTAGTAGCTGTGGTGCAAAATGTGAAGCAAATCTCAATTAAAACCGAGCTGAGCGAACCAGCGGCCGAGCTTGCACGAGGCAAGAAAGAGCTCGTTTACTACAATGCCGATAACCCTTCGGTGAAGAAAAAGGCGAAAGTGGTCTACCTCGCTTCGGTACCTAATGCCAAAACGAGAATGTACGCGCTTGAGCTTACAACGGAAAATACGGATGGCTCGCTAAAACCAGGCGGACGCGTTCAGGTGGAGCTGACGACGGTTGCAGAGGAAGAGGTTATTGCCGTTCCTTCGCTGAGCATTGTGCGTGAAGGCAGCGAAACTTTCGTCATGCTGTCCAATGCGGGTACAGCCGAGAAGCGCGCAGTTAAACTGGGCCGCGTCAATGGCGTCTATCAGGAAGTATTGGAAGGATTGAAAGCAGGCGAGACCGTTGTCGTCTCCGGCCAGCATACGCTGAGCGATGGGCAGAAGATTGAGAACGAAGAGGCTGCGAAGCAGTCAGAGAGCAAGTAAATATTTTAATAAGCCGTAATTTAAAATAGTTATTCATCCCGTATTTGGAGTCTTGCTCCTCATAATGCGGGATGTTTTGCTATAAAAGCATATTGTTCAGGGGGATACAAAATGCGTATAAATATGTCAATCAAAATACTATTAAGTTTGATTATGATATTTTCCTCGGTGCCGGCACTAGGCATGGCGGAAGCTCCGGCAACGGAGAAACAAAGATTAAGGCATATGATTGATTTTGATTATTGGGTTTTTGGTGACTCGGTTAATTTAACAACTTATAAAATAAGCTACGATACAGGCTTGGTTAAACGTGCGGATTATAGGTTTACTGATGAATCTTTACTTCCGCAAGTAGGTGATGGGTATTTACACAACGGAATAGCCAGTGTTGTAGAGAATACTCCTTCAGGTCTTAAAGGTTATGGTTTGGTTGATTTGATAAATAAATCAAAGCAAAGGGTAGTAATCATTTATGAGTTTGATTATGCAATGCTTACTTTAAGGAAGATCAACGAGTTTTCATTGAAACAAGATCAAGAAGCTTATTTGAATTCAGGTATTGGTTTATACTCCATTAAGTCAAAAGGTTCGAATTCGAAATATTACTCATTAGCCGATAATCAACCTGTTTTTACGGGAGGAGTCATGATAGGAGGCTATCAGGTTGGGAATACCGACTATAGCGTGAATCCTCTTCCTGAAGGCAGAGATTATATGGTTTATTGTTCGGATTCGAAGCTTAATGATTGTCATCAAATACTATTTGGTGGGGAAAAGGGCAAGAAAATAAAAGTTATAGCAAATAAGGCCAAGTATCATGCTACTGAAAAAATACGTTCTCGTACATTTACAGCAGGAGATGCAAAAGTAACGCTGGAAGAAAATCGAAAGTTCAGCCCCCCTAAATGGAAAGTAACAGCCGTTAAAAACGGTCAAACTAACGTTTTCTTTGAAGGTTACGCATCCGATATTAAGGCATTCGCTTCGCCTCATGAAAAAAATCTGCTTTTAACGGTGGAAACCAACAAAGGAAAAAAGGTGGAGTCCTCAGTTGTTTATATGATTAGCCTGGATAAATTCCAATTGGTTAAAAAATATAAATCGCCTTATAACAAAGAAATGACGGGGGTAACTTGGGTTTCCGACAATCTATATGTTAGTGAATACAGTCTAGGTATAATTTCTGATTATCCAATGTACTTCACCAGTTTTTCAAGTCTTTCGAGTATAAAAGCTAAATATGATCCTTATTTAGATGAATTTATGTATTCGGGCTGGACAACTTTTAGTTATGACGATTTTTTCATAGTCGCTGTTCCTGTAGTAATTAAAGCAGGTAGTACTGTGCTTGAGTCGAAAGACCAAAATGCTTTTTATTTGAATGAGAAGTATTATGTCCCCTTGAAAGAGTTTTCCGAAGCCTTCCATATTGATTATTCTGTGGGCAAAGAAAATATAACCTTTTCTAGAAATGAACGTCGTGCATCACTCTTAATGAAGGATAGTGATGTAATTAAAAGAGGTAATAATATTTTTCTTCCATTAGGGACATGGAATGAATATCTTGGTTTAGTGGTGACTGAAACAAAAGGACCTTCTTATACCCAATTTTTAAATAAAATGAATATGGAGGTTACCCTAGTAGATAAAGAAATAGAAAAAGGCGATGGTATGAGTGAAGATGTAAATCTTATTGAAGAGAACGTCCGTATGCTGAAGCGTGACTATCCTGAAGCTCCCTTTGAAGAATCAGATGAAGTGGAAATTAGTCGTTATAGAGCTAAAGTAACGTTAGAGCATAATAAACGATTAAACATTGAGGGCTACAATTTTCATTATAAGGATCAAATAATAATGATTGAAGTATATACTACTGACTTGAAAAAGCTTCTCGCGAAAATTCCTGTAGATGTGGGTTGGGGAAAAATTGATATGCATATACCGGCTCAGTTTATTGAAGATAGTGCTACGATTGTCATACCGTATAAAGAGAATCAATATGAAGCCAAAACCGTTCACTATCAACCATTCGATAAGGAAGTATTCTAAAAAGCATCGTTTCTTAAAAAAATCATAAAATAGCGCTTTTGCAGCATTTTGCTTATGATTCTATTATTTTGTCAACAATGTATGGTGGAATAGCTGGCGGCGGTTTGTTACACTAGTAGCAACAGATTGCTAACTATTGAGGAGAATGTGCGGTACTATGAAAGCAAATATAACGCGTCAAGATGTAGAGTTGCTTGCTCCGGCAGGCGACTGGGAATGTATGCGGGCGGCGGTTGCGAACGGTGCGGATGCTGTCTTTTTTGGTGTGGAAAAATTCAATGCGCGTGCGAGAGCGAATAATTTCCGCAGCGAGGAGCTGCCTGAGATTATGGCCTTTTTGCACAGCTATGGCGTGCAGGGCTTTTTGACTTTTAATATTCTAGTGTTTGAGGACGAGCTTCGCGATGCTCAGACGCTCATTGAAATGTGTATAGATGCAGGTGTGGATGCGGTTATCGTGCAGGATTTGGGACTAGTGAAGCTCATTCGCGAGCTTTCCCCGGATTTTCCGATTCATGGCTCGACGCAGATGACGATTACTTCTCCGGAAGCGGTGGAATTTACGAAGCCGTTTAATATGGAGCGCGTCGTTCTCGGCCGCGAAAATAACTTAAAGCAAATCAAAACGATCGGCGAACAAGCGAAGCTTCCGATGGAAGTATTCGTGCATGGCGCATTATGCGTATCGTATTCCGGTCAGTGTCTAACGTCGGAAATGTGGGGCGGACGCTCGGCGAACCGCGGCGAATGCGCGCAGGCGTGCCGTCTGCCTTATGATCTGATGGTCGATGGCAAGCATCAGCCGATGGGCGATATTTCGTATTTGCTGTCACCGAAGGATTTGGCGGCGATCGATCTCGTGCCTGAGCTGATTGAAGCAGGCGTCGTTTCCTTCAAAATCGAGGGACGTCTCAAAAGCCCGGAATACGTAGCCAATGTGGTCAGCAAATACCGCAAGGCGATTGATAAATATTTTGACGGCGACCTGTCCAAGCCATCGGTAGAGGAAGTTCGCGAATTGCAGCAAAGCTTCTCGCGCGGCTTCACACATGGCTTCCTGTCGGGCACGAACAATAAAATGCTCGTCGAAGGCACGTTCCCAAAAAGCCGGGGTGTCTTCATTGGCCGTGTCGAGCGGATTCTCCGCGATGCGGTAACGGTGCGTCTGGAAGCTCCGCTTAAGCGTGGCGATGGCATCGTCTTCGACGCTGGCGATCCGACGAAGAAGGAAGAGGGCGGCCGCGTCTACGACATTCGCCGCCAAGGCGTGAAGATTGAAGGCGAAGCGCAGGAAGGCACGCTGCTGGAGCTCGTTCCAGGGCGCAGCGATGTTGATTTGCGCAAGGTGCATGTGGGCGACCGCGTCTGGAAGACGAATGACCCGGCGCTGGATAAGCGTCTGCGTGCGACCTATGAGACGGAAAAGCCCTACCGCGTTTTCCCGCTTCATGTTTCGGTAACAGGCAAGCTTGGCGAGCCGCTGCGGACGATATGGACAGATATGCAAAAAGGAACGACGGTAGAAGTAGTATCCGAACTGATGCTGGAGCAGGCGCAAAAGCGTCCGATGGATGCCGAGCTGCTTAATGATCAACTGGGCCGTCTAGGCGGAACGGTTTATCAGCTCGATCATTTGGAAGTTCTGCTTGAGGGCGAACTTATTGTGCCCGTGCGCGAGCTTAACCGGATGCGCCGCGAAGCGGTGGAGCATTTGGCTGGAGAACGTCCGAAGCCGCCCGTCTATGTGAAAAATAACATCGACCCGCTGGCCTATACCGCGGATCAAGAAGCTGTTCCAGCAGCTGTCTCCGGCTATTCGCACGAAGGCGATCTTGCGCCGCGCCTGACGGCTCTATGCCGCGGCTTGCCGCAAGTCGAAGCGGCAATCGCCGCCGATGTCGATATGATTTATGCTGATTTTGAATTTATTAAGCAGTTTCCGGCAGCTGTAGAGCTGGCGCGTGCGGCTGGCAAGCCGATCGCCCTGGCAACCCCGCGCATTCATATGCCGGGTGAAAACGGCTACCATGCTAACATTTTGAAGCTTAAGCCAGATGCTGTGCTTGTCCGTAATACGGGTGCGCTTTATTATTATTTGCGCGCTAAGGCCGAAAACCCAGATCAGCCATTCCCTAAGCTGATTGGCGACTTCTCGCTTAATGTGGCTAATCACAAGACAGTGAAGCTTTTTGAAGAAGTTGGCCTCGATATGATTACGCCGTCTTACGACCTGAACATTCAGCAAATGATGGACATGCTGAACAAGGCTAATACAGCGAAGCTGGAAGTCGTAATCCAGCAGCATTTGCCAATGTTCCATACGGAGCACTGCGTCTATTGCACCTTCATGAGTGAAGGCACCAACTTCACGAACTGTGGACGCCCATGTGAAGATTCGCGCGCTTCCTTGCAGGATCGTATTGGCATGTCCCATCCGGTTCGCGTAGACGAAGGCTGCCGCAATACGGTGTACAATGCGATTGAGCAATCAGGCGCTGAATATATTAAGCAATTTTTGGAGCTGGGCATTCCATCGTTCCGCGTCGAGTTTTTGGAAGAAACGCCGGAGCGGGTGACGGAAGTATTGTCCCTTTACCGCGATGCGCTCGATGGCCGTATTACGGGCACTAAAGTATGGCGTACGCTGAAAGCAACGAACCAAATCGGCGTAACGCGCGGACAATTGGTGAAGTAAGAAAGCAGCAAGAGGGGGGAGCCGGCATTGCGGGAAACGCAGTGCCGGCTCTTTTTTGAAGGAGATGACCAGATCACTCTCAAGGGCGAATTTTGAGCTTATCGAAGTTGTTTGACACCGCCATGCGGCTCGCTTAGCATAGGAAGAAGCAGGCTGCAATTTAGAGCCGTATTTACTGAAATAACTGAAGCGCTCATAACGACAAGAGACTGCGACGAAAGAAAGTACCGCTAATTTGTTGGCAAAACTCCCAAAACCGTGGAGATTTTGTCAACAAAAGCGGTACTAATTTCCTCGTAGCTCCTAAGTGAGTCGCATAACGGATAGGGATAAGCGGGGTAATGTTGAGGATGGACGTACAATGGTATGCAGGTTGGAGACATGTATTTAAGCTGGACCCGGAGCGCAGCATCTCGGATGAGGAGCTGGATGCAATTTGCATGTCGGGTACAGACGCTGTATTAGTAGGAGGCTCTAGTGGCGTAACATTTGAAAATACAGTAGATTTAATGGCGCGCATTCGCCGTTATGCGGTAGATTGCGCGCTGGAGGTATCGACGATGGATGCGGCGGTTCCCGGCTTTGATGGCTATTTCGTGCCGCTCGTATTGAACACGAGCCAGGCAGAGTGGATTAATGGCCGCCAGACAGAAGGGCTGCAAGCATTCGGCTCTTTCATTCCTTGGGAGGAAACGGCGGCGCAAGGTTATATTATATTGAATGAAGAAGCGACCGCGGCCAAGCTGACAGGCGCGAATGCCGACTTGGACGAGGAGCAGCTGCTTGCGCATGTGCAAATGGCAGACCGGCTCATGCGCCTACCCGTCATTTATATCGAATACAGCGGACGTTACGGCGACATGGCACTCGTTCACAAAGCGTATGATACGATCGCGCAGGCCCAGCTATTTTATGGTGGGGGCATCGACAGCGCAGAGAAGGCGAGCGAGGCGGCATCGGCTTGCGATACCGTCGTCGTCGGCAATATTATTTATGCAGATTTGGAGGCAGCACTGGCTACTGTGCCTGCCGTTCACAACACGATTCGCAAGCATACAAGAAACGAAGCCTAGCTTTTATAAAAACAACCGTCTATTTAGGGATTTATTTGCATCGGTAAATTGACACTTCACGGCCCGTTGTCTACACTGTTGATAGGCGAACAAATGCGAACAAAGGAGAACGACCATGTTTAATTTTATAAGCATCGACGAGGCGGTACAGAAGCTTAACCCACCGCAGCGCGAAGCGGTAAAAGCAACCGATGGGCCGCTATTGATTATGGCGGGAGCGGGCAGCGGCAAAACCCGCGTATTAACCCATCGGATAGCTTATTTAATTGAGAAGAAGCGCGTAGCGCCTTGGAGCATTTTGGCGATTACCTTTACGAATAAGGCATCGCGTGAAATGCGTGACAGAGTTAGCGCACTGATTGGCCCGTCGGGCAACGATATTTGGGTATCAACGTTCCACTCGATGTGCGTGCGGATTTTGCGCAAGGACATTGACCGGATTGGCTTTACTTCGAATTTTACGATTTTGGATTCAGGCGATCAGCTGTCGGTTATTCGCAATTGCATGAAGGATCTGAATATCGACACGAAGAAATTCGAGCCGAAGGCTGTTCAAGCGTCCATTAGCGCCGCGAAGAATGAGCTGCTAACGCCGGAGCGGTATGAGCAGAAGGCGGGGGACTATTTTCAGGATATCGTCATTAAGGTGTATAAGTCCTATCAGAAGCGGCTCAAAAGCAACAACTCGCTCGATTTCGACGATTTGATTATGAAGACGATTCAACTGTTCCAGGAAGTGCCGGAGGTGCTGGATTTTTACCAGAACAAATTCCGTTACCTCCATGTCGATGAGTATCAGGATACGAACCGTGCGCAATATATGCTGTGCCGCATGCTCGCAGACAAGCATCACAATATTTGCGTCGTCGGCGATAGCGACCAGTCGATTTACCGTTGGCGCGGAGCGGACATTACGAATATTTTGAATTTCGAGGGCGATTATCCCGAAGCGCAGACGATTATGCTGGAGCAGAACTATCGTTCTACGGCCAATATTTTGAATGCGGCGAATGCGGTCATCAGCCTCAACACCGGACGCAAGCCGAAGAACCTTTGGACCGACCAAGGTGCCGGAGACGAAATTACGGTGTATCAGGCGGATTCTGAGCATGACGAGGGTTATTTTGTAACAGGCGAAATTCGCAAAAATAAAAATAGCGGACGCAAATTTGCAGATCACGCCATTTTGTATCGGACCAACGCTCAGTCGCGGGTCATAGAGGAAATTTTGATCAAGTCGGATATTCCTTATCAAATCGTTGGCGGCATCAAGTTCTACGATCGCAAAGAGATTAAAGATTTGCTCGCTTATTTGCGGCTGATTTCCAACCCGGATGACGATATTAGCCTTGCACGCGTCATTAATGTGCCGAAGCGCGGCATTGGCGATACGACGGTAGGCAAGCTGGCCGAGGAGGCAGCGCGGAGCGGCACTTCGATTTTCAACGTTTTGGGCAATTTACAGGGGCTGGATATCAATGCCCGTACGCAAGCGCTGCTTGGAGAGTTCTATATAATGATCAGCAACCTTGCCGGCATGGTTGAATATTTGTCGGTGACGGAGCTGACGGAGAAGGTGCTGGAGATGACCCAGTACAAGCTGGAGCTTCAGCGCGAGAAAACATTGGAATCGACGGCACGGGTCGAAAATATTGACGAGTTCCTGTCCGTTACGATGGACTTTGAGAATCGCAACGAAGACAAGACGCTCGTATCCTTCCTGACCGATCTCGCTCTCATTGCGGATATTGATTCCATGGATAAACAGGATGAGCAGGGCAATGCTGCCCCAAGTGACGCTGTTGTACTGATGACGATGCATAGCGCCAAAGGCTTGGAGTTCCCAGTTGTCTTTATTATTGGCATGGAGGAGAGCATCTTCCCGCACAGCCGCGCCTTAAGCGACAATGATGAGCTGGAGGAGGAGCGCCGACTTGCCTATGTAGGCATAACCCGGGCAGAGAAGCAGCTGTTTATGACTTCGGCCCGGATGCGCACCTTATTCGGACGGACCGCATCGAATATGCCTTCACGCTTTCTGGATGAAGTGCCGAGCGAGCTCAAAAAGGATGCTTCCGCTTCGGGCGGTTTTGGCCGCAGTGGAGGAGGCAGCAGGTACGGCGCTGGAAGCTCGACTGGCTTCGGCTCAGGCGGACGTACGGCTCCTTCGCGTCCGGCGGCAAATGGCGGGCTTGGCTCTGGCGGCCGATCTCTTGGCACGAGCACAAGCAGCGGCGTTCGAGTAAGCACGCCGCAAGCAGCCGGTGCAGGTGCAGCGGGCGCAGCTGGTGATGCAGGCGCGAAGCAGTTCGCTGCCGGCGACCGGGTAGCCCACGGCAAATGGGGCGAAGGCGTTATCGTTTCCGTGAAAGGAACAGGCAATGATATGGAGCTTCAGATCGCTTTTCCCGCTCCGACAGGGGTGAAACGCCTGCTTGCAGGCTTTGCGCCAATAACGAAAGTTTAGCTCATTATTGAAAGGGGACATTTGCTGTGGAAATGAACCAAGCGGAAACAGCTGCAGCTTCGCCTGCCCAAACCGAACGAATGATTACGCTAATCGATGAAATTAACGCACATAACTACCAGTATTACACGCTGGATCAGCCGTCCATTGACGATGCTGATTATGACAAGCTTTATGATGAGCTGGTCGCATTGGAGAAGGAGACGGGAACCGTGCTTCCTGATTCGCCAACGCAGCGTGTTGGGGGAGAACTGCTTAAGGGCTTTGAGCCGCATCGTCACCGGGCCAAGCTGTGGAGCTTGGACAAGGCGCAAAACATTGAAGGGCTGCATGCCTGGAACCAGCGGATGCTGCGGGCGGTAAACGATTATAATACGAAAAATCCAGATGTTGATCCGCTCCCAGACCCAAGCTATGTTATTGAGCTGAAGTTCGATGGATTGACGCTGAACTTGACCTATGAGGATGGACAACTGATTCAGGCGGCTACGCGGGGCAATGGCGCGATAGGCGAAGGGATTCTGGCACAGGTGAAGACGATTCGTTCTGTCCCGCTCACGATTCCTTATCGGGAGGGTTTGATTGAGGTGCAAGGCGAGGGTATTATGCAGCTGTCGGTGCTGGAGAAGTACAATCAGACGGCTGCTGAGCCGCTCAAAAACGCGCGCAATGCAGCTGCTGGCGCCCTGCGCAACTTAAATCCTAAGACGACGGCTGAGCGGAAGCTGAGCGCTTTTTTCTACAATATAGGCTATTCGGAAGAGCTGGCATTCACCACCCATCAGGAAATGCAGCAGTTTTTGCGGGACAACCGGTTTAAAGTAAATCCGTATGCAGTCTACTTTGATACGATTGAAGAGGTGGCGGCGGAACTGGAGCGTTTGGCAGAGGGCCGTACCGATCTCGATTATTTAATAGATGGAGCTGTGGTCAAGCTCACGGATATCCGCACTCGTGAAGCGCTCGGCTATACAGACAAGTTTCCGCGCTGGGCGGTTGCATTTAAGTTCGAAGCGGAAGAAGCGGCAACTATATTGCAATCCGTTTCTTGGGAAGTTGGCCGTACTGGCAAAATAACGCCTGTCGCACGCGTCGAAGCCGTTGAGCTTGCCGGAGTGACGGTGCAAAACTGCACACTCAACAATATAGGCGATATTGAACGGAAAAATCTTAAGTTTGCGCTTGGTACGTTCGTAACCATTCGCCGCTCCAACGATGTCATACCGGAAATACTCGGCAAAACCGATGAAATAGATGGCCAGGAAATCGTCTTTCCAGAGCAGTGTCCTTCTTGTGGCACAGAGCTTGAGCAGCGCGGCGCGCATTTGTTTTGCAACAACCGCTTAGGCTGTGGTCCGCAAATGATCGGTCGTATTACGCATTTTGCCTCGCGCGATGCGATGGATATTGATACATTCAGCGTTATGACGGCTGAACAGCTGTTTACAGAGTGCAAGGTGCATGACCCTGCTGATCTGTATGCGCTGGAGTATGACGATCTGATTAAGCTTGAACGGTTCGGCGAACGGAAGGCGCGCAAGCTGCTTGATGCGTTCGAGAAGTCCAAGAGCAGGGATTTGACGGCATTTCTATATGCGCTCGGGATTCCGAATACAGGGAAGTCCACCACGCGGACGCTAGCAGATCATTATGGCAGCCTGGATGCTGTTATGGCCGCTTCGGCGGAAGAGCTGGTGGAGCTGCCTGATATCGGAGGTATTGTAGCGGAGAGTATTGTAAGCTTCTTTGCCGATCCGGTAATGGCTGACAGCATCGCCCGTATGCGGGCTGCAGGTGTAAGCGCGGAAGCGGAGCATAAAGCCGTTGTACGGGAAGATAGTGTATTCAGCGGCAAAACGGTGGTCATTACAGGGACATTATCCGGCATGAGCCGCGACGAAGCTGCGAAGAAGCTCGAAGCATGCGGAGCGAAAGTATCCGGCAGCGTGTCGAAGAAGACGGATTATGTCATTGCGGGCGAAAATGCAGGCAGCAAGCTCACGAAAGCGAAGGAGCTTGGTGTTACCGTTATTGAAGATGAAGCCGAATTGCAGCGTTTATTAGAAGGAAACGAAGCGTAAGGGACCGAAAAGTGCCGCCACGCCTGGGTTTTGGGACGTGCGCGGCACTTTTTTCGTTATAAGGGCTAAGGATTCAAAGGTGATTTAATAAAAAATCAAAAGTTTTTTGCGAAAGTAGTTGCATTTCGAAAATGGACATGGTATATTACTTCTTGTCGCTTCGGAGACATCGCGTTACACAGCAGAAATATTGAGAAATAAATAATAAAATAAGCTGTTGACACTGTCGAAGAATGGTGATAACATATACAACTGTCACTACAAAATGTGACAAACAAGTTCCTTGAAAACTGAACAAATGGATCACGTCAAAATCCAAACAATGTTTTAAATAGCTAGTTAAGTAATGAGCAAGTCAAACACCTAAATGGAGAGTTTGATCCTGGCTCAGGACGAACGCTGGCGGCGTGCCTAATACATGCAAGTCGAGCGAAGTTGATGGAGTGCTTGCACTCCTGATGCTTAGCGGCGGACGGGTGAGTAACACGTAGGTAACCTGCCCGTAAGACTGGGATAACATTCGGAAACGAATGCTAATACCGGA
>NZ_JBXENV010000014.1:0-218579 GCF_059383755.1 Paenibacillus sp. JT22N15 | reverse complement strand
CACCCTGTGGGCCCCCCCCCACTTCCCCGCCAGTGCGCCGCGACAACGCATTTCTTCTTGCAAAGTCATGCTTTTAGCGTAAATCCGGGACATTATTAATGTGACTGCCACAGTCGCTTTTCAACCTATGCAGTTTATGGTCGTATATAAGCGGAACAATGTCATTTGTTATGTCCTGGAGTGAGGCTTTTTTGGCGGAAGTAAACGATAAGGGAATCACGGTTGTAAAGATATGTCCGGGATCTACCGAATAACTTGTTTGAGGTTATGGGGACACTCATCGTTGCTCCCTGTTTTGCAACCATTTAACCGTCCCAATGAAGCCTGCTAGTCCTGTTATGAATACCAGAAAATAACTAATGCCCGTCAAGGGGAAAAGAGCTACTCCGTTTTCCTTCAAATGCAAAGCAGGAACAGACCAAGGTAGATAAGCACCAATAGCGGTTGGCCCGATTACCAGTGCCAGCATCAAAGTTGTAAAAGCAAAGCCGATCGGTACCAGATAACCGCGTGAAATGCAGGCCAATAGGGCAAGAGGTGCACTTATAGATAGGTGAAGAATTCCAATTGTAAGTATCAGGAAAAAATAATGCTGTACAGTTGCTGATGAGAATCCAGGTAGTCCAGATGCGAAACCAACTATTACGGCGTATGCTAAGCTGATCAGCATCATCACAATACACCAGAATACAATTGCGGTATATTTGGCAATTGCTATTTTACCGCGCGATATAGGCAGCACTAGCAGATCCTTAAGTGTTCGATCGGAATACTCACGGCCAAATGTCCAGCTTGTTATCAATCCAAATCCCAGCAGCCCAAATACGGATGCATACAAAAACACAATCTTTTCAAAAAAGGAAGACCAATCGGACTGCCCCAGGAACAACGTGATAACGAACAAGGTGAACAGAAGCGTCCCCCATAAAACAAAGGATCGACGCAATTTATAAATCTCAACGCTGCAGGCTGTCAACAACTGTCTCATTCGTTGTTCCCTCCTCGAGCTCTGATTACTTTGAAAAAATAATGCTCCAGATTCTCTTCTTCAATTTTAAGCATGGCGAGCGGCACTTCATGATGCACAAGCAATTTCGCAATATGTTCGGGATGATTAACGGCATGATCATCCGTTAGCGCTAGGCAGTTATTCGAAGTCGAATGTACCGTATACCCAGAGTCAGATAGAATAGATAGAGCCTTCCAAGCATCCTTCGTTCCGATCATCAACTGCTTTCGGCGAATTGCTTCAAAGTCTTTTGTTGTAAGTTCCTCCAGGAGTACACCCTTGTGAATAATACCGATTCGAGAAGCCAATTTGGAGATTTCCTCAAGGATATGGCTCGATATAAAGACGGTAACACCATGTTGAGTTGCTAGAGTTTTAAGCATTTCACGAATTTCTACAATTCCCGCGGGGTCAAGCGCATTGGTTGGTTCATCAAGAATCAGAACGTCCGGTTTATGAATTAATGCTTTGGCCAATCCAAGCTTTTGCGCGTTGCCCAGTGACAAATCTTTGGCCTTGGTATTCGCGTATTCAGCCAATTTTAATTGCTCCATCATATCGTTAACTGTCCTTGGAACCATTAATCCTCGCAACCTGGCCATCAAGTTCAAGTTTTCCCTAACTGTAAACTGGGGATAAGCATAAGGGACTTCCACCATATAACCTACCCGTCTGGACAAGTCGAAATTCCGGTTGGTCCATCGCTGACCGAATAGATATACTTCTCCGGAAGAAGGCTTGCTCATGCCGAGAAGGGCACGGATAGTTGTCGTTTTCCCGGCGCCGTTTAACCCTAGGAAGCCATAGATTTCTCCCTTCTTAACGGAAATCGAAACCCCATCCACTATGACTTTATTTCCGTATTGCTTTGTCAGGTTAACGGTTCGAATAATATCTTCCATAGTAACAGTCCCTCCATAGCCTTGATTGAATGCATTCTATAAAAGAGCCGGCGGCATCTGAGAATGCCCGCCAGCCTGACTCAAATCAAATAGCGCGATAAATAGAGTTCAAGTATTGTGGAATCGATGAAGTGTCCTCAATAGGGGTGCGTAGCGCAATATAACCATCGGGACGAATCAATATGAGTTCTTCGTTTGTTACATCGTATACTCGATAGGCATTTCCTGCCGTGTCGATTATGCCTTTGGCTTCCCCCGCATGGGAGGGCAGAATGCAATGCACGTGGAGTTCGTCGTAAGTGAAGTTCTCCAAAGAAGGATGATCTGAGCAATTTACAAAAGCTAATAGCGTCCAGTGTGGGCCGCGGAACAGGTCAAAAGCACTTCCAGCGAGCCCTGTGCCTTGAAGACTCTCGGCATTAGGAGCACGATCTCCGGGCAATGAACGGGTAACATTCGTTCGAGCAGACGGACGGGTAAGAGAACTTGACCGGTAAGAAATGAGAAGTCCGCTCGTCAGATCGTCGGATATGGCGCTTAAGGATTGGGACAACGCTATGCTTTCAGTCGCCGTTCCTACGACCCCTCCCATCTTCTTTGTGCTGTCCTCAAGCACGGCTCGAGCTACGGGGTGGCGCTCCTCATTATACGTGTCGAGCAAGGCGGGGCCTGCTCCTCGTATGACGGCTGTCAGCTTCCATCCGAGGTTGTAAGCATCTTGTATCCCCGTATTCATGCCTTGGCCACCGGCCGGCGAATGAACATGAGCGGCATCGCCAGCAAGGAAAACTCTGCCGTTGTGGTAACATTCAACCATGCGGACGTTGATCCGGTAGATGGATAGCCATGAGGCATCCGTGAGCCGGACACGTCCGGCGCCTGCTCGTCGGTCAATCATGGCTTGGTACTCTTCTAGTGACGGCTTCTCCGGTTCTTCGATTTCTGCTGCAATTGTAGCCTGAAGTTGCCAAATGTCCGAATTCGGCAATGGTGTCACCCCGACCATCCCCTCTGGAGATGTCCAGATATGGATATGGTCACGATCCAGCCCCTCCAAACGTACATCGCCAAGGTACCACCGCTCATGATCGTGTGTTTCCCCAATCAGCGGCAAATGAATAAACTTGCGGATATTGCTTTTGCCCCCGTCAGCGCCAACTACATATCGGGCGCGAATTTGCTCTTCTCCTTGTGGTGTATTCACGATTACCGTTACACCATCCGAATCCTGAACAAGCCCAACTGCTTCCACGCCCAACTCAACTTGACCGCCAAGCAACGCATATCGGTCGCGCAATGCTTTTTCCACATCAAACTGAGCAATCCAGACCGGATCACGATAAGGTGTCTCAAGTTCGGCGCTGGCTGCCACGGTAATAGCCGGCTTGTCCACGCTTCTGCCATCTGGGGTATAATAACGGACAGGCAAATCCACGACGCCTGTGTCAACAAGGTAGCGAACGGCCCCCAAATCATCGATGACTTCAAGCGAGCGGGGCTGGATTCCTTTGGCGCGAGATGCTACGTTATACAAGGTGCTTCGTTCAATAATGCGATGGTCTACGTTTCGACGGCCAAGGTCGCACGCAAGTGTAAGTCCGGTTGGTCCGGCTCCGACAATGAGAACATCAACAAAAGATTGCATGGTTTTCATGGATAAAACCCTCCTTGATTATTGCTTTGTTATGCCACAAATGATATACTACACCGTATAGTGTAATTTGTAAAGCGAAACAACGAGTTTTGAATTATTTGCTCATACTAGGGGGAAACTTGAGAATGGATCATACGGAAAACAAGAAAATCCGCAAAGGCTCTTCAGACAAACGAGCTAAAATTATTGCGGCGGCACGAGACCTGTTTCTTTCAGAGGGGTTTGATCGTACCAGCGTCGATACGGTCGCAGCTAAAGCGGGAGTTTCCAAACGGACAGTTTATGATTATTATGGGGACAAACAGAACTTATTGCTCACTGTTCTCGAAGAAACCAGTTCGGCGGTTCTGGACATGATTGAGCAAGGAATTTCAGACCACCTCAGGGAATTCAAGGATTTGAATCAGGCGCTCATCTTATTTTGCGAACAAATTGTTGATTCTGCGAATGGTTCGTCCGATTACACCGCTTTGATCCGTCTAGTTCTGACGGAAGCCGCGAATCTGCCAGCCTTATTCCTAGAAAGGCTGGACAACGCGACGGAAGAGGGGATTATCAGGAGGTTTACAGAGTTTGGACAAACCGGATTACTCAATGTGCCCGATCCTGAAATGGCTACAAAGCACTTCGCTGCATTAACGTTTTTGTTGGTATTCAATCAACCTAGAAAAACTGGGACTTTGGAGGAGGAACAAACCAAACGTATAATTACTGAAGGTGTACGCGTCTTTCTTTGCGCCTATGGACAACACACCGTTCAAAATAAATGATCTGACGGCCTGTTCGAACGTAATTTGCTGGTTTTGCGGCTCGACGGATTGCTCAGGAGACTGCAAGCTATTGTTTCGACGCGCCATTGTTATTCCGCCTCCTGTTCAGCGGATTGCAGTAAAAACTCAAAAGGGCTGGATTTTTGATGCTGCAGATGAATGTCGTTGCCGAAAAATGCGATATAGCGGCGAGTCATATCCAACGTGGAATGCCCCAAAATATATTGAAGTGTAAGGAGATCGCCGCCATTGAAAAGGTACATTTTTGCCATTGTGTGTCGGAAGGTATGGCAGGAGCCCCGAACACCTTTGAGTGCCACTTTTTTGCAATGATTTGTTGTTCAAGGTAATCCAGATTTCTTCAAATGGTAGTGTACCGCGTTCCTGTATGAACCGTATAAGTGCTTTAGCACACGTCATTTGAATCGGTACGATCGGTAAAGGTGACCAGCATTTGATTTTGGGCTTTCATCACCTTAAGTCCTTCTGCCAGATTGGTTCCCTTATTGCCGTCTTGCCATAAAAATTTGAAGAAGCCTTAGCAGGTACGGATGAGACCGTTCGTGGTGTTGGCCGTGAGTTTTCATGGAATAAATCATCCTTTCCTCGGGAAGGATTAGTGAGAAAAAGATTAGCGCGAAGACTGCTTATCGGTTGCACTAAGCAATAGGGAATATGCACTCGCTAAATCTGTGCAAAAATCGATGTTTTGGATTTCGAAAAAAAGTTTGCAATCGGCGAGAAAACTTGATATTATAACAATTTTCGCTAAAACGAGCGGAATGAATCACCGCCTAGGTACTCACCAATCTTAGGATCTGGCGTTTCACAACGTGGGGGTTCAAGTCCCTCCACGCGCGCCATTTAATTAAATTCAACCCTTTTTATCTGAAAAAGATAAGAAGGGTTTTTTGATGTTTTTTATCAAGGTCCTTCCTCCAATTTATCCAGTAAAGTACGCCCGATTTTCCATGTTGCTTGTAGGTTTGATTGTGTATAATGGCATAGCAGTGAGAATTACTATCAATGAAGAAACAGAAAAGGGTGGGTTCGGTGGTAAATGGAACAAGGAAATACACGATTAGGTTAGCAACGCTGCTTATAGGATGTCTAATCGTTCTCGCAGGCTGTGGTACAGCGGCAAATTCGGGCTCGGAATCAACAGCGTCTCCAGCACAACAGACAAATGCAGCGACGGGGCAGGAGCCAGCTGCCGCTTCTAATACACGTATAGTCACTGACTCATACGGAGAGAAGGAAATTCCGGCTAATCCGCAGCGCATTTTTTCAGTGAGTGCTACTACGCCATTGCTGGCACTAGGTATTACGCCGATTGGCGGCTTGAATTATGAAATTACACCGGATTATTATTTAAATAGTTATAAAGATCAAATTACGATCGCTGGAGATTATCCGATTAATTATGAGTCGGTTTTGGAATTGAAGCCGGATCTTATTATTGCTTCTTCCTTTGTTGAAGCCGATGTTGTTGACCAGCTGAGCAAAATTGCACCTACGGTAATTTATCCATGGGGAGTAAACTTGTATGAGCAGCTGAAGTTCATAGCCGGTATAGTAGGGAAAGAAGCAGAGGCCGAGCAGTGGATTAAGCAGCATGAGGAGAAAGCGGCGAAATACAAGGAAGAGATTAAGCAGTATGTTGAGCCAGATGAGACAGTTGCTGCGATCCAAATTTTTAAAAACTCGTTCCAGGTAGCTGGCAATCGCAACATGGGGCATGTGCTTTATGATTTGCTGGGGCTTAAACCGCTGCCATCCATTCAGAAGCAAATTGATGATAGCGAAGATTATTTTGTGTATACCGATTCGCTATCGCTTGAAAAACTGCCGGATTATGATGCGGATCGGTTGATCGTGAAGGTAGATATTACGCAGCCGGGTTCAGAGCAATTTTTTGAAGAAATGCAGCAATCGGCGATTTGGAAAAGCCTTTCCGCAGTGAAAAATGGCAAAGTATATATCGTACCGCATGATAAATGGTGGTCCTATACGTTGTTTTCGACCGACGCTTTGCTGGATGAAACGATGCAGTTATTCAAAAAATAAACGAACAGCTAGCAATGAAGCTTTCCTGATTCAATGGGAAAGCTTTTTTTTATAAATATAGGAAAGGATATGGTTTTTCCATCCTTTCTCTATGTTTCTACGCGAAACGGAAGCTTTGCCGCCAAAGGATGGCTTCAGCCGTTTACGCTTGGGCATTTTTCCGCTACAATAAAATGATAGCATTTTTGAGAACGGTTATCATATTGGGAGGGGAACAAGGTCGAATGGCGGATAAGGGTGAACACCTAGATGATTTGCAGCTCCGCTGGGTTCAGATTACCAAAGGTTCATGTACTGGAGGGTTACCAGCGCTGTCTCAAAACGCTAGGGCATATACGTTATTGGCCATAACGCAAGGAACGGCAGCTGTGTTGTTCCAAGGACATCCTATATTGCTTCAGCCAGGCACCTGCGTTCTGTTTGAGCCCAATTCAACTATAGAGGTCAATGGAACGGTGGATGGACGGATTCAGTATTATTCGCTTGAGTTTGAAGCCGCGTCCGCGAGTGTTGAAGAGGATGGCAAGGAGCTGCTCTCCTTTGCCTTGGGCTATCCCTTCTTCATAAAGCCGTTTGCCCCATTCATGGACGTTATGGATTCATTGTTTGATTTACGAACGGCTGTGAGCGGAATGGAGCGATTTAAGCGCAATATTAACCTGCAGGAGGCCATTTATTTATTTGCTGCCGCCGCTGCGGCTTCTAACGACTCCAGGGATGCGGAGCATGCCGTACAACGAACGATTTTATATATGAAGGAATACTATAAAAGCAAAATAATACTGCCGGAGCTCGCGAATTTAGCGGGTGTGGGTATACGACAGTACACTCATTTGTTCAAGCAGGTGACGGGAGCAAGCCCGATGGATTATTTGGGCAAGCTGCGCATGGACCGGGCTAAGAAGCTGCTGCTGGTCGCTTCGAATGATATGGTCACAGTAGCCAGCCATGTTGGCTTCAAGGATGAATTTTATTTTAGCCGAAAGTTTAAGCAGCAGGTGGGCGTATCGCCCCGGGTATATATGCAGACGAGAGAGCCCCGGGTTATTGGCCTTCTCTATACATCGCATTTGCTGGCCCTTGGTCATGTGCCTGTAGGTGCCCCCGATTACCATCTATTCGAAAATTATTATGTGCGTGAGCATGCAAGAGCAATGACCCCGTTCAAATGGGAACCATGTGACATGGATGCTGTTCGTGCTATGAAGCCTGACTTGATTTTAGGTTATGAGCATATGCTGTCTGAGGAGCAGGAGCAGCTTAGCCAGTTGGCCGAGGTTATTCCTATCGATTGGCATGCCCAGGACGTATATGGGCAGCTGCGACAAATTTCAGCCATTGTAGGCAAGCGGAAACAGGAACGAGAATGGATGGAACGGCATTTGGCTAAAGCGGATCAAGCGAGGGAACGGGTCCAGCGTCTTATTGGTGGCAAGGAGACATGCGCCGTGCTGGTCATGGAAAGCGATACGTTCAGAGTGGTAGGGGGCCGAAATATGGGACATGTTTTTTTTCAGACACTTGGCCTCAATCCCCATCCGCTTGTGAAGCAGCATATGGAGGCGGGAGCGCCGTTTATTTTTTCCGAGCCTAAACCGTATCATGAGCTGTCAAAATACGACGCCGATCGGCTCATAATTATGGTCAATCCGAAGGATAAAGGAGCTCCAGAAGCTTTTAAGCGATTGCAAATGTCCGAACGCTGGCAAAATCTCGCGGCAGTCCGCAGTGGCAGCATGCATATGGTTCCTTTTAACAAATGGTGGGTGTATTCACCGCTGGCCATTGATGGGCAGCTTGATGAGGCGGTTGCCCTTTTGCACAACGAAGATGTAGGTTAATGAGTAAAACTATATATAGAAATGAGTTGATCATGATGTGGCCTGAAACGATAGACGTGCTGCTTAATCACCGCTCCATACGGAAATTCAAATCGACCCCCATTCCACAGCCGACACTGGCAAAAATAATAGAGGCGGCGCAGCAGGCTTCTACCTCAAGCAGTATGCAGTGCTTCACGGTAATCAACGTGAGTAACCAAGATAAGCGGAAACAGCTGGCCGAGCTTTCCGGCAACCAGGCGTATATTGAGGAATGCCCAGTATTTCTCGTCTGGTGCGCGGATCTGTTCCGTTATGAACAGGCAGCCAAGCTTCATTTTGAGGGCGATATGACGAGCACGGTTGAAAATTTTATCGTTGCCACAGTCGATACTGCGCTGGCAGCTCAAAATGCAGCAATCGCGGCAGAATCGCTTGGCTACGGAATTGTCTATATTGGCGGTATCCGCAACAATCCGCAGGAGGTTTCAGCGCTATTAGGGCTGCCATCGCATGTGTACCCCGTATTCGGAATGTGCATGGGGGAGCCGGATCAAGCGCCGCTGAGGCGTCCAAGATTGCCACAGCAGGCGATTTTGCATGAAGACAGCTATGATCAGAAAGCAGTGGAAAGCGGCATTCGGGAGTATGACGAGACGATTAGGCAGTATATGCTGGAGCGGTCAGAAGGAAAGCTGAATACGAGCTGGTCCGAATCAATGGCGGCCAAAATCAATCATCCGCGTCTGCATATGGGCGAGTTTCTCCGCAGCAAAGGCTTCTTGCAACAATAAGAAGCCGTTAGGCGGGGTTTGGGCTGTGCAAATTTATTTTAGCCTTAACAATTGCTTTATTTTCATTGACTTTATACGTGAGAACGATTATCATTAATTATTGAATGATACTGATAATAGTTATCATGCTTAATGAATGATAAGTCGTGTGTTTTTAAAATATAAGCATTTATAAGTTTCACACTTATAATGGGCTTATATTTCAACGCGAAACGGTAGCTTTGGCGCCAGAGGACGGCGACAGCCGTTTCACCTTGAAATATAGGAAAGGGTAACCTAACGCTATCCTATCTCTATATTTTTCGGAATGAAACGCGCCGCGCCGCCAGAGGATAGCGACAACCGTTTCACCTTATATAATAAAATCAGCAAAAAACCCGTATAAGCGGGCATCGGAAGGAGCGTGCATGTCACATGATTCGCCTCACAACATCGAATCTCGACATTGCTTATGATGAACGGTTAATCGTTCAAGATCTGAATATTGCTATCCCACAAGGAAAAATTACTGCGTTGGTAGGGTCTAACGGTTCGGGTAAATCGACGATTTTGAAAACGATGGCTCGTCTGATGAATCCATCTGCAGGCAGCGTATTGCTGGATGGGAAGTCGATTCATAAGCAAGCGACGAAGGAAGTGGCGAAGCAGCTGGCGATTTTGCCGCAAAATCCGACTGCTCCAGATGGTCTGACTGTATCTGAGCTTGTATCGTATGGACGTTTTCCTTATCAGAAGGGCTTCGGCTCTGTGAGCAAGGATGACCGTAAAATTATTCAATGGGCGATTGAAGCGACAGGAATGGTTGATTTTGCAGACCGTCCGGTTGACCAGCTGTCAGGCGGCCAACGCCAGCGTGCCTGGATCGCGATGTCTTTGGCGCAAGAAACGGATATTTTATTTTTGGATGAGCCAACCACGTTCCTTGATATGGCGCATCAGCTCGAAGTATTGCATTTGCTTGAGAAGCTTAACGAGGTTAATAACCGGACGGTCGTTATGGTTGTCCATGACTTGAACCACGCTTCGCGTTATGCGCATCACATGATCGCGATTAAAAAAGGCAGTGTCGTTGGCGAAGGCTCGCCGCAACAGGTTATGACACCGGAGATTTTGCGCGAGGTGTTTAACATTGAAGCGGATATTATGCCTGATCCGCGTACCGGTGTTCCGCTGTGCATGCCGTATGCGCTCGCAGGCGAGTCGGCTGCATCCAAAGTCATTCTTGATAAGAAACCGGCATTAGCTGGAGTCGTATAGTTGGTCATCAAACCGTGCTGGAAGGAGCACGGTTTGATGTTTTTATGGCGAGACATGCAGCGAAGGAAAGCTCAGCACGAGGAAAAAAGTTTTTTTTGAAAAAGAGCAAATAACAGTTGCAATTCCCTCCGCAACATGATATATTATTACTTGTCGCCGCGATGAAATACTTGAGAAATACAGGCGGAAATATAATGCGGACGTGGCTCAGTGGTAGAGCATCGCCTTGCCAAGGCGAGGGTCGCGAGTTCGAATCTCGTCGTCCGCTCCATATTGTGTGCCCTTAGCTCAGCTGGATAGAGCGTTTGACTACGAATCAAAAGGCCAGGAGTTCGAATCTCTTAGGGCACGCCATTTCTTTACAAAAGAATCGTCTGTCGGGACGTAGCTCAGCTTGGTAGAGCACCTGGTTTGGGACCAGGGGGTCGCATGTTCAAATCGTGTCGTCCCGACCATTATTTGCGGGTGTAGTTCAATGGTAGAACTTTAGCCTTCCAAGCTAATAGCGTGGGTTCGATTCCCATCACCCGCTTAACGAAGAGAAAGACTTGAAACCCTTGTGCAGCAGGGGTTTTTTGCTTGCTGTTTTTTCAAATTCGGACGAGTACTTTTGGTCTATGGGGCAGATCGTGGGGCAAATCTCAGCTTTTTTGGTTTTAATGCCTCTAATTACGAAGAAAGCCTTGCGGCATGCAAGGCTTTTTGTTATGGGATATTTTTGATCCATTGTTAGGTCGCTGCGTGGGATTGTCATTATTTGTAGAAAAGTGGAGGTAAAGAGCGGAGCAATGTTGTATAATTTGTTAATTACATACTTGAAGCGAAGGGAATGATTGTTAATGGTAAAAGCGATTGTAAGTTTAGTTGATGGATTGAATTTGAAGGACCCAGAGGCGCAACTGGAGATTACATTTGATAACGAATATTTGATTATCGTAGAGCATGCTTATAAAGGCTTTAAAAGAAATGTGGAAAACACATTCAAAATTCCATTGGCTAACTTTCTTGAATCAACGCTGACAACAGACAAGGACATGGAAGAGGTTCAAAAAAGTGTAATCGGCCGTGGAATTGTCGGTGGACTTATTTTTGGTCCAGCAGGGCTGGTATTAGGTGGCATGTCGGGCATCGGTACAAAAAAAGGGAAAACGTTGCAAGTATATATCGTATCTTACGTGTCCTCTTCGGGAGACATTAATAACATTACCTTCAAAATGCCGCTTCCAATGGTTAGTGTTACCCGGAAATTTGACCAGATATTAAAAAAGAACATGCAATTGGTTCTAAGAAGCGAGGCTGCTTTAAAAATATTAGGTGATATGGAAGATCAAAAATCAGGTCCATCAGAAACGATCTTATAATTTCTACCCTCATTCCGCCTAAAGTAATGGAGGTCTGATAAATATTGAAGCAGAACAAATATGATGAGTCCTCTTTTTTCACAAATTATAGCCAGATGGCTCGTTCGATTGGGGGACTGGACGCCGCTGGAGAATGGTCGTTCTTTCGGCAAATGCTTCCGGAGCTGGCTGGTACAAAAGTACTCGATCTAGGCTGCGGGTTTGGCTGGCATTGCCGCTATGCGCGGGAGCAGCTGGCCCGCTCGGTTGTTGGGATTGACCTTTCGGGCAACATGCTGGAACGGGCAAAAGAAATGACGGACGATGAGCAGATTGAATATCGCCAGCTTGCGATTGAGGACATCGATTTTCCAGCAGAGGAGTTCGATATCGTTATTAGCTCGCTTGCGCTGCACTATGTGGAGCAATTGGGTGACCTTTTCAAGAAAATCCATCATTGCTTGGCGCCAGGCGGAGCTTTTGTATTTTCAGTCGAGCACCCGGTGTTCACTGCGCTTGCGGGGCAGGACTGGCATTATGGGGTAGAAGGGGAAAAGCTGCATTGGCCGCTTGATGATTATCATCGGGAGGGCCTGCGCCATTCCAGATTTTTGGAGCATGATGTCGTTAAATACCATCGTACGGTTTCAACTTATATGAACCTTTTGCTTGAATCCGGGTTTGAGCTTAAACAGCTTTCGGAGCTTGCGCCAACGAAGGAGTTGCTGGATAGCCATCCAGCTTGGCAGGAGGAAATGCGCCGTCCGATGTTTTTATTAGTTTCAGCGGTGAAGAAATAGAAAAATATAATGAAAGACATTTGCTGCAAATGCAAGCAGCTGCCCAATCAAAAGAGACGTTTGCTCTGTGTAGAACAGAGCAGGCGTCTTTTTTTTGATCTAGAGGGGGGTGAAGTAGACCGAGAGGAGGGAAGGGGATAAGCGATATGGCGACGGGTAGTTCATCCCGAACACCCGTATCAAGGCTGCATGAGCTCCTGTACGCGCTTAATCAATCGGGATCGCGATGTATATGCCAGTTCCCCAGCCAAGCTTGCTGCGGATGGTTAAACCGAAGGTTTTGCCATAGGTAAGCTTCAATCTTTTTTGTGTATTAAACATGCCGATATGCTGGGATTGCTCCAGGCTGCTTTCCAGCTGGGTTCGCAAATAAGCGAGCCTTTCAGCCGTTACGCCTATGCCGTTGTCGACGACGGAGAGCAGCAGCCGCGCACCGGACACCCGTGCTTTCACTCGGATTAGGCCAAAGCTGTCCTTTTCTTTTATGCCATGATATAGGCTGTTTTCAATGAGCGGCTGGAAGGTCAGCTTGAGCACATGATATTTGAGCGCTTTGTCATCTACGTCCCAGCTGACATCAAATTTGTCCTTGTAGCGTGTGCGGAGAATGGCGATATAGGGCAGCGTTTGATTGATTTCTGTTTGCAGCGATACCATGCCCGAGCCGCCTTCGAGCGAATAGCGCAAAATATCGGATAAGTTCTCGATAATATCGGTCATATCATTAGGGCCACCGGTCAGCTTGCTCGCCTTCCAATTGAGCGTTTCTAGAGTATTAAAGAGAAAATGGGGATTGATTTGCGCATGAAGCGCTTCGAATTCCAGCGTTTGCAGCAAATATTTTCGCTCGGACAGCTGTACCTTTAGAAAATTATGCTCAATGAAATGGTTAAGCGTATTTTGCAAAATGTAGCCAAAAACATCCTTAGAGTAACGAGGCAGAGGCGGAAGCGGGCGGCCGCTCTTGGCGAAATCCAAAATCGTGACAATCGCCTTCAGATTGCTGTAGTTTTTACGAGTCAGCCAGTAGGCCAGCATCGTGCCGATTGCGAACGAAATGATCAGCAGCACTAATGTAGTCAGCTTGAGCCCATTCGGTATGACATATAAGGAGTCGCTAGGCACGCTTGAGAGAAAGGTCCATTGATATTTTTCGGAAGCCAGCTTGTTCAGCACCTGCGTTTCGCCATTGACCTTCATGGAGAAGAAGGAGCTGTCTGTCCGGTAAATCGTCTCAGCATCTTCGGCGGTCAGCTTATAGTCCGGATGATTGCGAAAAATAACGTTATTGTCACGGTCCAAAATAAAGATGCTTTGCCCTTGCAGCGTATCCAGCTCGTTTAGGCTTTGCGTAATGTAATCAGGCTTAACATTGAGGACAATGATGCCATCGTTGTCGGCTGCTACGGAAATGCGGCGGAACATTGTAATGACATTCGTCTGCACGGTGGACTGGCCAGTTGTCGGACGGATGACGGGCCGGCTTTCCGCCCACATCAGCTCATCTAAAGGGTGGCTTTGATAGCTGCTGTACCAGTCCGAATCGTAAAAGTCATTCAGCTCGACCAGGCCGCCAGTCGTTGAGGAAATAAACCGCTTGCGGTCATTATTTAAATAAATATAAATCGAATCAATATAAGGCTTGCCGATGGAGGGCGAATCGATAAAGTTTTTGAGCGAGGCAAGCTGATCGTAATCGACGGGCTCGGGAAATTCTTTGGTCATCATATTTTTCAAATTCGTAAACTGAAGCGCGCTGGCGACAATATGCAGATTCAGCGTATCTAGCTCGTTAAAGATCAGCTCGATATTGCCTTTCGTCTGCTTCAGCAGATTCATATTGTTATTGTTGATTTCCTTCGTTATATATTGCGAAATGAGGAACGTGGACAATGTGCCAAGCACCAGCAGCGGTACAAGCATTGGGATAAGAAAAGTAAACAGATTGCGGGCGAAAAATTTAAAATACACCTTGGTCATTCCAATCGCCTGCCATCCATATTGCGGTATTCTCTAGGCGTTTCTCCAAAATAGCGGCGGAACGTGCGCGTGAAGTTTTTGGCATTGCTATAGCCAACCAGCTCGCTAATTTCATACGTTTTATAGGAAGGGTCCTTAAGCAGCTCGGCCGCTTTGTTCATACGGACCGCCGTTAAATAATCGGAGAAGTTTTCACCCGTCTTCTGCTTAAAATATTTGCTTAAATAGTAGGGGTTCATATATACGACATTAGAGGCATTTTCCAAGGAGGCTTCCTTGTAATGGCATGAAATATAATGCTTAATTTTATCAATCGCTGTTTCGGGTGCCGGCTGTTCTTCGGTTTGAGCATCATCTGACGGCTCCGATTGCTGCTCAAGCAAAGCCTTGAGATCTAGATCCTCTTTCAGGCGCTCGAAAACTTTATTGATTTCGCTGTATTTCGTCGGCTTTAATAAGTATTGCTTCACGCCATAGTTTAACGCCTGCTGGGCCAGCTCAAATTCCCGGTGGCCGCTTAGCAGCACAACGCTTACGCTTGAACGCTGCTCAAACAGCTTGCGGGCAACTTCAATTCCTCCCATCTGCGGCATTTTAATGTCGCACAGAAGCACGTCCACGGGCTTCTCCGCCATATATTCGAGCGCATGCAAGCCATTTGCTGCTTGTCCCACTACCTCGAAGCCAATATGATCCCAAGGAATGTACTGGCTTAATCCATTGCGAATTTCAATCTCATCATCAGCGATCAACAGCTTATACAAAGGGCAGCCCCCTTTTCCAAAGTAAGATATTATGTTATGTTAAGTGACATTATAGCATTGCGTAAACAGATATTCTATGAAAAATGACTGGGTAATGAGCGATTTTATTCGTTTTGGACAATAGGAGAAGGAAGGTTAGTGTCAAAAATGGAGGCGGAATATTGAAAAATGATACCTTTCAGCCTTGCCTGTGCTAGAAATACGTTAAAAAAGGAGAGTAATTCACAAATGCAGTCCCTGTTTATGCTTTAGGTTCTATTGTTACAATTATGTTATGTAATTTAACGTTGAATCTGGAGGTGCTGGGGCATGCTGAAGCAGGGTTTGGATATAAGCGACATGATTGAGCTTAAGAAGCCATTGTTCACGGCGTTAAGCGATCAAATTTGGGCACTTGCCGAAACACGTTTTGAAGAGCACCAATCGGCTGAGCTGCTGTGCAAGGCGCTTGAGGAGGAAGGCTTTCGAGTCGAGCGGAGTGTCGGCGGCATAGAAACGGCCTTCATTGGCAGTTACAGCTATGGCGAAGGAGCGCCTGTACTTGCGATATTGGGCGAGTTTGACGCACTCGCAGGGCTGAGCCAGCACAAGGGGCTGTCGGAAGAGCAGCCGGTTGAGCCGGGGGGCAATGGGCATGGATGCGGCCATAATCTGCTCGGCACGGGCTCGCTGGCTGCGGCTGTTGCGCTGTGCCATTATATGGAGCAGAACGGGATTGCCGGAACGGTACGCTATTATGGCTGTCCAGGCGAGGAGGGCGGCTCGGGCAAAGCGTTTATGGCGCGAGAGGGCTTATTCGATGATGCGGATATGGCGATTTGCTGGCATCCGGGCGGCTTGAACGGCATTATGCCGGGGAACTCCCTCGCCAACTACCAAATTTATTATAAATTTAAGGGCCGCTCCTCCCATGCAGCAGGCAGTCCGCATTTAGGCAGAAGCGCGCTCGATGCGGTCGAGCTGATGAATGTGGGCGTGAACTATTTGCGCGAGCATATCATCCCGGAAGCCAGAGTGCATTATGCGGTGACGAACGCGGGCGGCATTTCGCCGAATGTTGTGCAAGGGGCGGCGGAGGTGCTGTACCTCATCCGGGCGCCGGAAACGCCGCAGGTAGAGGAAATCTATCAGCGTGTATGCAATATTGCAAGAGGGGCCGCGCTGATGACAGGCACCGAGGTCGAAATCGTGTTCGACAAGGCCTGCTCTAATTTGGTGCCGAACGATACGCTTGGCCGTGCTATGCATAAGCAGTTCGAACAACTGGGGATGCCTGTATTTTCCGAAGAGGAGCAGCGCTACGCCCGTGCGATTCGCGCTACGCTGTCGGAGGCGGACAAAGCGAGCGTTTCTATTAAGGAGGTTGCAGGAAAGGATTTATGCGACATTTTGCTGCCCTTTGATGAGCGGGAGGGCGGGAGCCGAATGTCGGGCTCGACGGATGTAGGCGATGTCAGCTGGATTGTGCCAACGGTGCAATGCTTCACCTCCTGCGTCGCCATTGGCACGCCCTTCCATACGTGGCAGGTCGTCGCGCAGGGCGCCTCGTCCATCGGCCATAAAGGCATGCTGCACGCCGCCAAGGTGATGGCGATGACCGGACTCGAAGCGCTGCAATCGCCTGAGCTGATTGCGGAGGCGAAGGCGGAGCTGAAGGAGCGGCTGCAGGGTGGAGCTTATGAATGCCCGATACCTGCATATGTAAAACCATCGGCGAAAAAGTAACAACGATAGGGGCGCGTGACAACGTAACAGGAGTAATAAAGCAATGGCAGCGAAAAGCAAAGCAAAGGGCAATCAAAAAGGCTGCGAAGCTCGTGAGGATAGGGCGCATGCAGCCTTTTTGCAATTAAGCTTTTATCATCAGGAGCATGAGGCGCTGCGGGCAAAGCCGCATTTGATGCGGCGCTTGCCTTGCTGCCCCTGTGCGCTCACGGCATAGGCTGCCGCCAAAGGAGAGAGGGATATGTCCGCTTCGCGCAAGGAAGCAACAGGAGAATTTTCAGAAGGCTCGTTTTGGCCGATTATGACAGCGATATTTTTCGGAGCGTTTTTATCCGTATTGGCTATATCCTCGATTAATGTGGCGATCCCTGTGCTTATGAACCATTTTCAGGCGGAGCTAAGCACCGTGAAATGGACATTGACGGGATTTATGCTGGCTAATGGCATTATTGCTCCGGTGACGGGCTATTTAGTCGATAAGCTAAGTGCGAAATATTTATACATTTTGGCGCTTGTCGGCTTCACGGTATCGTGCGCGCTGTGCGCAGTGGCGTGGAGCATGGAGGCGCTGATCGTCTTCCGGCTGCTGCAAGGGCTGTTCAGCGGTTTGATTTTGCCTGTGACGATGACGATTATTTATCAGGTTATACCGCGGGAGCGCCAAGCCTTCGCCAGCAGCATGTGGAGCCTTTCCACCGTACTTGCGCCTGCGCTTGGGCCGACGTTGTCAGGGTGGCTCATTCAGTCGCTGTCCTGGCAGTGGGTGTTTTGGATGAATCTGCCCTTCGGCATTGCTGCGGTGGTTGCGGCTTGGAAGCTGCTTCCGCATTATCGCTTAAGCGAGCCGAAGCGGTTCGACAGCTCGGGCTTTGCGCTGGTCATTACATGCAGCTCCTTCCTGCTCATTGCGTTCAGTGAAATCGATCAATGGGGCTGGGGCTCTTGGAAAACAGTCGGGCTGCTGGTTGCCGGAATGCTGCTGCTGCTTGCCTTCATATGGCGGGAGAGAAATGCTGCGGAGCCGCTGCTTGATTTGTCCGTATTCAGCAACAGGCGGTTTGCGATGTGTCTCGTCGTCAGCAGCGTGCTTGGCATGTCCCTATACAGTGGATCGTATTTAACCCCTGTCTTCCTCCAAACGATTCAATCGGCTTCTGCGATGGAGGCGGGACTGGTGATGCTGCCAGCTTCCATTGCCATGGCGGTTTTTATTCCGATAGCTGGAAAGCTGTATGGGCGTGTTGGCCCGGCGAGGCTAGTATTGACAGGCCTTTTGCTAATGGGGATTGGAACGCTTGCGATGTCGCGGTTAACGGTGGATACACCGCATAGCTACGTGATAGGCTGGATGATTGTTCGCAACATTGGCGTGGCGCTTGGCATTGTGCCTGTGTCTAATGCGGGGATGGAGCAAATTGCCCGCCAGATGACGGCTCATGCTTCATCGGCTAGCAATTGGGTGCGTCAGGCGAGTGCATCGCTGGCAATAGGCTTGTTTACGTCGCTGCTGTCGACGCGGCACATGGTGCATGTGGCGGAAAAGGGCCCACAAACACCAGATACGGGTACAGAACTGCAGGCCTACACGATGGCGATTAATGACGTCACGCTTCTGGCTGCTCTTATTGTATTTGCGGTTTTGCCGTTTTTATGGGTGCTGCGTCAGCGGAAGGAACCCGTTATTTTGCCTCCAGATCAAGCCTTCGTTTCTAAATAACACACTCTTAGGCGAATAGGCTCTCATATGAACATCCGAACAAAAAGCTTCCATGACTAGTTTTAGTCGTGGGAGCTTTTTTAAATAGCATTGGTCTCATGGAAAAGGCTGTAAAGGGATCTTCATTAGCTGTCTTGGGTGAAAAAGTATCTATTTTAGCTGAAAAAATGAAATAAAGATACCTATTGCCGTCAAGCCTCCAGCTTTATGCCAAGATATGAATCCAAATCATAAATCCAATGCCTACTAAAACGGCTCAAAATCCTGTTTAATTGACGTAAGGAAAGTTCACACGCAATTCGCGCTAGTGAATAACAGAGACAGGAAAAGGAGCTGACTGCTTTGAGCCCAACGAATAAGACGCATCATGCAGAACGTTTATCCGCAATTATTGACCAGAAACGAGAGGCATTCATTCGCCTGAGCGATGAAATTTGGGCATATGCAGAAACGCGTTATACGGAGCAGAAGTCGGCGGAGCTTGTCGCTGCCACCCTTGAGCAGGCAGGCTTCGACGTTGTGAGGGAAGCGGGCGATGTGCCTCATGCCATCGTTGGCAGCTTTGGCTCGGGTGCGCCGGTCATCGCCATCTTGGGCGAATATGATGCCTTATTTAATTTGAGTCAGCGCCCAGGCTTGACGGAGAAGCAGCCGATTGAGGCAGGCGGCAATGGACATGGGTGCGGACATAATTTGCTAGGTGCCGGGGCGCTAGCGGCGGCAGCAGCACTTCGGATTTACATGCTGGAAAATGGCTTGGCCGGCACGGTGAAATATTATGGCTGTCCAGCAGAGGAGGGCGGAGGCGGCAAAGCCTTTATGGCGAGGGCCGGGCTTTTCGACGGTGTAGATGCGGCATTGACTTGGCATCCTTCCACGCGCAATGGCGTGATGTCCTATGGCTTCCTCGCTACGTGCCAAGTGTATTACAAGTTCAAGGGACGCAGCTCCCATGCCGCTGCCAGCCCGCATCTGGGACGCAGCGCGCTAGATGCCGTGGAGCTGATGAACGTGGGCGCCAACTACTTGCGTGAGCATCTGGAGCAGGAAACGCGCCTGCATTATGCGGTTACGAATGCCGGCGGCATTTCGCCAAACGTTGTACAGGCGGAGGCCGAGGTGCTGTATAAGCTGAGAGCTCCGCTGAATGAGCAGGTGGCGCAAATGTATGAGCGTGTAACGAACATTGCCCGCGGCGCAGCACTGATGACCGAAACAGAGCTGGAAATCCGCTTTGACGCGGCTTCCTCGAATATGATTTTGAACACGGCGCTTGAAAAGGTGATGCAGCAAAATTTCGAACGGCTTGGCATTCCGCAGTTTGATGCGGAGGAAAAGGCGTTCGCCAGCCACATTCGCCAGACGCTGTCCCCGCAGGAGCTGCAAAGCGATAGGCAGCAGGGCGAGGATGCGGAGCAGCCGCTGGCCGATAAGCTGGAGGCGTACAAGCCCAAAGCCGGCATCGTGCCCGGCTCGACGGATGTAGGCGATGTAAGCTGGCTTGTGCCGACAGCGCAATGCGGAACCGCATGTCTTGCGCTTGGCACACCGCTTCATACATGGCAGGTCGTCTCCCAAGGCGCCACGTCGATTGGACACAAAGGCATGCTGCATGCCGGCAAAGTTATGGCGGCGACGGCAGGGGAGCTTCTGCTAAATCCCGAGCTGCTTGAGTTGGCGAAGCAGGAGCATGAGGCAGAGCGCGAGGGCAAGCCCTACCAAAGCTTAATACCGCCTGAAGCGAAGCCGCTGCCCGTTGTTGCAAGGTAAGAATCAGGTTCAGCTTACACACATTTGCAGAGGGAGCGTGAGAAGCGCATGGAGCATTTGCTAACCGTCAATCGGCTGCAGACGGCCTTTCGTACCGATCAGGGGGAAGTGATTTCAATTGATGATGTCAGCTTTCGGCTTAAACCGGGAGAGACGCTGGGCATCGTTGGCGAGTCTGGCTGCGGCAAAAGCGTCACCTCCTTGTCGATTATGCGATTGCTCGGGGCGAAGGGGCGCATCAGACGCGGGGAAATTATTTTTGAGGATAAAAGCCTTGGGGAACTGACCGAAGCTCAGATGCGCGATATTCGCGGCAATGATATTTCAATGATTTTTCAGGAGCCGATGACGTCGCTTAATCCGGTATTTACGATCGGGCATCAAATGATTGAAGCGATTCGGCTGCATATGAGCTTGGATAAAAAGGCGGCTAGAGCCTATGCGATAGAAATGTTGAAAAGGGTAGGCATTCCCCGCCCCGAGGTTATGGTGGATGAATATCCGCATGCGCTCTCCGGGGGCATGAGACAGCGGGTCATGATTGCGATGGCGCTGTCCTGCGAGCCGCGCCTGCTCATTGCGGATGAGCCGACGACGGCGCTGGACGTGACGATACAGGCGCAAATTTTGGAGCTGATGAAGAAGCTGAAGCAGGAGTCGGGCACCGCGATTATGCTCATTACCCATGATCTTGGCGTCATTGCGGAAATGGCGGATAAAGTCATCGTGATGTATGCAGGCCAAGTTGTAGAGGAGACGGATGTGTATACATTGTTCGATGAGCCTAGGTATCCCTATACACAGGGGCTTATGCAGTCCATTCCGCATATTGATGCGGAGCTTGGCGAACGGCTTGCATCCATACCGGGCTCCGTCCCGTCCTTGCAAAATATGCCGGCAGGCTGCCGCTTCCGTGCCAGATGTCCCCATGCGATGGAAAAATGCGAAGCGGAGCTTCCACCATTAATTCCCTCCGGCAAAAATCACTTAACACGCTGTTGGCTCGCTGAGCAGCCGGCAAGCATGGCGAAGGAGGCTGCGTATGGTTAATCCGGAGCTGGCAGGCAGACAGCCGCTGCTGCAAATCGAGCAGTTGAAAACCTATTATCCGATTCGTAAAGGGGTCATCTCCCGTACGGTCGGGCATGTCAAAGCGGTCGATGGCGTCAATTTGGCAATCTATCCGGGCGAGACGGTGGGGCTGGTCGGGGAGTCCGGCTGCGGCAAATCTACGATTGGCCGCACGATTGTCAGGCTGGAGGAGCCGACGGAGGGGCGGATTTTGTTCCGGGGCGACGATATTGCCCATTATGGCAGCAAGGCGATGAAGCAGGTCCGCTCGGACATGCAGATGATTTTTCAAGATCCGTACTCCTCGCTCAATCCGCGCAAGCGCATTAGCGATATATTGGCGGAGCCGATGCTGGTGCATGGCATTTTGCCGAAGGAGCAGGTGGCGGGCGAGGTGGAGATGCTGCTTGAAATTGTAGGCTTGCCAAAAAGCTACAAAAACCGCTATCCTCACGAGTTTTCGGGGGGACAGCGCCAGCGGATCGGCATTGCACGGGCGCTCTCGCTTAAACCGAAGCTGATCGTCTGCGATGAGCCGGTATCGGCGCTTGATGTATCGATTCAAGCACAGGTGCTTAATTTGCTAAAGGACTTGCAGAAGGAGTTTCAGCTCACTTATTTGTTTATCGGTCACGGCCTGGGTGCCGTTCGGTATATTAGCGACCGCATTGCGGTCATGTATTTGGGCAAGGTCGTTGAAATTGCGACGACGGAGAGCATTTTTCGCCAGCCGAAGCATCCATACACGCGGGCGCTGCTCAGCGCCTACCCGGTCCCTAACCCGCATTTGCGGACGAAGGAGCGCATCGTTATTCAAGGCGATGTGCCAAGTCCGGCGAATCCGCCAAGCGGCTGCCGGTTTCATACACGCTGCCCGCTGGCGATGGCAATCTGCCGCGAGCAGGAGCCGGAGCTGAAGGGCGCCCAGCACAGTGTCGCGTGCTTTGCGAGCGAAGCCTAACGTTGTGGCGGAATTGCAAGAAAGCTGGTATGCAAGAAAGCAAGAACACAAGAACGCAAGATTGCAAGATTGCAAGATTGCGGGAATGCCCGCAGGGAACATTTTTCACTAGAGTCTATCGTTTATGAGAAGAGGGGGAGAGCCGCATGCTGGCCTATATCATTAGGCGTCTGTTAATTGCTGTGCCGGTGCTGCTGGGCGTGACCATCATTAATTTCATTGTCATCAATCTGGCGCCCGGAAGTCCGGTCGAAATGATGATCGACCCCAATACGCCGCCAGCCGACATTGAAGCGAAGAAGGACGCGCTGGGGCTGAATGACCCTCTGTATTTGCAATACATCCACTGGTTGGTTGATGTGTTCAAAGGAAACTTCGGCTTCTCGCTGACGACCTATCAGCCTGTGGCGCAAATGATCGGCGAGCGCATTGGGCCGACCGTCACCCTTATGGGGCTGTCGCTCATCGTCGGCTTGGCGATTGCGGTTCCCCTCGGCATCATTAGCGCAACCCGGCAAAATTCCAAGCTGGATTATTTGGCGACTGGCGGTTCCTTTCTCGGCATATCCATTCCGAACTTTTTCCTCGCGCTGGGCTTAATCTACGTATTTTCACTGGAATTAAAGCTGCTGCCCTCAGGTGGCGTGATTACGCTTGGCGGGGATGGCGGGTTCGTCGACCGGCTGAAGCATCTCATCCTTCCCGTACTCGTACTGGGGACAGGCATTGCGGGGAAAAAGATTCGTTATGTGCGGTCGAGCGTCATTGATATTTTAGGCCAGGATTATTTGCGGACCGCACGCGCCAAGGGCGTACGCGAGTTTATGGTCGTGAATAAGCATGCCTTGCGCAATGCGCTGATTCCCATTGTCACGGTCATCGGGCTTGAAGTGCCGATTCTGCTGGGCGGTGCTGTTGTAACCGAGCAAATATTCTCTTGGCCGGGGATCGGCCAGCTGACGATGGGCTCCATTATGAACAGGGATTATCCAACCTTAATGGCATTAAACTTATTGGCGGCTTTCATGGTGCTTGCGGCAAACCTGCTGACAGATATTATTTATTCCGTTGCAGATCCGCGTATTAAATTTAAGTAAGAACGTAACGAAAACGATAGTCTCGCAACAAGGAGAGGGGGAAGCGCCATGGCTATGCTGCAGATGAGCACGAACAAGGCAGCGGGCTCTGGAGGTGGAGGCGGCCAGCTCGCAGAGACGGCTGTGAAAAGCAGCCATAAAGAAGAGAGCTATGCAGGGATGGTCGTTCGCAGATTTAAGAAGCACAAGCTTGCGGTAGCGGGGCTTGTCCTCATGACGCTGCTTTCGCTGGGAGCAATTATGGCTCCTTGGATCGTTCCGCATGATCCTTATCAGGTGACGGAGGCTTTCGAAGCCGAGCCTTCCGCCGAGCATTTGCTTGGCACCGACCAGGTAGGGCGCGATGTGTTGAGCCGGTTAATATACGCGGCGAGAGTGTCGCTTATGGTCGGCTTGGGCTCCGTCTTAATCAGCGTCACGATAGGGACGGTGCTGGGCCTCGTTTCGGGGTATTTTGGCGGCATTGTGGATATGGCGGTCATGCGGGTGACGGATATTTTTATGTCCTTTCCCCAGCTGATGCTTATTCTCGTTGTGGTCAGCGTAGTCGGTCCCAGCTTGACGAATGTCATTTTGATTCTTGGTTTCCTTGGCTGGACGGGCGTAGCGCGGCTTGTAAGGGGAAGCGTGCTGTCGATTAAGCAGATGGATTATGTCAAAGCGGGAGTCGCTTTGGGACTAGGTACGCCGCGTATTTTGTTCAAGCACATTTTGCCAAATGCTCTGGCTCCGATTCTCGTGAATGCAACCTTCGGTATTGCAGGTGCTATCGTATCCGAGGCTTCGCTTAGCTTCCTGGGGCTTGGCGTTCAGCCGCCAACAGCAAGCTGGGGCAATATGCTTACCGATGCCCAATCGCTTACGGTGCTGACCTCGCAGCCATGGCTGTGGCTGCCGCCGGGCATCATGATCGTCGTTAGCGTATTGTCGGTAAATTTTATCGGCGACGGGCTGCGCGATGCAATGGATCCAAAAAGCTTGAAATAACGACCATTTTAAGGGGGACAATCATCGATGAAGACAAAAAACAGTTGGAAAATGGTTTGTGCGCTTGTTGGAATGATATCTATGCTGACACTAAGCGCATGCTCAAGCAGCGGTCCAGCTACAGCCGGAGAAAGCGGCGGCAGCGAAGCGAAGCCAGCGGGGGAAAGCAAGGTCGTAAACATTGGGATTACGAATGCGCCGCTTATGTTTAATCCCATTGACCAGACGGATAATACGTCGATTATTGTGACGTCGATTTTGTTCCAGCCGCTCATGGAGCTTGATGAAAACTTGAAGTTCGTTCCGATGCTGGCCGACAGCATTGAAACCGAAGATAATCAGGTTTACACCGTAAAGCTGAATGAAAAGGCCAAATGGAGCGACGGTGAGCCCGTCACAGCGGATGATGTCGTATTTACGGTGAAGCTGATTGGCAATCCGAAGTCGATTGTATCGCTGTCCACTCGTTATGCGCTGCTGGAAGGCTTCGATGAGCTAGGCAAGCTGCCGGAAGGGGCAAGCGATGTAGCGGGCGTGAAAAAAATCGACGACCACACCGTCGAATTCCGCACGAAGCAGCCAGTGGACCCTAACCTGTTCATGGAAAGCTTCGGCAAAAACCTTAAGCCGCTGCCGGAGCATGTATTGAAAGACGCGAGTCCAGAGACGCTGGCGCAAAATCCATTTTTCCAAAAGCCGACCGTCGTCAATGGGCCATTCACCTTCGTTACTTACGCCAAGGATCAATATATTGAGCTGCAAGCCAACAAGGATTTTTTCAAAGGCGCGCCCAAGCTGGATAAGCTGAATTTTAAAATTATGCCTTCGAGCAATTTGGTTGCCCAGCTGCAAAGCGGCGAGATTGATATGAACTTCCCGGGTATCGGCACGATTTCGGTACAGGATTTTGAGAAAGTGAAAAACATGTCCAACGTTAATGCGGTGTCCGGCAAACCGTTCAACTATCAAAATCTTTATTTCAATAATGAGACGATAACCGACGCTCGCGTGCGCCACGCCATCGCTTATGCGATTAATCGCGAGATGATGATCGACAATCTGCTTAAAGGCGAAGGCGAGAGCATGGATGTGCAATATACGCCGATTCACCCGTACTATAACAAAAACCTGACGCCTATTACGTATAATCCGGAAAAAGCGAAGGAGCTGCTCAAGGAAGCAGGCTGGGATTCGAGCAAGACGCTGAGGCTGGTCGTGCCTTCGGGCAATAAGACGAGGGAGCAGGCTGCCGACATTATTGTCGAAAATTTGAAGGCGGTAGGCATCAACGCCCAAGTGCAAAAGTTTGATCTTGCCACGTCGGTGCAGAAGCTGATCAAAGGCGAATACGATTTGGATATTTTGGGCCTCATCTTTATTCTTGATCCCGATTTGACGACCGTATTTGGTACGGGAAGCAAAACAAACTATGCCCGCTATTCCAGTATAGAAATGGACAAGCTGCTGCTGGAAGGCACGAAGGAGACGGATTCGGACAAACGCCGCGTCATCTATGACAAGGTGCAGGAGCTAATCATGGAGGATCTGCCGCAAATTGCTTTGTTCGCCGATTACCGCCTGCTGGCAACGAACAAACGCGTGCTGGTCGGTGGGCCGAAGGATTTGGGCGCGTTCATCAATGTGTATGAGTGGGATGTGGAGTCGAAATAAGCGGCTTGAAAAGTAGCAAGCAGATTTAGTAATTCTTTAGCCAAATAAAAGCCAACCAACTAGCGAGCGCTGTTTGGTTGGCTTTTGTTATTTTCTATAAATTTCGGTTTTCGGAAAATTTTCCATTAATATATTTTCAGAAGGACGGACACGATTCCCGAAGCGCAAGCAGCAGCAAGAGAGAGGTAGGCCCAACTATTTTTTCTGAAATAGGTGAGGAAAATTGCGAGCAGGGACAAGGCGGTGGACAGCAGCGAGGATGCCAATGCGCCGCCCCTAAACGTAACATTCTGGTAAGGGATAAATGACTGCACGAGCATAAGCAGCAAGCTGAAGGCGATAACGGCGATTTGATAAGGGGCAAGCATCTGGTAGCTGCCCTTTTTGTCTGTAAGTTTAACTGTCACATAAACAATAGCTGCGATAAACAAAAGCAATGGCAAGTATAGCTGGAGCATGGAAGTTCCCTCCTTTTCTCCTTAAAATCCTTTTTATACCATACCCGATGATTTACGAGAATCGCAACTACTCTTTTTTCTGGATAAAAAAACGATTACATTTATTCAAAAATAGTGATTTAGATAGAAATGAAGCAGATAGGGGTAATGTAGGGAGTTGGCGGAAATGCAGAAGATCATCGCCTTATTTTATGAGAAATACCCCCTTTTTAGTTGCGAGCATGATAGACATCCTCCCATACATCTTGGTAAATGGCGGGGCTTCAACCATGAAGGATTTTGTAGTATAGTGTAAGATAGTTAAAATGAGTCCGTTATAGGGCACGCTACAGGAGGATTTCAGTATGTCGGAACAAGCTGCAACGAATTTATCGGCAAGCCGCCAGCAAGCGAACAATTTGCTGCGTAGGGATGTTCGGTTTCTAGGCAACATACTCGGCGAAGTGCTCGTCCACCAGGGCGGCAAGGAATTGCTTGAAATTGTGGAGCAAATCCGCGAAACAAGCAAATCGTTGCGAGCGGAATATATTCCGGAGCTATTCGCGCAATTCAAGACGACCGTGTCGTCATTGAGCCCGGAAATTAGGCACCAGGTCATTCGTGCCTTCGCGATTTATTTTCAACTGGTTAACATTGCTGAACAAAATCACCGTATTCGCCGCAAGCGCGATTATGAGCGTTCTACTGGGGAAGGCGTTCAACGCGGCTCCATTGAGAGCGCTGTAGCGGATCTGAAGGAACGTCAAATCGCAGTGGAAGATGTACAGCAAATGCTGAGCGGCATTTCGCTGGAGCTTGTCATGACCGCACATCCTACGGAAGCGACACGCAGAGCGGTACTGGATATCCACAAGCGGATTGCCGAAGATGTGATGGAGCTTGATAATCCGACGCTGACTTACCGTGAGCGCGAGAAGCTTCGCGAGAAGCTATTGAATGAAGTGCTTATTTTGTGGCAAAGCGATGAGCTTCGCGACCGTAAGCCTACGGTTATCGACGAAGTTCGCAACGGCTTGTATTATTTTGATGAAACGTTGTTCGAGGTGCTGCCTGCTGTTTACGAGGAGCTAGAGCGCTGCCTTGAAAAATATTATCCAGGTGAAAAATGGCATGCGCCAGACTTTCTCCGTTTTGGCTCGTGGATCGGCGGCGACCGTGACGGCAACCCTTCCGTAACCGCGAAGGTGACGTGGG
Organism: Paenibacillus sp. JT22N15; assembly: GCF_059383755.1. NCBI lineage: Bacteria > Bacillati > Bacillota > Bacilli > Caryophanales > Paenibacillaceae > Paenibacillus > Paenibacillus sp. JT22N15. The sequence goes on along the minus strand of NZ_JBXENV010000014.1, from coordinate 190,771 downwards.
AAGCGCTGACGATGCACCGCCTGCTGGCTATTCGCAAATATGAAGAAACGCTGAATGAGCTGATGGGCCAACTGAGCTTCAGCACGAACATTGTGGAAGTGTCGGATGAATTGATCGAATCGATTCGCCGCGACCGCGAGCAGGTTGAGCTGAAATGCGTAGAGCTGTGGCGCAATACGAAGGAGCCTTACCGCATCAAGCTTGGCTTTATGCTGGAGAAGCTCGCCAATACGCGCAATGAGGCGCTTAAAGGCTCCGCTATGCGCTATAACAACCCGGAAGAGCTGCTGGAGGATTTGAAAATTATTGACCGCAGCCTGCGCAATCACTTCGCGGATTATGTCGCAGATACGCATATCGGCAAGCTGGTACGCCAGGTTGAGCTGTTCGGCTTCCACCTGATGACGCTCGATATTCGCCAGCACAGCAAAGAGCATGAAAATGCGATGACGGAAATTTTGGCGAAAATGAACATTACGCCGAATTATGCGGCTTTGAATGAGGATGAAAAGGTTGAGCTGCTGCATCGCCTGCTGAATGACCCGCGTCCGTTGACGTCGAGCCATTTGGACTATACAGATGCAACGCGTGAATGCCTCGATGTCTACCATACGGCTTACCGTGCGAAGCAAGAGTTTGGCCCGAACTGCATTTCGAGCTACCTGATCAGTATGACGCAGGGCGCCAGCGACATGCTGGAAGTCATGGTCTTCTCGAAGGAAGTCGGCTTGTTCCGCCAAGATCGCGACGGTACCGTTCACTGCTCCGTTCAATCGGTGCCGCTGTTCGAGACGATCGACGACCTTCATGCGGCTCCAGCTATTATGAAGCAGCTGTTCGAGCTGCCGATTTACCGTCAAGCCATTGCGGCTCGCGGCGATCTGCATGAAATCATGCTGGGCTACTCCGACAGCAATAAAGATGGCGGAGCGGTTACAGCTAACTGGGAGCTGCGTGTAGCGCTTAAGGAAATTACAGCAGCGGCGAACGAATACGACGTTAAGCTGAAGTTTTTCCACGGACGCGGCGGCGCGCTCGGTCGCGGCGGCATGCCGCTGAACCGCAGCATTTTGGCACAGCCTCCGCATACAGTAGGCGGCGGCATCAAAATTACCGAGCAAGGCGAAGTGCTTTCCTCGCGTTATTCGATGCAGGGTATCGCATACCGCAGCTTGGAGCAGGCCACTTGGGCGCTGATTACAGCTGCGCGCTTGGCCAAATATCCGGAGCAAGGCCAGACAGCCGAGCCAGAGTGGGAAGAGATTGCCCGTTCGATTTCCGAGACGGCGCTGGAGAAATATCAGGATTTGATTTTCCGCGATCCGGATTTCCTCACATACTTCAAGGAGTCGACACCGCTGCCTGAGGTTGGCGAGCTGAACATTGGCTCCCGTCCGTCCAAACGGAAAAACAGTGACCGCTTTGAAGATTTGCGTGCGATTCCATGGGTATTCGCTTGGACGCAAAGCCGTTATTTGCTGCCAGCCTGGTATGCAGCCGGCACAGCGCTCCAGCAATATGTGGATGGAAGCGAAGAGCGTCTGCAGACGCTAAAAACGATGTATGAGCAGTTCCCATTCTTCCGCTCTTTGATCGACAATTTGCAGATGGCACTGGCGAAAGCCGATCTTATTATTGCGAAGGAATACGCGGGCATGATTTCCGACGAGGCGATCCGCGACCGTATTTTCCAGCAAATCGAGTCGGAATACGCGCTGACGTCGCAAATGATTTTAAGCATTACGGGCCAAACGGAAATTTTGGATAACGTACCGGTTATTCAAGAGTCGATTCGCCTCCGTAATCCATACGTCGATCCGCTCAGCTATATGCAGGTACAGCTTCTGACTGAGCTCCGCGGACTGCGGGCGAAGGACGAGGATGATCCAGAGCTGCTTCGTGAAGTATTGCTTACGATTAACGGAATTGCCGCCGGCCTGAGAAACACGGGCTAATAAGGCGCTTGAACAAATAAATAAACGCCAGAAAACGCTGGCGTAAACAGGAAAGCCAAGCAGGGCAGCCATTGCCCAGCTTGGCTTTTTTTTGCGTTGAAAAGGTGGGTTGAGCGGCAGCGAGGGGACTTGTTATGCGCTTGTACAGCTTTTTAGTACGCAAATAGGGCTGCCCCGAAAGGTTTTATGTTGCTTTAAATATCGCTTAAGTTTGGTTTAAGGTGCATCCTGCATGATGTATACATAGAAGGCAAACGAAATGACCGAATACACACTGACTAATCCTTATTATCTCAATACTTAGCTTACGTGAAGAAATTTACTCGGTAAAACTTGAAGGAGGCAATCAAGATGAGCGAGGACAACCAATATAGAGGAACAAATAACAGCATGAATGGACAGGGAGATGAACGTATGTCGGATCAAGTAAATGGCGGCGGACAAGGGAAACAACAGGCGGAGATGAACGCAGCGGGGGCAAGCGATAGCAAAATCAAGCAATCGAGTGCAGTTGGCAAGCAAGAGGGCAAGCCGGAGGGTGAGCAAGTTTTCAAAACCGTTTATGGTTATGAAGATGCGGCTGAACCGGGGCGTGAGGCTTCGGCGTCAGCGGATGCGGATAGCAGCCAGGCAAAGCCGCAGCAAGCAGATTCATCCGCGGCGCAGCAGGAAACAGCTGCAGGGCAAGAAGCTGGAAAACAGACGGCGCCGCTTGTTGCTTCCTACATCTACGAGTCGGAGCGTTCTCCCTCTAACTTGCGCCATTCGTATGAGAAGCAGCTCAGTGAGCTGCGGACGATGACGGACAGAGGACAAAGCGACGCAGGCAGAGGCGGCGATGAGGGTTCACAGAAGCCAGCGAAGCGTACGCCGTTGAAGTCCATTTTTGCAGCATTTTTAGCAGGGGCTGTCGTCATTGGCGGCTTTATGTATACGGCGGATCGCAGCAATTTGTTCACAGGCGGCGTGGCTACGGTAAATACGACCAACGGCAGTGTAGTTAGCAATGGCAGCGAGAGCAGCGCGGGCGTGACAACAGCAGCGAATTCGGTGGACAGCCAAATTTCCAACATTTATGCGGCAGCTTCCCCGGCCGTTGTCAAAATTGAAAATTACGGCCAAGCGACACGCGCAAGCGGACGCAGTTCAGACTACTGGCAGTTTTTCGGGCAGCTGGCACCGCAGAGCGGCCAGCAGCAGCCGAGTGCAGGCTCTAATGACCAGAGCGGAACAGACGATTCCAATTTGCAGCTTACAGGCTCGGGAACGGGATTTATATTCCAGTCCGATGGCTACATTTTAACGAATGAGCATGTCATTAGCGGAGCTTCCCAAGTGAAGGTAACCGTAGAAGGTTATGATGAGCCGTTTGTGGCTAAGGTGGTAGGCTCCAGCGCCGATCTGGATTTGGCGGTTCTGAAAATTACCGGAACGACGGCGTTCCCGACGCTGTCGCTTGGCGACTCTGACAGCACAGCAATCGGCGACTGGGTTATTGCAATTGGCAATCCGTATGGCTTTGACCACACGATGACAGTGGGTGTGCTAAGCGCGAAAGAACGTCCGATATCCGTCCAAGACGAAGATGGCGGCACGAAGGATTACAAGCATTTGCTGCAAACCGATGCCTCCATTAACCCGGGCAACTCGGGCGGTCCGCTGCTCAATACGAGCGGTCAGGTCATTGGCATTAATACGGCGGTAAGCACCGAGGCGCAGGGCATTGGTTTTGCCATTCCATCGAGCGAAATTCAAAGCGTGCTTCAAAAACTGATGACCAATTCCTTATAATATCTTTTATAAAAGAAGGCTGGGACGAAGTGCGGTACGCAGCGCATCCGTAAAAGGCCCGGCAAGAGCAGCATCAAGCGATAAGCTTGAGAGCTGCTTTTTTGCCATAAAGAGTGGAAAACGTATATAATAGTTCAAATAAGGCGGCAATAGCCGTTTCAACTTGCGCATTTATCTTGCTTTTTAAGTCCATGTGGATTACGATTTTCTATAGAGTTTAAGGGCAGAGGACGCGGCAGGAGTTATATTTGTTTTAGTAGGCATTGCTGATTCATAATAGCACTCGCGGCAACAATCCGTTCAAACGGAAAGTTTGGAGGAGTAGAAGTGAATGTATTGGAAGCCCGCCTTGCAAAATTATCGTTAAAAGGCGACCAGCGGGCATTTGCTGAGCTCGTAGGGCTCTATCAGGACAAGCTTTTTCACATGGCGTACCGCATGCTGAGCAACCGTCAAGAGGCGGAAGATGTCGTGCAGGAAGCGTTCATGCGAGTGTATAGAAATTTAGAGCGTTACGATGAAACCTTGAAATTTTCCACCTGGATTTATCGGATCGCGACGAATCTTTGCATCGACAAGCTGCGCAAGCGCAAGCCTGTATATTCGCTAGATGCGGAATCGACGGATCATGAAGGTTTGGATGGTTATTCGATGATTCCAAGCGACAATCGAACGCCCGAGTCGGAGACGCTGCTGTCTGAGACACAGCGGATTATTCATCAGGCGATTGCCTCGCTTCCGCCGAAATACAAGACGGTAATGATGCTGCGCTATATTGAGGATTTGTCTCTTCAAGAAATTAGCGAGGTCATGGATATCCCTGTCACGACGATTAAGACGAGGGTACACCGGGGACGGGAGTTTCTGCGCAAGAAGCTGGAATACAAGCTGTAAAATTGGCCGAAAGCTTGTCGCGAAATTTTGAAACACTTTCGGATTTGATACGTATCCTATAGTTGTAGTAGGGCGTTAACGTAAGCAAAAGAAAGAAAGGACTGGCTGCTATGGAATGCAAAGTCGCCATCGGAATGATGCACGACTATTTTGACGGTGATCTGACCAGACAAGGTACGATGGATTTGAAGGGGCATATGAGTACTTGTCCCGCTTGCCTCGCTCGGTTCGAACAGCTGGAGAAGACGGAAGCGATGACTTTTTCCGCCTTAGAGCATGCCGCAGTGGTCCCGCATTACGATATACAGGCTTCCGAGAAGCTGACGCAGCTTATTTTGGACCAAATACCGAAACCGCAGGCGAAGACTCGTCCGCAGTATTTGCGTTTGCTCTACAAGTACCCAGGCGTAACGGTCGCAGCGATTTTTGTACTCGTTATGCTGGGCAGCTTTGTCTCCATGTGGGGACACGATACGAAGCTGGTGGTGTCGGGCGAGGATCTGCATCAGGTCGTTATTGACGGCAACACGGTTACAATTCCAGAAGGTGTGCATATTAAAGGAAATTTGATCGTTGAAAATGGCATGGCCGACGTTAGAGGCGAAATCGATGGCAATGTAACGGTCATTGACGGTTCCCTCAATTTGGCCTCGACCGGTTTTATTGCCGGGCAAAGCCGGACCATTGATCAGGCACTTGATTGGTTCTGGTATAAGGTAACGACAACTTTCAGCGGATTGGCTTCTTAGGTGAGCTGCCTTCCTGACGGGAAGGCAGCTTTTTTTTCGGAAATATAGGAAAGGATATGATGTGTCCATCCTTTCTCTATATTTCTCGGAATGAAACGTGCTGCACCGCCAAAGGATGGCGACAGCTGTTTCACCTTGAATAAAGGAGTTTCCGCACCGAATATAGAAAATAATAAGTTGAAATTCAAAATACATGCGATACGTGCTCGGTTGTTTGGGGGTTCATACATGAGTTACTTTGCAGATTTGACTTGGCAGAACGGCATCAAGGACGTCATTGATATCGGGATCGTCAGCTATATTATTTACAAAATCATTTTGCTTGTACAAGGAACCAGAGCGGTTCAGCTCTTGAAGGGAATCCTTGTGCTTATTGCTGTATGGGCGATTAGCACATGGTTTAATTTATATACGCTCAAATGGGTAATGAACCAAATGTTCACCTTTGGCGTCGTGTCTGTCCTCATCATTTTTCAGCCGGAGCTGAGGCGGGTGCTGGAGCAGGTGGGACGAGGAAAGCTGTTCGTCAGCTCCTCCTTCATGGATAAGGATGTCGTCAATGAGCAGATTGATGAAGTGATGAAGGCTGTTCAGTTTATGGCGAAAAGAAAAATTGGCGCGCTAATTGTATTTGAACGGACAACCGGCGTCAATGAACTGATTGAATCAGGTGTACAGATGGAGTCGCGGATTACCTCCGAGCTGCTGAACAATATTTTCACGCCAAATACGCCGCTGCATGATGGAGCGGTCATTATTCGGGGTAATCAAATTATGGCGGCGGGCTGTTATTTGCCGCTGTCTGAAAATCCTTTTATAAGCAAGGAGCTTGGGACGCGCCATCGTGCGGCCATCGGCGTCAGCGAGGTTAGTGACGCGGTGTCGGTCGTCGTATCGGAAGAAACGGGACAAGTTTCCTTGGCGCTCAACGGCATGATCGTTCGTGATATTAAAGAAGAATCGCTAATCTCGAAGCTGTTCGAGGAGCTGACTCCGAAGACGAATGGACGCACGAAGGAACGTCAGTCGTTCGCGTTCTGGAAGCGGAAAGGAGGCCAGGATGGATAAATGGCTTAGTCATCCGACAGCGATCAAAATTATTTCTATCGTCATTGCGCTGCTGCTGTGGGCAGTCGTGCATTTCGATCCGGAATCGACTCCTGCTGCGGTGACCTCCAATACAGATAAAAAAATTATCGAGGCCGCGCAAATTATTCCAACCGGGCTGGATGAAGCTAAATATTCGCTCGTGCAGATGGAGCCGACCGTTGTCAGGATTATGGTAGAAGGCCGCCGCTCCAAGCTGCTCACTGCCAAAGACGAGGATTATATTATTACAGCTGATTTAACCGGACTTGGGGAAGGCGAGCATGTTGTGCCGTTAACGTATACGATGCCGAGCGGCGTCAACCTGCTGGAAATTTCACAGCGTACGATAAAGGTAGATATCGAAGAAATTCAGACGAAGTCCTTTGATTTGGGGCTGAAGACGTCTGGTACGCCTTCAAGCGGCTATATTGTTGGAACGCCATCACTGGTCGGCAAGGAAACAGCTCCGTCCGTTAAAGTGACGCTTCCGAAGGATGAAATGGAATATGTCGGTTCGGTAAGCGCGACCGTTAGTGTGGAAGGCGCGAAATCGACAGTTGAGGATAAAAAAGCGGGTGTTGTCGTTTATGATACGGAAGGCAAAGTGATGGAGCATGCCATTACCGATCCGAAGATCGTCGATGTGGAGGTTCCCGTCACTCCGCCAATCAAGATGGTTCCGCTCCAGATCAGCTATACGGGCAGCTTGCCGGAAGGTTTAAGCATCGCTTCGATTAAACCGGAAATCGACAAAGTTGCCGTTTATGCGGATCAAAAAACGCTTGATGCTCTCGAAGTATATAATGGGGTGACGATTGATCTCGGAGCTGTCGAGCAGTCGGGCACGGTGAAGGCGAAGGTCACGAAGCTGGATGGCATAGTGATGGTTGAGCCTGCTGAAATTAATGTTGAGGTGAATGTCGTTTCATGGGAAGCGCTGACCTTGACGAGAGCGATTCAATTAACAAATGTTGGCGAAGGGCTTTTTGCTGAAATCAGCAAGCCGCAGAGCGGCGAGGCGAGCCTCACCATTCACGGCGCACCAGATGTGCTATCGGCAATTAGCGACAAGGATTTGCAGCTGACAGCTGATTTGCAGGGACTGAAGGCTGGAACGCATACGATTAAGCTGTCGACAACGGTGCCGCGTTTCGTGACCTTGACGAACGAAGAAGCGGCATTAACCGCTACGGTAGTTATTGGCGAGAAGTCTGATCCGGTGACGGCAGATCCGGAAGAAAGCGGCGGTACGACCAAGCCGGAGCCGACTCCAACGCCTGAGCCATCGGCAACGCCGGATGAGGAAGAAAGTACGCCTAGTCCTGACTCGGGAAACGATGGCGGCAATGATGGCAATGGAGCTACGAATGCGGGCGGCGAGCCTAGCAACGGCAGCTCCGCAAACGCAAATGGTTAGTTGATTAATGAGCAGCATAGGATTGGCTGGTTTTTCAGTCAATATCGATATAATAAAAGGGGCTAGAACGACAATGGGGAAATATTTTGGTACAGATGGCGTGCGCGGTGTCGCGAATCAGGAATTGACACCAGAGCTTGCTTATAAAATTGGCCGCTGCGGCGGATTTGTATTAACGGGAGAGGCAGATAAGCCGGTAGTCGTTATTGGACGGGATACGCGTATCTCCGGTCCAATGCTGGAATCAGCGCTTATCGCTGGCTTGCTGTCTATCGGCGCAAGCGTTGTGCGCCTAGGTGTCGTGTCGACGCCGGCAGTCGCTTATATTACACGCGAGCTGAAGGCGGATGCAGGCGTTATGATTTCCGCTTCGCATAATCCGGTTGAGGATAATGGCATTAAGTTTTTCGCTGGCGACGGCTTCAAGCTGTCGGATGAGACGGAAATTCGCATTGAGCAGCTGATTGATGCGGAGCAGGATGAATTGCCGCGCCCTGTAGGCGGCGATATTGGCACTGTAACCGATGACGATTCCGCGAAGAAGCGTTATCTGGACTTTTTGAAAACGACGATTAGAGGCGGGTTCAGCGGCCTTAAAATCGTGCTCGACTGCGCGAACGGCTCTGCTTATGAGCTGGCGCCAGCTGTATTCCGCGAGCTTGGTGCGGAAATTATTACGGTAGGAGCGGAGCCGGATGGCCGCAACATCAATGCGGGCGTCGGATCGACGCATCCGGAATATTTGCGTGAGCAGGTGCTGGCGCATAAAGCGGATTTGGGACTATCCTTTGACGGCGACGCCGATCGTCTGATTGCGATTGATGACCAGGGCGAAGAGGTCGATGGCGATTATATTTTGTGCATCATTGGCGACGCTATGAAACAGGCTGGAAAGCTGAAGCATGACACCGTCGTTACGACGGTTATGGCGAACATTGGTTTCTTCAAGGCGGCGGGGCAGCTTGGCCTGCAAACCGCGCAAACGGCTGTTGGCGACCGCTACGTGATGGAAGAAATGCGTCGCGGCGGCTTCAACTTGGGCGGTGAGCAGTCCGGCCATGTTATTTTTCTAGATTATATTACGACGGGTGACGGCATTCTGACCGCTTTGCAGCTGGTCGATACGATTAAAGCTTCCGGCCGCAAGCTCAGCGAGCTGAAAACCATTATGCGCAAGTTCCCGCAAGTGCTTGTTAACGTGCGCGTAGAAGACAAGAGCAAATACCTGGGCAACCAGGCGATTGAAGCAGCAGCGGAAGAAGTGTCTCGTGAGCTTGGCGACAATGGCCGCGTGCTCGTTCGTCCTTCCGGTACGGAATCGCTCATTCGCGTCATGGCAGAAGGGCCAGACAAGGCTCAGGTTGAAGCATACGTGGCAAAAATCGTTGATGTGGTGAAAAAAGAACTCGGTTAAAGATTAATGGGCTGAGTTTTCAGCGGCGATAATCGTTAACGATAGGAAACTTCAACCATAATCTTCAATGTCCGTAAGGGTTGGCGCCTATATACTTTAATGGCAGTAATATTATACGTGACTTATTTTTTATGTGAGCAATAGTAAACGATAGTAATGTTAAGCGGCATAAATGACAATAATCAGTGCCTTTAATGATTAAGGCCGCTTGCCTCCGGTGATTGAACCGAAGCATATGCGTTGAAGCTTGAGCGCATGCTAAGGTGATTTGCGGGAGGCAGGCGGCTAGGCACCGATAATTTGTTGAGACATAGAATGAATGAGGCAATGGAGACAATCGGTGGGTATAGCTGCTTATGAATGGGCACGAGCCCGATGCTGTTGCATATTTGCCTGATAATGAATACAATAGAGAGTAATGATTTCATTCCAGAAGGAAAGCGAGGATCGAGGTTACACTGCAATATAAGCGCCAGAGCTTGCGTGATGATTCGTTTTGATGCTCGACGTAACCGATATGGACTGCATGATGGATGTGCGGACAGTGGTTATGGAGAAGCACTCGGGGCGATCATACGGGAAGCTGACGAGGTGGAGGTGTTCGAAATGTTCGGCGGGGGCCTCCCGGTTATAGCATGCCAACCGAAAGCTGAGACGCAAAATGATTGGGCGACCATTCATACAAACGTTCAGCAGGCATCAACAGACGAAATAATTGAACTTTTATTCCCGTATGTCTATGGTGCCGCCTGTGGGGCTGGTATGGGCAGAGGGTTACACAACTTCTTTGGACAAAAGCAGAACTGAATTTGTGACAACCGAATAGCGCCTGTGCCGCATATAGGCAGGCATCCGTCATAAGGGCATTATACCTAAAACGGAGGTCTATTAAATTATGTGTGGAATTGTAGGATATATTGGTAAACGTGACTCGCAGGCGATTTTGATCGAAGGGCTGAAAAAGCTGGAATACCGCGGCTATGACTCGGCAGGTATTGCTGTATTCACAGACAACGGTCTTGAAGTTTCGAAAGCTAAAGGACGCCTTGCTAATCTTGAAGGCAAGCTGCAAGGCGAGCCATTGCATGGTTCCGTCGGCATTGGGCATACGCGCTGGGCAACACACGGCAAGCCATCCGATGTGAACTCTCATCCGCATACGGACAATTCCGCTAAATTTTCGGTCGTTCACAATGGTATCATTGAGAACTATCTGGATCTGAAAGATGAATTGACTGCGAAAGGCCATGTATTCGTATCGGAGACGGATACAGAAGTGATCTCGCATCTCGTAGCTGATGAGTATGACGGCAACATCATTGAAGCGGTGCAGCGTGCCGTTAAACGTATGCGCGGAGCATTCGCTCTGGGCGTTTTGACAGAGTTTGAACCGGAGAAGCTGGTTGCAGTTCGTTTTGCAAGCCCTCTCGTCATCGGCGTAGGCAAAGGCGAAAACTTCATCGGATCGGATATTCCGGCGATTTTGGAGCATACGCGTGACGTTTATATTTTGGACGACGGCGAAATGGCTATTTTGACACGTGATAGTGTCGAATTGATGACGACAGAAGGCGCAGCTATTTCCAAGGAAATATTCCATGTCGATTGGGATCTGGTAACCGCAGAAAAAGCCGGATTTGATCATTTTATGCTGAAAGAAATTTATGAGCAGCCGAAAGCATACCGCGACACGATGCTGGGCCGCGTTGCTGACGACGGCAAATCGGTACAGCTGTCTGAACTGGCGATGACGAAGGATTATATTAAATCGATTCGTAAAGTGCATATCGTAGCTTGCGGAACAGCATATCATGCTGGCCTTGTTGGTAAAACGGTTATTGAGTCCATTGCCCGCATTCCGGTTGAAACGGATGTCGCTTCGGAATATCGTTACCGCTCGCCGATCATTACGCCAGACACGCTCGTAATTGTAGTCAGCCAATCCGGTGAAACAGCGGATACGCTTGCTGCACTTCGTGAAGCGAAGCGCAATGGCGCTCGCGTATTGGCGATTACGAACGTAGTGGGCAGCTCGATTGCCCGCGAAGCGGATGATGTGCTGGTAACGTTGGCAGGACCGGAAATTGCGGTTGCTTCGACGAAAGCTTATACGTCGCAGCTCGTAGTATTCTACCTGCTCAGCTTGTATTTCGCGGATACGCTGGGAACGAAAAATACAGCGGAGGTAAGCGAAATTCTTGCTGCGATGCAAGAGCTTCCTGAGCAAGTGGAAAGCATTTTGGAGCAAGCGCCGGTATTGCGCGATATTGCTGAATCGATCTCCTCGCATCCGAGCCTATTCTTTATTGGCCGCGGCATTGACTATCCAGTAGCGCTGGAAGGCTCGCTGAAGCTGAAAGAAATTTCGTATATTCACTCGGAAGCTTACCCAGCTGGCGAGCTGAAGCATGGCACGCTGGCGCTGATCGAAGAAGGCGTTCCGGTTATCGCTTTGGTCACGCAGGAAGAGTTGTATGAGAAAACATTGAGCAATATTAAAGAAGTAAAAGCGCGCGGCGCGAATGTGCTCGGTATTGGTAATGTTGGCTATGAAGAGGAAGCGAACAAGTCGGTTGATACACTGTTCTCGATCCCTCGCACACTGCCGATCCTGACGCCAGCACTGTCCGTTGTACCACTGCAATTGATCTCCTACTATGCTTCGCTTGCGCTCGGGCATGATGTTGATAAACCGAGAAATTTGGCGAAGAGTGTTACGGTGGAGTAGGGGAGAGTAATAAATTCCCCCCTGTGTCTAGTGACATTAAAGTTGTTGTCTAGACAATATAGTCGTTTCTTTAACAATATAGTGTGTGATTTTTCAAAATAGTTTATGTCCATGATTCATTACAATAAAGTCTTTTTTCTCTTTCTTAATAGGAAGTGACGAAACGAAAGTTTAAAACTTTTTTAATCATTAAGGGTAGTCCTAAGTTATTTTATAGGACTGCCCTTGTTTTTTCGTCGTGAGATTTTTAAATGACTTTTAATAATGAATTTTTTAGACTAGCTATTAGTAGCTCAAATAAATGAATGAGCGGTGAAACCAAATGAATGAGATAGGTGTAGACTTCCATTGAAGTCTGCAACTCTCCACACTATGTTTGCCGCTCTCCACTTAAAGTTTGCTCACGAGTCGACTGTCGAAAGAAAATTAAGTTGTAGACTAGCATGGTTGATGTTACGCGCTTTACAGCTGTTAGAATTGTCAGCCCAGCGAAATAGGTATTAGACTGAAAAACCAACTGTATCACGCTGGAAGACTGGAGCGACCGGCGGTGAAAGATCGTGCCGAACAGGAACTTCTGAAAGAACAAACTGGAAGCATGATCCGCAGCTCGCCGCTGCCGGCACCAGCATACCGATCCAGGAAGAACAAGCAGGCGCACGGCTACAGCTTCGCCGTCCTCTTAGTCCACAACTTTGTTTTCTTTCGTCACCGACGAACTTCAGGTATCCACCCCTGATTTTCGCTCGGCATTTTTCTCACTCTTTTCCCCAGGAAGCAGGCTTTTCCCAGCATCCACAGCCTTGGAATTCCGTAACACGCCTGCGTTCTCAAGCTATTTTCTCAGGTGTTTCCTCGACTGCTTTACCTGATTGATCACTTCCTAAGCTCAGCTCAAACTTATTATGCTTTAGGGGTTAGGGAGAAGGGAGGAGAAAGGGCTGGGAAGCCTTGTGGGGAGGAGGGGCAGGATTGAATAGATGGGACACTTATTTAAAACTTTTGTATGTTCCTCTTCACTACCCCCGTTCCTTTAAAGCGGCAGCGCAAATACTATGCTTGGGGAGCGCTTGTTTTGGGTAATGAAAACAAGGGTTTTGTTTTGATCAAAGGTGTAATCAAAAGAGCCCTTAGCAGGGCTTCTTTGATCAATAGGGAGAGGGGAATACTTATAGTTGGTATAGTCCTAAGTGTGGATATTATTAAAAAAGATTTTTGGTTATTTTAGCAGCCATATATTCGATTTTCGGAGTCATTGCCTTGTCATCGACGGTATGCAGTTTATCGGGTATAAATAGTAATATTTTTTTTATCGTATAATAGTCGGAAATCGCATTATATACTGTAAGATTATTTTCCATTAGATACTTTGCATCCAAGATATCTCTTAAAATCTCATCCTGCTTAATGGTAATCTTCACGTTAATTTTGTTGAAAATCCCCTGTTTTATTCCCGCATTATAAAAATCTAATATTTGTTGCTCGCGTGTTTTTAGCGCCTCGCCGAGTTGATCAAATTTCTCTGGGTAATGGACCTCAAGATCCTTCAAGAATACATCTGTAATGTATTGCATTAATAAAACGGTTTGCTCGAAAATTTGTTGAAAACGATCCCCCATTTTCTCCCCACTTGTTTCATCAACGATTTCATGAATATATTGAACAAAACTATCTACTATAAATTCCACAATATCTTCTTTTGTAGAGTAGTACTTATATAATGTGGCTCGACTAATGCCCATTATTCTAGATATTTCGTCCATTGTAAGCAACTGAAACCCATTTTTCCTCACGTAAGGAAGTAATTTCGCCATGAGTTTGCTTCTTGTTTCATTGTGCTTATCGGTGACAATCTTGTTATTCATTTCATTCCCTCCTTTCAATATTATAACCGCTCCTCTACATGAAATACATAATACATTTTATAAACAGAATATACAAACTTTATTCTTTTTGTTTACTTTGTAATTTTAATTTGGTATGATTACTTCGACGATATGATACTAACTCTGAAGTGTAGACCACTTCAATTAGGTTGATGATCGCTAGGGAGTAAAGATAATTATTTACAAGGCTTTCATTAGCCTTAAACGAAGGGAGAATAAAATATGCAGTATCGTTCTTTAGGACAACAGGGGTTGCGTGTTTCTTCACTTGGTTTTGGTTGCATGGGCATTTCAGTAGCGTATGGTCCTTCTAATGAGAATGAGGGCATTGAGACGATACGACAAGCTTATGACCTCGGTATCAATTTCTTTGATACAGCAGAGTTATACGGTAATGGTCATAATGAGCAAGTGCTTGGCAGAGCCGTTAAAGATTTTCGTGATAAAGTTGTGCTCGCAACAAAATTTGGTTTTGATATGAAAGCAGAGCAGGTTGGTGCAGGTTTCAACAGCCATCCAGACAATATTCGTAAAGTGGCTGAGAATAGCTTGCGCTACTTACAAACAGATTATATTGATGTCTTTTATCAACACATTCCAGATCCAAATGTCCCAATTGAGGAAGTTGCTGGTGCAGTAGGTGACCTCATTCAACAAGGAAAAGTGAAATATTTTGGGTTAAGTAATGCTGGCCCAGATACCATTCGCCGTGCACATGCTGTGACACCAGTATCGGTATTGCAGAGTGAGTATTCTATTTTTGAGAGGGAGCTTGAAGATAGAAACATAATTACAGTGTTAAGGGAATTAGGCATTGGTTTAGTCCCTTATGCACCGTTAGGCAGAGGATTTCTAACTAATGATGTTAAACCAGCTGAGGAGTATCCTGAAGATGATTTTCGTCGTATAGATGAGCGCTGGAAGGGAGAGAATTTTACCTATAATTTGAAGGCCGTTCAACAACTTAAAGAATTGGCATCAAACAAAGGGATCACAGTTGCACAATTGGCGCTCTCTTGGTTACTAGCACAGGATGAGAGTATTGTTCCGATTCCTGGAACGCGAAGTGTTGGTCGCCTTAAAGAGAACGTTGGGGCTGCGGATATTGAACTAACTGATAATGACCTTGCGCGTATTGCAGAAATCATTCCTAATGGATCGGCAGGTAGTCGATATCCTGCGGGGATGTTGGAGAATTTCACAAGAGAGTAACGACTCGCCAAGAGCAAGGTGAACATTCTATTTTACTTGCAAGTAAATAAAAGAATGAACAATACAAAGTCCTTATTGTATTGCAGGAGCATTAATACTTCAGACTAACAACGGCAATCTAGGACTGAACTGCACCACGTCAAGTAGGTAGTACAATTAGAAAAATAGACGGTCTTTTTCCTGTATTCCATAGGACTGAGGCTGTTTATTTTTTGTTGCTGTTATGAATTTATTTTTACACGTTCAGCTCCAACATTGTGGTGTTCAGCTTTACATGGCAAAGGGCTAACTCTGATCAATCTACTGGCAAGAACTTGGGCGGATGTAGCTCATGACGGATTCTCATGTCCGGAGGAGTGTGGTAACTGATTCATTACTGTCAGAAGAAAATAAAATGTTAGACTCGGCAAATAAAGTATTAGACTGACTATGCTTCATTAAGCCCCCTTGGTACGATGCAGTTTTCTCACTAATGCTCGCTTATTCGCAGGATTTCACCAGAAGATCGTAACCCGGATTGAATGGGACGAGAGCCGTCAAAATGGGCAACCGGCAAGCATGCGGGAACAGAAGGGGCGAGTTTTGCTCCTTTTTTGTTGATCTGCTGCACGCTGCTCCACGCACCTCTGGAGGCTTTCACTCCCATTTCTCGACGGGTCTATGCCCTTTTGTTTAATGCAATCTGATTCATTACAATAAAGTGTTGTTCTCTTCCAAATAGGAAGTGACGAAACGGGAATTTAAAACTTAATAATTCATCAAGGGTAGCCCTAAGTCATTTATAGGGCTACCCTTATTTTTATCATTACGTGATTGTTAAAGTGACATTGTTTTGCTAGTGTCACCGTTAAATTGGCTTTATGAAATTCAAATAATTTAAAAGGTAGTGAAATTATATGAATGAGATAAAATTATGCGTCTAAAAAAGCGATTATAATTGAACTTTTTTCCTGATACATTATTTAGTGACAATACTCCGAATCGACTGGGTTAAGTTGTGGCTTTGGAATAAAGTTCGATAATTTATAATAAAGTTTGATACAATTACGTCGACAGGATGGATTATGACAATTCAGCAATCGGGCCATTTTGTGTGAATTTTAGGAGTGAAGAAATGAATAATTTTTTTACAGCATTAACTTATGTAAATAAAAAGATTTATGAGCCGAATCACTTAACTGTAAAGTCAGTTCAAGAAGAAAAGCAAAATTCTAAGTATGGTGCTGGTACATTTCAATTATCTTCTAAAACAGTGCGATTCAGAGTTTCGAATATAACCCCTACCAAAGTAGGGCAGTTTGTTGCATTTTGGGAAAAGGACGAAAATAATCAAAATCAACCTTACTTATATGAGGAAGCCCCTGATTTATTAGTTATAACTACCTTTAAAAATGAAAATGAGTTTGGGCAATTTATTTTTCCAAAAGAAATACTTTTAAAACAGAACATTCTTAGGTCTACTTCAACAAAGGGCAAAATGGCAATAAGAGTTTATCCTAGCTGGGATAGTCCGAGTAGTAAACAAGCGATGAAAACTCAAAAATGGCAGTTACCCTATTTTGTTGATATGTGTATTCCAAATCAATTTCCCTTAGAAAAAGTAATAGAACTGTATTCTCTTTAATCCTCCGCAATCGGGCGCGATTGTTGAAGATCATAGCCAGAAAATGATCAAACTTTATTCCAAGGCTACATAAGTAGCACCAAACCGTATTGATTTAGGTATCAGAAGGACTCCTGTCTGCATGATAAGAGAGTTAGGGAGAACTATGGTAAACATACCGCATGAAAATTACATGCCGCCAGAAGTGCCCTTCACTTAGAGGCTTAGCGGTCAGACAATTCTTCAAGGACAACTACATTCCGCAGGAAGTGAACTCTGATGGAAACGTTCAAAAAAATATTGAAACGTTTCCAATTTGGTGATATTATAATTTTTATCGAGGGTTTAAGTGGGGGGTTAGATGTCGAGTATTAAAGATGTAGCCATCTTAGCTGGCGTAGCAGTAGGAACCGTGTCCCGTGTCATTAATAAATCAGGTGCTGTAAAACCCGCTACACGCAGAAAAGTTGAAGAAGCCATACAAGAGCTGAATTATGTCCCTAATGAAATTGCCCGAAATTTCAAAATGCGTAAATCCAAGATGGTAGCACTGATGTTACCAAGCATCTGGCACCCATTTTTTTCTGAACTGGCGTATTACATTGAGGATGAGTTGGATCTTGAGGGTTATAAGCTCATGCTCTGTAATAGCGGAGGCAAGCCTGAAAAAGAACTTTATTATTTGGAAATGCTTCAGCAAAACAAAGTGGCTGGTATCGTCGGCATTACTTACAACGATATAGAGAACAACGTGAGAAACGACATTCCGATTGTAAGTATCGACAGGCATTTTAACAAGAAAATTACCTGCGTAACTTCGGATAATTACGAAGGCGGGCGTTTGGCCTTAAGGGAGCTAGTAAAAGCGGGTGCTAGAAAACCGGCATTTATAGGAAGCGTCACTTCAGTTTACAGTGAAACCATGAATCGTAGAGAAGGCTTCATTCAAGAGGCGAAAACAATGGGTGTTGAGTACGTTGTATACGAGAAGCCAGACCCCGTTGAGGATGACGACGCTTATTTTGATGAGTTACTAAAAGAGCATCACGATGTGGACGGCGTTTTTGCCATTACCGATATATTTGCCGCCAAATATATTGAAAGAGCAGGCAGGCAGGGTATTCGGGTCCCAGAAGATGTAAAGGTCATTGGATACGATGGCATCCAGGATCATCCCTATTTCCATCCTTTGTTGTCAACAATCAGACAACCGGTGGAGGAAATGGCACGCATGACCATCAGACTGCTTTATGAGAAGATTGAAGGCAAGGATTTAGAACAGCAAGTGTATCGACTCCCGGTTACTTTTAGGCAAGGCGAAACTACGTGATTATGATTGGTAGGAAAAGCATCAGCTCATGGTCGATTTAACAGTGTGAATTGACCCTCTGGCGTTTTTCTTACCCATAATTGGAAACGTTTCAAATTATGATCAGGTTGGAAAGTATCCGTTTATTCGGTCGGTTTATGATGTCGATTTATCTATAAATCCCTTCGCACACACTGAATTGGAAACGTTTCAAAACGGAGAATACTTTACTGGAAAGGGTGTACAAGAGTGAATTCAAAAATTAGTAGCCTGGATCATTCCATGATCAAACCAAAACGAAAGAGATGGAGCCGAGTCAAACGCGACTATGAACTGTATCTGTTCTTACTGCCGATCATTATTCTTTATCTCGTATTCAAGTATTATCCGATGTACGGGGTGCAAATTGCTTTTAAGGACTTTTCACCAAGTCAGGGGATATGGGGTAGTGAATGGGTGGGATTTCAGCACTTTATAGATTTTTTCAATTCCTATAACTTCTGGACTATCATTACGAATACGCTTACACTCAGTTTTCTATCCCTGCTGTTTGGCTTCCCGGCTCCCATCATTATCGCAATCATGCTGAATCAGATGCTTGGGAAGACCTATAAGAAATTTGTTCAGACCGTAATTTACGCGCCGCACTTTATCTCTACCGTTGTACTTGTCGGTATGCTTAATGTTTTTTTATCTCCGAACAGCGGGATCGTGAATCACATCATCACCTGGTTTGGAGGGGACCCCGTGCTCTTTATGGCCGATGAGGGCTGGTTCCGTCCCTTGTATATCTTATCAGGGATATGGCAGGAGACCGGATTTGCCACGATTATTTATCTTGCTGCCCTTGCGGGAGTCAATCCCGAACTGCATGAAGCTGCAACTATGGATGGAGCGAGCAAAAGGAAGCGTGTGTGGCACGTGGACATTCCGAGCATTCTGCCGACGATCGTCATTCTGCTGATTCTCGCACTCGGCAACATAATGAGCATTGGTTTTGAAAAAGCGTTTCTAATGCAGAGCGATCTGAACTACGCCACCTCCAATATTATTCCCACCTACGTGTATGAAATGGGGATTCAGAAGGCGCAATACAGCTTTTCCACGGCGATTGGCCTGTTCAACTCTCTAATCAATATCATCCTAATTTTCACCGTTAACCGGATCGCCAAAAAAGTAACTGAAACTAGCCTGTGGTAAGGAGGAGTTCATTTTGAATCAATTATTGAAGAGAAAGAGCACAGGGGATGCATGGTTTGACTTAGTCAACTACTTCTTGTTAACCATCATCATGCTGCTCGTATTATTTCCGTTGTACTTTGTGCTGATAGCATCATTCAGTGACCCCAATTATATATACTCAGGTGAAGTTTGGTTGTTTCCGAAAGGCTTTACGTTAGATGGATACGAACGAATTTTCAATGATTCATCTATATGGATTGGGTATGCCAACTCAATTTTATACGCGACACTTGGAACATTTATTGGAGTCGCCGTGACTGTTTGTGCAGCCTACCCTTTAGCACGCAAAAATCTGGCAGGTAAGTCTGTGATTATGTGGTTTTTGTTGGTTACCATGTTTTTTAGCGGAGGACTGATTCCAACCTATTTGCTGATTAAGGATCTTCACATGCTAAATACAATATGGGCACTCGTGATTCCCGGAGCGGGCGGTGTATTCAATGTTATTATCGTGAGGACTTTTTTTCAGTCGTCCATACCGGATGAAATGTGGGAAGCCGCATCTATTGACGGATGTTCCAACACCAGATTTTTTTGGAGCATCGTTCTGCCTTTGTCCAAATCGATCCTAGCCGTAATGGTGCTGTATCATGTCGTTGGTTTCTGGAATGGTTTTTTTGACTCCTTGATCTACCTTAGCGATGAAAGCAAATACCCGCTGCAATTGGTGCTTCGCAACATTCTTGTTCAGAATCAGGTTAACTCCGGCATGATGATAGATGTTGAATCTTACGCGGCGAAGATGCGCGTCACAGAACTAATCAAATACGGTGTTATTATTGTATCCAGTCTGCCACTGTTGATTTTGTATCCATTCCTGCAAAAGTACTTTGTTAAAGGCGTGATGATCGGATCAATCAAGGGGTGATGTGGACGTAATGCTTGAAAGGGGGGATGTACAAGCAGTATTCAGATGAAGCATGTAAGAAAGTGATTTTCAGCATGTTGGATGACAACTAAGGGAGGTTATGTACAATGAAATCTTTATTTAAAAATGTGGGGATTCTTGTGTTGGCCGGAGCGTTTGTGGTTAGTGGATGTTCGGGAAACAGTAACGGATCAAAGAATCAGGCAGAAAATACAAATCTAGAAGCCAATTTCAATAAAACCGGTCTTCCGATTGTTCAAGAAGCAGTATCGTTGAGAATGGTGTCCCCGAAAGCTGCCTTGGCTCCGAAATACTCGGAGATGGAAATTTTCAAGCGGCTGGAAGAGCAAACAAACGTAAAGATAGAATGGGAAAACATCCCTGATACTGATTTTGCTGAAAAGAAAAATTTGTTATTGGCAAGCGGAGATCTGCCGGATGCATTTTACGGAGCTGGATTCACCGATTACGAGCTGATCAATTACGGTAAAGACGGAACCATTATTCCACTGGAAGATTTGATTGATCAATATGCGCCAAATTTGAAAGCGCTTCTTGATGGCCGACCCGACATCAGATCATCGATTACAGCACCGGATGGACATATTTATGGGCTGCCATCATTCGAAGAGAATAATCTCGGAACCAACCCCTTTTTCCATGTCATCAATAAAAAATGGCTAGATAAGCTGGGTCTAGAAGTGCCACAAACACTGGATGAATATACGGAAGCTCTGCTTGCCTTTAAAACAAAGGATCCAAATGGTAATGGTAAGCAAGATGAAATCCCGTTGAGTTTCATGCATATGCAGTGGTGCATGGATATTGCCGGAATTTTTGGAGCATTTGGTCTTCCTGATAATATGGAGCATCGAGTAGTCAGAGATGGAAAAGTTATTTTTACTGCTACTCAGCCTGAATATAAGGAAGCCCTGAATTACTTCCATGAAAAATGGTATAAGCAGGGTCTGATTGACCCCGAATCTTTCACGCAAGATGCGGCACAGTATCTGGCAAAAGGAAAAACGACAGATGAGACACTTGGATCTTATATCTGGTGGGAAATTGAAGAGGTTGTAGGAACTGAACGTGGTAAGGATTATGTTCTACTATCTCCACTTAAAGGACCAAATGGGGATCAAACAATCGGACGCGGCAATGGCGGTGGTCCAGGGCGTGGGGCCTTTGTGATTACAAAAGAGAACAGTAATCCGGAAATCACGATGCGTTGGATCGATGAACAGTATGAACCGTACATGGCTGCTCAGATTCATTGGGGTCCACTAGATATTGTATACAAGAAAGACGAAAATGGTAAATTGGTGAACCTGCCGCTTCCTGAGGGAGCTTCTGCAGGTGAATTCCGTCAAAAAGTTGCTCCAGGCGCAGGCGGACCTGGCGTCATTACCATACAGGACTTGGGGAAAGTTGTTGATCTGGAACCACGAGCTCAACAGCGTGTTGAAGATTTAAAGCAATATTACGATCCATACATGGAAAAGGAAAACTATCCGAGTATTTTCTTTGAACCAGACGAACTGGACAAAATCAACAAGATCGAGCCTGAATTGATTAAGTATGTAAATACCCAAAGGGGAAAATTCATTGTTAATGGCGGCGCGGATGAGGAGTGGGAAAGCTATGTGAAAACACTGGAAAAGATGGGCCTAAACGAATTAATGGAGATTTATCAAAACGGACTGGATCGCTATAACGCAAATCTAAAAATAAATAAATAGATGACAGGTGGGGAGAAACTGTGCTTGATGTTATTACTATTGGAGAAGCATTGATTGACTTTACTCCAGCAGGCCATACAACTGGGGGGAACGAGCAGTTTGAATGCAATCCAGGAGGTGCTCCGGCTAACGTAGCCGTTGTGCTATCCCGATTAGGAGCCAGAACTGCATTGATTAGCAAGGTTGGGGAGGACCAATTCGGTTCCCTGCTGCACAACACACTGCTAAGTAGTGGTGTTGATGTGTCTGAAGTTTCATTCACAAATGAAGCGAGTACAACGCTTGCCTTTGTCCATCTGGATGATAAGGGAGACAGATCGTTCAGCTTCTTCCGAAAGCCGGGAGCAGATACCTTCTTACACTCGAAGGATGTCCCGCTCGATCGGATTGAAACCTGCCAAGCCCTGCATTTTGGCTCATTGTCCATGACCCATGAACCGGCCCGTACCGCAACCAGGACGGCAGTTCTCAGAGCCAAGGAAGCAGGAGTGTTGCTCTCGTTCGATCCGAATATCCGGTTTGCTTTATGGGAGAGCAAGGAGGAAGCAAAACATAATATCCTTTGGGGTATGAAGTACGCCGATATCTTGAAAATATCGGAAGAAGAGCTCTTTTTTATAACTGGGACTAGCGATATGGAACAGGGCTCGCTAGAGTTGCAACAACAATTCGGTATCGTGTTGGTCGTCGTCACTTTAGCGGAACAAGGCTGTTATTACCGGTTGGCTGGTCAGGATGGATATGTGTCTGGATTTCAGGTGAATGCCATCGACACAACAGGAGCTGGCGATGCTTTTCTGGGCTGCTTGTTATATAAGATCCTGGAAGGCGGAAGTTCATTGGAAGATCTAACCAAACAGCAAATCATTAGCATGCTGACTTTTGCTAATGCCGGCGGCGCGTTAGTAACAACACGAAAGGGGGCTCTTGGGTCCATGCCGACGACAGATGAGATTAATCAGATGATAGAGTCCAGCAAACCGTACAATGAAGAGCGTTTCAGACCGGGGTATCATTTTTCACCACCCTCCAATTGGGCGAATGATCCAAACGGATTAGTCTATTATGAGGGAAGCTATCATTTATTCTATCAATATCATCCTTACAGTAATAAATGGGGGCCGATGCATTGGGGCCATGCTATAAGTGAAGACCTGGTTCACTGGGAGCACGCACCTGTTGCTCTATTCCCGGATGAGCATGGAGCGATATTTTCTGGCTGCTGTGTAGTGGATTGGAATAATAGCAGCGGCTTATTTAAAGATTCCCATGGACTCGTTGCAATCTTTACGCATGCGGATATCCATCCGGAGACGAGACAGCCACGCCAGCGCCAGAGCCTGGCTTACAGCAGTGATAAAGGCCAAACCTGGCACAAGTATGACGGGAATCCAGTGCTTGTCGAGGATAATTTGATAGACTTCCGTGACCCGAAGGTGTTCTGGCATGCGCAAAGTGAGCGGTGGATTATGACTATTGTTGCGGGAGACCACGCCCGGTTCTATGCATCCGATAATTTGCGTGAATGGTCACTGACGGGTGAATTCGGCAGAGAAGAAGGCTCACATGATGGTGTTTGGGAATGCCCGGATCTGTTTGAGTTGCCGGTGGATGACACCGGACGTTCCAAATGGGTACTGATCATAAGCATCGGAGACAATCCCAATTGTCCGGAAGGTTCGCGTACACAATATTTTGTTGGAGAGTTCGACGGAAATACCTTCATTAATGATAATCCGGCTGATCATATCATGTGGCTGGATTATGGCAGAGACAACTATGCAGGAGTTACCTGGTCAGATATCCCTGAGCAGGACGGACGCCGTGTGATCATTGGTTGGATGAGCAACTGGAAGTATGCCAATGAGACGCCTACCGGTTCCTGGAGAGGAGCAATGACCCTGCCGCGCACCTTGTCACTCACCAGCAAGGATGGCAGTATAGTGCTGACCCAAATGCCTGTCAGGGAAATCGGGCAGCTACGCAAAGAATCCATGAGCTGGAATGATATCACAGTTACGCCAGTGACCTCTTTTATGCAGAAGTCGAATAATGATCTGCTAGAGATTGAAGCGGAGATGGATTTCCGGTTAGGGGACGAAGTGCGTTTCCATCTGAAATCCTCTGGACAGAGCGAGATTGTTATCGGGTACGACTCTGCTATGGAGTGGCTGTTCACCGACCGCTCGAAATCAGGTGAGACCAATTTCCACCCGGCGTTTGCATGCCAGCACGGAGCCAGCCTGGCTGCGGTAAATGGACAGCTGAAGTTGCATATCTGGTTGGACCGCAATGCGGTAGAAGTGTACGCGGATAATGGTTTGGTTGTGCTGACCGATCAGATTTTCCCTGATGCACCGATAGAGAATATTGAGGTAAGCGCAAAATCAGGACAGGTTGTCCTCAAATCGCTTCAAATCCATTCGCTTAAATCTATTCATGCTTCAGATGAAAGCACAGAGGTGATATTAGGGAGGAATGATGTATGAGCAATACAACGGATAACCGGGGATTAATTATGCATTGGGCGTTTGATGAAGGAACCGGGGCAAGCACTTTGGAGAGCGTATCGAAATCCATAAATAATATCCAGTACGTATTTAACCAAGCGGAGTTTACCGAACCATCTACTCCGCCGTGGAGACACGGGGTTAAAGGAAGCGGGCTCCTGTTCGATGGCTACTCATCATACATTGCCCATTGCGTTCATAGGGAAGAGCGTAATGGCGAACCGGAATACCTCTCGGCTCTCAGTATCGGAGTATGGGTTGCCCCGCGAACCCATGAATGGGGTCATGAAGGCAAGCTGGCTGCCATCGTGAACCGCCACAATAGGGATAACAAACAGGGGTATCTACTTGGCATGTTCCGCCACGGGTCATGGTCCTTTCAAGTAGGGCTGGAAGGAGGAGAGTGGAAGGAAATCTGGTCGCCGGATGGCTACGAATTGCCAAAGAATGATTGGTCCTACGTGAGCGCTGTGTTCAATGGGCACGAGGGTGAAATCAAGCTGTATTTGAATGGCAGAGAAATCGCTTCGGAAGCTTTACCTCGCGATTCGCGTATAACTGAGGCAGTAGGCACAGATTTATTCATCGCTAAAAATAATCATAGTAGCAAGCTGGCAAAAGTATTCAGCCTTCATATGTTTAGCGGCATCATTGATGAACTTAAAATCTACAGCCGGGTACTGAGTGCGGAAGAGGTGGCCACTTCTTATCAAGAAGTGCTGGATTTAGAACATGGAGGCGTCCATCCACAATTACAATATGATGATATCAAGCTGGATCGTACCCTTTTGCTAACAGATCGGCACAGACCACAGTATCATGTTAGCCCGCCGGCTCATTGGATGAACGAACCTCACGCACCGATCTACTTTGAGGGGCAATACCACTTGTTCTATCAACATAATCCTCAAGGGCCCTACTTTCATCATATTCATTGGGGACATTGGGTGAGTGAGGATATGGTGCATTGGCGTGATCTACCTATTGCTCTAGCGCCTGAGAAGGATCAGCTTGCACCGGATGGAATATGGTCTGGGAGCGCGACTTATGATGCTGATAGCCTTCCTGTCTTGTTTTTTACAGCAGGTAATGATAGTGCCTCACCAAATCAAAGCGTCGCGCTTGCTAGAAGCACCTACTCCGAAGACAAAGATATTGATTTGGTCCGATGGGTCAAACATCCCGAGCCGCTTATTGTACAAAAAAATGGAATGGGGGTATTCGGAGATTTCCGTGACCCGTTTGTATGGAAGGATGAGGACGGCTGGTATGCCCTGGTTGGTTCGGGTTCCGGAATTGAAGGGGAGGGCGGAGCAGCGCTGGCATTTGTATCAGAAGATATGTTGAATTGGACATACAAAGGATCTTTCTATCAAGCAGATATTCGTAAATTCCCTTATCTTGGTCCTATATGGGAATTGCCTGTCCTTCTCCCTCTTGGAACTGACAAGCAGGGAGATTACAAGCATCTTCTGCTGGTCAGCCCTGTTGGAGCAGGGGCAGATGTAGAGGTCTTCTACTGGATCGGACAGCTGGACAAAGACAATCTATCGTTCAAACCCGATCAAGAGGAACCTCAATTAATTGATGTCGGCGATTTCCATTTTACAGGTCCAAGTGGAATGGTTGATCCTGTGACGGGCAGAAAAATTATTTTTACTATTGCTCAAGGTGACCGTACATCTGAATTGGAGTATCAATCGGGCTGGGCCCATAACGGCGGCCTGCCGATAAGTGTGTATTTGAGAGAGGATGGGCGCTTGGGTATCGAGCCGATTGAGGAGCTACAATCGCTGCGCGACAAGAAGAGGCTATCGCTCAGGGACAAGTCATTAAGTGAAGCAAATAGCCTTCTCAAGGATGTTCAAGGAGACATGCTTGAGATTCAATTAGAGCTGGAGCCTGGTAGTGCCAAACAACTTGGAATCAAAATCCGGCGATCGCCGGATGGAGAGGAAGAAACGCTGCTGTATTATGACATAAATGAATCCATGCTCTTCGCTGACCGGACCAAAACGACACTGCATTCCGGTGAGAAATGTAAAGGAGTACAAGGAGGTAAGCTGGAGCTGTCAGGGGAGAATCTTAAGCTGCATATTTATCTGGACCGCTCTATGGTTGAAACTTACGCCAACGGCTTGAAAAGTCTGACGACCCGGGTATATCCGAGCCGTAAGGATGCCTTGGGTCTTGAGCTCTGGGGAGATGGTGAACCGCTGGTAAAATCGATGGAAATATGGAATATGCATTCTATATGGTAATGTGAGCGCCTTGGCGCTCCTTACCCTATAAATGCGGGCAATACTCAAGCAAAAAAACCTTGTTGGAAGCGTTTTATTTTACAATTTAATAACATAGGAGGCTTATTCGTGATAGACAAACAAAGAAGCAAATCATGGATCTCCAATTTGATTATAGGGGTTTTGTTTCTTCAGCTAGTGACTCCGGGGATTACGGCCTCAGCCGCAGCAGAAACAGATACTTCTGCTCCAATGGTGGATATGGGATCGTCTGTTACAGATGCGGTCAATCAGAGTCCAAGTAGTAGTTTGAGAACATCTGTCACGGATACGGTCTATCAAATTCAGAACCCAGGGTTTGAAACTGGGGACATGTCAGGCTGGACAGTTATTAGAGGTCAAGCCTTCGGTCAGAACAGCGTATCGGAAGAGGGTACTTGGTGGTCGGAACAAATTCCTTATAACCAAGAGGGGAATTATCATTTAAACGGCTGGAAATATAATGAGGCTGAGACAGGTGTGCTCCGTTCTAGCACTTTCGAGCTGGGAGGCAGCGGTTGGATCAGCTTTAAGCTTGGCGGTGCAAAAAATCCTGACAAGGCATATGTAAATATCGTGGAAGCAGATACGGGCCAAGTGATTGCCAGGTATGGCAATAGCGTATTCGCTGACGTAGGCTTTCCGAATCCCGCTCAGGGTATGCGGCTTGCCAATATGGAGCAGTATAAGGCAAATCTATCCGATTATTTAGGCAAGAAGCTGTACGTAGAGATTGTAGATAATGCAACCTCAGACTGGGGATTGATTTTTGCAGATGCATTCTTTATGTATCATGAATCCGAGCCTGCCGAGGGCATCATTGCCAAGGATATCAAGCCAGATTTCACGCGCTACCGGATAGACAATCCAAGCTTTGAAACTGGGGATTTGACCGGATGGACCGTTGTAGAAGGCGAAGCATTCGGGCCAAACAGCGTTTCCGATGAAACTACCTGGTGGGATGAACAAATCCCGTACAACCAGGAAGGCGCTTATCATTTAAATGGCTGGAAGTATCCCGAAGCTGCAACTGGCGTGCTTCGTTCCAGTACCTTTGAATTGGGGGGAACTGGATGGATTACTTTCAGACTAGGCGGCGGCAAGCATATGGATCAAGTATATGTGAGCGTCATCGAAGCGGACACTGGCGAATTGATTGCCAGGTACGGAAATACAGAGTTTAACGAGTCGGGTTTCCCAGAACCGGCACAGGGCTTGAGACTTGCGAATATGGAGCAATATAAAGCCGATCTCTCCAAGCATATCGGAAAAAAACTGTATCTTGAAGTCGTTGATCATGCAGCTTCGGATTGGGGAGTGATCTTTGCGGATGCCTTCAACACCTTCAATGAACTCGTACCAGAAGATGGAATCATGGTGGATAACATTATCCCGACCGAAATCGCAAACCGCAGTTTTGAAAACGGAAACTTCGAGGGCTGGACGATTGATGGTGATGCTTTTCAAGTGACTGATGAAGCCGGGGCTGGCAAAGAAGGCAGCTTTTTTGCCAAGTCCATCTTGGAAGAAGTCGGCTCTATAATCTCCAGTACCTTCATGCTTCAGGGAACCGGAACGATTACCTTCACCGTTT
The DNA here is from genome assembly GCF_059383755.1 of Paenibacillus sp. JT22N15. Classification (NCBI taxonomy): domain Bacteria; kingdom Bacillati; phylum Bacillota; class Bacilli; order Caryophanales; family Paenibacillaceae; genus Paenibacillus; species Paenibacillus sp. JT22N15. The sequence continues at coordinate 162,492 of NZ_JBXENV010000014.1, read as the reverse complement.
TAGGCATCGACAATCCAGAAGATGCTTACGTCGCGCTATATGATGCCAGCACTAATGCGCTACTTGAGAAGACCGGGGATGTCAGTGCGAATGAGAAGATTTCCTGGAAAATGCAGAAACACTACAATAAGAAGTTTTATATCAAGGTTGTCGATCAATCCAGTCAAGCCCGTATTTCCGTGGATGCTTTTCAAGCCAATAATACGGGCACTATTTTTTACATGAATCTTGATGAAGGCGCAGGGAAAAAGGCGCTTGAGGAAGTAAGCGGTCTAGAGCATGATGTGAACTATGTATTTAACAACGCCAGATATATGGACTCCAAAGATCCAAGATGGACTCCGCGCGGAGTAAAAGGCGGCGCATTGCTGTTTGACGGCTACTCGAATGATATTGAGGTCAATGCTAAGGATACCATTCCAGTAGGCGATGCGTTAACGATTGAAGCCTGGGTTGCTCCACGCAGCTATGAATGGGGAGACGGCAACAAGCTGTCTGCAATTGTAAATCAGTCCGACCAGGATAAGGCGGAAGGCTTCGCGCTTGGCATGTACCGGCACGGCAGTTGGTCGATGCAGGTCGGTATTGGTGGACAGTGGATTCAGGTATGGGTTAATGATCATCCACTTGAGAAATACATGTGGAATTACGTGGCGGCTACGTTCGATAAAAGGGATGGAGTCATTAAATTATATTTAAACGGTCAGGAAGTAGCATCCCAAGCAACTCCTGTCAACGTTCCGATAACACCTTCTGCGGAAAGCCTGATTATCGGGAAAAATAATAAACCCGTAGAGCTGGCAGGCCTGTTCTCGTACAATATGTTCAGTGGACTCATCGATGAAGTGAAACTGCAGAATAAAGCACTCACAGATCAAGAGATCCTTGCTGAATATGAGAGTGTAAAGACGCTTCACGGCGGCACGGTTCCGGAAATTCCCAATGGGGATATTGATGAGGACCCCAGTGTGTTCGACGGTGATCAGCACCGTCCGCAGTACCATGCGATGCCTCCACAAAACTGGATGAATGAAGCGCATGCACCGATTTATTATAACGGCAAATATCATTTGTTTTATCAGCATAACCCGCAAGGTCCATACTGGCATCAAATCCACTGGGGACATTGGGTGAGCGACGATATGGTGCATTGGGAAAATGTGAGACCTGCTCTTGCGCCTGAAGCGGGTACCCTTGACCCGGATGGTGCATGGTCAGGCAGTGCAGCATATGACCGCGACGGCAATCCTGTTCTGTTTTACACCGCTGGTAATGACTCGCTGTCTCCGAACCAAAGAACAGGGATAGCAACTCCGGCTGATTTATCGGACACTAATTTAGAAAAATGGGATAAATATCCTGAACCGGTTACAGAACAAAATGGAAACGGTATTCACAATGAATTCAGGGACCCGTTTGTATGGTATGACCAAGAGACGGATAAGTGGTATCAGTTAGTAACATCCGGTCTTCAAGACTTCAGCAGCGGCACAGCTTTGGTGTATGTATCCGACGATATGTACAACTGGGAGTATAAGGGGCCTTTATACGTCAGTGACAGAAGCCTATATCCGGAGCTTGGGACGGTGTGGGAACTGCCGGTACTACTACCGTTAGGAAAGGATAGCACGGGCAAGCAAAAGCATATCTTCATAGTCAATCCTCATGAAAAGCCGGAGCATGTTCCTCCGGCAAACGATGTGCAAAGAGATGTTGAAGTGTTTTACTGGATTGGCACCTGGGACCGGGATAACTTTAAATTTATACCCGATCAGGAGGCGCCTTCCAAAATGGATGTGGGTGACGGTTATTTAACCGCAGAGAGCGGTATGGTTACCCCAGACGGAAGAACGGTTATTTATTCCATGGTGCAGAATGTAAGAACACCGCAGGCTGAATATCAAGCTGGATGGGCCCATAATTTGGCACTGCCGGTTTCACTAAGCTTGGATGAGCAAGATAAATTGCGAATAGAGCCGATTCAAGAATTACAGGGGCTACGAGATGCTAAATTGGTTGATTTTGCAGATAAAAATTTGCAGGCTGCCAATCAATTGATCCAAAATGTCAAAGGGGACATGCTGGAGATCGTGATGGAAATTGATCCGGGCGAAGCTCAAAAATTCGGTCTTAAGGTACGGCGATCCGATAATGGCCAAGAAGAAACAATGATTTACTATGACAAGATGAACGGGACCTTCAATGTAGACCGGACCAAGAGCAGCATTGATCCAGATGTTCGTGTGGATGGCATCCAAGGCGGATATGTGGATCTGAACGGAGAGAACCTGAAGTTGCATATCTTCTTGGATCGCTCCGTTATCGAAGCTTTTGCCAATTACAAGAAAAAATTGACCACACGCGTCTATGTAGGAAGATACGATTCCTTGGGCTTACAGGTATGGGCCGACAAAGATATTACGGTCAAGTCGATGGAAGTATGGAATATGAATGCTTTGACGGGTGAACAAGCAGTTCCGGTCGATGTACCTGATAACTGGGACAATTCCGTGTACACCGATACTACGGAGCTACCTAACCATGATTTTGCTACAGGGGACTTAACAGGCTGGATTTCAGAAGGAGACGCTTTCCAGGATGTCCATGTGACCGATGCTCAGTTTTTCTGGGACACGATCTACTTCAATCCGTCGCATAAAATTCCGGGCGGCTATCATTTGTGGGGCTTCAACGAGGAAGCTGGGGGTGACAGCTTAACGGGAACGCTGAAATCGCAGAATTTCTTCCTTGGCGGGAACGGCAAGATCAACTTCCTGGTCAGCGGCGGGAATGATATTGATAAGCTGTATGTTGCGTTGGTTCGAGTCTCGGACGGCAAAGAACTGTTTAAAGAGACTGCTACAAATTATGAGGAGTACCAACGTAAGACTTGGGATGCGTCGCAATATATCGGCCAGGAGCTTTACATCAAGGTAGTTGACCAATCCACAGGCGGTTTCGGACATATTAATGTCGATGATTTCAATGTACCGGTTAAGGTGGAGAATCCGGTTAATCCAACCCCTCCTCCAAGTCAGCCTATAATTTCGGTAAACAAACCGGAGAATCAGAGCAACTTGTCATTTGAGATAGCAAAGGGGGAGCGGCAGGTGCTGTTTCCAACCACCATACCGGCAAATGACGGGAAAAATGCTTTAAAGGTTACAAACACAGATGTGGAAATCGAAATCCCCGCAGCCGTATTAAAGGAATTACAGGCGTTGGTCACGGACAGCGAGCTTGCACATGCAAAAATCTCTTTTGAAATGGAACCTTTGTCTTCCGAGCAGAGCAAGGAACTACTTGCTCGGGCAGGACAGAAAAACCACGCAGACATCTCTGCAACCGGGGAGATTTATGAATTTAAATTATCTATCGTGAAGGCCGACGGTACCGCGCTTACGCTTAATAAATTCTCTACATTCGTCACAATCAGGATGAGTGCGAAGGCGAATTCGCTCCAGCACCTGACAGGCATTTATTCCATCGCCGATGAAGGGAACCTGGAGTATAGGGGCGGAAGCTATTCAAGGGATAAATGGACTTCAAAAGTGAATCATTTCAGTAAATTTGGCGTCCTTATCTATGACAAGTCATTTGAAGATGTTGATGCATCGTATTGGGCCCATGAGGTGATTCAAAAGATGGCTGCCAAACAATTTGTCTTTGGTGTAAGCGATACGGCATTTGCACCAAAACAAAACGTGACACGGGCTGAGTTTGCTTCCTTGATCGCTCGTGCACTCGGAATAACACCGGCTCACTCAGTCATATTCAAGGATGTGGAACCAACGAAATGGTACGCTGCTTCAATAGCTGCAACATATGAAGCGGGAATTGTCACCGGAAGAAGCATAAACACCTTTGCACCGGAGCAAAGCATAAGCCGTGAAGAAATGGCGGCTATGCTTTACAAAGCATATCTATTCCATACAAAACAGAGCAACGCCGTTAATCGCTTAAGTAATTTTAAGGATGCCGGTACAATCAGCAATTGGGCTGCAAATTCTGTTGCTGCCCTACAGGAGCTTGGATTAATCAGCGGCCGCGGGAACCAATTATTTATGCCGCATGAAAAAGTAAGCCGTGCAGAAAGTGCACAAGTCACATCACTGTTGCTTGAAAAAGTCAATCAATAACTGCTAAAGGAAATCAGTGGGGCATTAATAACCAGTGTTTATATGCCGCAACCGTATATTGGTATCAGGAGCGGGATACAAGAGATGCTTATATGCCGGTTTCGTTGAATGAACGCTTAGCCACTTAGAGGAGGGTTATAATATGAAGGAATTTTTTTATCGTCCAGATAATGCTTGGGTAGGAGACGTTATTCCCTATTATGAAGATGGAGAGTTTAAGCTATTCTATCTGCATGGGTGGAGAGACAACCACAAGGAAGGCCTTGATCATGGCTGGCATTTGCTTGGAACGAAAGATTTCGTGCATTACAGAGAAGATGGTGCTTGCAAGATTGAAGGCGGGACCGGCCATATTCTAAAAGTTGACGATGTCTATCATATGTTCTACTGTATTTTTCCTGAAGGAAAGCAGTTTGCTTGTCATGCCGTCAGCAAGGATTTAAAAACATGGGAGCCCATTCCTGAAGATACTTTTGGTCCGGATGGCGAGATTTATGAGCTGGCAGACTGGCGTGATCCCTTTGTTTTCTGGAATGAAGAAGAAGGTCAATACTGGATGTTAATTGCTGCTCTGGCCAAAGGACCGACAAACCGAAAAGGCTGTACGGGTCTACTCTCTTCCAAAGATCTCAAGCATTGGGAGTACCGCGAGCCGTTGTATGCTCCGAACCTGCATGTAGGCGCGCATGAGTGCCCGGACTTGTTCCGTATCGGAGATTGGTGGTATTTGATCTATTCTTCTTATACGGGGCGTTTCGGGACCTTTTATCGGATGAGTCAATCTTTAAATGGCCCTTGGATAACTCCAGAAGAAGAGGCTTTTGATGGACGCGCTTATTATGCGGCCAAGTCGGCGTCCGATGGTCAGAAACGCTATTTGTTCGGCTGGAATCCAACAAAAAATGACGATCTGTTCGGCTGGAACCCGCCAAAAGCTTCAGGCAAAGATTATGACACTTGGGATTGGGGGGGGAATATGATTGTGCACGAAATTATTCAGCGTCCGGATGGAACGCTTGGCGTCAACGTACCCGAAACGGTTGACTCAGCCTTTACCAAACAGTTAACCGTGAATTTTGAGGGAATCACTGGAGATTGGTCGATCACGGACGATGCACTACTCTGCGTATCTCCTTATAACTTTGCCGGTTGTATCACAAAGGAGGAACTCCCCGATTTGTGCAAGATTTCTGCAGCAGTTCGTTTCTCGGAGTCGACCCAGGGTCTCGGATTCATGGTTCGGGCAGGCGAAAGTCTGGATTTTGCCTATTACATCACGCTTGAGCCCCAACGTAGCCGAATTACCTTCCGCGGGCCAATTATGCAATCTGAAGAAGGGGGCAAAACCTTCCCCTACGAGGTTGAGCTGGAACGTCCGTTCAAGCTGCTGCCGGAACATGAATATGAGCTAAAGGTATTTATTGATGGCACGATTTGCGAAATTTATGTTGGCGGAGAAGTAGCAATGAGTGCCAGAATGTACGACATTCAACATGGAAAGCTGGCCATGTTCGTCAGCCAGGGCACAGCGGAATTTAACCGGGTTAAGATTGAAACTCCCCAGAATGATAAAATACACGCCAAGGAGGAAAGCTGATTCGAATAGGCTTTCTGATTCAAGCGAGAGGCTGTCCGTATCTAATAACGGGCAGCCTCCGGTTTTGTACACCTGCACTCATATAATTTACCTCTTAAGCCCATCCCTTTATAGCCTTGATCCCTAGCGCCAGAGCGCCGCTTAAGCCAGCATTGTCACCTAGACCAGGAGGTACTATATAAGTATCCATTGGCTCCAGGATTTCAGGCGCAGCAACATAGCCGTTCAGCGCCTGACGGACTTCGCTTCGGATCAGTGGAAACAATTGTTTCTGGTGCATGACGCCTCCGCCCAGGATCACACGCTTCGGAGACATCAGAAGAATCACGCCTGCGATGGCTTGGCCCAAATAATAAGCTTCCATTTTCCATGCCTGATGCTCCGCTGGCAACATAGTACCTTTGACGCCCCAACGCTTCTCGATTGCCGATCCAGAGGCCAATCCTTCCAGGCAGTCGCCATGATATGGACATAGGCCTTCGAAGCGATCCTCTGGATGCCGCCGAGTCAGGACATGACCGCCTTCGGGATGAACAAGTCCGTGGATCAGCCTGCCTTCTGCATATACGCCCACTCCAACACCTGTCCCGATTGTATAGTAGACGCAGTTGTCCAACCCCCGGGCCGCGCCCCATTGGACTTCACCAAGGGCGGCAGCATTCACATCCGTATCGAACCCAATCGGCACTGGAAAATGCTGTTTCATAACCCCCACGAAGTCAAAACCTCCCCAGCCCGGCTTGGGTGTAGTGGTCACATGCCCGTACAAGGGGCTGGATAGATCCATATTAATCGGCCCGAATGACCCGATACCAATAGCCTGCACCCCTTTATCTTTAAAATAATCAACCGCCTGTTGCAATGTCTTATCCGGAGTCTCCGTCTTAAAGCTGATCCGGTCCAGAATTTCACCTTCCTCATTGCCCACTCCGCAGATGAATTTTGTTCCGCCTGCTTCAATTGCCCCAATAATCATGTTACGTCTCCTCTGTTAGGAAAGGATGGACTTTCCAATTTTTATTTTTGGTAAACGTTTTACTATAATATAATTACAAAAATGTTTTCCGCATCATTAATACTAATATACAAACAAATGAAACCGTTGACAAGACTAAAAATTGTGTTACTATATGTTTGTAAAACGTTTTACTAATGGAGATGATGAGAATGAGGAAAGTGTTCTACAGGCCTGCGAATGGCTGGGTTGGTGATGTGATTCCGTTTTATGACAATGGGGAGTACAAGCTCTACTATCTTCACGACGAGAGAGAGAGAGGAGACTATGGCAACCATACCTCATGGAATTTGCTCGCCACCAGAAATGGACTTGACTTTAAGGATTATGGAGAGGTTCTGCCGAACGGAGATGAAACTGCTCTAGACCGGAATGCGTATACCGGCTCTGTGATCAAGGACAAGGAAGGTATGTACCATCTTTTCTACACGGGACATAATCCCAACCCTGCGTTTTGCAAGGATGGTAAGCCCTTACAAGTTGTGCTGCGGGCTACGGGTACCGACGGCATTCATTGGACGAAGGATAGCGGTTTTAAACTGTACGGGGATGAAGTGATTTATGAGCAATTTGATTGGCGTGATCCCTTTGTATTCTTCAACGAAGAGAAGCAGGAATATTGGATGCTGGTCACCACCAGGGAAATGAACTCTTCCGAGAAAAGAGGAGGGTGCATCGCACTTCTGACTTCTGATGACCTTGTGAACTGGAAATATGGTGAACCCTTCTACAGCCCGGATAAATACATTACGATGGAATGTCCCGATTATTTCAAGATGGGGGAATGGCACTACCTGATCTACTCCACCTTCAGTGAGAAGTTCGTCACCCATTATAAAAAGAGCAAAACAATCGATGGCTTATACACATCACCGACGCTGGACACCTTTGATGGCAGAGGATTTTATGCAGCCAAAACAGCTTCCGACGGCTTGAAGCGGTACGCCTTTGGCTGGGTTCCATCGAAGAAGGGCTCGAATGATTTTGGGGATTGGGAGTGGGCGGGCACTCTGGTTGCCCATGAGCTGCACCAGAACGAACACGGAGAACTTCTTGTGAGAATGCCGTCTTCCATCTATGGACATTTTAACAAGGAAGAGCGAATTCTGCTGCAAGAGGAGAAAAATTGCATTCAGCAGGATAACTGGCTGCAGCTTTCTTCTCCGGATGGTCTAGCTTATAGCGTGCTTAACTCTTTGCCTTCTCAGGTCATGCTTGAGGCTTCCTTTACGGATTGGCAGCGTGTGAAGGACTTTGGCATCGCAGTTCGCACGGACAAGGCGCTGGACAATGGTTACTTCATCAAATTTGATCCTTTTCACAACCGGATTGCCTTTGATATGTGGCCAAGAACAGAACCGGGATTCTTTCAATGGCAAATTGCCGGGGACAAGCCGCAAATGATTGAGCTGGAGCGTCCATTTGATTTTGCGAGTCACAGCCAGATTCATTTTCAGTTGATTCTCGAAGAAGATATCCTATGCCTGTATGTAAATGATGAAGTCGCCATGACAACGAGAATCTATAACTTCAAGGACGGTCATTTTGGTTTTTTCGTAAATGAAGGAGCTGTAAAGGTTCAGGACATCACCATGAAGACAAATGTTGAGCTTTAACTGGCAAAAAGGCTTCACGGCAATTATAGGGATTAATTTATTGGAGGGGTTTTAATATGACAAAAAAATTGTCAAAGGTTATCACTGGTCTTGCAGTTTTCTCCTTGGCAGCAACTGTTCTGGCAGGCTGCGGTAGCTCCGCAGACAACAATAGCTCAGATAATGCTGGTTCCTCGAATTCACCTAAGGAGCAAACGCTGACCTGGCTCTCGGCCAGACCGGAGAATGGGGCTATTGTTCAGACGGTTCGTGAGCTTGCCGACCGATTCGCCGCCGATCATCCGGGCTTTAAGCTGGATATTCAGGTAACAGCGGACAGGCCTTCTTACCTGACCAAACTGAGAACGCTGGTTGCTTCAGGAAATATGCCGGACTTCATTGATAGTGATGCCGATCCTTTCGCTCAGGAACTTGTAAACGCAGGCTACCTGGTGGACATGGAGAAATTCCTGAAGGAGGAGGGAGTGTACGACCAGTTCTATGAGCCTGCGCTAAAATATCAGGAGTTGCCGGATGGAAGCCTGTATCTTCTGCCGATGGAATACCATATGGAAATGACATGGTATAACAAAAAAATATTTGCTGACAACAACCTTGAAGTGCCCAAAACCCTCGACGATCTGCTTGCGGTCAGCGATGCGCTTAAAGACAAGGGAATTACACCTATCGCTGTTGACGGCGTTGATGTATGGCCAGTATTGCGTTATGCGGCTATGTACCCGTTCCGGACCACAGGCAATCAGTTCATCCGGGATTTGAGTCAAGGCAAAGCCAAAATGTCCGATGCGACAGGCATGCAGGCGGCGAACTTTGCTTCTCAAATCGGAAAATACTTTCAGGATGGATTCGCTACCACCGATTATACGACAGCCAGAAATCTGTTTCTGAACGGCCAGGCTGCCATGTACAACATGGGAACTTGGGAAATACCATCCTTTGTGGAAGACAGCCTGCCGGAAGGACTCAAGGGCAATGTGGATTATTTCTATCTGCCAACCACCAGCAATGCGGTCACACCGAACAATGAATTTTTCGGCAACAGCGGCATCGGACTTGGAGCTTCCGCGAAAACATTCGATGGACTGCCTAAGGAATTCCTGAGCTATGTGCTGAAAAATTACAGTGATGTCTATGTGGCCAAACAACAAATGTCACCGCTAAAATTCACCATTGATGACGAGTCCAAATTCTCCGAACTGTTCCTGCGGATTAAAAAGGATATGGACAACTACGGCTCAGAGTTTGCCAAGCCTTGGGATACTCTGCTTGATCCGAACACCAACTCGGTGATGAGCGACCTGATTACCAAACTGACCATGGGCTTTATGACTCCAGAGGATTTTGCCAAGCAGATTGATGATGCCATTGCCAAGAACACAGCCGGCAAATAAATAAAGTAGTTCTTCTTATACGATGATATTTCTCCGCCTGGGCCTTGAGGTCCGGGTGGAGCTCTATATTAATAATAGCGTAATTACAAAAGAGGGGTGACCCTAAATGAATGTGCTTAAAGACAAAAAAGCATGGCTAGTCTTCATCTTGCCGGCTTTGATATTTTATCTGGGAACGGTTTTTGTCCCTATTATCCAGTCGCTGAATTACAGCTTTCAACAATGGAACGGCATTCAGGAGCCACGTTACATCGGTTTTGATAATTATATTGCAATGTTCAAAGATTCGTATTTCTGGAATGCTGTGCAAAACAATCTGATATATGTGGTAATAGTGGTATTTATGCAAGTGTTTATCGGCTTGTTTTTTGCCCTGTTGCTCTCCTATGTTAACAAAGGTGCTGGAATCTTCAGAACACTGTATTACCTGCCAGCAGTTGTTGTAACCATAGCTATTGCGCAAATGTTCCGAAATTTTTATTCCCTTCAGCCTCTTGGTCTATTGAATATGTTTCTAGATTGGGTGGGCCTGAGCCATCTTCAGTCCGCCTGGCTCTCCAATCCCGATACTGCATTAATCGCTGTATCCATCCCTGAGGGATGGCGATTTATCGGGATGTATATGGTTATCTTTTATGCGGCGCTAATTGCAATTCCCAAAGAAATTGAAGAAGCGGCTAAGATTGACGGTGTAAACGGCTGGCAACTTATTCGTTATATTAAGCTTCCGAGCATCATGCATGTGCTAGGCCTATCTTTGATTATGTGTACTACAGGGGCTCTGAGGGGCTTCGATATTCCTTACATTATCGGTGTGCCAGGGTCTTCAACAGAGTTGGTTACCACCTATATGTATAAACAAGCGTTCTCCACCATCCAGTATGGATACGGAAGTTCGATTGCTGTGTTCATCGTTATCGAAAGTCTGCTTGCAGTATTGCTCATACGGGCTATTTTTAATTCAAGAAAAGGAGATGCCTGACATGTCCAAGAAGAAAAAGCTCTCCTATTCTCTTTTGTATATTCTGGTCATTGCGATTCTGCTGATTCAAATTTATCCGGTAGTCTGGCTGATGCTATCCAGCTTTAAGTCGAGCATCGAGTTGACTACACAGCCGTTTGCAATGCCTTCGTCCTGGTCGTTCGAAAACTATGCGAGTGTATTCCGGGAGAGCAGCCTGCTGCTATATATCAAGAACACCGCTATTGTGACGTTTACCTGTCTCGCACTGATTGTGTTTCTGAGCGCGACGGCAGGCTTTGCCCTTGTCAAAATGATCAACCGACTGAATTCGAAGCTGCTGTTGTTCTTCACGATAGGCATTATGATTCCGATTCAGGTTACGCTGATTCCTCTGTTTATTATGTACAAAGATTATGGTTTGCTCAATTCGTATGCGGCGCTGATCCTGCCTCAGGTTGGTTTTGCCTTGCCATTGTCTATTCTGATCTTCACCAGCTTCTACAGATATGTGCCGGGTGAACTCCTAGAGGCTGCAGTAATCGACGGATGCAACATTTTTCAGGTGTTTTTCCGAATTGTTTCGCCGCTTACGGTTAATACCACCATTACGGTGGCATCTATTAACTTTATTTTCATCTGGAATGATTTCGTGTTCTCTAATACGTTCACGAATGATAAGGCATACAAGACGATTGCCGTTGGGCTGCAGGAATTTATTGGTGCCTTTGGGGCTACAGACTGGGGCCAGACTTTTGCAGCAATCAGCATCAGCATTATTCCCATTATTGTTACGTACTTGTTCTTGAATAAATATGTGATGGCCGGTGTATCTGATGGCGCAGTTAAAGGATAAGGAGACGATTAACCATGCAATCCATGAATCAGCTGTTTGGTAGAATGAAAGGTAGGAGCAGAGCGATTACGGCGGAGAATCCACAGGGCCTCAAAGGGGAGGGCGGTAAAGCGGAAGGTCCCCTTGGCGTTACCCGCAAAGGCAAAGCGTTCATCTCGCTCGCGCAGGGAGAAACCGCAACGCTTGTTGATATTGAAGGACCCGGAATCATTCAGCATATCTGGATGACCGTTACCGATAAGACCGAATCGGGCTGGTTCGTCCTGCGTGATCTTGTGCTGCGCATGTACTGGGACAATGAAGAACATCCATCCGTTGAAGTACCGCTGGGCGATTTCTTCTGCAATGGCTTTGGGGCACGTACGGTTGTCAATTCACTGCCGATTGTCGTTAATCCGGTCGGCGGTATGAACAGCTACTTTGCCATGCCCTTCCGCCAAGCTGCGAAAGTAACGATTACGAATGAGCATCCGCAGAGTATTGAGGCGTTTTTCTATCAATTCGACTATATGCTGGTTGATGAATTGGATGAGGATATCGAGTATTTTCACGCCCAATTTCGCAGAGAAAATCCTACTGTGCTGAGGCAGGATTACACCCTTATTGATGGAATTAAAGGAAGAGGCAAATTTATCGGTACCTATATGTCCTGGACTTCTCTATCCCGTTACTGGTATGGTGAAGGAGAAGTGAAATTCTATATCGACGGCGACCAAGATTGGCCGACGATTTGCGGTACCGGGGCCGAGGACTATTTCGGCGGTGCATGGGGGTTTGTAAAGTATGATAACGGAAACCCGGTACATGAGCAAACCTACTCGACTCCCTTTATGGGTTTTCCTTATTTTGAGACGAGAGACAATACACGGTCACATATTTATGATGGGGCGGCTTGCCCGATGCGGGGCTTCTATCGTTGGCATATCCTTGATCCAATACTGTTCGAAGAAGATCTGAGGGTGACCGTACAGCAAATTGGACATGATGGCCAAGCTTTATTTGAACGAAGTGACGATATTAGTTCGGTAAGCTACTGGTATCAGACTGAACCGCATCAGTCGTTCCCAGAATTTCCGGCAGTAATGGACAGGCGTCCGCGATAACTGCGGAGGTGCAGGCGTTGTCCAAGTAAATTCGCAGAGGTGCATCAAATGGCAAAAAAAAGAGTTACGGTAGTTCAGGTCGCCAAAGACGCGGGCGTATCGCCTGCAACGGTCTCTCATTTCATGAACGGCAATTTTCACCGGATGCGTCAGGAGACACGAGATAAAATAAGCGACTCGATCACCAAGCTCGGATATCAGGTAAATCCCGTTGCCAAAAGCCTGATTACCGGCAAAATGCATACCATCGGACTGGTTCTGTCAAACAGTACATACGATGGTTATTTTGAAGATTTGTATTTCTTGCATTTTGCCAAGGTGTTGAAGCAACAACTGAAGACTATGGGCTACAAGCTGATCCTCCTGGACTTTGATGAGATATTTATGAATATCCAAATGGTCGATGGAATTATCGTAAAGGCCACCTCGGAGACAGAAAAATTCATGCCCAGACTTATGGAACTCAACGTTCCGGTAATTACCATTGGCAGGCATAATCTATCCTACGGCGCCCATATTGTCCGAGTGAATGACTATCAATGCGGCCAAACGGGAGTGGACCATTTAATGTCTCAGGGATATCAGAAAATTATCATTCTGACCTATCCACATGGTGAGGTTCCTGGTTTCGACGATAGGTTGAATGGTGCTTCCCGCTCTCTTCAGGAGAAAGGGAATCTGACGACGGTCATTACAGGAGATATGACAGAAAGCTTCGGGTACGAAACTGTGATGCAGTTGGTCAAGAATGGCCAGCTACCGCAGGCGTTGTTCTGCCTCAATGATATCACTGCCATTGGGGTGTTGAAGGCTTGTAAGGATCTGAATCTGTCCATACCGGAGAAGCTTGCGGTATTGGGTGTGGATGATATGCCGACTGTATCCGAGTTGCTCAGTCTGTCCACGATCCGGCATCCGATTAACGATCTGGCGAAGAATGCCTCTGAGCTAATAATTCAATCTATTGAAACGAAGGGGGAATCTGCTCATCCTGTCGACAGGATGTTCCCCATTGAACTAATGGCAAGACTTACCAGTTGAGCAAGCATACCAGGAACACGCGAAGGTTAGAGAGGATACGGGCTGTCGAGAAATTTTCGGCAGCCTTTTTCTAAATAGTATGACTAGCGAAGCTAGGCACAACTAGCCGGTGAGAGTTCGGTCGAGGTAGGAGCTAAGTCACAAAGTGCACCGTGACGATATCATCTGGCAAGCATGTAGGCGAGTGAAAGCAAGGGGCGGAGCGGTGGTTTGGATGGGATAAGCATCACTTATATCGTCAAAGACGACTACGGGGAAGAAGGATTTGTAAACGAAGTCCAAAACAGTCTGAAAGTAGGGAAGTAACATTCCTTATCAGCAAGGAGAAAGGAAATACTGAAGTCGGACGGGAAGATGCGCCCCTAAGGCATTCCTGCTCTCCAAGAAAGCGTCGTCCAGATGGCGACAAAAATGGTGATGGAGCCGGAATATGCTCATGACTTTTTTGGCGCTGCATTCCATTCGTTTATGGCCTAAATAAGTTTGCGTATACGCCTTAGTTTGGAACTCTATCGAGCTTAAGGTTTTTCACCGTATTCTTTACCGAAGTCCTCCATTTTTTCAAGGATCGGTAGTAATTTGTTTCCCTTGTCTGTTAACGAATACTCTACTCGCGGAGGAACTTCTGGATAAACATCACGTTTTATAACTCCATCGTTCTCCAACTCTTTAAGCTGCTTTGTGAGAGAGCCTTGTGATAAATCTCCAAGAAATTTTTTTATATCCGTGTAACGGCGTGTTTCTCCTTTTAGATACCATAATATAAAATATTTCCAACGTCCTGAAAGGACATTTTGAGTTAAGGCTATCGCATACATGTCTCTATTTTCATCCATAAATTCTTGCTCAAATCCTTCATTACAAACCTTCATTATTGTCACTCCCACTCTAAAGGTACAAAAAGTTGTACTAGGTTCATCTATATTGCCCTCTTTGCAAATGAACCTAATGACTTTATGATTATGTCATCAAACACAAGTAAACAGTTAGTAAGCTAAATGAAATTTCGAATTTATATTTAGTAAGCTAATTAAAATATAACACAGAAAGGAGTAATTGATAAGTGAATACAGCCAATAGACTAAAACTTTCGATTTTGGACTTTGTTCATATTTATAAAGGAACTGCGGCTACGAAAAGTCTTCAAGACATGACGGAAATGGTTCAATTCGCAGAACAGTGGGGATTCAACAGGTATTGGTTCACTGAACACCATAACACAACAACTTTGATGGGTACTTCACCAGACTTGCTGAGCCTGCATGCAGCAGCTCACACCAAAAGCATTCGAGTAGGTTCCGGGGGGATCATGTTGCCTAACCACAGCCCCTTGAAAGTGATGGAGAACTTTACTCTTCTCGAAGGATTATATCCAGGGCGTATTGACCTCGGGATTGGCAGGGCTTCGGGTACTGATGGCAGAACGATGTTGGCATTGTTAAGATCACGAGAATTAATGGAGGTTAATGATTTTCCTGAGCAATTAGATAACCTGCTTTCCTTTTTTGAACGTAACTTTAAAGAAAACCACCCGTTTAGTCACATCAATCCTCCTGGTGATAAATCAATGGTTCCAGATATGTTTATGTTGGGATCTAGCGAGGGTGGATTGCATTTTGCCTTGGAAAAAGGATTAGGATTTGTATTTGCTGCTCATTTGGCCCCACAACTAGCTATTCCCATGTTAAGAGCTTATCATTCGGGTTTTAAACCTTCGTCGTATTTAAGTGAACCCCAAAGTATGTTAACGACGATCGTTATTACAGCTGAGACGGAAGAAGAGGCTAAATATATAGCAGGACCGGCGGAGTTAATGTGGGCACAGATGAGTACAGGGACGAGAAATCTTACGTTTCCTACACCTGAAGAAGCCAAAAATCACACATACACTCCTCATGAAGAGCTGGCGAGGGAACGAAATAAAGAACGTTTTGTGATTGGAAGCGTTGGACAGGTTGCTGAGCAACTTCAACAAATTGCGAAAGCAAGTTTAGTGGATGAAATCATGATTGCAGACTTTTATCCTAATCAAGAAAGCCGAAAGAAAGGGCATGAATTATTGGCGAAGGAATTAAATTTATCGCAGGGGGAGCAATGAACTCGCGTAAAGGAGACCACCCAACAATGGAAAGAAGAAAACTTAAATTAGGTGGTATCATTGATGGCGTTGGTTGGAATCACACGGGTTGGCGCCACCCCGATATTCCTGCAGATGCCAGTGAAAATGTTGATTATTACGTTCAAAAAGCCATACAGCTTGAGCAGGGTAAGTTTGATCTCATTTTTTTAGCTGACGTCAGCCATATTGGACCTGGCATGATACCACACTATCTAAGCATGTTTGAGGGCGTATCTATATTGTCTGCATTAAGTATGGTGACTCACTCCATTGGCTTGGCCGCAACAATAGCTACTTCGTATGCTGATCCATTTACGGTTGCCAGGCAGATAGCCTCGCTGGACAAGATTAGCAAAGGCCGAGCAGGATGGAATGCGATCACCTCCAATCCAGGAGGATTAGCCAATTACAGTCGGTCCCATTTAAGTAAAGCAGATCTTTATCCCATGAAAAAAGAGTTTTTAGAGATCGTTGAAGGCCTATGGGATTCGTACGAGGACGATGCTTTCATACGTGATAAAGGAAGCGGGATATTTTTTGATCCTAGTAAAATGCATCCGATAAATTACAGCGGGAATTACTTTTCAGTGGAGGGGCCATTAAATGTTAGTCGATCTCGACAAGGAAGACCGGTCGTCTTTCAAGCCGGCACCTCCTTGGACTTCATGAATGTAGCTGCAAAGCATGCCGAAGTCATCATGGCGCCAGATGATTTTGATTATCTTAAAGGATTCGTTTTTGAACTCAAAAAAAGAGTGCAAAATCAAGGACGTTCACCAAACGATCTACTGATTATGCCTTCACATAGCCCCATAGTTGGCGAAACGGAAAAAGAAGCATTAGAAAAGCTAAGGGAAATGGAATCATGGATGCCTAAAGGTTATCGCATGCCAAAACCTACATTGATGGGATCCGCTGAGAATGTTGCAGAAAAAATAGAACATTGGTATAGAGCAGGCGTTATGGATATATTGCTGATTAGACAAGACTATCCGGCAGGATTTGAGGATTTTATTCAATTAGTTGTACCTATTTTGCAAGATAAGGGCATATTCCGAAAGGAATATGAGGACAACACACTACGAGGTAATTTAGAACTGCCATACCCTGAAAACAGGTATAAGAAGTAATAAATTGTTAGAAAAGAGGAGAAATGAACCGGTCAAACGGAAAAATCAACGAGTGCAGAAGACATGGCTAATCGACTGATGTATCTTCCGAGAACGATTGGAATGAGGTAGTCAGAAAAATCGTGGAAATTTATGGGAAAGTTGATATTTTAGTCAACAATGCTGGAATTGCAGCTACGAAGTCCTACAAGGATACAACCATTGATTATTGGAACTTGGCACTAGATATCAATGCATTGCTATTCAAGCTTTATCCAAGGCTCTGAGCAAAGACCAAATTACAGAACGCGCGCAAGAAATACCCATCAAAAGATTAGGGCAGTCTCAAGAGGTTGCAAATCTAAAGTTAGTATATGAGGCCAGCTATAATCAAAGCCTCATATACTATCACTTTTATTTATGTTAATAAAATTTGAAGGAAGTTCATCATACGTTAATTTTCACATCCATCTCCCTCGATATAGCCAGCCCGCTAAATAAAATGAGAGTGAGGATGAATGAATGACAGATCAAGTGGATTGTGATATTCGTCAGTCGTTAGACCGAGTTTCCTCTCAAATGCGTCGACATTATAGCGACTCTCTAAGAGAACTAAACCTTTACGCGGGTCAAGATAATTTACTGTGTCGCTTGTGGTTAGATGATGGAATCACACAAATGCAACTCAGTGAACATCTAAAATGCGAACCTCCTACGGTAACCAATATGGTTAAATCATTAGAGCAAAATGGGTTTATAACCCGGAAACGTGATGAACAAGATGCAAGAGTCATGCGAATTTATCTCACCGACAAAGGAAAAGAATTAGAGGTTCCTGTTAAGATCAAATGGAAAGCACAACAGGAAAAATTGCTACAGGCCGTTACTATAGAAGAGCGTTTGAACCTTCGACAATTAATTCAGAAATTGGAGAGGAATTTATCATGAGCTCTCCATCTTCTTTATGTATGTAACAGGCTAAATATTTTTGATTTAATATCAGAATGAGCAAAGAGATTATTTGGAGTTGCTATTCCAATTGTGTAATTACCCAAAGAAGAGAGGTTACTTTTTGAAAACAATGGCTATAATCGGCGCTGGGCCCGGCCTAGGTTTCTCACTGGCCTAAACTTTTGGAAAACATGGTTTTCGCATCGCTCTGGTATCCAGAAGCCAGGACAAGCTTAATCAATACGCAGAACAGTTGAATGAGATGAACAGTAGAACATATCAAGATTTTTTCATAAGTGATTGATCTGATTAAGAACAGGATACAGCTGAATTAGTACATTTAAAAATAAGGGAGATGTTTTCATTGGATAAAAAAATTCGTACAGGAATCATAGGTGCTTCAATTAATAATGGTTGGGCGAGTGGTACACATATTCCAGCCATTGAGCATTTGGATGAGTTTGAGCTTACTGCAGTGGGGACAAGTAATATGGCGAGTGCGAAGAAGAGCGCAGAAGCTTTCCATGCAGATCACGGCTTTGATAACATGGAGGATCTGGCTCAACATCCTGATGTGGACATGGTCGTCGTCAGTATTAACGTCAAGGAACATTATAATGCGGTTAAAGCCATTGTGCCTGCTGGAAAACCGATCTATTGCGAATGGCCACTGGGATCAAATACGAATGAAGCACTTGAAATGCAAGAATGGGTAGCTTCCTCAAAATTGCCAAATGCGATTGGATTACAGGCCAGACAAGCCCCAGCCATTCAGTATGTGAAAGATTTATTGGCAGAAGGTTATGTTGGAAAAGTATTGTCTGCCAATCTAAAGATCTCCATTGATGGCATGGGTGGCGTGGGTGACAAGTCCAGTGCGTACTTGTTTGATCGGAAGATTGGAGGGAACTTGCTAACAATTGTAGGTGGACATAATCTGGATGCATTTACCTACATGCTCGGGGACTTTACCGAACTTTCTGCCCTTACAGCACAGCAGTTTCCTGAAGTCGAATTGGTGGATATTCAGAAAGTCATCAAGAAGACGACAGATGATCAAATACTGATTACTGGAAAATTAACGAGTGGTGCCGCGGCCAGTGTTCATATTCAAGGAGGAGTCAAACATCAAACAGGACTAACACTTGAAATTTTTGGAGATAAGGGCACAATCGTGCTGAGTGCGCCTGCATCCATTCAATTCGGATCACACCAATTACGCGGTGCAGGACCTACTGATAACGAGCTTCGTGAACTAACCATTCCGGATTCCTATTACTGGGCCCCGCAATCTCTAAAGAATGACTCAGGGTTTGTTCTGAATATGGCTCAAGCTTATCGTAAGTTCGCCCAAGATATTCAAGAGGGAACATCCTTAGCTCCTACTTTCGCGGATGCGGTGAAGCTTCATCAGTTACTTGATGCCGTTGAAAAATCAGCACAGACCGGTGAACGTCAATACTTTTAATGCTTAGTTCGATGTTTTCGATTAGTCAATTTGTATCATTTGAACAATATGCTCAGCTATACTTTGTTCTGTTAGTTTAGTTTGTTCAGCAGTATGCAGAGTAACTGCTTCATTAATCATGTTGGCATAGATTTGTACGTACAAAGTACGTTCATCAGAGTATATTTCCTGCATACAAAGATTCAAATAATGCTTTAGTGCAATGACTAATTTTGAAGAGAGTAGAGGAATAATTTTGTTATAGTTCCGGCGACATTTCTTTTTGACTTGTTGATGATACTCAAATGCTGCGAATACTAATTGCATCATATTGTCTTTTGTAAATGTACACACACCATTAGTATGTTGTTGAATAAGTTCTTCCGCTGATTTTCGGATAATCTCATTCAACAATTCATATTTATCTTGGAAATGAGCATAAAAAGTTGCTCTATTGATTTGGGCCCGTTCCGTTAAATTTTGTATTGTTATTTTATCAAAATCTTTTTCTTCCATCAGTTCAAAAAGTGACTCAAAAATGGATTCTCTTGTTCGAGTTGTACGAATATTTCTTACTTTAAGTCCCATGGATATAGCTCCTTTTTTAAAACCAACAAATGGCTCGCATTGTTGGTTGTTCCTCAATGATGTTCCGGATACAATTGAACTACTAAAGCAACTATTGTTGTAATAGTATAATACTAAGAAGGTGGTTAGTCCATTCAGAAACTTTAAAGTGCAAGGTTAATTGTAAGTACAGATTTCATCTAACAATGTAATAAAATTTCAAAGTAATTAAAAATCAAATATTGGAGGAATTTTAAATGAAACTTACAGGAAACACGATCTTCATTACAGGTGGCGGTTCAGGAATTGGACGTGCATTGGCAGAAGCTTTACACAACCTTGGAAACAAAGTAATCATCTCAGGTAGAAGAAAAGAGCGTCTGGAGGAAGTAATAAGTGCTAATCCCGGAATGTCTTCAGTTGAACTGGACATACAGGATCTTTCCAGTATTGAGGCAACCGCTAAGCAACTTATTCGGGACTTCCCTGATTTGAATGTCTTATTTAATAACGCTGGCATCATGCTTTTCGATGAGGCTGCGGGTGTGATTAATGAAGAGGTTCTGGTTTCAACGGTCTCAACAAACTTGCTTGGACCAATTCGAATGACGTCTTCATTAATCGAACATTTGAAGTCTAAAGAAGAAGCTGTGATCATTAATACGACTTCTGCGGTCGGGTTTGTTCCGTACGCAGCGACTGCGGTGTATTCGGCGACCAAAGCAGCGCTCCATTCCTATACCTTATCACAACGTTATTTGTTTAAAGATACAACAGTAAAAGTATTAGAAATCATACCACCTGGGGTTCAAACGGAACTCATGACAGATCTTAGTGACAGTCCGCATGCGATGCCACTTGAAGCATTCATTGAAGAAACAATAAGATTACTCGGTACGGATGCTGAAGAGGTTCTAGTGGAACAAGCGAAAATGATTCGTGATAATCAAGGCCCGAATGAAGGAGCTTTTGTAATGCAACTTAACGATATGGCGACCAAAGCAGCAACAGACCATTAATTTCATCCTTCTATGACTGTCGGTTTCATTGTTACCAAGCTATGCCTCAATTAAAGCTGATAGCAAATAAAAATTATCGTTGGGAGAGAGTCAATATGCTGATCAGCAATAATTATCAAAAGACTCCACAGGCACTTAATGTCGGGCTTTGGTGCAAGAACGGCTTCTCTTGAAGTCGTTGATCCGTTTGAGCTTGATGGTAAACGTACTTTTTCGTTACAAGTTCTTGTCCCGAGCCAAGGGCAAGAACTTGTAACGATTATCGATTAGTCATCTATCTACTTAATTTCTGCTCGCCAATTTAACTTAATATGATATGTAGCAATCCAGACATTGTGTGTAATCAGAACTTATCAAACTAGAAATCTCTACCAGTAAATAAACTGATAGAGTAAAATGTCTCTTATTATCATAATTTAGAGTTAGTCAGAACCAAATGTAGAAGTTGCAGAATAAATAACAGTATCGGTTGCCAATGTTCCTCTTACAACGGTAATAGTAATTCCTACAAGGGCTAAGGGGAGTTGTACAGAAACAGTTCCCTTAAATTGAACTCTGAGATTTGTGCCTGCGCCTGCAGTTTGCAGACCGATTTGACCAAAGAGTTGAGGGGGATTAAGGACAGTAATTGGAATAGTAATTGAGTTGGCCAGAGGCTGGTACGACCTATACGAGCGTAGAATACAAGCAGAAGAGACATTCCCTATGGATATCATGCAGTTATTGAGCTAATTCATCAAACAGGACTAACACTTGAAATTTTTGGAGATAAGGGCACAATCGTGCTGAGTGCGCCTGCATCCATTCAATTCGGATCACACCAATTACGTGGTGCAGGACCTACTGATAACGAGCTTCGTGAACTAACCATTCCGGATTCCTATTACTGGGCCCCGCAATCTCTAAAGAATGACTCAGGGTTTGTTCTGAATATGGCTCAAGCTTATCGTAAGTTCGCCCAAGATATTCAAGAGGGAACATCCTTAGCTCCTACTTTCGCGGATGCGGTGAAGCTTCATCAGTTACTTGATGCCGTTGAAAAATCAGCACAGACCGGTGAACGTCAATACTTTTAATGTTTAAAAACTCGAATCCGCAGCGAACAAGCAAGCACATTGCAGCTGCGGATTTTTTACCGTTTGCAAACACTCCTAATCTAAAGGTACAAAAAGTTGTACTATGTTCATTCAAATTGCCCTCTTTGCAGATGTAACAAATAAATTTATGATGGTGTCAATGTCACTGAACAGAACAAAATCATTTAATATTTATTTAGCAGGCTAATTATTATGGCGCTACAAAAGGGTGATTCCACTCTTGGCCCATCCGTAATGAAGGAGAAGAACGTTATGGAAAAAAGAAGTAAGATGCAACTGGCACTACAGATGGTTTCTGGATATGGTGCTGAATTCAGCGCATGGAGGATGCCTGGCACGGACCCTGCAGCTTACACCAATATGGATAGTTATGTGGAGCGGGCTAAATTAGCTGAACAAGGAAAATTTCAAATGATCTTCATTGCCGATACTCCCGTATTATCCAACAACTTAGGTTCTCAGACGCCTATGTTCCCTATGGATCCTATGTTGGCACTGATGGCTGTAGCAAGAGAGACGAAACACATTGGGCTTGTTGCTACTCTCTCTACGACATTTAATTACCCATACAACATCGCACGTCAGTTCAAAGCACTGGATGTAATCAGTCATGGACGTGTGGGATGGAATGCGGTTACCACATCCGACCCCTTAGCGGCAGCAAATTTCGGTGCCCGGGTTACCGAACGCAAAGAACGATATGACAAGGCACATGAGAGCATACAAATTGTTCAGGCCTTGTGGGGGAGTTGGGAATCAGACGCATGGACGTTAGATGTAGAAGGAGGGAAATTTGCCGATATGGACAAAATCCAGCCTATAAACCTTCAGGGTCAATATTATGCATCTCGTGGTCCTCTGCCCATTCCCCCTTCCGAGCAAGGACAGCCTGTTATTTTCCAGGCAGGTGGAGGAAGAGAAGGACTAGAATTGGCGGGGAAATATGCTTCGGGTGTCTACGCCAATCCTTATGATATAGCGTCTGCTCGTGAACACAGACAAGCAATCCGACAAAGTGCTGTCCGTTTCGGTCGAAACCCTGATGATATCAAGATGTTTGCAGGTTTTATGTTTTCTCTGGCTTCAACGGAAGAAGAAGCTCTGAATCGTCGGAAACAGCTTATGAACTTCAATCCCCAGGAAATCCCCAATAGGGTAAGTTATCTCGGTTCCATGATTGGTGTACCCTTATCGGTAAACTTGGTTGATATCGATAAGCCAATACCGGCTGACTTGTTGAAAAATGCATATGCCAACCCAAGGGACCCACGTTCTCCAATAGCCTTGAAATTGTTGTTGCAAGGTCTATCCGTTCGGGATGTTCTCGCTCACGGGGTAATCAACTATCATCCCGTCGTTGCAGGCACACCCACACAGGTTGCTGACTTTTTAGAAGAATGGTTTTTGGCTGAAGCATGTGACGGATTCTCAGTCGTACCCGATGTATCTTTTGATGGTGTTGCGGATTTTGTAAATCAGGTTATACCCATCTTGCAGGAGCGTGGTTTGTTCCATAAGGAATATGAAGGAAAAACA
Source organism: Paenibacillus sp. JT22N15 (assembly GCF_059383755.1). Taxonomy (NCBI): domain Bacteria; kingdom Bacillati; phylum Bacillota; class Bacilli; order Caryophanales; family Paenibacillaceae; genus Paenibacillus; species Paenibacillus sp. JT22N15. Next base: position 138,928 of record NZ_JBXENV010000014.1, on the reverse strand, counting down.
CTACGCGAGAATATGAGCATTCCTTACGAATATGGAATGCGGGAATATGGAATAAACGAATAGAGGAGAGAATTTTAATGAATCATACACCTCAATTGCTTCATAACCATACATCATTTCGTTCTTACACATCTCAACCCCTAACTCAGGAACAAATCGATGCGATCTTTCAGGCAGCGAATCAAACTTCATCGTTCAGTCTCCTGCAGGCCGTGTCCATTATTCGAATCACCGATCCGATTCTTCGAAAAAAAGTCAGACACCTTTCTGTCAATCAACCTTATGTTGAAGAAGCGGCTGAGTTTTGGATTTTCTGTGCAGATTTCAACCGGAATCATCAAATTGCTCCGGAAGTGGATATCGAATATATTGAATTTCTGTTAATCGGTTCATTCGACGCCGGACTGGTAGCACAAAATGCGTTGACTGCTGCCGAATCCATGGGGCTAGGCGGGGTATATATTGGTGGGATCAGAGCAAATATTAACGAACTATCTGACGTATTGGGTTTACCGAAGTATGTGATTCCTTTAGTGGGGCTATGCATCGGTCATCCAGCTGAAAAAAAGCCTGAGCTGAAACCTCGGCTGCCTCAATCCATGGTTTTACTTGAAAATCAGTATCAATCTCTTGATCAAGAAAAATTAGCTATCTATGATGAAACCATGTTGAAGTATTATGAAAATCGTCCGACGAGAGCCCCTTTCACCGTGAAAAAAGTAAAAGGATGGAGTGACCACATCCAAGATCATCTCCAGAGAAGTATTCAGCCTCAAATGATGGAGTATTTGAACAAACAAGGATTTGCCAAAAAATAAGTTTCGAACAAAGTCCTTTTGAACCTTAGAGCTGCCCCCCAATAGGCGGTAGCTCTAAGGTAAATTGACACCTGTAGTTCACCGTGATACATTTAGTCTGCTAAATATCAATTGGATGACTCGGAGGGATAGTTCATGACAGATGCAGTAGATTGTGATATTCGACAGTCGTTGGATAGGATTTCCTTCCAAATGCGTCGAAATTATAGTGAATCTCTTAGGGAACTTAATCTCTATGTAGGACAAGATAATTTGTTGTATCGTCTGTGGTTGGGTGATGGGGTAACACAGATGCAACTATGTGAACACTTGAAGTGCGAACCGCCTACGGTAACGAACATGGTTAAATCACTGGAGCAGAACGGATTTATATATCGTAAACGTGATGTACAAGATGCAAGAATCATGCGTATTTTTCTAACGGACAAAGGAAAAGAATTAGAAATACCGGTTGAGATGAAATGGAGAGAACAGCAGGAGAAATTGCTTCAATTCATTTCTACGGAAGATCGGTTGATATTAAGAAAACTAATGCAACAAATGGAGAGGAATATAGTATGACTCTCTATTTCTTCGACATATATTTAGCTTGCTAAATATGTATGATCAAATTTGCTAAGTTTAATCAAGCTTGGTTCCACAAATAAAAACAGAGGAGCGTATGAACATGCTTATCCCATATCTGGACAGAATTAATGAATTAAGCAGGAAACAAAGTAGTAGTGGTTTGACCGACCAGGAGAGATCAGAACAGAAGGAGCTTCGGCAAAATTACTTGAAAATGATTCGAGGGCAAGTTCAAACAACGATGCTTGCGGTATCCGTGGTAGATTCTAAAGGTAATGATGTCACCCCATCCAAATTGGTTGATGAAAAGAAAATCTTTTTCGATCAAAATCGCTAAATTAGCGAATTTTTTTTAGGAACCAAGTTCTTGTACGGAAATGAGGACAGGAACTTGGATATTACCAATCGGACCTGCAGTAGGTTTTTTTGTTTCGATAATGGGATTGTAGATAAAATGAAATGGAAATAAGAAGGCTTGTGCCCTCCAATGAAATTTCAGTTCTCTACTCTGCTTAAAAATGATCCGTCCAGGTTTAAGATGATTATCAAGATTGACATCGACACAATATGTGTATATACTCGCATTTATGAGAAAACATAATTCAACTTCAGATTTTTCAGGGACGACCAATTATATGTCAGAGTGCGCTTGCTTGAATTTAAGAAAAGCGTCCCGGTTCATTACCAGTGTATATGATGAATATTTAAGACCAGTCGGGCTTCGGGCAACCCAATTGTCTGTCCTTATGGCACTTGAACAGGCCGGGTCTGTCACCATTACATCTCTCTCCGAAATACTTCTGATGGATAGGACCACATTGCCACGGGATCTCAAGCCGCTTGAGAGACAGGGGTGGGTTTCGATCACGGAAGGGGAGGATCGCAGGAAACGATTTATTGCTCTGACACCCGATGGACAGGACCTTCTTAAGCGTACGCTGCCGTTATGGGAACAGGCGCAAACCCGTATTCGAGACTATATGGGTGAGGACCCTTACAAAGCTTTGCTTGGTCAATTATCTGATGTCGTTAAGCTGAACAAGCGAGATTAATTTTTTTCGTCAAATAGGTGTATATACACGTAATTAGAAAGGATAGATGAAAGTGGCCGATATGAAAAAACATCCCACTGTTGTGCGTTACTACGAGTCCTCTGCGCAATCCGCCACTCTTGACAACGAAACGCTTGATTATGAGTGGATACGTGAATTGTGTCTTAAGGCCGGAGCTGACGATGTCGGGGTTATATCCATTGAACGCTCCGAATTGGATGATCAGCGTAATGACATTCTGTCCGCATTTCCGCATGCTAAGACGATGATTAGTTTCGTTGCCAAAATGAATCGAGAACCGATCCGCACACCGGCACGATCCCTTGCCAATATTGAATTTCATCATACCGGCGATAAGGTAGCGGAGACAGCCCATCACATCGTGTCCGCATTGGAAGCGCGAGGGATACGGGCATTAAATTCAGTTATGGGTTTCCCGATGGAGATGGATAAGTTTCCCGGCAAGACCTGGGTCGTTTCTCTTAAGCCTGTTGCCGTTGCGGCAGGGTTAGGCCATATGGGCATCCATCGCAACGTGATTCATCCGAAATTCGGAAACTTTATTCTGCTTGGCGCCGTTATGATCGATGCCCGGGTCAACAAGGAAGACCGACCGATTGACTACAACCCGTGTCTGGAATGCAAGCTTTGCGTATCTGCCTGCCCTGTGGGCGCAATCGGTGCGGATGGACAATTTAATTTTTCTTCATGCGCTACGCACAATTATCGTGAGTTTATGGGCGGTTTTAGCGACTTTGTGGAAACGATCGTGGACAGTAAGAACTTCAAAGAGTATCGGAATGAAGTACCGATAACCGAAACGACTTCCTGGTGGCAAAGTTTGAGTTTCGGGGCTAACTATAAAGCGGCTTATTGCTTATCGGTTTGTCCGGCGGGCGATGATGTGATTGGGCCGTTTTTGAAAGACCGTAAAGGGTTCTTGAATGATATATTAAAGCCGTTGCAGGCCAAAGAGGAGACGATCTATGTAACCCCGGGCTCCGATGCGGAAGCGTATGTCATGAAACGTTTTCCCCATAAAACGGTAAAGCGCGTCGGGAATGGACTCAGGCCGAACACGATCCGCCTATTGATCACCCTGATGCCTCATGCATTCCAGCCGAAGCAGGCAACAGGTTTAAACAGCACCTATCATTTTACATTCACTGGAGATGAAAGGAGACAAACGACATTCGACATTCGTGACAATAAGCTCCAGATTCGGGACGGTTTTCACGGCAAGCCGGATATTCGGATTACGGTGGATAGCAGAACGTGGCTTAAGATCGTGGGGAAGGAAAAAAATGTGGCTGCGGCATTGCTGACAAGAAAACTGCGAATCAAAGGGAATCCCAAATTGTTGATGAACTTTGAGAAATGCTTTGCTTAATGGCAGTGTGTATACACTATTGTGCGTAGGGGGTTGAACCCGATGCATAATTGGAGAAACACGGCAATCATTGGTGGTTCAATGAGCGCATGAAAAAACATTCAAAACCGAAGGCGGCGATCGATATGATTTAAGTTGAAGGTTGTCGATCGACGCTTTGAACAACGCCTGGCACATACGTTCGAGCGGATCAAGCAAACGGAAGCTTTCATTATGAATGGATGGAAACGAACGAAGTAAAGCATGTTCGATGAGATTCTCAGTTTTGGCAATAAGCTTGCACAATAAAGCATGCAAAGCCACTATATAAATCATTCAAAGAGAAAGGATTGATTTTTATGAAAATGGATTCCAACACAATTCTTATAACGGGTGGAACATCCGGGATTGGATTCGAGCTTGCTACTCAGCTCATTCAGCTTGGGAACACCGTAATTATTACCGGGCGGGATCAGTCCAAGCTGGATCTAGCAAAAAAGAAACTTCCATTCATTTACACATTTCAGTGTGATGTAAGCAATCCGAAGGCCATTTCCGACCTTTTTGAAAAAGTAACCAGTCAATTTCCAGAACTGAATTTTCTGATCAATAACGCTGGGGTTATGCGTAAATTGAACTTTCATACCAAAGAGGTTGACTTAGAGGATATTAGTAGCGAGATTGAAATTAACCTCAGCGGTTCGATCCGCATGGTGAACCAATTCTTATCGCATTTAAAGGCGAAGAAATCCTCTGCGATTATGAATGTCTCATCCGCACTTGCATTTGTTCCTTATCCAGTATTCCCGGTATATTGTGCGACGAAAGCCGGTATTCACTCATTTACACAATCACTGCGAATGCAGCTAAAAAATACTAATATTAAAGTGTTTGAATTGGCGCCTCCAACTATTCAGACCCCTTTAATTAAAGCTCTTGAAGGTTACGAGATCAAAGGCGTAAAGCCAATGGAGGCCGATAAACTGGTTAGGTACGCAATCAAGGGTTTGGAAAAGGATCGCTTTGAAATCCTACCGGGCCAGAGCAGTGCGCTGAAGTTCATGAGTCGTGTTGCACCTCAGTTTATTTTAAATCAGATGAGCAAACCCGTTGATAAAATGCTGGCTCAAACCAAGAGTTAAATATACGGAACAGTGGTTGGCGGATCGTTTCGCCAAGGGCGGAAATGATTTGGTGCTGGTGGCGCGTATCTTTATTCGCCATGTGTATCCGGAGACGCTCTGCGTATCGAGTATGAGCTGACAGAAAAGGGAAAGGGAATGGAAGCGACGATACGGGAGCTGCACAAAAGAGTAGATTGCTTCGGCTGAACATATAATAATTTTATAAATCCGCCGTCAGGAAATTTGCTGAAAATGATGGTAATGACCTTCAGAGGTGATGATCAATTCTTTACTGAACATTCCAACATGGCGAGAACTTCCACTTATAAGGAAAAACTTCATCGAACAGTAAAATTAACGATGAAAATATTACAAAGATAATGATTTTATTTTTTTGTTTTTAGTAGAATGAACGTTCCTGTATGCACAGATTTCTCATTCATCTATTGAAACGATAGAATGAGCTTATTAACTTGCAGGAACAATATCCCAATTGGAGGTGCTCTATGTCTGAAGTGATTCTTAAAGCAACTCTGGCGCGGGGAGCGACTCCACTGCTTGCGAATGTATCCGCCAAACGCAAGAATGAGGCGCTTAATCGCATGGCCGACGCACTGCTGCGGAATACGATAAACATCATCGAGGCCAATGCGGCTGATCTGGCGCGAGGCGGCGAAAAACTTAGCGCATCCCTGCTCGACCGTCTCACGCTGAATGAGAAGAGGATCGAAGCGATGGCCGAAGGGCTACGACTAATCGCCGGGTTGCCGGATCCGATCGGCGAGACGCTGCAGGAATTTTCGCGCCCAAACGGGCTGCGCATCAAGAAGGTGCGTGTGCCGCTCGGAGTCATCGGCATTATTTATGAAGCCCGGCCAAACGTCACTGTCGACGCTGTCGGCCTTTGTTTTAAGACAGGAAATGCAGTCTTACTTCGTGGCGGCTCGGCGGCAATCAATACGAACAAAAGAATCGTGGAGATTTTGGTTGAAGTACTTGCCTCCTTTGGACTCCCTGCCGGTACCATTCAATTGATTGAAAACTCAGATCGTGCATCCATCGACGAAATGCTAAAGCTGAAAGGCTATATCGATGTGCTGATTCCGCGCGGAGGTGCTTCCCTGATTCAGAATGTCCTTAAGAACTCCAGCGTGCCCGTCATTGAAACAGGTACCGGCATTTGTCATACTTTTATCGACGACAGTGCCGAACCATCAATGGCTCGAGCCATCGCCCTCAACGCCAAGGTACAGCGGCCATCCGCATGCAATTCAATTGAGACTCTTCTTATTCATGAGGAATTTGCAGTCCGAGAACTGCCTGATCTTGCTACCGCGTTCCGCGAAGCGAACGTGGAGCTGCGAGGTGACCGCCGATCAATCGAACTCGTACCTGATATGTATCCCGCTTCTTCCGAAGACTGGGACACGGAGTATAATGACTATATTTTGAACGTACGTGTGGTCAGCGGACTTGAGGAAGCACTCGCTCATATCCGTGCACATAGTACGAAGCATTCCGAATGCATCATAACCGAAGATGACCGGAACGCTTTACTTTTCTTGAATGAAGTCGACGCATCTGCCGTTTATCATAACGCTTCGACGAGGTTTACCGACGGTTTCGAGTTTGGCTTCGGCGCGGAGATCGGCATCAGCACTCAGAAGTTGCATGCCCGTGGTCCTTTGGGACTCCCAGAGCTTACTTCTCACAAGTACAAAATCACTGGCAGCGGGCAAATCCGGCCTTGAAGATATAATCATTGTCATTTCGCACGACAAGAATGATACAAGATTTCGATTATGTCTGATGAGTGACCATGGGAGGGAAGTTCTTGTGTCATATAACAGTACGATAAAAGTAACGAGTAGTAGAACTACCAGGAAAAGTTTGTTAAATGGTTAGGGCTGTTGACTAAATGGGTTGAGGACATTACCCTCAACCCATTTTTGTATTTATAGATTCTTGGCTTTATTTGAAATGCCAGTTCATCCCTTACGCTATCGGTTGGATCATACTAGAAATGGTGGTGAGTTCAGCAGTACTATCACCTAGGTGAGTTGCAAACTAAGGTATAAGTGACTTCATATTGTATCTTCCTCTCTTTCAGTACATACTATGTGTACGGAAAGGGAGGTCACCCCATGCGATACCTATACGAATTTATCAAACATCAGGATGACATGCCTATGCACTTGTTCGTGAATAGTGTTGCGCATGTTCCTTACCATTGGCACAAAGAAGTTGAGATCATTTATGTCCTGCAAGGAGCGGTAACGCTCCTGGTGGACCAGCAACAGTATGAGCTAGAACAAGACGATATTCTTGTAGTAAATAGCATGTCCGTACACAAGGTAGAACGCACCCAGCAAGACAATGTGCTTCTTACGCTACAATTCAGCCCTACATTATTGGAGGAAGAAACTTATATTGCCTGCAATTCTTCCCGTCAAACGGTGGAAGATCGGGGATACTATAACCAAATCCGTCGATATTTAGCCCAGCTTGTTTGGGAATCGACCAAAACTGCGCCAGGTTTTCGCAGCTTCTCGTTAGGTCTGTTGCATCAATTGACAGGGTATCTTACCCGAAAATTTTCCGCCGGCAAGAACGAAGCGCTGCAGACCGATGGCAAGCCGCAAGATTATACCCGACTTAACCGGGTTTTAAAATATATTGATGGTCATTATAGAGAGAAACTCACCCTTCAATCGATCGCCGATCAAGAGTATTTAAGCTTGCATTATTTCGCTCATTTTTTCAGCGGCAAAATCGGCATGCCATTTCAAAAATATTTGACGTCGGTTCGCCTGGAGAAGGCGGTGGCCGAGATGACGGAAGCAAGCAGCAAAAGCATAACCCAGATTGCCTTAGACTGCGGCTTCGCTAACGTCAAGTTGTTTAATAAGTACTTTAAGGAAAAGTACGATATGACGCCAACGTCTTTCAGGGAATCGCTGAAAACCGTTGTAACGCGTAATCGTGATCAATTGGCATCTCTTACCAAAGAGTCACCGAATAGCGATTACTATGTGATCGACACCATACAAGCGATGGAGACTTTATTCCGCTATCTAGAGGAGGATAAAGGAGACACCCATATATCTTCCTTGAAAAGATTGAATCAGGAACCCAGCCGTATTCATGTGGGGTCAAATGTTAACGTAGAACCTTGCGTAAAGCCATGGAAGCAAATCATTGGTGCCGGAAGGGCGCTTGAAGGACTACGTTCGGACTGGCAGGAGCAGTTTCGCGACCTGCAGCGAAACTTAAGATTTTCACACATTCGTTTCCACGGCATTTTCAATGACGAAATGATGGTGTATCAAGAGACCGAAGACGGGAACGCCATTTATAATTGGGCCTATATCGATGAGCTGTATGACTTTTTGCTGGAGTCTGGCATACGGCCATTTGTGGAGCTGAGCTTCATGCCGACTTTGCTTCGGCGCTCGGATGAGACGATATTTTGGTGGAAGGGGAATATTGCTCCTCCGGCTGATCAGAGCAAATGGGATGCCCTAGTCGGCAATTTTGTGCGTCACTGTTTGAATCGCTATGGGCGGGACGAGGTTGCAACGTGGTACTTTGAAGTATGGAACGAGCCTGACCTCACAGGTTTATGTTGGGCCGGAACGAAGGAAGAGTTTTTTAGCTTCTATAAGTCAACGGCCGATACCATTAAAGCGATTGCTCCGGAGCTTAAAGTAGGGGGACCCGCACTCGGTTACGGATCGATTTGGAATGATAGCTGGGCGGGGGATTTTATGGCCTTTTGTCAACAGGAAAGAGCACCGCTGGACTTTTTCTCTTTTCATGTCTATTCCGAGTATCCCAATAAGAAGGAAGAGGCGGAGAAGCTCACTACGATTATGCCGCCTTCCTTCTATATAGACACTATTCATCGTTTAATAGATCAGATCGGGACAGAAGCAAATGCATCGCTTGAGCTGTTTATTACCGAATGGAATTTTTCGCTTTATGATCGAAACTACCTCCACGATACCATGTTTATGGCGCCATTCGTTATTCATCATGCCTTGCACACCAGAGGACTGGTGGAGGGAATCGCTTATTGGTCTTTTACAGATGTATTCGAAGAAAGCCGCGTTCTGCCTTCCCTGTTTTACGGCGGATTCGGACTTATGAATCGGTTAGGGCTGAAAAAACCTAGCTATTATGCGCTTGAACTGCTGGGGAAGCTCGGCGATTGTGTAATGGCAGAAGGCGAGGGTTTTATCGTAACAGGCAACAGCGATGGCAGCATACAGGTGTTGATGTACAATTACGTGCACGTCGATCAGCTCTTTGCAAGCGGGGATTGGTCAGGCCTTACAGAAACGAGCCGGTATACAGTATTCGAAGAAAAAGGGGACAAGGCCTTCCAGGTTAGGCTGGAGGAGTTACAGGGGAGCTACAAAGTAACAAAGTATCAGCTGAACCGTGAGGAAGGCTCTGTGTATGACGAATGGATTCGGTTAGGCGCACCAGTTTACCTGAGCGTAGAGGAAGAAAGTTATTTGCGCAGCAGATGTGGCCCGACCATGAAGACATTTCATCTTCAGAATACAGAGCATTATGAGGATACCTGCATTCTCCCGCCTCACGGCGTGGTACTGATCACCTTGTCGAAACAATACTAAAGGATCTTTTTTGTGTACGATAGCACCCTTGCTCTTAGGCAGGGGTGTTATTTGCTGTATAACCTTAATTTATTAAAGGCAAAGCTAGGATAGGAATACCGTTTAAACAAAAAAGAACCCTGATCTGCGCAAGGAAGGACAAGAAAGCGTTATCACATCGATATATACTGAGTTTGTAGATGTTTAGGAGAGATATACATTTGGAGGGGATTAATATGATGGATCGTCTTATGAAGTGGATGACAGAGCGGTTTGCCCCGCGTCTTGAAGCCTTTACCAAGAACGTATGGGTAGATTCGATTCAGGAAGCAATTATGGTTACGCTTCCAATGATTTTTATCGGTTCCTTAATTACGCTGGTGTCTATTCTAAAGGATTATATTCCGGGTATGCCGGATTTGACGCCGATCACAACGTTCAGTTTTGGACTTCTCGGCATTTTCATTGCCTTTTTGACACCGTATATGGTCATGCAGAAAAAAGAACGCCACAAAATCAAGCTCATTTCAGGCGCGACGGGACTTTCGCTGTACTTGATACTGTTAAAGCCAACATTTGGCGATGATGGTACCATTCAATTCGTGCTGGAACGGTTCGGTCCGTCGGGTATGATTACAGCTTTGCTTGTCGGAATTGCCGTTGCTGCCATCATGAATGCGTTCAATAAGTTTTCCTGGTTCAAAAAAGATACGAAGCTGCCCGAGTTCATCGTCGATTGGTTCGACTTTCTCGTTCCCATTGCGCTGATTCTTACCTTGGGGTGGATATTGATCTATCAGCTGCATTTCGACATTTTCGGCTTGATCGTCAGTATCTTTAAACCCCTGCATACTATTAGCCAAACACTTGTCGGATTCACCTTATTTAATATTATCGGGGTCGTGCTCTATTCGTTCGGAGTTAGCCCATGGGTCATTACGCCAATTCTGTATTCGATCTGGATTCCAGCGATTGAAGAGAACGCGAAATTAGTCGCGCAAGGTCTGGATCCGATTAACATTAATACGTTCGAAACGTTCTTCAGCGGCTGGCTCGGTGTAGGAGGCATGGGGGCAACACTACCACTGGTCATCTGGTTTCTTTTTGCAAAGTCGACAAAGCTGAAGACGATTGGCAAAGCGACGATTGTTCCTTCGTTGTTCAATATTAATGAGCCGGTCATTTACGGCGCGCCGGTCGCGTTTAATCCGATTCTTATGATTCCGATGTGGATTAATGGTATCGTTACACCAATTATCGTTTATCTCGCCCTAGATTGGGGGCTGGCGGCAATTCCGAGTAAAGTGTTCCAGTTATGGTATACCCCAATTGGGATTTCGACGTATTTGATGTCGGGGCTTAACGGGCTTCTGCTGCTGGCCGTTGTGCTACTTATTATGTTCGCAGTTTGGTACCCGTTCTACAAAATTTACGATATGCAAGAGTTAAAGAAAGAACAGCAAGAAGTACATCACTAACAGCAAGCTGAGGATTATGAGGAAAGAGGAGCTGACAACTAATGAAACAAAAGACAGAGATACTACTGCAAGCATTGACGCTGGAGGAAAAAGCGGGCCTATGCGCAGGTTTAAATATGTGGATGACAAAGGGCGTTGAGCGATTGGATATTCCACCGCTTCATATGTACGACGGCACCAACGGTATTCGTAAAACGAATAGTGACGATGAAATGGGAATCACTGGTGAAAATATGCCGGCAACCTGTTATCCAACGGGTTCGGCGATCGGTTCCTCATGGAATATCGACCTGCTGCACGAGGTTGGTGTTGCGCTGGGCATCGAGGGCAAGCAAATGGGCGTAGAGCTCTTGCTAGGTCCTGGGATTAATATGAAACGTACGCCGCTTGGAGGGCGGAATTTCGAATATTATTCGGAGGATCCTTGCCTCAGCGGCGAGCTTGGCGCCGCGTTCGTGAATGGGCTGCAGAGCCAAGGGGTTGGCGCTTCAGTGAAGCATTTTGCCGGCAACAATCAGGAGTATGAGAAGCTCGTCACAAGCTCGGAGGTGGACGAGCGTACACTGCGAGAAATTTACTTGAGTGCCTTTGAACGAATTATCAAGAAGGCCAATCCTTGGACGATTATGTGCTCGTATAATCTGCTGAACGGTTCGTACACCAGTGAAAATGAGCATCTGCTCCAAGACATTCTCCGTGATGAGTGGGGTTATGAGGGTGTAGTGCTATCTGATTGGACAGCGGTGAATGACCGAATCCGTGGTTTGAAGGCTGGATTGGATATCGAAATGCCGGGGCCTGCCCACTACAATACGAAAGCCATTATTGAGGCAGTTAAAAGCGACAAGTTGAACGAGGCTGACCTAGACCGTGTCGTTTACCGTATTCTGGAGCTGGTTCGTAAAACAATGGATCCTGTAGACCTAGTGGAGAAATCAGAATTGGACTTCCATCAACTTGCAAGAAAAGCCGCGGCAGAAAGTATCGTGCTACTGAAAAACGATAATCAAATTTTACCGATCCTTCCGGAGAAGACCTCATCGATCGCTGTGATCGGCAGCTTTGCCAAACGGCCGAGAATGCAAGGTGCAGGGAGTGCCAAGGTTACCGCATCTCGGGTTGATGTGCCGTGGGAAGAGATTCGTGAGCTTGCGGGGGAATCGATTACGCTTTCCTATGCTGACGGATATCCACAGGATGATCAAGTGGACGATGCGCTGATTCAAGAGAGCGTTCAACTAGCGGCGCGTAGCGATATCGCGATTTTGTTCGTAGGACAGCCAGAATATGCCGAATCAGAAATGCGTGATCTAGAGGGAATCAATCTGCCGCCGCATCAAGTGAAGTTGATTGAACAAGTATGCGCAGCTCAACCGAGATGCATCGTTGTGACGAGCAGCGGTACAGCGCTTGCGATGCGACCTTGGGCGCAGCACGTTCCTGGCATTCTCCATGCATGGCTCACAGGCCAGGGTGGAGGCAGAGCGATAGCTGAAATTTTGTTTGGTAAGGTGAATCCCTCGGGCAAGCTTTCAGAGAGCTTCCCTGTCAAGCTTTCCGACAATCCATCCCATAAGCGGATTCGCGGAGAGAACGGCAAGCTGTATTATCGCGAGGGTCTTTTCGTAGGGTATCGGTATTATGATAGTAAGGAGATTGCACCGCAATTCCCATTTGGACATGGCTTGTCATACACGAGCTTTGTTTACACGGATTTAAAAGCCGTGCAGCAGGGAGACCAGGTGTCCGTTACCTTCCGATTGAAGAATACGGGGAGTGTACCAGGCAAAGAAGTTGTCCAACTATATGTGCACGATGAGGATTGCAAGTGGGTACGTCCCGACAAGGAATTGAAAGCTTTCGCGAAGGTGGAACTGCTGCCAGGGGAAAGCAAGGATATTCACTTCGTCCTGGAAGAACGGGATTTCGCGTATTATAACACCAAGTATAATAAATGGGTCGCTGAAACAGGTTATTTCCAGCTTGTTATTGGCAGTTCATCCCGAGACATTCGAATCAGGGAAAGAATACACTGCCAGTTCAAAAGCGAGGAAATGACGCTGCATAAATTTAGCTTGCTCAGCGATTGGCTCAGCGATTCGACCGCGAAATCGATTCTCTTGGACAATCTTACGGAGATGAACCAGCATGTGTTCGACAAAGTAGAGTTGACGGATGAGTTTGTCGGTTTCTGGAGTGACTTTCCGACGATTAAAGTGTTTCAAATGTTCGGTCAAAACTGGCTAATCGATCGTTCACCGGATCAGCTGATTGAGGAAATGATTCAAAATTTTGTGTTGATGCGAAGAAAATAAGCTTAGTCCAAAAGCAGCCTGTAAGGGATAGTAACAGCAATAAGATTGTTGTAACAAAAATACTGGTGCTTAACGTTAACTTGAGCTGTTAATGTTAAGCACCTTTTCTGTATGTCGAAGCGTTTCATTAAACAGCATTCATTAATGATTCATCTAAAGAATCCAGATGATTTTGTAAACAGAGTAGTACCCAAAATGGCGATCAACCATCGTTTGATGGTACTTCTTTTTCAACCGCTGTAACGCTAACAATACGAATATCTGCTAAGGGTATAAGAAGCATAATCGGCAGCGGGCAAAGCTAGATTTAGAACGATTAATCGAAGAGTATGAGCGCATCAAGAGTAGGGGGAAGGTGGTGAAACACCAATGAAATTGAAAAGATGATACTATTCCTTGATTGATAAAGTATACCAAATGAAAAATTTGCACGAAGCATGGCTGTCAGTAAAGAAGAGAATCAAGAAAGCGGCGGAAATATTGATGAGCTTGCACTGGTCGATGCCGTTAACGAAGGCATCGTCGCAGGAGCTGCGTTCGACGTATTTGAAGTGGAGCCTCCGCAGGCGGATCATCCTTTCTTGAACAATCCGCGCATTATCGTCACGCCACATCTTGGCGCTTCTACAATTGAAGCCCAGGAAAATGTAGCTTTTGATGTATCTGAGGAAGTACTGCATATCTTAAGAGGTCAGCCGTTCAAGAACGCAGTCAACATGCCTACGATACCGGCCAACGTGCTGAGCAAGCTACAGCCTTATTTCAACCTTGCGGAAAAAATTGGTGCGATTCTCGGACAAATTGCCCTAGGCGCTGTGCATGAGATTGTGGTTAACTATGCGGGAGATCTGGTTGATGTAGATACGAGTCCGCTCACGCGTCACATTGTAAAGGGTATATTTATGCATCAGTTGGAATCCATTAATATTGTTAATGCGATGCACTTAGCCAAAATCCGTGATGTGAACATCGTAGTTCAGAAATCAAATACCTCGAGCAGTTTCACCAACCTTTTAACTGTCACTATAAAAACAAAGCAGGAGGAAAAGACGCTGGCAGGAACGCTCCTGACCGGGATAGGGGAGCGTATAGTCCTGATTGATCAATATCCGGTAGATGTCTCGCCTTCCGGCAATCTGCTGCTGGTATCGCATAACGATAAACCGGGCATTATCGGCAGAGTGGGGACCTTGCTCGGCGACAATGATGTCAATATTGCAACGATGCAGGTAGGCCGGAAGGTCGTTGGCGGCTCTGCGATCTTGGTGCTGACCATCGATAAACAGACTTCGAAAGAGGTTTTACTCTCGCTTGAGAGCTTACCGGAAATCGTGAACGTACGTGAGCTAGTGATTTAATGTTTTGAATCTGTTCATCTTTGTTTTATGGGTAAAACGATTAAGGGATATCATCCTCCTAAGGGGTAGTGTGGAACCGCTAGAAAAGTCCCGATGATGCTTAGTTAGGTCATCGGGACTTTTTTATTTAGAAGGTAATGTAGACAATGCTTGGGATTTCAAAGACACATAGCTAGTTTTCAGAAGAAAAAATTTCTTGATTATTTCATGATTGAAAATGGAGTGATTACTGGATTTCTAGAGGAAGAATTAAGGGAGCAACTACAAAATTCTAAATAAGTACAAGAGTATGAAGAAATATCCGAGACACTAGGCTGGGGGAATGTGATTTCGAGAGACAGTTTTAATTGATATAATGAACAAGTTTTATGTACTAAAGCGTCTCAAGAAGCATGCTTTTTGAGACGTATTTTTTTGCCCATTTTTACCGTTTCAAAAGATGTGAAAAAGCGTTTGCGGCTACAGGGGCCATACATCGGAGTGGACTATCAAAATCAACTTTCTACCGACGTGTTAAAGAGCTTCCTAAAAGACACCGATGAAATTCAGTACGCTCTTTACCAAATTCTCATGGTCTTGCTGCCATGGGCACTGCCCAGTAGAAAATCGGCATTTATTCAGTAGGCATTCAATTAGTGAAAATAGACTTGATTTGACTTAATAATGTTTTATCAATATAATATGAATTAATTCACAACTATTTGAGAGGTGATTCACATGTTCCAAAAGGCATTTCTTAATTTGGATAAAGAGAAGCAGGATGAGCTGCTGAATAAGGCCATGCAACTTTTTATCGATCACAAGTACGAAGACGTCACGATAAAGCTGATTCTTGAAACATTGTCTCTGCATCCGGCAACATTTTACAGGTATTTTAAGGATAAGGATGATCTTTATTATGTAATGTTATGTAATGTTTCGCAGAAAAAAAAGGATTTTTTAAAAAACGATGGTCAAGAGTACGTTTACGAACTTATGGTTCGTGACAACACGGCTGAGCCATTGAATGAATTGGAAGTCAAGTTTGTTAAAACAGTAATAAATCTTCCCGTGGATGTCTTGCTTCACTTATACCTGGATCTGTTCAAAGACGAATCCATCGCCATATTCAAGGACAGTTTGCGCCGGTTGAGGTACGACGGCAAGCTCCGGCCCGACATTGACGACGACCTGATTTCCTTTATATATGCGACTGTACAGTTTAATCTGATTTTATTTTACAGAGAGGCCGGCATTGAGGAAGAAGATATGCAACTCAAGGTTCGCAAATATTTTGATAAATTTTTCCTTCATGGATTAATAAAAGACTCTGAATATGAAGAGTAGTGAGTCGAATGCTCTTCGGTGAATGCTTCTTCACAGGACAAGTCAACACGATTCAATAACTTAAATTGGAGGAGAAATTATGAAAAAAATACTGACAGCGACACTGGCAATTGTTCTCGCACTGACCATGCTCTCCGCCTGCGGCAAAAATAGCGGCACTTCCGCACATGAGGAATTTCCGAAACCGGAAAATAGCGGTACTTCCGCACATGAGGAATCTCCGAAACCGGAAAATAGCGGCACTTCTGCACAGGATGAATTTCCAAAACCGGTCGGAAGTTATACGGTCGGGCGTACACAGATGGACTTCAAGTACAAAGCATCAGACAATTCAGAAAGGGAACTGACGGCGTTATTTTTCTATCCGTCCGACAGTAGTGAAGGCAAGCCAACGGCAGAATATGCATTTCCGGAGTTTCATTCATTGAGGGATGAGCTTCTGGTTAGATTAGGGGCTACAGCGGGTGGTGAGCAGCTTTTTGACTCCAATTTTAAGACATGGTCTTACGAAGATCTGGCCTTGTCTGAAAAGGAAAAGCAATATCCGGTTTTATTCTTTGTTCATGGCGCAGGCGCTTACCCGCAGCAAGGCACTTTGTTCTCTCAAGACCTGGCAAGCTCCGGCTATATTGTGGTATCAATCGGCCATGCCGAAAGTGGTGTGTACAAACTCAAGGATGGACGAACTGTTGGTATGACAGAGGAATTTATGGACGAATTAACGAAATACGGAATGGAAGCGGCCTCCCTAACTCCCCCTGAAATTGTGACAGAGAAGCTCGAGGAAGAAGAAGCGATTGAGATTGCTCGCAAATTGACTTCGGCGCCTGAAGCAGTGAAGTTTGCAAAATATGCCGTTTTACAGAGCGAGGATATTAGATATGTCGCAGATAGTCTGTACAAAATGAATACAGGTGACATTGAATCCATGTTTAAAGGCAAATTGCAGCTTGAAATCGGTATGGGTGTGTTTGGACATTCTTTTGGAGGAACGACAGCGGCAATTGTTAGCCGTGACGATGAGCGATTTGTCGGCGCTGTAAATCTTGACGGTAATATGTTAGGTGCCCTGGATAGCGACCTTAAGAAACCCTTCATGCAGCTCGGCACCGTGCTTGCGTATAATACGAATGCATTTCTTCTTGAATCCAACAGCCAGGAAACCTACTTTGCCATTATTGATAATGTAACTCATGGTGACTTCTCCGATTCCTTGTTTACTACTACAAATGAAGCCTCCAGAGGAACCCGAGATGCCATGGAACAGCGCAATATTATTACCTCTTATACAAAGGCGTTTTTTGATAGATATATGTTGAAAAAGGAAACGGAAATTGAAAGCCTTACCTTTGACGGCGTAGAAATGATTAAGAAGCCTCAAAAGAATTAGACTAAGATCTATCAAAACCTAAACTTAATAAAATCAAATAACAAAAAGGGTTCTACCTATTATGCATGACTAATAGGTGGTACCCTTTTTGTTTAATTATCCTAAACGACCAAAGAACCACGATCCTTTATTGAAAGCTCGATTCGGTTGAATCCTTTATCGACGTCCTCGGAAGGTGCGGCGCAAATCGTCAACCCATTTGTCCGGAACTTCCCAGGGGATGAAGTGTCCACCATGCTCGTGGGCTGTGATGTTGACATGTTTATACCAAAGAGCCCGATCGCTGTCGAGAAAATTCGGTACGCGATTTTCGGTCGTGATACCCGGCGGATTTTCGTAGCCCACAAAGGTAATACCGGTTGGTGCTTCAATGACAGGCGAGCGACTATGATCGGGTGTCCATGGATAGCGGTTATTGTTTGCATAGATGCGCATTGAGGTTTCAATGGCGTTGTTGACCCAGAAGATGGTTGCGTGTGTAAGGATGTCGTCCTTAGTAAAGACATTCTCGACATTGCCGTTATTGTCACTCCATTTGGTCCATCGTTCCAAGATCCATGCGAGCATTCCAACTGGCGAGTCGCTCAGACCGTAGGCGAGTGTGCTTGGATCAAGAACGTGAACGGCGAGATGCGATGCGAAACGGCGATCAAACTCCAAAATTTGCGATTTGATTTTCTCAGGGATGTTGTCGGGAATGGGACGGCCTCCGGCGAAATCCCAACCGCGATCTCCGTTGAAAAAGTTCAGTTTTAGAGCAGACCCGATGTGTATGGCGTAGAGCTCGTCACTATATTTGTGTCCCAGTTGACCGGTCACTAGAGCACCTACATCGCATCCCCCTGCCGCGTATTTCGCATAGCCGAGAGTATCGGTCATGAGCGTATGCCAGAGATCGGCAATTTTCCAAAAGTTCATGTCTGGATGGCTCGGCAGTGGCGTCGAGAATCCAAAGCCAGGAAGGGAGGGCACGATTACGTCGAATGCTTCAGCCGGATCGCCCCCGAATGCGCCAGGGTCCGCTAGTGGATCAATGACCTTGGACCAATGCCAGAACGTCCAAGGCCAGCCATGGGACAGAATCAAGGGTACAGGGTTAGGCCCCACGCCAGGTTTACGCATAAAGTGCACGGGAACTCCGTCAACATTTACTTTATAGTGTTGGTAGGCGTTGATCGCCTTCTCGGATTTGCGCCAGTCAAACTCGTTAATCCAGTAGTCGACAAGTTTCTCAAGGTAGTTCCGACTAACACCGTAAAACCAGTCATCATTACCGGCATCGAGTGGCCATCTGGTGGACTTTAAACGATTTTGAAGATCAGCAAGTAACTCATCTGATACGTGGATCGGACTCGGTTCAAGCACGAAAGGAGCTGTTGTCATAAGTGTTCCTCCTTGTATTCGTTTGTTTCGTCCGTCACTCGGGTATGAACAACGGAAATGCAACCGCGACTACGAATCGGTTCCCAGTTCGACCAGACGCTTCAATGCGGGAATGGCGGAGGCAATTGCCTGTTTTTCCTCTTGAGTGAGCCCTTCACTGAATTTCGAGAGCTTCGTTATGCGATTCAAACGACGCGAATCAATAACATTTGCCCCCAGCGTGGTAATATGCACTTGAACGACTCGGCCATCATTTGGATCTGGTCGGCGCTCGACGAGCCCGTCTCGTTCAAGTCGGGTCACCAATTGTGTGATTCCCGACTGCGTAACTTGCTCATTAACGGTCAGCTCAGTAAGCCGCATGGGGCTCTTGAGGGACAACGTGTGCAGGACGGAAAGGGTAGTGAAGCTTAGTTTTTCAATGGACGGCATCCGAATGAAAATCCTCGTTAAATCTTCGAACACCATAGCGAAGTCGCTAACGTTCAACTCAGTCAGGTTATTTTTAGGTTTCATGAACAAAACTATATCACGAACTTATATAAGTGTCTAATGTAAATTGGGTTGGCCAAGACTCCAAACTAGAGGATCCTCCAGAAACTTGCCAACAATTCAAACTCCTTGTGACTGAAGGATAAGGGTACAGAATTGCTCCATCTTCACGGAAGATTATTCACTTTTCCATTGGCTTTCCATATCTCACTAAAACATGCCAGAGTAATTTTAATTGTTGCAGAACTTCATTATAGGTTCCTCTATCGCTCCAATTGCTTGGATTTCGTTTCAAGTCCATAGCTGCAGAGCCAATCATATTTGCATCAATAAAATGACTTTGCGCAATTCTTTTGGCTAGTGAAGGCATCGAAGGACCTCTAAAATTCATAGGAACCTCATCAACCAAAAGTGTAAAGCCCATGTGCCAGTAAAGATCGATTGAATACTTTAAACATATCTGTTCTAAGATTCGTCCTGTATGGGTGCCCTTAAATGATGGATCGGCAACAAGCATCTTTACGTCTTCTTTAAGAAAAATGTCACCATGAACCTGAGCTTCGATATAGTGGTTAAGATTTCGGTTTGGCTCTTTATTTGATGGATTTTGGAATGGTTTCTCAAGATTAACGAGCATATGGTCGATTAACTTTTGAACCGTCAGGTTTTTTTCACCAATGGCAAAATCACTATAGAACGCATCCCTCATGAGAGCGGCCAAAATGAGGTCAAATTCCTCATACGTCCCTTTTTCCTTGGGGTCTTGGTGAGAATCCAAATAAGTATAAGTGCAACGATGAGAGACCTCAGTGGATAAAAGGAAATAGCATGATCCAAAACGTGGAGCAGGTCCATCGGGATGTAACATGACATTGAGTGCCCCATACTTGGGCCGTTCGCTATTGGTTGAGCCATTTATTTGGTACGCTCCGCCAAACATTTTCTTCTCCCAAACGTCACGTTCACCACCTGAAAATGCTGATACACTTCCATTCGATAGGAAAGTCTCAAACTGGCTTTTATAAATTCCCTGCTCAAGTAGTGCTTCAGCAACGCTTTTCATGGTCGGGTCTAATCTATCTGGGTGAAAGTGTAGCGCGACATTTGCGTGAGATTTTAGTTTAGTGATAGCCTCTTCAAATGTCTTCGGCTCGATGTTGGACATTCGAAGAATTTCCCTAATGGTTTGCTCCACCTCATTTTTGCGGCTTCTTGCGTAATTTGTTATATGATCTTGAGCTAACTGCTGAGACCTCGTTAATTTCATGGGCAGAGGAGTCACTTCCCTTTTTATAGAATCATAATTCATTATGGACAGTAAGGGAAATTGACCCTTTAGGAATCGCCTTGTGTGGGCTGTATAAATAAACCTGGTCTTATTACCGATTTGATTAATGACGAATGTATAGCTTCCTACTCACAAATTCTTTCCAATAAAGCCCCTAATTGCTCTGCTAATACGATATAAGTTACCGGTCTCTCGTTCATAAACCACCATTCGATTACGCCTACATAGGAAGATGCCACGAATTGCACGACAAGCTCTTTATTCAACCCTTCATTCTTGCCATGGTTGTTATCGACTTCGTCTTGGAACTCTTCAATAAGAAATTCGAGAAAACGGCTGCGGAAGAGGGAGGCTCCTTTGCTAGCCAGCATGGTGGAGAAAAATGCGTAATTAGTTTCAAAATACTCCGTCCATATTACGGACCCCGTTACAAAATCCAAATCTGCTGATGCTTCGCATCTTTCCCGGAGCTCGTCAATATGCTTCTCGATGAGCTTATCCAGCAAATCGTATTTATCCATATAGTGAAGATATATCGTTCCACGGCTGATGTTTGCTTGATCCGAAAGATCCTGAATGGTAATATCGTCAAAACTTTTCTCAGACATAAGTTCAATAACTGCTGTTTTTAAGGCTTCCTGGGTTTTAAGGATTCTTCTATCAACCAACACGTGCATACATGGAAGAATTATTGCCGGACATTCTGGACGGAACCCTCGAACCAGGACGCGTGTTTGACGTAACGGTTGATTTGATGGCGTACCGGAGGGGTATCAAGCCATTGACAACCGTAAAGCGCTCAAAGTATTGATTAGACCTTAAAATTTGGTCACTACAATGATTGTTGATTCATCAAGGGTAGCCCTAAGTTATTTATAGGGCTACCCTTATTTGATCTATTTCATCCCAACATTTCTGCGGTAAAGTTAATGAAATTTTTCGATTTTTTCCTATTGGCTTGCAGCCTGCCCCTTTTCTCTTACCTCCTCTTTATCCAGTTGAACGATCCTCTTTTTCTATGCTTATTAGCTTCCTCAACTCATTTTTTATTTGTGAATAAATCCAATTTATAGGAGTAAACTGAATTTAGTTCATAAATTTCAAGAGTCAGTCTAAAGCTTGATTACAGTGCCGTCTTGGACATGCAAACGGGTTGTTCACGAAAGCGACAAGGGTTTTTGACAGAATCATGAGGGTTGATGGAATAATGGCACATCTAATGAAGCTTTATGGTAACCTATAGAAGTAACCTAAAGAAATAACCTATAGAAATGAAAACACATACAGGGAGTGTTATTCTCATGCTGATGCAAAGCAATACAAATAGTATCGAACGAATGCCGATCTCCATTACGAAGGTGCTCTTTGAAACGATAAAGTTTGGTATTATCAAGTCGAATCTCATTGCGATGATCGCAGGGCTTAGCATGGCGCTGTACGTTCATAACTTATCGTTCTTCGATAAGATCGGCAACATTGTGTTGGCTTTGATCGGATCTGCCTTGGTGATCGGAGCGGCCGGCATCTTCAATAATTTATACGATCGCGATATCGATGCCATTATGGAACGGACGAAAAATCGGCCGACTGTATCCGGAATCGTTGACGTCGGGAGCGGGCTGATCATGGGGATCTGGATCGCGGCAGGCGGCCTTGTCGCATTGTATATTTCTTCTCCGCTTGCCGCTTACTGCGGCTTTCTGGGGCTGTTCCTCTATGTCGTGCCTTATACCATGTGGACGAAGCGCAGAACCATCTATAATACGGAGGTGGGCAGCTTGTCAGGTGCAATGCCTCCGCTGATCGGTTGGGCCGCAATCTCACCTGACATTTTTCACCCTGGTGCAATGGCGTTGTTCCTGTTAATGGTGATTTGGCAGATGCCACATTTTTATGCCATCGGGATTCGTCGTATGGAGGAATACCGGGCGGCTAACATCCCGATGCTGCCGGTCGTCAAGGGCATTCGGAGAACGTACGTGCAGATGAATGTATATCTGGTTGCATTGTTCCTGAGCAGCTTCATGTTCTGGTCCTTTAATCCGTACATCGCTGTGGCGAATGCGCTCCTGAGCTTGGCCTGGTTAATTCTGAGCGTCGACGGATATCGTCGGAAGCCGGAGGAAAAGTGGGCGCGTTCGATGTTCATTTTTTCGCTGAACCACATCACGGTGCTGCTGCTGATGATCGTCGGCTACTCCTTGGGTGCTCCTTTGTTATAATGGCAATCCCTCTCGGTCGGGATTTTAGGTGAATAGACATAAGATTTCGGATAACATAAATGAAAAAAGTCGCAAAGAGAGCGGCTTTTTTTTCTCCGCATTAAAATAATAAAAGGGATTGTGAAGAGGATATGGTTAAAGCAGTGGATCAAACCTCCTAAAACGAAAAAGCAATCATTTTAGGAGGTTATAATAAATGAACTTCAATCCGATTATTATGGATAACTGGAGTAGGAAACCATACTTTGAGCATTATTTAAACAAGGTCAGATGCACCTTTAGCATGACGGCAAATATGGATATTACCCGGCTGCTGAAAGAACTCAAGAGTCAGGAAATAAAGCTTTATCCCGCACTCATCCATATGATAGCTACTGTGGTAAACCGCCATCATGAATTTCGCACATGCTTTAATTCGGAGGGGACATTAGGCTATTGGGATCGTTTGTCTCCTAGCTTTACCATTTTCCATGATGATGACAAGACTTTTTCAAGCATGTGGACTTTGTACGGCGAAGATTTTAATGATTTCTACAGTCGTTATCTTGATGATATGA
The DNA here is from genome assembly GCF_059383755.1 of Paenibacillus sp. JT22N15. Classification (NCBI taxonomy): domain Bacteria; kingdom Bacillati; phylum Bacillota; class Bacilli; order Caryophanales; family Paenibacillaceae; genus Paenibacillus; species Paenibacillus sp. JT22N15. The sequence goes on along the minus strand of NZ_JBXENV010000014.1, from coordinate 115,567 downwards.
AAAAGTACGGAAAGGTTAAACAATTTGCCTCTAAACCAAACGAACCGCCCAATACTTTCCCTATTTCCAGCATTCCTTGGGTTAGCTTCACAGGCTTTAATTTGAACATCTATAACGAGGGGACCTTTTTGCTCCCCATCCTTACAATGGGGAAATACTTTCAGCAGGAAGACAAAATACTGCTGCCACTATCCGGGCAATTCCACCATGCTATATGCGACGGTTACCATGCCGGGATGCTGTATAATGAGCTGCAATTACGTGCTGATAATTGCAAGGAATGGCTGCCCAACTATACTCCATTCCGCTAATGGACACGTTAATGGAATAAGGAAGCGATAACCCGATGATGCCTTTCTAGATCATCGGGTCTTCTTTATGTGTAAAAGCCAGCCCACTCCTAACTTCGTGCAGTGAGCCGGTTTTGGCTATGAATAGCTTGCCGACTTTCTCGAACTGCCGTCTTTACTTAAAGTAAAACATTAAAGTACGTATGTTAAGTTTTTTTGAAATACATAGTGCGGTAAATCAAGGGTTTGAGGAAGCCAGCTTAGTTATTGCATCAACGTTGTACAATTGAATTAAAAACGAAAGTTGGAGATTTTTTTGGAAAATGTTAATTTTGCCTGCACGCCGTTTCGAAGCGCAGAGCCCGGCGCAATCATTACTTTCGGCATTTATCCTCAGACCGCGGGCGGCGCAGACAGAACGCCGATCAGGTGGCGGGTGCTGCAAAATTCAGGCAGCGAGCTGTTCCTGTTGAGCGAATACATTTTGGACTGCAGGCGGTATCATGGTGAATTTGTCGATATCTCATGGCGTGATTCTGATATGCGAAAATGGCTGAACGATGAATTTTATATCACTGCATTCAATGATTCCGAGAAGCGGTTCATCAAGACTGCATATTGCACGGACAACGGAGAGGCGAGCGCTGACACGGATGACAAGGTTTTTCTGCTCAGTGTTTCGGAGGTGAAAGAACTGACCTCTAAACATGATGAAGTCGCTTTAAGCGTGAAACGTCGGACAATAGGAACGGAATTTTCCAAACTAAAAAAGGAAGATGGCTGTCACCTATATGTGTATGATAAAACCGTCAAAGCTGACTATATCATCGAGAAGGGTGAGGAATTAGGCTGCTCTTGGTGGTGGCTGAGAACCCAGCCGGTTAGTTGTTCACGTGCTTATTTTATTGGCCCACGCAGCAGTATACGCAGTTATGGCCGTGTTAACTTAGCTCGTGACGGCGTGCGCCCCGCTATCAAAGTGGCATTTCCTTAGTTTTGATCAACGGATGTCCGCTGCTTCACATATCTATCGCTTAAAACAAAAAAAGCTCGGTTTTGGATCACTTGGACGTGACCCGAAACCGAGCTTTACTCTCGAATGATATTGATGAATAACAACATCCATCGTTAGGTTAGTCTCCAAGTGTAACGGTTGATTAGGCCCAGGTCGTAATCGTTTCAACCGGGAGGCGGTAGGAGGGATAGCCCTCCTTGGCTGCTTTTCCTATAGAAATCAACATGACCGGTTGGAACCGATCCTTGTCCAGGCCAAAGGCTTCAGCGATCTGCTCCTTATCATAACCGGCCATCGGGTTGGTGTCATATCCGTGAGCACGGGCTACAAGCATCAGCTGCATCGAAATGAGGCCCGAGTCAATCAGGTTCATGTCACGCAGATCGGATGCAGCCATACTCGCATAATAAGGCTTCGCTTGTTGCAATTGCATATCCATAATATCCTGAGGCATGTATCCAAGCTCCACGGCTTTGCCGAAAATTTCGTCCATATATTCAATATTGCTTGCATCGTAAAATACCGCAATGACAGCCGAGGAGGTTAGAGCTTGCGTCTGGTTGAAGGAGGCCAGCGGTGCAAGCTTTTCTTTGCCTTCAGCACTGTCGATGACAAGGAAACGCCATGGCTGCATGTTAATGGCAGAAGGGGCGCGGGAAGCTTTCGCCAACATTTCGGTCATTTCCTCCCGGCTGATTTTCACTTCAGGATCGTAAACTTTAACGGATTGGCGCTCCAAGACGATTTGATTAAAATCGTTTGTTTTGTGGAATTTGCTGGTGATTTTGCTCATGTGAATTTCTCTCCTTTATCTATTGTTTTCAAAATTGTACTGCAACTTATCTGCACTATGAGGATTGTAAACTATGAAGTATACTTTATAGCAAGAGCAAAAACGGGGTGTTTAAGTTGAAAATTAGTGAAGTAGCAAAAATGGTTGATCTTCCGATATCAACGATCCGTTACTATGAGAAAATAGGCATTATTACGGATGAATATATATTGAGAGAACAGAATAACTATCGGAATTACGCTTTAGAAATTGTTAATCATCTAAACACTGTTAAAAATTGTTTAGCTGTTGGATTTTCGATTCACGATATAAAATCCATGATTTCAAAAAAAGGAATATCAAAAGAGGAACAAACACGCATTATTAAAGGGAAAATTTCAGAAATTGAAGAAGCTCAAAAAAAATTAGAGAATTCCAAACAAAATCTATACGATATTCTTGAATTGGATATTACGTGTGAAGATGGATTTGGGAAATACTAATAGTAGGTCTGTCAGAACCATTTGGCAGGCTTTTTTTTGCTTAGGTGTCATAGGAGGGCGGCAGCTTTAAAATTAGCGAGTGTAATTATAAAGATAGCGTCTATCATGATTGAGGTATTCTAAGCAAAGAATTGATATAGTAAACGCTTTCAATATATTGTAATATATCGGGTGAAGTGCAATTTCGAAGCAAGGATGGAAATGACATGCGATTCAAATTCAACATCTTTCAGAAATTGCTTGTGTTGCTGCTGATTTTGCTGACGCCTGTCGTGGCGCTTTACTATTATTCAACGTACAAGAGCATCAATGTCATACAGGAGGAGCTCATCAAGGCGAGTCTAAACCAGATGGAGCTTTTCATGGCACAGCTGGATGCCAGCATAGAGAAATTCGATCTGGTCTCCGCCCCCATGCTCGTTGACACGAATGTACTGGAATACCGGTACAGCCTCAACATGAGCGATTATTCCCTCATGAAAACCCGGCTGCTGATTCAGGAGAAGCTGTCGCTGGCCAGCGCGTCGGGCAACTGGCGCAATGATATGACGATCTTTTTTCCGCAAAAAGGCGATAGCATATCTTCTTCTCCCTCCTATGAATATGATCTTGAAGAGTTTGAGGGCCGATTCTCGCTGGGGTGGAGCTACAGTGAAGATTTGGGGATAGGCTCCGGTTTTACTCGAACCTATGTCACTACGGGTTACAAACCGGCTCGTCCGAACGAGCTAGATGTTGCCGTTCGCATTAATCTGTACAAGTGGAGCTTCGAGAATCTGCTCGACACCTACAAGGCTGGCCACTCCAACAATCCGTTTTTTTACAAAGAGGGACATGCCATCATCGCCAGCCGGTCCGCAGAAGGACTTAAGATGGATGGAATCGTCGCAGAGCTGGGAGACAGGGTCAATAGCCGTACTTCCGGTTTCTTGATTCATTCGTTCGATGGCAGGCCTTATCTGATCACCTATCATTATTCTAACCTTCTTGACTGGCAGCTCATCGATTCCGTTCCGCTCGACCAAATAATCGGGCCAATTAAGCAGCAGAGGGTGCTGTTTGGAGCGTCATCTTTCATTTTGCTTCTATCCGGTATCGCCGCCGCGACTGCCTTGTACTGGAACGTACAGAGGCCGATCTTACGGCTCGTGCACGCGGTGCAGCAGATCAAGCGAGGCGATTACGCCTACCGTCTGCCGAAAAAATCAAACAATGAATTCGCGTTCCTCATGCAAAACTTCAATGAGATGGCGACGCAGATCCAAGATCTAATCGAGCATGACTTGCAATCGCGTATCCTTGCTCGCGATGCAACGCTGAAGCAATTACAGGCGCAGATTCATCCTCATTTTTTGTACAACTGCCTGGGTTTCATCATTAACATGACCAAGATGGGGAAGGATCGGGCAGTCATCGACATGGCCTATCACTTGGCCGACTATTACCGGTATACAACACGTATGGACAATCAGGGAGTCAGCATGGGCGAAGAGCTTGCGTTCGTACGCATTCACTTGGAAATTCTCAGGCTTCGCAATGAGACGCTGACCTACAGCATCGAGCTGCCGGAGGAGCTTGCACAGCTCCGCGTCCCCCGGCTTCTCATCCAGCCGATCGTGGAGAATGCGCTGGTGCATGGACTTGAGAACGTCGAATACCCGGGCCGGGTGGAAATCAGGGTCTACGTCAAGGATAGCTGGGTGCACTTGGAAGTGGAGGATAACGGCAAAGGATTGAATATGGAGCAGATCAACCAGCTGCACAAGGAGCTTCGTGTCCCGGCTGGTGAATATGCCGGCTGCGGCCTATGGAATGTGTATCAGCGACTGCAGGGCAACTATGGCGCAGACGCCAAAATTACATTTATTCCATCCAGGCTGGGCGGGCTAGCCGTCAGCTTAGTCTGGAGACTGAAGAATGAAGAATGCAGATTGGAGACGTAACGATAAGGAGGAAAAGCCATGAATAGCCTGCTTGTGGTTGATGACGAGAAACACTATGCAGACAGTCTGGCAGATACGATTCCATGGACGAAGCTCGGCATCTCCCCGGTTTTGAAAGCTTACAGCGCAAGCGAGGCGCTTGCACTGATGGAAGCTTTTCCTGTCGACATCCTCATGACGGATATCCGTATGCCGCGCATGAATGGCCTAGAACTGATCGAGCAGGCCAGGAGGCGCATTCCCCAATTGAAATGCTTGCTGCACACAGGTTATGCGGACTTCGATTATGCTCGCAAAGCGATTGAGCTTCAAGCGCTCGATTACTTGATGAAGCCGGCTAAGGACGAGCAGCTATTGGAGGCAATGGGCCGAATCGTTAAGCAGCTTGAGCAGGAGCGAGCGATCGAACAGGGCTTCCGTATATATCAGGACAACAGCGCCGAGCTGAAGGCAGGCTTGCTGCTCAAGGCGCTCAGCGGCAGCCTAAACGGCGAGGCGCTTGCGGAAAAGTTGAAGCTGTTCGACCTCCCGCTGCTGATATCAGGTCACGTCTCACTGTGCCTCGTTCGGTTAGGTCCCCCTTTCGACGGACAGGATCTTTACTCGCAGTCTCTGATCCGGTTCGCGGTAACGAACATGCTGGAAGAACTGCTGATGGAGCGGTATGATTGCTGGTCGGCTGCGGACGATGAAGGGACCCTGCTAGTCCTCGTGTACGATCTATCGGGTGCTCCGCCGGATCAGGATTGGGTGCACGAGCGGATAGACCAGTTAAAGCGGGAAGTACAGAACTTGCTCAAAGGTGAAATATCCGTGGGTGAGGCTGACTGTCTCTTCCCGGAAGGGCTGCAAGCCAGTTACATGGCGGTCATAACGCGCCTGGACAGTGCTGGGCGTTCGCCCGGGCAGGTGACTGAGCGCAACGAGGAGGAAGCGCGCCTCATGCGAAAGCTCTACGAGACGCCGCTTCTGACGCATCTTTTAGAGTCTGAGAAGTGGGAAGAGGCGGAGCTTAAAATCCGCGCGTTCGTGTCGCCATTGCTGCACACGGGTTCGCCGGATCTCATGCGCGACGTTTTTTTCTTTCTATCCAATGCATTCCAGTATATTGCGAATCGCAGCGGCAGGACGCTGGCGCAGATGCTCACTCCCGGACAGTCCGCTTATGTAAAGGGGAAAGCGATGCTGCACGCGTCGCAGCTGGAAGGCTGGGCACTGGACTCGCTGCGCACGCTTCGCGATAAGCTGGGGGAGGAATCCGAGGACCATAGCCAGGCGATCGTCCGCAAGACGCAGTCTTACATCCGGCAGGAAATTGACAAGGACTTGTCGCTTACGATGTTGGCTAGACGCGTCTTCGTACATCCTAACCATCTCTCTAAACTCTTTAAGCAATGTACGGATACGACCGTTTCCCAATATATTTACGAGCAGCGCATGCTCAAGGCTTGCGAGCTGCTGAAGCATACGGATTATAAAATTTACCATATTGGAGAAAGCATCGGTTACCCGAATACGAACTGGTTTATTCGTAAATTCCGTGACTATTATCAGGTGACACCGCAGGAATTCAGGGACAGATACCGATCAGGAATGGAGCGGGGAGAGTCGGGCTGGTGAAGAGGCAAAGGAGGTGGAGAAGCTTTCTATTGGCAGTTCTGATAGGGAGTCTGCTGCTTGCCGTTGCCGACTGTTTGAATAGCGGTGGGGAGTCGACCAAGACCAGTCCCGTGAGTGATGAAATGAAGCCGATATGGGACTTTCAATATGCTCCGCCGATTACAATTACGACGGCAATCGTGGATGAGAATCGGCCTAACGCCTTCAAGCCAGGCGAGAGCCTTACGAACAATGTGCATACCCGCTGGATGGAAGAAAACCTGGGTATGATCACGAAATTTGACTGGATCGTCAGCAAGTTCGAGGACATAGATACAAAAATCCGGCTGGCGCTGGCCGTGAACGGCAAACTGCCGGACACCTTCGGTGCAGATGGAGACATCCTGAAGGATCTGCTTAAAGCGGGTAAACTGCTTCCGTTGAACGATGCCATTGAGAAGTTCGCGCATCCTAAGCTAAAGGAAGCGCTGGAGAAGTACGCTTATACGATGACGGAGGTAACCAAAGACGGCAAGATTTACGGACTTCCTCGCTTCAACGTGGGGGATGAAGGAACGGTCATGTGGATCCGTGAGGATTGGCTCGAGAAGCTTTCGTTGAAACCGCCGACGACGATCACCGAGTTGGAGAACGTACTGCAGGCATTTTCCGAGCAAGACCCTAACGGGAATGGCAATGACGACGAAGTCGGCCTGGCAGTTCCGCTGAAGGAAGGCCCATGGAACTGGATGGGGCAGACTGACGCAATAGCTGGGGCTTTCTCCAAACAGATGCTTAGCACCTCCAACATCAATATGTTCTGGAATGAGGACAAAAATGGCAGCCTGATCTATGGCGCCGTTCACCCAGATGCCAAGAAATATTTGGAGACGATGGCGTCCTGGATGGCAAAGGGCTACATGGACAAAAATGCAGGCATGAAGGACTCGAGCCAAGCGTCCGAGCTAGCGGTCAAAGGAATGGCAGGCGTCATGTTCGGTCCGTTCTGGATGGGGGCCTGGCCGCTCGGCGACACGGTGAAGGTTGATCCAAAAGCAAATTGGCAGGCGTATCCCCTTCCTGCCGGACCGGACGGACTAAAGGGCAAGGCGCAGAAGCCATTGTACGGCATCTACACGGTTTTCAGCAAAGACTTTAATCATATTGAAGCCTGGTTTGCCTATTATAATAAGCTGCTTGCTAAAAATTTTGGCCCGGAGGATCCATACTTCGATCCTCGTTTCGAACAAGGGTTTCACGAGGGCTACGATTATGTGATCAAGGACGGCAAGGTCATCACCGTCGATTTCGAAGCCGAAGGCGTGCCGAATAACGAATGGCCGCTTGCAGACGGTTCATCCTTGGATATGCGCTGGATGCTTTATCCGCTGACCGGCGGCGCACCGGCGCTGCCGTATATGAACGCAGATGCGCTAAAAAAATTATTGAACAATTCGGACGCCGAGGTGCTGACGCCGATCGAACAGGGCATCAAAGGGCTGAATTCGGCCCAACTGCTGGCAGCCGGGATCGCAATTTCTGAGCAGGAGCTCGAAATCCCGAACCGGTACCACGGGCCGTTAACAGACGGGATGGAGAAGCACGGGGTGTTCCTGCAGAAGCTCGCAACGGAGAGCTATCTGAGCATCATTTATGGCGAGAAGCCACTCTCTTACTTTGATGAGTTCGTGGCCCAATTTTACAAAAATGGCGGCGACGTGATTACGAAGGAAGTTAATGATTGGTATAAGGACAACAAGCAATAACAGCGTTTCGATCACCAAATCGAAGGGAGGCCGCATTCGGATCATCGGATGCGGCCTCCTTCTTTTTTTTAGGACGATGAGCACAATTGCTTGTTTTCTTCTATAATTGTTTATTTCTTCTATATACCGGGGTCTCTTCAGGAATTAAAATAATTTCATTAGAAAGCGTTTTCATGAAAAAGAGGTGATGGCGCGCAGATACCGATAAGAAGTCGCAGCGAATTCGGTTTCGATTCAATGGGAGCAAATTTTCACAAATTTAAAGGAGGAGAGTTAATGAGGAAAAAAGTCAGTTTAATCCTTGCGTTTACGATGTTCGTTACCATCTTATTTTCCAATCCAATCGAGACGAACGCCGCTACCCCCGAAGCGCCTGCAGGGTGGAGAAACTTGCTGGATTACCAAATATTCAGCAATACAACGGACGGCTGGGCAGGAGATAGCGGATTCGGCTTGGAAACGGAAAATAGCAAGCTGCCGATCGATTGGACGGTTACGTACAATGGATTGCCTTCCTTATTATTAAATACGAAGACGCCCACCAGTCCGTCCTGGTTCAACGCGCTGGTCGCGGTTGCCGGGTGGAAAGCGTATAATTTTACGCCTTATTATGCAAACGGTTTTCTTGAGTTCAATATCAAGGGGAATGCAGGCGGAGAGTCCTTCCTCCTTGGCTTTAAAGACAGAGTATTCGAAAGGGCTGCTGGCGAAGAAATTACCACTACAGTAAACATTAGCAGCTATGCCAGCATTACGACGAACTGGACCCATGTGAAGATACCGTTAAAGGATCTCATCCAGGTCTCGCAAGGAATTGACCCTTCTTCGATAGATACGTTATCTATCAAGAACAATGGTTTTCAACCTTTAAAGGTGTGGCTCAATGATATTAGGGTTACGTCTCCCGATAAGGAGAAAGAGTATGCACCTATTAAGGTCAATCAAGTGGGGTATCCTGTAAATGGCGTAAAGCAGGCGCTTGTGACAGGGTTTGAGGATGTTCTCACGGTCGATGAGGGGACTCCATTTAGCGTTATTAACGCGGGCAATCATTCCACAGCCTACTCCGGAACGCTTGTCCTCACCGAAAACTATGATGCCATAGACAGTGGAGAGCGAATTTTCACGGCTGACTTTACTAATTTAACGGTACCGGGAAAATATTATGTGGCGCTGCAGGGACTTCAGAATTCTCCTGAATTCTCCATTGGCAATCCGAATGATATTTATGGGCCGTTTCTAGTTGACGTATCCAGATATTTTTATTACCAGCGGACAGGCATTAATATTACCAGCCCGTACACTCAAAATTATCAGAGAACGGACTTTACGCCAGACACCGCGGTCCCTCTAATGTCCAACCCTTCCATCAAGAAAGATGTTTCCAAGGGCTGGTATGATGCGGGCGATAAAGGCAAGTACGTAAACGCTGGAGCCAAAGCATTGTCCGATCTGTTCTGGGCCTATGAAATCATGCCGGAGAAATTTACCGACAGCCAATTTAATATTCCGGAGAGCGGAAACGGCATTCCTGATATTTTGGATGAGGCACGGTGGGAACTGGAATGGATGCTCAAAATGCAGGATGCAGCAAGCGGCGGTTTTTATGCGCGTGTAACTTATCAAGATGATGACAATTTACTGAACCGAGAAATTATTGATAAAGATACGGTAAGTCCACGGACAAATATCAAAACGACCTCAGATACGGCTACTGCGGCCGGCGCATTGGCACATGCCTATCTGATTTATCAAAATATCGATCCGACTTTTGCTCAGCAATGTTTAGATGCGGCAGTAGCGGCATGGGGGTATTTGGAGGCGCACCCGGAGCTGATCAAAACGCCTAACACAGGCAGATGGCCTTACGATGTGACGGACGACTCGGCTAACCGACTTTGGGCTGCAGGCTCCCTGTATAGGTCGACCGAAGTTGCCAAATACAACGATTATTTTGTTGCAAACTACACGGAAATGGGGCAGTTTTTCGAGCATCCCCTTGATTTCGCCAGCGGTTGGGAAAATACGTGGAATACGGGCTTCTTCAGCTATATGAAGGCTGCTAATAAAAATGCTGGAGTCGTAAGCTGGTATACGACCAAATTCCAGCAATGGTTCAATGATAAAGTGAACAGATACAACGAAAGCGCCTGGAAAAGTATCGTAAAAGACGGCAACTATTATTGGGGAATCACAATGCAGTATGCTGATACGCCGATGGAAATGATCATTGGCACCAAATTGCTGGGAACCTTCGAGACCAACCGCGCGATTATTAATGATATTACTTATAGCCAGTTAGGCTGGATCCTTGGCCAGAATCCGGTAGGCGTATCTTTCGTATCGGGGTATGGCGATAACAGCGTTAAGTATCCATTCAGCATTATGTTCAGAACAGATGGCTTGCCGGGGGTGCCGAAGGGGTATTTGGTCGGAGGACCGAATAGATACTCCAACGATGAGACGGTAGGGAATCAGATTTCGAGATTTGCAGCGAAAAACTATCACGATAACTTCCAAGAGTGGACGACAAACGAGCATACCGTCTATTGGAATTCGGGGCTGGTGTTTGTTGCTGCATTCGCAACGGGAAGCGGCAGCAGCTCGGTTATCAGTCCAACGACCGCTGCCTTTGACAAAAATACCGCCATGCAGGCGAACATCCCGGTGACGCTGACGCTGAACGGCAATACGCTCACCAGCATTAAGAACGGTACGGCGTCCCTCGTTGCGGGCACGGACTACATCGTTTCAGGCAGCACGGTCACTCTGCAAAAAAGCTATCTCGCTCAGCAAGCCATAGGAACGACGAATCTCACTTTCCTGTTTAACGCCGGTTCCTCTGCTTCGCTATCCATCGCAGTGAGTGATTCGTCGGTTAGCAACTCGGCTATCAGCCCGACGACAGCTAACTTCGACAAGAATACCGCCATACAGGCGAATATTCCGGTGACGCTGACGTTGAACGGCAACACGCTTGCTAGTATTAAGAATGGCACAGCTACCCTGATTGCCGGTACAGACTATACTGTATCGGGCACGACGGTGACGATTCAGAAGGCTTATCTAGCCGCCCAACCGGTGGGAACAACGACACTGACGTTCAACTTCAGCGCGGGAGCGAATGCGGCTCTAACGGTATCCGTGATAAATACCACCTCCAGCGGCAGCGGGGCCATCAAGGTGCAGCAGTATAATTCCACCGTTACAGCAACGAGCAATACGCTGAACCCGCGGATCAAGCTGACGAACACCGGCACTTCCGCTATCAATTTGTCGGACGTGAAGCTGCGTTATTATTATACGATCGATGGGGAGATCGCTCAGAACTTTTTCTGTGACTGGTCGCATGTTGGCAGCAGCAATGTAACGGGCACCTTCGTCAAGTTGGCGACTCCCCTGACCGGGGCCGACCACTATCTGGAGATTGGCTTTACGAGCGGAGCCGGAAGCTTGGCTGCGGGAGCCAGCATTGAGATTCAGCTACGCGTGTCCAAATCCGATTGGTCGAATTACTCGCAGACGGGGGATTACTCCTTCGACCCGACCCATACGGCTTACGCTGATTGGAGCAAAACGACCGGCTACATCGCAGGTGCTCTCCAATGGGGAACGGAGCCGTGAACGGCGTAGGGCTAGGATATCTCTGGATGAAATGAATCGTGCAAAAGATGAAGATATTCTCCGCTTATTTAAATAGCCTCTCGGCATTCCCCGAGGCTAAATTCCTCCTACTTCTGTAGGGGGAATTTTTATTAAAACCGCAACTTGAATTGGAAAAAGCAATTCAAATTTAATGAGATATAGGTTCTATTGCCAAGAAATGCTGATCCTCTCATTTGGTTGGCGTCTTTTGAAAGCCAAGCATTTTCTTCAGCAGATGAATGGCAACCACGAGCAACAAAGGAATTGTAAATCCGGTCAACTTCCAAATTGGAAGAATCACCGTGATGTGCTCGGTCAATTTTGCTTCGCTTCTTTGTAAAAGAAAAGCACTTATCATATTGATAAAAGTCAAAGGTAATATAAACACGTTCTCATCCTTTAATTTACATATACGTACAACTAAATGATTTAATATGAAAATTATAATGCAAGCCTTCATGTAGGAACCTACGATTAAAGCTATCCCAACAATGAATTCGACCCGTTGAATAGGTTGTAGATCAATCATTCGTGCAACCTCTACCATCGAATACTTTCTTTCCCCGGCCAAGGGTCCGAAAACAAGAATGGTTGCTATAGCGACCGCAATCAATAGGATGATGCTGATGCCAAACACAATAACCAGTTTTTTATGTAAATTCCGGGTCGGCTGACGAACAAAAGGCAGGAGTAGGGCGAGTAAAACCGGTTCTGCGTGGGTGAAACCATATGAAAGGTAGGCGCCATGTAATACAGGTTTTATTCCGTCAGGAAGAATAGGAAAAAGAAATTCTGTGTGATAATTAGGAATAGAAAACAACAAAGTCAAGACGATGAACAGCATCATGATAAAGATGAGAATGGTAAACATTCTACTCATGACTTCAATTCCTGCTCGTACTGTTATGGCCACTGTGGTGAAGATAAAGATATCAAATATGTACTGAGGAGTTTGCCTCATTAAAGAACTGTTAACATATTTACCTACTTCATGTACGATATCAGTACTCATTTCAAATAAGAGCGAAATAAACGGGATCACAATCACAATGGTGGGCCAGGTTCCCAAAACAGCTTGACTGTATTCACTAAATGATTTTCCGGGATATTCCTTATCCAAGTAAAGAACAAGCAGCAATTGAATCATGGCAACCGTGCCGGAGATCAGCAGAGATATCCACACACCGTTATGGGCGAATCCAATTAACGGACCGGGAAGGTTTACAATAACTGAGCCAGTCAAATAAACAAAAAACAATACGATCAATTGATCTTGACTAATGGTTTGTTTATTCATAAAGATTATGCTGCTCCTTTTCTGAATCTTAGTCTAAATACTCAACAATATGATGAGCCCAATCTTTATACAGCCATGATGCGATGTCATGAAGAAACGGCATTCCAAACCCTCCAACATACTCAACACAAAGATAAATAGAGACAAAAACGATCACGCCATATGCGATCTTGTCGCGCAGCACCATATTCTTTATTTTGGAAAGATTATAGAACGTCATTAACAAATAACTCGAAATCACAACAATCATTTTTTCAGCCATCCGTTCTTGCTCCCTCACTGCTGGTCTATGGAAAGCGGTTTTGGTATTGCAGTTCCGCTATTCTTTATTTCAACTTTTACTTTAATGTCGATTTGAGTATGAGCGAAACGCTCTCCCCAGTTCTTCTTCCACCGTTTCCATAGGGCTGGATCTTTACGATATATCCGATCTCCTAAACCAATTAGGTCTAATTCCTTTTTTTTCATTCGATTGAAAGTTTTTCTTAAAGCTTGTTCAACTGTCCGAGCCACGGCTTCGGTAATTTTTTTTTCATCTTCCGGTGTTTTTAATGTCATGCACCTCATCTCTCCAATAGCTCCTGACAACTGAACGACTACTTGAAGCTTGACTGCTTCACCTTCAATTTGTGGTTTTAGTTTGGAGTGGAAAGATAATATTTCCAGAGAATTATTGCTTGCATCGCTCGAATCGTTTTGAGTTTCGCACGGCACGCGGATAATTCCACTCTTGAACTTATTATTTAACATATGTATCATTTGCGAATCTTGAGGAGAAACGATTCCCTTCCATTTTCCCTTTTGTAAGACTGCCATTCCGGTGGCCACCAGATGCTCTCCTTTATCTCCGCCTTTAGTGATGTAAGGAGCTAACGAAATCCCCGTCTGGCTGCGTAGACCGATGAATAGTTCAAGTAACGAAGTGTTGGTCGTTTTGTAATTGTGCTGATCGGATTTTTTTGTAACTTGCCACAATTGTTGACTTACTGTTTTTTCGATTAAAGGCTTCATTTTTAAATATTGCGATGCTTTCCCGTGGGCAATAAAAAACGAAGAACTAAGTCTAGCCTCATGATCCCGGTAAAAGAAATCCAAAACCTCACCGATAGGATATAGTTGTACTAACTGATCTTCTACAATGATAGTCCGCAAATGGCTCCATTGTGCTTTGCGTCCAATTTGAAGGATAATATCACGAATCCCATCAAACATCGTATTACTCTTAGTTTGCACATTGATATAAGAAACATCTCCGCTTTGCTTTCCTTGTGAACCGCCGGAAAGTCCCGGCTTGTATATTTGCACAGTAAGCTCAATCATTCCTTTATCGGCCTTGTCGATGGCAAGGCCTAGGATTAAGGACCGATCCGTAAGTTCTGTCTTGTCCCAGCAACCCGGCAGCAATAGTAAGCAGACCATCATACAGGCGGCAAATGCCGTTTTTCGCATAAAAGAGCCTTCTCTCAAAAAAATGCCTTTTATTTTTTAGATCCGAATAACTTATTGCGTGGTGAACGCAGTAAAATTTTTAACGGCGCACGAATGAGTGTATCCAGTAATTGCTTAGGTTGAAGAGGAGCTAGAGGGGTTAGATACGGCTGCCCAAGGGATCTGAGACTTGTTAAATGCAGCAAGATCCAGAGAAAACCTATCATCAGACCGAATCCACCCAGGAATGTGCTTAAAATCATGAGCGGAATCTTTATAATTCTTAAAGCAGTAGCCATGTTATATTGAGGAATGGCAAATGAAGCAATTCCGGTTAAGGAAACGACCACGACCATCGATGGAGAGGCAATACCTGCAGATATGGCTGCTTCACCAATAACGAGAGCGCCAACAATACTTATAGTGGAGCCAATCTGTCTTGGCAATCGCGCTCCGGCTTCCCGAAGAAGTTCAAAGAAGAATTCCATTATCGCGGCTTCATAAAATGCAGGGAAAGGAATGCCCTCACGCGCATTCATAAGGGCAAGTAAAAGGACGGTTGGAATCAATTCTGGATGAAAAGTCGTTAAAGCAATATAGATGCTGGGCAAGCTTAAAGCAATAAAAAATGCAATTATCCTCATTATGCGAACTAAGGAGGCAATTATACTTCTTTGGTAAAAGTCTTCCGAGGATTGATACATTTCTGTAAAAAGTCCCGGACATAGTAAAATCGAACCTGTGCCTTCGACGAGCACGATGATTTTACCATCCAACAAAGCTGCAGTAGCGGTATCCGGCCGTTCTGTATAGCGGTATTGAGGGAATGGGGAATAAGTCGAATCCTCAATCCACTCTTCAATAAAAGAGGTGTCAAGAACATTAATTTTCTTCATTCTCGAAATTCGCTCTTTTAACTCAGCTAAGACATCCAAGTTAACTGCATTTATCAAATAAGCGATATTGACTTCAGTTTTGGTTTCTACCCCAAGCGTGAACTTTTCTAATTTAAAATTAGGGGTTTTTAACCGCTGCCTTAACATACCGATATTCTTTTGCAAATTTTCAACTGTACTCTCACGTGGACCATGAACTACGGATTCTGCACTCGGTTCACTTACTTGCCTGGTTGTTAGTGAAGCAACTTTGTAAGACAAAGCTTGATTCCAGCCATTAAAGAAGATAACAAGATGCCCTGTAACAATATCATCACTAGCTTCTATTAAATCGTTTACAAGCTTGGAGGATTGCGAGGAAACACCGTGGTTGCTGAAAAAGCGAATGACATCTTCAGGAGTGACAGAAATGGCAGGACCTACTTCGTGGGGGACAAGGTCCTGAAGCGATGCTTTCATATAATTTAATGCTTTATTTTCAAATAACGAATCGAAATAAACGGAAAATGCTGTGGATTGGAGCTCTGGTCCAAAGTGCCACTGAAAGACGGACAAGTCTTCGCAGTATTCAAAATGAGTTTCGAGCCATTTTAAATTAGATTCCAATACGGGTGAAATCGGTTGGATATCCGTTTCTGAGCGGGTACTGGCAAAGCTCGTTTGGTTCATGCTGTTATCCTCCAGAAGTAAGAACTATGCTTTAATGGTTTTCAATTCTAATAAGATTTATTCATGCTTCGCAGTTTTTTATTCACAATGAGTATCACAACACATTCAGTTTCGCGATAGATCATGTCATTATATTGCGAATTTTAAAAAAGTGAGGATTTTCTTTCATTACATGACAATTCCTACAACATGACATTATTTTGGGGCTGCCTTCGGGCAGCCTCATTTGATTTTGATTTGGAGCAGGAAACAGATAACGTTAGAAGGACTTTACCTACTGTTCTTTCATATTTGACACAACATCAAGAAGATTATGCAAATAAGCGATACCGCGCATCTGTTCCACCAATGCATTATCAATGTATTGAAGAGACTCGAGGGCAATTTGCTTAACTTGAGCAATGTTTTTTTTATCAAGACCTGACAATACTTCACGAACAATATCCAAGGAGTAAGCTACTCTTTGAACCGTTCGGATGATAAGCACCTTGCGAATATCAGAAGGGCTATATATACGGAATCCACTCTCCTTTTGGCGCTCGGGCCTAATTAACCCTTCCTTTTCCCAATGCCGAATTGCGGAAGCAGATACATTCGCTTCTTTAGCTACCTCTCCAATCGTAAACGAATTTTTATTACGGTACTTTGGGAAATCTGTCCACTCTTTTAAATCAAGCATCTCAACTGTTCTTTGTACGGTTTCCTTTTCTGCATGAAGGTTTACTTGTGCCTTGTTAATTATCCATAAAGCATCAAGTTTTTCCCCATTTACGATGCGTGGCATAACCTCTCGAATTACATTCATTCCAAAACCAGCGTACATCGCACGTATACATTGAAAATAAGCCTCATGTTCCTTTGTATAATTGCGATACCCATTTGACATTCTCTCGACTTTAGGAATAAGTCCCCAAGCTTCATAATGCCTTAATGCACTCGTGCTTATCTTCAATTTCTTTGCTATCTCAATACCTTTCAACTCGATTCCCTTCTTTCAACCTGCAATTAATAGTTAAACCACATGACGGCTTTTTCTCTAAAATCAGTATAATACATGGATAAATCTAAATGAACATTAGCATTTGCAATAATGTTGTACGATAAGGGGGTAAATGGGTTAATAAGTCCTATAAACCAGGAGGTTGATCACTTGTCAACAAAACGCTTCGGAACCGCGATCCCGATTTTACCCAGCAGATCTATTGACGAGCAGTTGGATTTCTACCAAGCGCTAGGCTTTGAAGTGACCTATCGTCAAGCCAAACCAAACCTATACGCTTGCGTCCGCCACAGTATCGTGGAACTGCATTTCTTTGTACTCAAGCAATTGAATCCAGCAAATTCTTATAGCTTGTGCTACGTCCACATTCCTGACGTGGATGCCGTGTATAAGGAATTCAGCGAAAATTTAAAAAAAGCGTACCGGAAAATCCCCACCAAGGGATATCCCAGAATTTCTAAACCGAGCAACCTGATGGAAGATCGCAGATTCCATATCATCGATCCTGCCGGTAACCGCTTGTTGATTGGAACTAAGCATGCCTCCCCAAGGCTAATCGTGGAAGAGACCTCCAAATTTGCAAGCGCGTTCGAAACCTCATACCGGTTGATGTACGCCAAAGACGAACCAGCGGCTGCGGCCAAAGTGCTGGATCTTGTTCTTCCAAAAGCCGAAGAAGCATCGGCAACGCTTCGATATAGAGCGTATGTATTACGTGCCGATATCGCCCTCTCCATGGATGAACGGGCTATTGTAAATACTTTCGTCCAAGAAGCAGACCGGATGTCGTTATCCGATACAGTACTTGGAGATGCGACGGAAGAATACGAAAAACTAAAGGAACTTAGAGCGTACTTGGAAGGTAGGGACAATTGCTAAGAGGAGGCGGAGGCGATTAGCCTCCAGTTTCATTCCAATCTAAGGGCAGCACTTAATCCGTTAAGTTGAGTATTAGCCGCGCCGCTGGCGCTTTCGGTACTGGAGAGGCGAGCAGCCATTCGTACTTTTGAACAGCTTGTGAAAATTCGCCACTGGATCTATTCCAACACAAGCAGCAACCTCAATAATTTTGAGGTCCGTCTCACGCAGCAGCCGTTGGGCCTCGCGAATACGCACTAATTGGACGTACTCCGAGAAACCGAAGCCTGTGCATTGCTTAAACTTTCGACTAAGGTAATATTGGCTGAACAACCGTAACGCTTGCGCTAAAGTAAAAGAAAGCTGCAGGTAATGAAACGATTGAAGGGGGATATCGAAAGGAGTATGAAGACGTTGCAGGAGAGAGGCCTCGTTATAAGCTAAGGCTTGCCTGAAAACGCCAGAGCAAGCCTGAAAGAAGCTTTGTGCTTAAGGCTAAAATTGACTAAGCCTGCTTAAGATTGCTTACGACTGTTTGACAATGCTGTCCCACGATGCAAGCATTTGCTGGCGCTCTCGATCAGACGTAATTAATGATTTTAGCTTCTGTATCGTTTGGGGAGCATTCCATTCCGTCCGCTTATTGAAGTATTTGCTGGATAAGCCATAGAAAAGATGAGGGAATAACAGATCCGCATAGATGACGCTGCATTCCTCCGCGCTTAGAGGATGAACCTCACGATAAGCCCGCAGCATGGATATGGCTTTAGCCGAGCTCCATCCATGCTTCTTCATCACCTTGTTGAATATTTTGCGAATATCTCTTGCAGGCAAGTCAAAGGTTAAGGAATCCATATCGATAATGGCAAGCCCTTGCCGGGTCTTAATCAAGTTAGCTGCTGCAAAATCCTGATGGCAAAGGTTTTTTTGCACGGCTACTTTATTAACCCAGTTGGTGTATGGGCTGCTTTGAATCAAATGCAGGGCAGCTTTTCCTTGGTCAATAAATTTGTCCACATGCAGAAGAAACAGCCTCTCAAATTCGCTGCTACTACTACTTCTAATGCTGCTGCTCTTACCGCTTCTACTTCTCTTACTGCTTTTCATGTTTTTAATGCTAATCCTATTGCTATTGCTACTGCTGAGAGCCATTCCCTTGAACCGCTCTAATTGATCGAGATGCTTCGCATAGCCCCGCCCCCAGCTTCCAAGATGCTCCCTTTCATCCGTTGTATAGGCGGATTGAAAACCTCGGGAAGCCATATGAAACTTCCCAAGCTCCTTCATAATGAGAAGGAGATCTCCCGTTACATAGGAGGGCGATACGCCTTCCGCTGCGTCTGACAAGACGTAGCAGCTGCCGCTGCTGTCCTCCGCATAATCGTTTCCATCCGTGGTAGCTACCATGCGAGGGATAGGCGCACCATTTTTCTGCAAATGTCTAATCGCTTGAAGGAGGAAGAGGAGCCGTTGCTTGGAGACGGGCGCCTTCTTCAAAATTTTAGTTCCCGCGCTTGTCGCAAGGCTCCAGGTCGCCTTCTTGCCTTTATCCGAGATGAGCTTAATGCTCTTCACTTGAAGCGGATATTGGGACATCAGTCCAGTTATCGTTTGCATAATCGTTACCTGCCCCTTTGCTGAGTTCGTTTGATGCTAGAGCGGCGCTTGAGTTTTTTGCGAAGAGGCCGCGTGAATCGGCTTTTAAGTTTGGTTATAGTAAGATTTGATAATGGGGTAGGCTCGCTTCTGTAAGCATCCATGTAAATTTTATTTAAACGATCTGCAACATGCTTGAATGTGAAAAATCCTTCGACCATTTCCCTGCCTCTGAATGCCATCGTCCTGGCTTCATCCCTATAAGTAAGCATATAGTTAATGGCATCGGCAAATGAGTCTGCGCTGGTATAGGTTCGAACAATATAGCCATTGCGCTTATGTTGAACGACTTCGGCATTGCCGCCACGATCGGTTGTAATGACGGGGATTCCGGCGGCCATCGCTTCGTAGTGCACACGAGCTAGCGGTTCCTGCCATTGGGAGCTGCAAACAAATACGTCGCCCATGGAAAAATAATTTTGGATTTCGTCAGCTTGAACGAATTTGGTGAAGATGACTCTGCTGCGATAAGGCTCAGCCAGCTTCAGTAACCATTGTCCATAGTCATCAATAGTGTTATCACTGAACCATTTGCCGCCGACAATAACAAGGACCGCATCCGGATGCTCATCAAGGACACGGTCCATTGCCTGAATGAGCAGGTGAGGTCCTTTCTTGACGCTGAGCCGTCCAACAAACAAAATAACTTTCTTGTTCTGGACGCCATATCTTTCCCGCATTTGATTGCGTAATTGCAAGCCGCGGGAGGTCCAAATGGGATGGTAAGAATTAGGGTCAATTCCGGAGAAAATCGGTTCGGTTTTATCCTCTGCAGCGGGAACGCGCCTAGTAATCGTTGATTTAATATATTTGCTTACCGTCGTTATTTTGTGTACATATTCCACGCAAAGCTCGGCGTCAATATCGGATATTTTGTTGGGCTCAAACATTTCGTTATGCAGGCTGACGACAAAACGGCTAGTCGGGGAGGCTTCCTTATAAATAACGACGTTTTTAGGACGATTAAATACATGAACGACATCATAGGCGTGCTCCCTCAATGAACCCGCAACATCTTCAACGTAGCTATCTCTAGGAAAGCGGATATATTTAATATCACCACGCGTCTCCCTGTCTGGCAGCGCAGCATCGGTAATGGAGTAGATCGTTAATTGATGGTTCTGTGATAAAAAGGGAGATACTCCGTCCATCATAATTTGGATGGCTCCCCCTCTCACAGCGGGAGAAGGGAGCTTTTCCGTACATATGAATGCCAGTCTCATAAGGAGACAGCCTCCTGTCATTTATAAAAATCGATAAAATATTCGAGCTCCTTGGCTAAGCCGGCCTCCAAGCTGATTTTGGGCTCGTATTGCAATAGCCGTTTGGCTTTGGATATATCGGCCCAAGTGTGCATGGGCTCGCCGTGCATGCTGCCGCTAGGGGTAATTACCGGTTTTTTTCCAGTCAAAGTCTCCAGGGCTCGAATAACCTGTATGATAGCTGCCCGTTCTTTACCGCCGATGTTAATGGTTTCTCCTACGACATGGGGGGCGTCAGCTACAGCAGCGATAGCTTCTACGCAATCACTGATATACGTGAAATCCCGGGTTTGCGAGCCGTCGCCAAATAAAGTAATCGGATCATTCGCCAGCAGCTGTTTAATAAAACGATGAAACGCCATATCTGAGCGTTGACGAGGCCCATATACAGTGAAAAAGCGTAAAATAACGACGGGAACATTTTTGCTATAAACTCGGCATAAATGCTCGCCTGTCAGCTTGCTGACACCGTAGGGGGCGAGAGGAGCAAGCGGCGTGTCCTCAGATACTTGACCCGTCGTCTCTCCATAGACGGAAGAGGTGGACGCGAATACAAATTTTTTAATCGATGATTGACGGCAAGCTTCAAGGAGCTGCTGAGTAGCAAGAATGTTAGATTCGACGTAGCTGCTGAAATCAGCTCCCCAGCTGGAGCGAACGCCCGGTATGCCAGCCAAATGATAAATGATATCCACATCGTTAAGCAGTGTTTTCCAGTCCAAATGAAGCATATTGGCGGTAATCATGTTGAATCGCGGGTGATGAAGAAAGCTGTCCATGTTTTTAGTGCCAATCAGGTGCAATTCTTCACGAACGAATGCGTCAACGCCGATCACTTCATGCTCGCCGCTTGCCAGCAAATATTCGCATAAATGAGATCCGATGAAGCCGGCAGCGCCAGTTACGAGGATTTTCATGGGCGACCAACTCCGATGTAAGCAAAGCCTTGCAATTCCAGATTTTTTTTGTCCAAAACATTTCGTCCGTCTACAATAACAGGCTGCCTCATTAACGTTTTGACCTTATGCCAATCGGCTTCCAGAAAGGAGCTCCAAGCTGTGGCGACTACCAGCACATCCGCTTGCTCCACGGCAACATAAGGACTGGAGCACCAAATAACGGAGGGAAGCTCGGGCGTTGCAAGCGGGTCGTAAGCATATACCGTATATCCTCTGTGCGTCAGCTTCTTCATTAAAGCGATGGATTGGGAATAGCGAATATCGTCTGTGTTTTCTTTAAAGGTTGCCCCCCATACGGCAATTCGCGGTTTTTCGGACCCTTCGCCTAAAGCATGGGTTATTTTATTCAGGTAAATGTCTATTTGTGAACGATTGATTTTCTTGACAGCCTGCAGCAGATCAAGCTTAACGCCTTTAGAGGCCGCCACAAAATCAAGGGCATTCACATCTTTAGGAAAGCACGAGCCGCCGTAGCCGAGGCCGGCTTGCAGAAATCTGCCTCCGATCCGTTCATCAAGACCAATGCCCTGCGATACCTCCGTAATGTCGGCACTGTAGGCCTCGCAAATCCGAGATATTTCATTAATGAAGGAAATTTTAGTGGCGAGGAAAGCATTGGATGCGTATTTGATCAGCTCGGCCTCCATTCGGTTCGTTAGCAAAAACGTGGTTTGAAGGGAAGCATACATTTCCTGGACCTTCATTGCAGGTTCTTTTCTCTTAGCGCCAATCACGATACGATCAGGGTGAACGGTATCCTCGATAGCGGTTCCTTCCCTAAGAAATTCAGGGTTCGAGACGATATCAAATAAGTCGGGGCGAGTCCCGTGCTGCTGGAGCTCCTCTTCAACCCAATCAGCCGTGCCGGGTGGCACGGTACTTTTCATAATAATAATTTTGTGCGTATGAATCGTTTCCGCAATAGCGGTGATGACATGCTTTACATATTTCATATCGGCGCTGCCATCCTTCGCTGAAGGGGTCCCAACTGCAATCATAATGACAGGACAATGAGCCATATGCTTTTTGCTGTCCGTATCAAAAAAAAGCGTTCCCCGCTGCTGATTGTCCGTAATCAGCTCGGCCAGCCCAGGCTCGTAAATCGGAATAATCCCTTTCCGCAGCTTCGCAATTTTATCCGTATCAACATCCGTACAAAATACGGTATGACCCATATCTGCCAGAACAGCCGCTGTTGTCAAACCAACGTAGCCTGCTCCTACAACACAAATTTCCATTCCTATCGCTCCTCTCGAATCTACTACTACTACTAAAATATTGATTTTTGTTAAGAATGGTCACGGCTGCTGCATCTATTAAATCAAGGGGGGTCTATTGAAATGGGTTACCGCATTTGCCTTATTTTCATAGAGGACAAGCTTCAAAATCGATTTTCGCTAATATGCTGTTACTATATATTGGATGAAATTCCAATGGGAGTGGGTGATATTAGTGGTATTTAAAGCGATTATTCCTGCGGCGGGATACGGGACTCGCAACTTGCCGATTACTAAAGCGATTCCAAAGGAAATGTTCCCTATTAACAGCCGCCCTGTCATTGACTATATTGTTCAGGAAGCGATCGATGCTGGGATCAAAGAAATTTTAATTATTCTCTCGCGCAATAAGACAGAGATTATGGATTATTTTGATCGCTCCATTGAGCTGGAATGGTTTTTAAACACACATCAGAAAAGCAATATGCTTCAAGGAATTGAGCCGCCGAAGGTCAGTTTTCAATATGTAAGACAGCCGCAGGCTCTAGGACTTGGCCAAGCTGTTCAGTTGGGACAAACATTCGCAGGGGACGATCCTTTTGTTGTTTTGCTGCCGGATCAGCTTTGCTTGAGGAAACCCCCTCCGCTGCGCAAAATGATTAAGCTGTACGAGCAGTTCAAGCACCCGGTTATCGGACTGCAGTCGGTGGAGAGGGAGCTGCTGCAAAACTATGGGGTCATTTCTGGAAAGCAGATTCAAGCCGGGGTATATCGACTTAATTCTATTGTCGAGAAACCCAAAATGAACCCGCCATCCCATATTGCGGTCATGGGCAGATATATTTTGACATCTAAAATATTTGCCGCTCTTGATCAATTGAATGCCGAAAGCGGGGTGGAGCTTCAGCTAACGGATGCGCTGAACGTTCTGTGCCAGCAGGATGAAGCGTATGGCTATGTTTTTAAGGAGAAATGGTATGATACTAGTATTGAAAGCGAGTATATTAATGCCCAGCGTTGTGCATACAGAATGAATAAGCAGACTTAAAGGAATGGGGAAGAACCTTCAAACGACGATGAAGCTCGTTTAAGGTTCTCTTTGCTCTCTTTTTTTCTGTTTTTTTGCGTAGACAAAAAGAGTCGCCTTCAGAAGAAGGCGACAGTCGGTACTTAGTACGTGAATGGTTTAGCTGCTTACTCGTAATCGTCGTCCGAGTTTCTATCGAATTGCTCAGCCCGTTTGCAGTTATCATGCGAGCGGTGATGTTGACCATGCGAACGATGGCCATGTGAACGATGACCATGTGAACGATGACCATGGCAATTGTCATGTGAACGATCCCCGCCCGTGCGGTTACCACGGGAACGATTGCCACCAGTGCGATTGCCACCAGTGCGATTGCCACCAGTGCGATTGCCGCCTGTACGGCTACCTCCCGTACGGCTGCCGCCAGTGCGATTGCCGCCCGTACGGTTACCACCTCTATGATTGCCGCAAGAGCAGGAGGATGAATTGAAGTTTGACATATGCAAACCCCCTTTCTCGTATATGCTACAATATATGACCGCAATCTATTATTTGTAACGAGGCATTTGATTGTTTTCATAGTCTACATACAGGAGCCGAACTCGAAAGCGGACTTTTGAAGCATACCGGGAGAAAGAGAACTTAAGACACGTGTTCTCAAGCAATGGACTAGTATCTTAAGCATGGTATCATAGGATAAAACGGACGGCTGCACATTAGGAGGAGGATCAGCTATGTATAAGGTGTTAATTGTGGATGACGAAATATTTGTGCGAAAGGGTCTGATCAATTTAATGAATTGGGCCGCAATGCAATTCGAAATATGCGGAGAAGCAGAGAACGGGAAGCAAGCGATTAAGCTAATTGAACGACTGAATCCTGATCTGGTTATTGTTGATATCAGAATGCCTATGCTGGATGGTCTCGAACTGATCAAGCATGTGAAGGAGGAGGGGGATCACCAGCCGTTATTTATTATTATAAGCGGCCATCATGATTTCACTTATGCGCAGCAAGCCTTGCGCTACAATGTGTCGGATTATATTTTGAAGCCAGTTGACAAGAAAGAGCTGGGTTCCACTTTGAAAAAGGTGGAAAATACACTGAATCAAATGCAGCTTTTGTCATATACAGGAGAAAAACCGCTTGCTCAGACCATAATCGCAACTTTGCTGCAGACAGAGCCCAACGAGCAGGTTATTCAGCAGATTTCCCATATATTGAAGCTTCCAGCCTCCTCTCCTTATACGTATGTAATTGCAGAAATACAGGATATGCAGACGTCGGGATCATTCGATTATTTACCGGCCATGCAGACAGCGCTTCAGCGGTATATGCAGCGCGAAGGGACGCTTCCGCTCGTTCATGTGCGCGAGAACAATCAGTATGGACTTATTGTCCCACAAGCATGGCTAATGCAATTGGGCGATAACGAGAATACGGCTTATGCATGGCTGCTGGATATGCTGGAGAAAGAGCTGGGAACTACGATAAGTTTATTCATCGGAAGCAGGGAGGAGCATCTTAAGCGCATTGACCAATCTGGGAGCAGCGCGGGCCAATGCTTGAATTACCGTTTTGCTGCAGGCTCGCGCGGTATTATAATGGCATCCGAGATGCTCCCGCTGTCCTTATATTATTTTGACGTAGATGAAGAATTGCACAGCAAATTGATTACCGAGATGGAAGAGAATGTGCGTGAGGGCTATGAGGCTGTCATCCATACTATTTTTAATCAATTTCAGGAATTGCGTTTTGCTCCAGACGCAGTCGCCAATACCATCAGACGGAGCATTATTGCGGTCATAAACACCATCAGACAATTTGAAGGGGACGAGAAGGAACTGCTGCTGCTGAATGAACTGCTGGATTGGCCAAACAAATACCGCAACCTGAATCAGCTTCGGCATATATGCTTGCGTTTTATAGAAGAATCGGCTGGCTATATTGCCGCAAAGCGAAGTGAAAAAGGAAAGGGCAGCATTGAAAAAATAAAAAAATATATTGATGCTAATTTTACGGAAAATATAAATCTGAAAGGAATCGCAGCAAAATTTTATATGAATCCTGTTTATCTCGGCCAGCTCTTTCGCAAAAGCTATGGCATGTATTTTAATGAGTATTTGCTTTCACTGCGCATTGAAGAAGCCAAGCGGCTGCTGCGGCAAACGAACAACCGTATGTATAAAATCGCAGAGCTGGTTGGATTTCCGAATTCAGATTACTTTGCAACACAATTTGAAAAATTGGAAAAGATGACTCCGACAGATTATCGCAATAAGATCATTGGCAGAAAATAAGGAGGCTATGCGGGGTGTTCAAATTTAGTCTGCATCATTTGAAGCTGCGAAACAAGCTGATTTTCATCTATATCGTCTGCGTATTTATCCCCATTGTGCTGACGAACATTATGTTTTACAACGTCATGACCAATAAAATTAAAAATCAGAAAAAAGCAGACGCAGATCTGGCGATTACGCAGTTGAAAAAAGAACTTGGCGTTGCCATTGATGATGCGGCAGGCATTACCTATTTGTATTCCATTGATAAATCGCTCATCCATCATCTGAATACAGAATATAAAACCTACGATCAATATATCGAGTCGCTCGCGTCGATTTCCAACATTTTCAATCGTTCTGACAAGGAATATAAAATGTTGAGCTCGGCTGTAATCATGAGTGACAATCCGACTATTTTAGTCTCTGGCAATATAGTCAGACTTGATGAGGCAATCCTGGCCAGCGACTGGTATCAGCATGTGGAATATTACAACAATACGTATCCGTTTTTACATGTAACGCCGGACAAAATCAGTGTCATCCAGAAAATATCAGATCAGCGTTATCAAGCCTACGAGCATATGATAAAGATTGATCTAAACATGGAGTACATTGCTCAATTAATAGCATTGTCCAGCTTTGAGGGTGATATTTATATTTTGGACCCAAGCGGTCAGGTTCGCTACAGCCATCTGGTTAACGGGCAGTTGGGCGGCCAACTAACAGCAGGCGGTGGATTAACGGTCAATGAGATTAATAAGCCGGATAAACCAATTGTCATCCAAAAGCAATATCATGACAGACGCTATATGGAAGGCTGGACGTTATATGGTGTAATGGATGAAAAGAAGATGCTGTATGAGGTGCGGCAGTCAGGCCAATTTATTCTGTGGTTCGCAATCATAAATTTCCTTGTCCCTACCCTCATCATTATGATGGTATCCCGTTCCATCCATACACGAATAAAAGATATTTTAGTGCACATGAAGTCAGTGAGGAATAAAACGATTGGAAGAATCCCCTATAATCGGGAAAGGGATGAGATAGGCGAGCTTGCTGTTGAATTTAATCGGATGAGCGAGCGAATAGAAAATTTAATTAATGATGTTTATGTAGCGGATATTCAAAAAAAAGAGCTGGAAATACGTCAAAGACAGGCACAGCTTCATGCGCTGCACAGCCAAATCAATCCTCATTTTTTGTTTAATGCACTGGAAACGGTCCGTATGCGAAGCCTGATGAAGGGAGAATCAGAAACGGCCAACACCATTCATAATATGGCTAAAATATTTCGCAAGTCGATTTCGTGGAAGCGCAGCTTCGTTACGATACGTGATGAACTGGAATTGATTGAAAGCTTCTTGGAAATCCAAAAGTATCGGTTTGACAATAAGCTTCAGTTTCAAATTGCTGTTGAACAATCCTTATTGGAATACGAAATACCGAAGATGACTTTGTTGCCATTCGTAGAAAATGCCAGCATTCACGGCATTGAAAGCAGTCCCGGAATAGGCTTTATTACCATTCAAATTGGACAAGATAAGGGACGAATATTATTTGTTATTGCCGACAATGGCGGCGGCATGAGCGAAGAAAAATTGGAGGAGCTGCATCATTACTTTTCCGAGGATGTTACAATGGGCGATTCAGTAGGCATGAAAAATGTGTTAACACGTTTGAAACTTTGCTACGGCGATGCGTTTGATTATACGATTAACAGTCATGCGGGGAAAGGCACACGTATTATGTTGCGCTTGCCAATGGGAAATGCAAGTCATTAAATCAGCCTATTAGATCCTTTACTTTACGAAGAATATTCTAAGGTTTGCGGTGTAACATTGCGCCCTCATTTCTTTTATAATGAAAGTGCTTACATTTATTGTGGCAAGAAAGGGGACAAAGTTATGATCAACAAGAAATGGCTAAAGACAAGTATGGCAATTATAATGGCTTCGGCAATGCTTATTGCAGGCTGCAGTAATGATGGAGAAAAGAACGCTGGAAACAAGGAGGCAGGTAAGGCGGAGGGCTCCGAAGTAAGTACAGAGCCGGTGACCTTTACTTACTTTGGCTTCGGTTCGAACAAGGATGTGCTTGCCAGCGACACGACCATTGGCAAGGTGCTTCAACAACAAACAGGTGTAGACTGGAAGATGGAATTTGTCGTCGGCGATGCGAGCACAAAATCTGGCGTTATGATTGCCGGAGGAGAATATCCCGACGTCATATCACCAGTTGCGGAGCTTGAAAAGCTGATTGATGCAGGAGCGCTTATTCCGTTAAATGATTTAATCGAGGAGCATGCCCCGAACATTAAGCGGGTATATGGCGATTACATGGATAAAATCAAGAGCGAGGACGGAAATATTTATATTCTTCCATATACCGCCAATGTCAACGGATATTTGACTGAGCCGGACGTTGGGCAAGGCGCTTTCTGGATTCAGCGCCGCGTATTGAAGGAATTTGGCTACCCAGAAGTGAAGACACTCGATCAATATTTTGAGCTGATTGAGAAATATCAAGCCAAATATCCTCCGATGGACGGTAAAAGTACAATCGGATTCATAACATCCGCTGGTGTGTCAGGTGATTTCTACTCGATTACGAACGTGCCTATGCATTTAGCCGGATATCCAAACGACGGCAACGTAATGGTTGATATGAACACCCATGAAGCTAAAGTTTATGCAGCCTCGGATTACGAGAAGAAATGGCTGACTGCCTTGAACGATATAAACAGCAAAGGCTTGCTTGATCCAGAGACCTTTACAGCTAACAAGGACCAGTATCTTGCAAAGCTTACTTCCGGTCGTGTACTTGGATATTTCAACTATGGGTGGCAGACAGGAGATGCTACTAACAACCTTAAAGCTGCTGGCAATGACGATCTTCGTTATGTAGGGCTCCCAATCGTTTTCGACGAAAGTATTAAAGATGCTTACATCGATCCGCCTGCATTTGTCAACAATCGCGGGATCGGGATTTCCGTTAGTGCAAAGGACCCTGTCCGTATTATTAAATATTGGGACAACCTGTTGACCGAAGAAAATCAGAAGCTGGTTCAATGGGGGCAAGAAGGTGAAACCTATTCCGTGAATGAAGAAGGCCGCTTCGTAATGGATAAGGAACAGCTTGCCAATCGTAATGACAATGAGTTTAAACGTTCCTACGGATGGGCGTATTTTGATTATGAATGGCCGCGTTATGGCAGCAACTCTATATTTGAGGATGGCAATTCCTACACTGTAGGCAATCAGCCCGAAGTAGCGGCCGCGAATTATACAGAAGGTGATCTGTTATTGCTTGATGCCTATCATGTGGAAACCTTCTCCAAAATGTTTGCGCAGCCGGTAGAACGACCATGGTATCCTGCGTGGAGTATTTTGAAAGAGCAAGGCTCTCCCGAACAGATTTTCAATCAAAAATCCGAAGATTTGCAAAAGAAATACTATCCGAAACTGGTGTTTGCATCTAAGTCAGCTTATGAATCCATCTGGAATGAGTATGTGAAAGAATTTGGCAAGCTGGACGTTGCTGGCTTTGAAGCATTTATTACAAACAAGGTGAAGGAACGTGTTGCAGGTAATTGGTAAGCTTGTTAGGTATCGAATATGAGATGAGGCTAGGAAAAGGTGGGGTTAACTCCGCCTTTTTATTCCAAAATTTTGTATTATTAGAAATTTATATATAAAGGAGACATCTGGAGTGGGGAAACAGACTGAGCTAATTGTAGCAACGGCTACTGGCCGCTTGCACAAAACAAACTTATTGAAAAGACTATCCAAGCAGAAAATGCTAATGCTGATGTCTTTGCCATTTTTAGCTTGGGTCATTTTATTCAAGTACGTTCCGCTTTGGGGCTGGACGATCGCTTTTCAAAAGTTCAAGCCGGCTAAGGATATTTTTGATCAAACCTGGGTAGGGCTTGATAACTTCACGTTTTTATTTAAAGAAGAGGCCTTTTATCTCGTACTGCGCAACACGATTGTTATGAGTTCCATTAATCTCGTATTAGGATTTTTAACAGCCATTGTATTAGCACTGCTGCTTAATGAGCTGCGCAGCGTTTATTTCAAAAGAACGGTGCAAACGATTAGCTATTTACCCCATTTTATTTCCTGGGTTGTTGCGGCAAACATTGTGCAAACCGCACTTTCTCCCGAAGGTATTGTCAACATCCTGCTGCTGAAGCTGCAGCTGATTGACCAGCCTATTCTCTGGTTAGGTAAAGGAGAATATTTCTGGGGCATTCTTGGGGTATCTGAAATTTGGAAAAATGTAGGCTGGAACACCATCATCTATCTCGCTGCCATTTTAACGATTGACCCTGCGCAATATGAAGCGGCAGAAATGGATGGAGCATCACGTTTTCAGCGTATTTGGCATATTACGCTTCCTGGCATGAGACCGGTTATTGTCATTTTATTAATTATGAATCTTGGATTTATTCTTGAATCCGGATTTGAGCCGCAATACTTGCTCGGCAATAGCATGAACGTGGACTATTCAGAAAATCTTGATATATTCGTTTTGAAATATGGCATGCAGATGAATAACTATGGTTTGGCAACTGCAGCCGGTATGTTTAAAACGGTTGTCAGCTTTATCTTTCTGATCGCAGCGAACCATATTGCGAAACGGTTGGGTCAAAGCAGGCTCTACTAATCATGTGCAAGGAGGCGATCACTATGAGTCAAGCCAAATCAACTCGTAAAGCATACTTTTCTTCCCCAGATAAAATATTCGATGTGTGCAATATCATTTTTATGCTATTGCTGATCGTTGTAACGCTGTATCCTTTTTTGAATATGTTTGCTCTTTCATTTAATGATGCCAATGATTCCATACGTGGGAATATCTATATTTGGCCTCGTGATTGGACGCTGCGAAATTATGAATACATCTTCAATGAGTCCTCTATTTTTCATGCGACCTTTATTTCTGTAGCGCGCACGATAGTGGGGACGGTAGTCTCTGTGTTTTGTACAGCGATGCTAGCCTATACAATCAGTCGCCCTGAATATGTTTTCAAAAAGTTTGTGACGATCATTTTTATTTTTACGATGTATTTTAGCGGAGGTTTAATTCCGAACTACTTGCTGACGAAAGAGCTGGACTTGCTGAACACCTTTTGGGTATATATTATTCCCGGAATTATCGGTGTGTTTAACATGATTGTCATTCGTTCCTTTATAGAAGGCTTGCCCGAAGGAATTATGGAGTCGGCAAGAATGGATGGCGCTGGGGACTTTACGACGTTTATGCGAATTGTTCTGCCACTTACAGTACCAGCCCTCGCGACGGTTTCGCTATTTGTAGCGGTTTATCAATGGAACTCCTGGTTTGATGTTTTTCTATATAATTCTTCCAGTATTAATCTAAGCACACTACAATATGAACTGATGAAGGTACTCTCAACGTCAAGCACCACTACCAGCACGGGCGGATCAGCAGCTGATGCCTTTGCCAATGCGCAGGGCAATGTAACGATGGTGACACCGACTTCCATTCGAGCAACGATGACGATTGTTGCCAGTCTGCCGATTATTATCGTTTACCCATTTCTGCAAAAGTATTTTGTACAAGGGATGACAGTTGGCGGTGTGAAGGGATAACGGAAGATTTTTGACTGCAAGCAAAGTGAAATCAGGCATTCACGCCTGATTTCACTTTGCTGTTCTTTTTTTTCCGACTTTACAAAAGCTTAACATATTCGCCATTGATTATATAAGTGTTTGATTATATGATTACGCCATGAGGATTAGTTAATTAGACATATAGGGAGGTGCCGCATATGGAACAAAATATGGAACAAAAAATTCATCAGATGGCGGAAGCCTATAAATTGTTAGCGGATAAAACACGGTTAACCATCATTGCTTTGTTGAAAGAACGGGAGCTTTGTGTCTGTGACATAACCGAAATGATTGGGATGTCACAGCCGAACGCCAGCCAGCACCTTCGAAAGCTGAAAGCAGCAGGGCTGCTGAGTGAAAAGAAAAAGGGGCAGTGGGTCTATTATTCTTTAAACCCGGAAGCGGAAGCCTACGTACAATGTGTTTATGAATATTTACCTACCATGAAAGCACAAATAGCAGGCTTGAAAAATAACAGCTGCGGCATTCAGGGGGAGACATGACTGTCATTGCCTTTGTCATTTTTCTGCTCACCCTTGTATTTGTCATTTGGCAACCGAAGGGGTTAAGCATTGGCTGGTCGGCAACGGCCGGAGCGGTGCTTGCACTTCTCATGGGAGTGGTGAGCTTCGCTGATGTTGGCGCGGTTGCAGGGCTTGTATGGAATGCTACCCTTGCCTTTGTAGCAATCATTTTAATTTCGCTGATTTTAGACGAAATTGGTCTTTTCGAATGGGCAGCGCTGCATATGGCCCGCCTCGCAAAAGGGAATGGCAAGCTTATGTTTGTGTATGTCATTTTGCTTGGAGCTGCTGTAGCTGCATTTTTTGCAAACGACGGTGCCGCATTAATTATTACCCCGATCGTGCTTTCCATGGTGAGGGCTTTGAAATTTGAACATAAAATGATTTTGCCTTTTATTATGGCGAGCGGGTTTATTGCAGACACTGCTTCTTTGCCTCTAGTTGTGAGTAATTTAGTTAATATCGTATCTGCCGATTATTTTGGAATCGGGTTTGCAGAGTATGCCAGCCGTATGATCGTTCCGGGCTTCTTCTCCATTATTGCAAGCTTAATCATGCTCTACCTGTTGTTTAGAAACAGCATACCGAAAAATTACGAGCTAGCTCAATTAAAGAAGCCAGTTGATGCCATCAAGGATAAGAGACTATTCAAGCTTTCCTGGATCATTTTAGCTGTATTACTGTTGGCGTATTTCGGCAGCGAATTCTTCTCCATTCCGGTTTCGATTGTAGCGGGTATAGCTGCTGGCGGATTTCTTATTGCAGCCCGCAACAGTCCAATCATTCATACGAAAAAGCTGATAAAGGAAGCTCCATGGACGGTCGTCATTTTCTCCTTGGGCATGTATGTTGTCGTATATGGCTTGCGAAATGCGGGACTGACGGATGCCCTTGGAAGTGTGATTCAAACGGTTGCGGACAAGGGATTGTTTATGGCCACGGTGGGAATGGGCTTCATTGCCGCGATATTGTCTTCCTTTATGAATAATATGCCGACGGTCATGATTGACGCGTTAGCTATAAATGGAACCCAAACGGAAGGGATGCTCCGTGAAGCATTGATTTACGCTAATGTGATTGGCTCTGATTTAGGTCCGAAGATTACACCGATTGGTTCACTCGCCACTCTTCTATGGCTTCATGTGCTTTCGCGCAAAGAAGTGAAAATTAGCTGGGGGTACTATTTTAAGATCGGTATTTTATTAACGGTACCAACCCTATTTATTACGCTTGCGGGGTTGTCTGCATGGCTATATTTCATCTACACAGTAAACCTTAACGTCTGGATTTCCACTGTTTTGGTAGCTGCCGTCATCGTGTTGCTTACAGCGGTCTTGATGAAATGGCTGGGTAAAAAAGCAAGCCATCCATATTGAAAAAGGGGATTAGAAAATGGGGAAAAAACCACTTATTTATTTTTTGTGCACAGGGAACTCTTGCAGAAGCCAAATGGCCGATGGTTTTTTGAAATTAGTGGGCGGGGATAAATATGAAGTGAAAAGCGCGGGGCTTGAAGCACATGGCTTAAATCCGCGTGCCGTTCAAGTGATGAAAGAAGCGGGTGTCGATATTAGCAGCCATACGTCCGATGTCATTGACCCTGAAATTCTAAATCATGCTGATTATGTCATTACTCTTTGTGGGCACGCAGACGAGCATTGTCCTGTCGTTTCCAATCCGAACGTGACCAAATGGCACTGGGGCTTTGATGATCCGGCAAAAGCAGCAGGAACAGAGGAAGAGATCATCGCTCAGTTCCGTATCGTTCGCGATTCAATTAAACAACGCATTGAACATTTCGTTCAAGAAGGCAAGTAATCAGTTTGATTGATCTTGAAAAAAAGGGGGGCAGTCAAATGAACAGAACAGCTGTAGTGGCGGGAGCCACAGGCTTAATTGGCAAAGAGCTGGTTCAATTGTTGCTTAACGATGTGGCATATAGGGCCGTAACGATTCTTGTTCGGCGGCCAACGGGCATGGTGCATCCAAAGCTCGTAGAGCAAATCATCGATTTTGACCAATTGCAGCAAGCTGATGTACAGATGGGCGGTGCAGATGTGTTTTGCACACTCGGTACCACAATCAAGAAGGCTGGGAGTCAGGATGCTTTTCGAAAAGTAGACTATCAATACCCGCTATCGCTTGGACAATTGGCGAGCAGGCAAGGAGCAAGACAGCTATTGCTTGTATCTGCAATCGGGGCAAATCCATCATCGCGAGCCTTCTATAATCGTGTGAAGGGGGAAGTGGAAGAAGCGCTGAGCAGTCTCAAGCTTCCGGTTTTGCATATACTCCGTCCTTCGCTGCTGCTTGGAGAGCGGAAGGAATTCCGGTTCGGGGAACGAATCGCCGCATCGTTGTCGGTCTTGCTTTCTCCATTGTTTTCGGGACCGCTCAGAAAATATGCTCCTGTGCAGGCCAGTACTGTTGCCAAAGCCATGATTTTTGCAGCGAAAAGCAATCAGGCAGGCATTCATATTCATGAGAATGAGCATATCGTAAAGCTAAAGCAGGAAAAATAAAACAGCTGCGGTCTAGGACGTTATTTTCAGGTCCGAGACTGCAGCTGTTTCTTTATTTAAGGGTTGCTCTATGGTTGGCTTAGCAGAATGCTTGGATAATAGTTTCGGACCTTCCCGCTTCCAGATGTTCATAAAGGCTTTGACTACATCGGGATCAAATTGGGTTCCAGCATTTTTCCGAATTTCCTCTATCGCAAACTCAACATCGAGCTCGCCTCTGTACACCCTCTTAGAGGTCATGGCATCGAACGTATCAGCAACAGCCATAATTCTAGCTGCAATCGGAATTTCGCTCTGTCCAATGCGGCTCGGATAGCCGCGGCCGTCAAATCTTTCATGATGATGAAGAATCATATCCAAAATGCCGGAGCGTTTAAGATGGGAAATATGACTTAGCATTTCATAACCCGTATTAGGATGCTCCTTAATAATTTCAAATTCTCCGTCCGTTAATCGGGATGGTTTGAGGAGAATATGCTCGGGTACACCGATCTTCCCAATATCGTGAAGAATTCCGCCAATATAAATGCGTTCGCATGCCAGCTTGGACATCTTCATTTCTTCAGCGATTTTCTTCGAATAATAGGCCACGTTATCGGAGTGATCGGCCGTATAATGATCCCTTGAATCCAAGGCTTTAGCTAGTGTAAAGGTGAGCTGAAGCATATTTTGCTTCTGTCTATTGTAATACAAAATCATAAACGAAATAGAAGAGGAGGTTAAGAAATACGTAACGACTAAAGTGAAGACTCTCAAGAGGAATTCATCTTGAATGAGAAATGCCGGCTGCCGCTCCAAATAAACTCTAAAGAAAACGATAAGAACGACGAGCACGCTACGAATCCAGGTTTCCTTCCAAAAAGAAAGGCCTACCAGTAAGCTGAGCATTAAATAAGCAAACTGAAACAATATGTAATTTTCGAAACAAAAGTCGGCCGCAATGACAGCAAGAAATGCGATTCCGAATAAGAAGCGGCTTGTATATTTACTAAGAATAAAGGTTTCCGCTTGATGAGCGATGTAATTTTTCATAGGACTGAGGACCTCTGCAATCATTCGATTCATTTCTAAATTATGTATTTAAATAAATTGAATTATATCACATTCTAAAGCGCGACCTCCATATAAATTACTAGCGTTGCTTAAAAGAGCCTCTTAGAAGTTGTTCTTCTAATTGGATAAAATATGTAAATGTGTTAACATGAGTATGGTATTGGGCAAGGAGCCCGCATTCACTTCGTCAACCATTTGTTCCATTGCTATATACTGTGCCTCACTAAAACTCCCAAATCCGCGCATATCCGCAAAGATTATTTAGGGGGTTTTTTATCATTTTGATTTATTTGATAGCGCTTACAAATGAGAGGGCTTCTATTTTTAATGAAGGAAGGGATAATGGACAATGCTCAAAGTACTGCTGACAGACGATGAGGTGTTTGTTCGGAAAGGGCTGATGGAACTCATCCCATGGGAAGAAATGAAGTTCATTGTAGTAGGGGAGGCGAACAATGGCAAGGAAGCGCTGGAAATGATTGAGGACTTGGAGCCGGATTTAGTCATTACGGACATACGCATGCCGCTCGTGGATGGGCTTGACCTGATCCGAAGTGTGAAGGAGAATACCCAGCTTGACCCGGTCTTCATCATTATTAGCGGCTATAACGACTTTAAATATGCGCAGCAGGCTCTTCGCTATGGGGTACATGACTATATTATGAAGCCTATTGATGAAGAGGAAATAACAGCAGCTTTACGGAAGCTGACCTACAGCATCGGAGAGCGAAAAAAGGCTTTGCTGGCCGGAGACAAACAGGCAGGCAACCCCATTCTAGAAGCGCTGATGCAGGGAGCTTTGAATAGAAAGGAGGCGGAGCAATATTCTTCGATGCTGGGCATGCCAGAAGGTGCAAGCATGATGTATGTCTTGGTCGACGTTTATGCCGCTCCGCAGGAGCAGCTGGCCGATATGAGGACATTTCAGGAAGCACTGCACTCTCTTGAGGAGCAAAGAGGAGATATTCCCGTCATCGAGCTGCAGCCGGGCAAGTTTGGGCTGCTGTTAAACGTGGACTGGATGCATAACAGAGCTGGCGGAATCGGGCCGTTTCTGGAAAGGCTTCGCACAGCCCTTTCCCGTCGCCTGAGCGTCGACATCGGCATTTATGCGGGCAATTCCGTCGATCATGTAGCAGAGCTTCGCCGTTCCTTTCTGGAGGCTAGCGAAGCGGCCCGGCACAAGTATGCCGAACGCGGCGTAATTTGGTACGCAAAAATTAATAATAGGCCTTTGTATGTTTTTGATATTAGTCCAGACATTTCAAACAAGCTGATCTTGCAGCTGGAAGAAGGCAGCAGGGAAGCATACCGCCAAACGGCGGAGGGCATGTTTCGATTGTTCCGTGAGCAGCGTTTCACTCCGCAAGCCGTAACAGGGTCCCTCTCCCGATGCATCACCGGAATTATAGCCGTAATTAAGGAAATGGACGGCAGCGAGGAGGAAGTTCGGCGGCTAAAGGAACTGGCTGAACGGGAACACGGCAATTGGAGCTTACAGCTGTTGGAGGAGCATTTCATGCTGGCGCTTGCGGAAGCGGAGGAGTACATTGCGTTGCTGCGTCAGGAGTGGTCCAGGAGCAGCATCAAGCAGATTAAAAACTATATTGACGCCCATTATAGCGAAAATATCAGTCTTAAATGCATCGCAGCAAGGTTTTATATGAATGCCTTGTATCTAGGCCGGCTTTTTCGTAAAAACTATGGCGTTTATTTTAATGAATATGTATTGGAGCTTCGGGTAAAGGAAGCTAAAAAGCTGCTTCGGCAGACTGACCTGCGCATGTACGAAATTGCCGCCAGAGTCGGCTTTCAGAATGCGGATTATTTTGTCACCCAGTTCGAGAAGCTGGAAAAACGATCTCCGACAGAATATCGCAATATGCTGAATATTAAAGAATAGGGGTTGCCCCAATGATGAAATTCAATTTGAACTACATGAAACTGCGCGACAAGCTGCTGCTTATGTACATACTGTCGGTATTTATCCCTATCGTTGTCACTAATGTGGTGTTCTATAACGTGACCACAGTCAATATTCGCAGCCAAAAAACCCGGGATGCGGACATGGCGTTAAACAATCTCAAAAACGATTTGCGCGTAACGATTGACCAAGGCGTTGGTTTGTCCTATTCCCTATATGCTGATCCCATCTTTAACAAAACAGTTGCCAGACGTTTTTCCAGTCAGATGGATTACATTAATACTTATCAGTCTTATCTGAGTGGGGCGTTTTCTGATCAAAACGTACAAGGTGTCCGCTGGTATCAGGTGTATACAGATAACCCCACTGTTTTGTCTTCGGGCTATATTGATCGCTTGACCGAAACGCTTCGGCAGTCCGACTGGTATATCCAGTCTAAGTCCTCTTCCGCTCTTTATCCGGCTTTTGTTTATTCGGACAACAAACTCAGCCTCATTCAACAGTTAAACAATTACCACACCGGCGGTATTGAGCAGCTGGTGAAAATCGATTTGAACATGGACTTGCTCGCCCAAAAATTTGGGAGCAGCGCCTTTGGCGGCAAGGTTTATTTGGTCGACCCTGAGGGACGGGTGTGCTTTGGCAATGAACGGGGAGGACAATGGCAGCAGGCAAACGTCCGGTTTGAGGACATTGCGCTTCCAAGAAATTCCCGTTTGTTCGAAGTCTCCTACGATGGAATTAGTTATTTGGAGGGGTGGACGCTGCAAGGCGTAATAAATGAGGAGGTCTTTCTTAGAGAGGTCCGCCATTCGCGTTCCATTGTCATTTGGCTCGCATGCATTAATTTTGTGCTGCCCTCTATCATTATTGCTGTAATGTCGAGGTCTCTGCATGTACGGCTGGTGCAGATTTTAAAGCATATGAAGAAGGTGAAAACGCAAACCTTTCAGACGATTCCCTACGAAGATGCCAGAGACGAAATCGGCCAGCTAACGATGGAATTCAATCGAATGATGGAAACTATTAATAATTTAATTAATGAGGTTTATATTGCGGATATCCAAAAGAAGGATCTGGAGCTGAAGCAGCAGCAGGCGCAGCTTCATGCCTTGCACAGCCAGATCAATCCCCATTTTCTATTTAACGCCCTGGAATCTGTCCGCATGAGGAGCGTCATCAAGGGGGAGCGGGAAACAGCAAAAATCATCCATCATATGGCTCAAATGTTCCGCCAGTCCATCTCTTGGAGCCGAAAATACGTGACGGTGCGTGAGGAATTGGAGCTGATAGGCAGCTTTCTGGAAATTCAGCAATACCGCTTTGGCGGCAAGCTGGACTACAGCATAGTAGCAGATCCGTCAGCGCTTAACCGTCGAATTCCAAAGATGGTCATTTTGCCTTTTGTGGAGAATGCCAGTATCCATGGAATTGAATCGAGTCCCGACAAAGGCATCATTGCGATCTCTGTCACCGAGCGGGAGGACAAGCTTCATATCAGATTAGACGACAATGGTATCGGCATGTCCCAGGCCAAGCTCGATGAGCTGTTTCAGTATTTGGAGGAAAATGACGATATAGGCGAGCGAGTTGGCATGAAAAACGCCTATTACCGTCTAAAGCTGTGTTACCAGAATCGTTTTGACTTCGCCATTCGTGCGGGTGAAGGGACGGGAACGCGAATAGAAATCACTCTGCCGCTTGAAGCTGGGCAGCCCTAACAGATTGAAAAGGATCGGTATGATTTTCAAAGAAGAAGGTATGCTTTGTCGGGTAATCAAGAAAGCGTTTTCTTGATATATTGAAAGGGCTTACAAATTTGTCAATGGAAGGGGAATTAGTTGAAATGTCCAAAAGCAAGGCAGTAATCGCTGGATTGGTTATTTTATTGGCGGCGACTTTTGGAGGATGCAGCAAGGCAGATAACGATATGCCTAACAGCGCCTCTAATAGCAAGTCCACATCCGATCCTTCCGCAGCAAGCGGAGAGGACCATACGGCGGCGACCTTTACGTATTATCATTTTTCGACAGGCAAGAAGGATACTCTGGCGAGTGAAACGGTCATCGGAAAAGAATTGCAGAAGCAAACCGGTGTCGACTGGAAGCTGGAATACGTCGTAGGCGACAGCACAACCAAAGCTGGAGTCATGATTGCCAGCGGAGATTATCCAGATGTGATTAGCTCTAGTGGCGAAATGGCGAAGCTGATGGACGCTGGAGCCTACATCCCGCTCGATGATTTGATTGAGGAGTATGGGCCCAACATCAAACGCGTATACGGACCTTACCTCGATAAGATGCGGCAGGAGGACGGGAAAGTTTACACCTTGCCGTATACGGCCAATCAGGGCGAGTATATCGGCAGTCCCAATATTGGCGGGGGAGCCTTCTGGATCCAGCGTTCGGTGCTGAAGGAGTTCAACTATCCGAAGATCACCACATTGGATGAATATTTTGATCTAATCAAGCAATACAGGGAGAAACATCCGACAATCGATGGCGCGGATACGATCGGATTCGTTTCCCTTGCCGGCGTCGCGAATAACTTCTTTACGCTGCAAAATCCTGCGATGCATCTTGCGGGATATCCTAACGACGGCAGTGTCATGGTCGATATGGAAACCCATGAGGCCAAGGTTGTGGCAGGAACCGACTATCAGAAAAGATGGATTCAGAAGCTGAACGAAGTGAACGCTGAAAAATTGTTTGATCCAGAATCTTTTACAATGAATAAGGATCAATACTTGGCCAAGCTGACCTCAGGACGTGTACTTGGCTACTTTAACTATGGATGGCAGGTGGGGGATGCTTCCAAAAACCTGTTGGCGGCTGGCATTGACGAGAAGCGTTATGCTCCGCTTCCGATTGTATTCGACAAAGGCATAAAAGATCAGTACATGGATCCGCCAGGATTTGTTGCCAACTACGCGGTCGGCATTTCCATCAAAGCCAAAGATCCCATTCGCATCATTAAATACTTCGATCATTTGCTGAAGGAAGAAAATCAAATTCTCGTTCAATGGGGGATCAAGGATCAAACCTATAGTGTAGATGACAATGGCCGTTTTTATTACGCGAGCGATGAGCAGCGCAAATACCATGATGATCTTGAGCTCAGTCGTACTTTTGGTTTTACCTACTTCGGAACAGACTGGCCGCGTTACGGCGGGGAGTCCACCCTATCAGACGGCAATGCCTTTAGCCCCGGCAATCAGCCAGAGGTAGCCTATGCCTCGTATACCGAAGGCGATAAAACGATTCTAAACGCTTATGGCGTCGAGACGTTCAGCGAGATGTTTTCCAAACCCGAAGCACGCCCATGGTTCCCGGCATGGTCCATCGCGCTGGAGCAAGGTTCTCCTGAACAAATTTTCACAATGAAGTCCGATGACCTGCAAAGAAGATATTTGCCTGCTCTGGTTATGGAGGTACCGTCCAATTTCGACAAGCTGTGGGAGGAGTATATCAGCGAGCTGAACAAGCTGGGCAAGAACACCTATGAGAATACGATTACCAAGATTGTAAAAGATCGCGTTGCAGGCAAATGGTGAGTAGAGCTAAGCGAGGTGTCGATAGACCAGATAAAAATAAAATAAAGCTGTTTTATCATCGCCTTATTCAGCAGAAAACGCTAGCGTTTATGTGTATTCCGTTCGTCCTCTGGGCTTTTATTTTTAAATATTTACCGCTTTGGGGCTGGACTATGGCCTTTCAAAACTTCAAGCCGGCAAAATCCTTCGGGGAACAGGAATGGGTAGGATGGCATCATTTCAACCTCTTATTCGCGGACAGTACCTTCTATCGTGTGCTGCGAAATACTCTGGTGATGAGCTCTATCAAATTAGTACTGGGCTTCATTACGGCGATTACATTGGCTCTTCTGCTGAATGAGCTGAAAAATATTTTTTTTAAACGGTTCGTTCAGACCGTCAGCTATTTGCCGCATTTTATTTCTTGGGTAGTGGCGTCAAGCATTGTTCTGACGGTTTTATCTCCGGATGGCATCATTAATTTGCTGCTGAAGAAGCTCCATCTCATGGATAGCCCGGTGCTGTGGATGGGCAAGGGGGAATATTTCTGGGGAATTCTCGGGGCGACTGAGGTTTGGAAAGAGGTGGGGTGGAGCACGATTATTTATTTGGCCGCCATTAGTGCGATCGATCCTTCCCAATATGAAGCAGCTGAAATGGATGGAGCGGGTAGGCTTCAGCGCATAGTCAGCATAACGCTTCCCGGAATGAAGCCCGTAATCATCATTCTGCTAATCATGAACATGGGAAATATTCTTGAAGCTGGATTTGAGCCGCAATATTTGCTGGGCAACGGAATGAACATGGATTATTCGGAGAATCTCGACATATTCGTGCTGAAGTATGGTATGGGGACAGGCAACTTCTCCTTAGGAACGGCGGCCGGTATATTCAAAACGGTAGTCAGCTTCATCTTCCTTTTCTCCGCTAACTTTATTGCCAAGAAAATGGGGGAAAGCAGATTATTTTAAAAGGGGAGCTACGCCATGCAAAAAGGAAAAACGTCCCGTTTGCGCACTTCCAGCTTTGGGGACCGAGTGTTTGATAGCTGCAACATCCTATTTATGATAGGGCTGATGATTGTCACGATTTACCCGTTCGTCAATATGATTGCCGTTTCCTTTAATGATGCTAACGACGCCATTAGGGGCGGGATTTATTTATGGCCACGGGAATGGACGATGGATAATTACAAGTATATTTTCGGAGTATCCGACGTTTATCACGCTACGCTCATATCGGCGCTGCGTACGATTATTGGCACTGTGGTGGCCGTATTTTGCACAGCGATGCTCTCCTATACCGTCAGCCGACAGGGATTCGTGCTGCGCAAGTTTGTTACGATGTTTTTCGTGTTTACGATGTATTTCAGCGGAGGTTTGATTCCCGGTTATTTGCTTATTCGGGATTTGGGCCTGATTAACTCCTTTTGGGTTTATATTGTTCCGGGCGTGATTGGGGTGTTCAACATGATCGTCATCCGTTCTTTCATTGAAGGTCTGCCGGAAGGTATTCTTGAATCGGCACGGATCGACGGTGCAGGAGAATTCACTACTTTCGTCCGCGTCGTATTGCCGCTGACCGTTCCAGTCATGGCTACCGTATCGCTGTTTGTAGCGGTAGGGCAATGGAACTCCTGGTTTGATGTGTTTCTGTACAATTCCTCCAATATCCAATTAAGCACGCTGCAGTACGAACTGATGAAAATTTTGCAAACATCCACGACGGCGGCCACGGCCACGGCTGGGGATATCTATCAAGCGGCGGGCGACAGCGGAACGATGGTGACGCCGACTTCGATCCGGGCTACTATGACGATCATTGCCAGCATTCCCATTCTGATGGTCTATCCGTTCCTGCAGAAATATTTTGTTCAAGGGATGACCCTCGGCGGTGTTAAGGGCTGAATGATACGGATAATGACTGCTTAAGGCAAAATGCAGCTTCATAGCTGAAAAAGGGGGTGGTCAGACGGTTGTTTAAACAACCGGATAAGTTTATAGGAAAAATTAATATTATAAGGAGATGAAAACAATGATCTCAAGTCTGAAAAAATCAATGTTTGTCTTATTGGCATGTTTAACTGCGCTTCCATTAGTATTAACCGTGCCAGCTCCTCCTAAGGTTTCAGCAGCAAGTGATGCAGTCATTAATTTATCGGCAGAAAAACAATTGATACGAGGCTTTGGAGGAATTAATCACCCGGCTTGGATTGGGGACCTGACAGCGGCCCAAAGAGAAACCGCATTTGGCAATGGACAAAATCAGTTAGGCTTTTCTGTTCTAAGAATCTTTGTAGACGGTGATAGCAATAATTGGTACAGAGAAGTGCCGACTGCCAAACGTGCGATAGAGCAAGGCGCACTCGTCTTTGCTTCGCCATGGAATCCTCCTAGCAGTATGATCGAGACCTTCAATAAAAATGGTGATACTGCAGCCAAACGGCTTAAATACGATAAGTACGCTGCGTATGCGCAGCATCTTAATGATTTTGTCACGTACATGAAAAATAACGGTGTGAACCTGTATGCGATTTCGGTCCAAAATGAGCCAGACTACGCGCATGACTGGACATGGTGGACCCCACAAGAGATGCTTCGCTTTATGAAAGAAAATGCGGGCTCCATTCAAAATACGAAGGTCATGGCACCGGAGTCCTTTCAATACCTGAAAAATATGTCAGACCCTATTCTGAATGATCCGCAGGCTCTTGCCAATATGGACATTCTTGGTGCTCATCTTTATGGTACAAGCGTTAACAATTTCGCTTATCCTCTGTTTAAACAAAAAGGAGCGGGCAAAGAGCTCTGGATGACGGAAGTATACTATCCAAATAGTAACAACAACTCGGCGGAT
This sequence comes from Paenibacillus sp. JT22N15, assembly GCF_059383755.1. Classification (NCBI taxonomy): domain Bacteria; kingdom Bacillati; phylum Bacillota; class Bacilli; order Caryophanales; family Paenibacillaceae; genus Paenibacillus; species Paenibacillus sp. JT22N15. The sequence goes on along the minus strand of NZ_JBXENV010000014.1, from coordinate 71,433 downwards.
CTCTGGCCCGAGGCATTGGATGTTTCCCATCATATTCACAGTGCTATGGTTGAAGGAGATTTCCAAGCCTATGTATGGTGGTATATCCGCAGACAATACGGCCCGATGAAAGAGGACGGCACGATCAGCAAACGCGGTTATAACATGGCTCATTTTTCCAAATTCGTTCGTCCTGGCTATGTAAGGGTTGATGCATCGAAGAGCCCTGAAACAAACGTGTTCACCTCTGCATATAAAGGCGACAACAAGGTGGTTATTGTTGCCATCAACAAAGGCACCTCGGCAGTCAATCAGAAATTTGTCCTGCAGAACGGGAATGCATCGACGGTATCTTCATGGGTAACAGACAGCACTAGAAATCTTGCAGCCGGATCGTCGATTAATGTGTCGGCCGGTTCCTTTACAGGCCAGCTTCCGGCCCAGAGTGTTACAACCTTTGTAGCTGAATTAGGCAGCGGTGGAGGCAGCGGCAGCGGTACCACTTATGAAGCCGAGACGGGTACAACATTGACCAGCTCCGCAGTAGAAACCATCAATTCGGGCTACAGCGGCAGCGGATATGTCAACTTTAATGCTGCAACCGATGCAGCCATTCAGTGGAATAGCATCTACGCTGCTGTAACTGGAACTAAAAATGTAAAGTTCCGGTATGCGCTGGAGTCAGGGACGAGAAATTTGGATATTTATGTTAATGGAGCGAAAGTAATCAGCAATGCTGCCTTTACAGCGACCGGCAGCTGGACAACCTGGGGCGAGAAAACGATTCAGGTATCCATGAGCAGCGGGAACAATATTTTAAAAGTTGTAACGACGGGTACAGAGGGACCGAATATGGATAGTGTAAATGTTTCGGCTCAGTAGTAATAATTGCAAAAAGGCTTCGTCTCCTTTACATGGGGCGAAGCCTTTTCGTTATGAATTCTAATCAGAACGATAGATATCCAACCGCTGTTGCGTAGGAGTGCTCCGAATTTACCTTTATGATAGAAAGACCAAGGAGGGATGCAGATTGTACGCAAAGCTTTATAAGTATCGATGGCAATATTTAATGATTTTACCGGGCGTGGTCCTGCTGCTGCTTTTCAACTATATCCCTATGGTAGGGATACAGGTTGCATTCCGGGATTTCCAAATCGGAACATCCATATGGAATAGTGCTTGGGTTGGTTTAGATAATTTTTCCTTTATTCAAGACCCCCAGTTTTTGACCGTAGTCAAAAATACACTCTATATATCGGTGTTGAAGTTTGTATTCGGCTTTCCGGCGCCTATTCTGCTGGCTCTGCTGATTAATGAAGTGACCCGGCCAGTGTTCAAGCGCTTCGTTCAATCGGTCAGCTACCTGCCCCACTTCTTCTCATGGATTGTAGTAGCCTACATTCTTCAATCCTTTTTGACGCTCGACAGCGGCCTGGTCAACCAGTTTATCAATCAAGCGGGTGGGGACTCCATCTTCTTCTTGGGCTCGACGGAATGGTTCCGGCCGATGGTAGTGTTAAGCGGCTTGTGGAAAGAAACAGGCTGGAATACGATTCTTTATTTGGCAGCGATTACGACGATTGACCCGCAGCTCTATGAATCCGCCAAGGTAGAGGGCGCAGGCAAGCTATCCCAAATTCGCCACATTACGATTCCAGGCATGCTGCCGACGATCTCGATCGTCCTGATCTTGAGTATTCCAAGCTTGATTACCGTGGGCATGGATCAAATTTATCCGCTCATGAATTCAGCTAACCAGGAAGTGGCCGACGTGCTGGATACGTATATTTTACGCAGCGGCCTGCAGCAAGGCTACTTTGGCATGGCAACTGCGGTTGGTTTGCTCTCCTCGATTATCAGTCTGATTTTAGTTGTGGGGACGAATCAGTTTTCAAGAAAAATAAACGGCGAAGGATTATGGTGATGGCGTATGAAGATGAGCAAAGGTGAAAATATTGCCCAATACGTCATCGTAGCGCTGCTCGGCCTGCTGTGTGTATCCGTGCTTTATCCGTTTTTGTATATGCTGGCCATATCTTTGAATGACGGCGCAGATGCTGCCAAGGGCGGGGTTTACTTATGGCCGCGGAATTTTACCCTTATTAATTATGAGATCGTACTTGGCAATGAGATTATTCGGAATTCTTATCTGATCACGATTGGCAGGACCATCATTGGGACGGTTGGCGGACTGCTCGTTACGCTGCTTGTGGCGTACGGATTGTCCTATCGCGGACTTCCTTTTAGAGGCACCATTCTCGGCTATATTCTGATTACGATGCTGTTCAGCGGCGGCTTGGTTCCGTACTACATTCAGCTCAACAATCTGGGCTTGATTAATTCGTTCTGGGTATACGTTCTGCCGGGCCTCTTCTCCGTCTGGAACATGTTCGTCATGCTGAAATTTATTCAGGGCATACCGGAGGCGCTGGTGGAATCCGCTGAACTAGATGGAGCTGGACCGCTGCGAATTTTAATGCAGATGATTATTCCGCTGTCCAAACCGATGCTGGCTGCACTAGGCTTGTTTACGGCAGTCGGCCATTGGAATGATTGGTTCGCGGGCGCCTTCTTCGTTACGAAGCAGGAATTGATTCCCGTTCAAACCTTCTTGCAGCAGCTTCTAGCTGCGTCGGATTTGTCTGCCGTACTCGGCTCCAACACGAATCAGGAGGCGCTGGCGAGAAGCTCGCAGCTGCAAAATATTACGCTGATGTCGATTAAAATGGCTGTTGTAATGGTCAGTGCAATTCCTATTCTTTGTGTTTATCCGTTTTTGCAAAAATACTTTGTCAAAGGAGTTCTTGTGGGCTCGGTCAAAGGCTGATTATTCGGGTATTAGAGCAACATTTATATACCGATTTGAAGTACAATCTTGTATAGGGGGAGTATGACAGTGAAATCTAAAAAGCGTTTCTTAACGGCATTAACCGTTGCCGTATCGCTGACCGTAATGGCGGGTTGCTCGAATTCTACAAACAATCAGCCAAGCAGCACCGATACAGGCAGCGCGGCAGCTGGCGGTTCAACCTCGTTCAATCTGTGGCTGGGATGGACGGCAACAACGAATAATGACAGCTTGGTGCAGAAGTATTGGCGCGAGAAAGAGCCGGGTGTTGATGTTAAGCTGGAGACGACACAGGGCGATGCAATGACAGCGCTTAATTTGAAAATTAACACAGGCGGCTTTGAGGACGCAGCGATTTTTGGCCGAAATGAAACGGTGAAGAGCGCGATGAACCGCTCGAAGCAGCTGATGTCTTTGGAGCAGTATTTCGATATGCCGGATAAATATCCGGGGCTGGCTGCGATTCCGAAGCAGTATCTCGAATTGATGAAGGATGCGGACGGACATATTTGGTCGATTCCGACCTGGTTTGACCAAAATCCGGAAGATCCATGGCCGGGCTGGGCATCGCAAGGATGGTCAGTCAGAACGGATGTGCTGGAAAGCGTTGGCATGACCATAGCTGATCTGGCTACTATAGAAGGCGTAGAGGCTTTTCTGAAAAAAGCGGCTGAGCAAAAGGATGCGTCAGGCAAAACGCTGCTTCCCCTTTCGTTTCTAATGGATACGAATGATACGCTCAGCTGGAGCGATGAGAACGCGATTCTCACCGCCTTTGGCGTCACGACGGGCGGCAGGGGAATCGAGAAAAAAGGCGATGATTTTGTATTCGCTTACGATGATCCGAACTTTAAGGCGGCTTATGCGTGGATGAACAAAATGTACGTCGCCAAGCTGATTGACCCAGAGGTCGTGACGAATAAAAAAGAGCAATATAATGAAAAAAATAAATCGGGACGTGTCGCGCTAAATGCGGGAAGCTTCTGGAATATTCCAACCTCCGTATGGGAGACGCTTGACGGCCCTACGGAGCCGGGATGGTTTTATGAAGTCGTTCCTTTCCCTAAAGTCCAAGGCGTAGAGAAAGTCGGCATCAATCAGGTCGTTAATCCGAATCCGGGATATGATGTGTATGTCAGCTCCAATACAAAAAACCTGGAAGCGATTTTAAAGTTTTTTGATTACACGCTGCAGCCGAAGCCTGAACAACAGCATGTCATTAATGAAGGGCCAGTTGGACTGTACTGGGATTGGGTTGACCAGCCGCTTGGGAAATGGCAGTTCACGGATGAAGCTTATAAAACAAGCCGGAATTCCGGTGATGCAGCTCAAAAAGCGAAGGTTACGCCGGAGCTGTACATGGCTTCTTCCTACAGCAACGAGTGGTATCCGTGGTGGAACACAGCGGATGGCGGGAAAGCAGGAGCAGCCAAAACGATCAAATTCACCGAGGCGATCGGTAAAATGGGAAGTATCCGGGTTGCCGAGCCGTATGATTTGATTGAAATGAAGGCTGGCGGCCTATGGGAGAAATATTCCCCTGAAATCGAAAATATTCGCAAGGAATATAGAGCCAAGCTGCTGATGGCAAAGGATAGCGGCCAATTTGAGACGGAATGGACGAAGTTCCAGGAAGCTCTGGAGAAGCGCGGCCACTGGAGCGAGGTCAAGCAGGAATGGCTTGCATCTTACAATGAGCAAGTAAAATGAGCAAGTAGCAGCGGGCAAATAAAATAAAGAATTTGCGGAGCATCCCTTCCTATTAGGAAGGGGGCTCCCTTTGCAGTTCATGGAGGAGTGGCAGATGAGGCTGAGACAACGTTTAGAGCAATGGATCATTCGTATGACCCGCTCCATGAATATGAGAAAGAAAATTGTGCTGTTTTATGGGGTTATTGTATTTCTTCCGACCGTCCTGCTGGCTATCGGAGCAGGCTATATGACGCTGCATATTGTCCGCGGCAACTATATGCTCACGATTAAGGAGGCTGTTCGCCAGAACGCCCAAAGCATTGAGTTCCGCAAGCAGAGCTATGATCTGCTTGCTACGCGGACAGCGACTGACGGTGAGCTGGTTTCCAGATTATCGAGAGACTATCAGGACATTTCCGAACAGTACGCTACCGTTCAATATGTAGATCGAGCTTTCTTATTTACGAGCAAATATTTGCCCGGAATCGAAAATTTCCGCATCTACCATACGAACGACACGCTGGTGCAGGACGGCGGGCTTCTATGGAAACCAGGAGATCGTAAGCTTTCGGGCTTAATCGAACAGGAATGGTACAAGGGAAGACTTCAATCGCCGGACAACCTCACCTGGACGAATGCGCTCGACGATAAAACCCGGCTCGTAGTTTCGCACAAAATTTTAAATACGTACGGGGACGTCTACGGCATCGTCTATTTGCGGCTTAATTATAATGAAGTATTTGCTGAGTCGTTTGACCATCCGTTTGACGGCGCGGGGGAAATGTTCATCGTAGACAGCGATGAGCAGATCATCGCCTCCTCAGAGTCCAATGAGATCGGCAGCCGTTTGTCCGAATCCTCCTTAAGCGAGTATTGGAGCAGTCCGGAAGGCTCGGCCGTAACTGTTGATGGCATGGTATTAATCAGGCAGAAAATCAATTCCGGCTGGACGGTCGCGGCGCTTGTGCATCTGGATCGGCTGGAGGAGCAGTCCAAACGAATTTTCTACTATATAGTGGGCGGCATCGCTTTTTTTCTCCTTTTATCGACCTTTCTCATTATGGTTGTGCTCAAAAACGTCATCTGGCGGATACGCAAGCTGGGAACCCGCATGATGGATATTTCCGAAGGTTATTTTGAAGCGACGGTGAGAAACCGGGACAACGATGAGCTGGGAGAGCTGGAGGTTCTATTTAATTCGATGTCTGGACGCCTCAGAAGGCTGGTGGAAGAGCATACAGAGGCGATTTTAAAAGAACGCGAGCAGTCCTTCAAAGCGCTGCAGGCGCAGATTAATCCGCATTTTATTTATAATTCCTTAAGCCTGATCCGCTGGCGTGCCATGGATGTGAAGGATGACATTCAAATTCGGACGATCGATGCCCTGACCACCTTTTATCGGCTGGCCCTCAATAACCGCGTTAATGTGACCCGTATTCGTGATGAGCTTGAGCATCTAAAGGCTTATGTCGAAATCCAGCAGCTGCGTTATCCCGATCAGGTGCACGTAGAATGGCAGGTGGAGACGGACGTTCTTGATTTGTATACGATTAAGCTCATTTTGCAGCCCATAGTGGAAAATTGCTATTTGCATGGCGGTATTACAACTAGGAAGGGTGCCTTTATACAGATCATGATCAACAAAACAGAGGATGCCATTGCGTTTCAGATTTTTGATAATGGGAAGGGCATTGCGCGCGAGAAGCTGGAGCGAATCAAGACAGGCAGCTATATCGGTACGAAAAACGGATTCGGAATGAACAATATACGCGAGCGGCTGGCGCTCTATTTTGGCCAAGAGGGACGTTTTGAAATTGAAAGCATGGAGGATGAGTGGACGGCCGTGACCATTCATATTCCGATCTGCAAGGAAGCTCCTGAAATTAAAAAGGGGGATGGAGCATGATGCAAGCACTGATCGTTGATGACGAGCCGATGCAGATTCAAGGACTTGTCCGCCACATCGACTGGGAAGCGCTAGGGTATGAACAGCCAATGACCGCACAATCGGGTGAAGAGGCGATTGCCATACTGGCAGAAGCTCATGTGGATGTTCTGATCACCGACGTGTCGATGCCAGGAATGACGGGGATAGAGCTGCTCGCCAAGTGCAAGTCGGACTATCCGAAGCTTGCGTCCCTGCAGACGGTGATGATAAGCGGGTACGACGAATTCGAATTTGTCCAGGAAGCGATTCATTTAGGGGCAAAGGCCTACGTTCTCAAGCCGATTAAGACGGATGAATTGGAAGCGAAGCTTGCTGCATTTCGCGATTCGCTTGAGAAGAGAAACCATATCGAGCTGGAGACAAGCAAGCTTAAAGAAAAAATGACGGAAAGCTATGAGGTGCTGCAGGAGCATTACGTCAAGGATTTGATAGAAGGTGCGATTCAAAGTGACGAGCTGCTCGAATCCTGGTGCCGTCTGCTCGATTTGCCGTCGGAGGACTGGCAGGCTACGCTGTTCCTGTTCGGCTATGACCGTCTGTTTCCGTCCAATCCGCATGACGCCAAGGAGCGAATTATGCTCAGCGAAGGGCTCATCAAATGTGTCAAAATGGGCCTGTCCGAGTTTGCAGGCACGTATATCGGCAAGACCGGAGCGGACGAAGTGGCGGTCATTTTATTGAACGCCTCTCCAATTGACCGTGTGAAGCTGGAGAAGCAGCTTTCTTTTATCCAGGATGTTCTGAAGGAGCAGTACAACGCTTCCGTTACCGTCGGAATCAGCAGGGAATGCCAAACTTGGTCGGAAATCCCCCTGTTATATAAAGAAATCAAGCATATGATGGCAAGCGCCAGAATGGCCGGCTATGGGCAAATTTTGTATTTCGACCACGTTGAAATGAATGAATATCACGATTTTCGATTGTACGAGGAATATTTTCCGGAAATTTTAAAGCTGCTTGATAGCGGGGAAAGCGAGAACGCCGTCGTTTATTTCAACCATGCGTTTGAGATGCTGCTGGCGCAGAAGCCCGTGTCCTTTTCATATGTGCAGGCCTTTGGCATGGGATTAATTAGTGAGCTGATCCGCAAATTGAAGCGTACAAAGGAAACGGACGCCGAGATGAATATTTTGATGTGGCAGCGGATGATTGACTGTACGGATGTGGAGGAAATAAGAACGGTCGTAATGGCCTTCCTCGCCCAGTATATCCAGCTGAAGCAGAAGGAGCAAACCGTTCAGCAGCATAACCTGATCCAGAAAGTGGCCCGTTATTTGGAGGAGCATCTGCATAATAACGTAACGGTGAAGCAGCTGGCGGAGCAGTTTCATTTGAACTCCAGCTATTTGAGCGTATTATTCAAAAAAGAAATGGGCCGAACGATATCTGATTTTGTCCAGGAAGCGCGTATGAACAAGGCCAAGGAGCTGCTCCGGGACCCAAGCATCAAGGTATATGAAGTGTCGGAGCAGGTTGGATTTCAAACGGCGGCCTACTTCACCTTTTTATTCAAGAAGCTGACCGGAACGACTCCGCAGGAGTTTAGAGATTATTATTATGAGGAGTGATATTTTGCTGACCAAAATCAACCTAGAGGGCGAATGGAAGCTGCAGCTGGACAAGGACAAGAGCGGGTTGTCGCAGCCGTTTACAGATTCGATTAAGCTGCCCGGAACGACATCCTACGCCCGGAAAGGGCCGAAGAACGAAACGAAATTAGTAGGGGCCTTGACCGATGAGTATGCGTTCGAAGGGTATGCATGGTATTCGAGAGAGGTAGAAATTCCCACGGGGCTTGCTGAAAAAACGTGTTTTCTCTATTTGGAAAGAACGAGAATGACGACGGTATGGGTGGGCGACCGCGAGGTAGGCTCGCGGGACAGCTTGAATACGCCGCATCTCTACGAATTGACAGGACTGCTTCAGAGCGGCCCGCAGACGATTACCGTCCGTGTCGACAATACGGATTATCCAACGAAGGGCGGCCATATGACTTCCCCTGATACACAGACCAATTGGAACGGGATTACAGGCCGCATCGAGCTTCATTTTTATAACGCTTCGTATTTGACCGATATCCAGCTCTATCCGAATTTGTCCGCGCGCTCCGTGAAGGTGGAAGCTGGTGTGCAGGGAGCGCTCAGCGGCAGCCTAACGGTATCCGCAGCCAGTTGGAACTCTGAAAACGTGCATACGGTGGCGGAGAAGGAATATAGCTTCACTTCGCAGACCATTTCGCTTGAATATGCTTTGGGGCAGGACGCGCTGCTATGGAGCGAAGCCACTCCTCATTTGTATACCGTAAGCATCTGTTTGAAGGATGAGACAGGCGAAATCGTTGACCAGCAGCAGCGGAGCTTCGGCCTGCGGGAATTTAGAACGGATGGAAATAAATTTACAATTAACGGCAGCAAAACGTTCCTTCGGGGCAAGCATGACGGATTGATTTTTCCGCTGACGGGTTATGCGCCGACGGATGTCGAGGAATGGCTGAGAATTCTTGGCATTTCCAAGTCCTATGGCATTAACCATTATCGTTTTCATACGTGCTGCCCGCCTGAGGCTGCGTTTACCGCAGCGGACATGCTGGGGATTTACATGGAACCGGAGCTGCCTTTCTGGGGAACGATTACCGAAGCAGCAGATGAGCGCCATAACCAGGCGGAGCAAGACTACTTGATTAGCGAGGGGTATGCTATTCTCAAGGCATTCGGCAATCATCCGTCCTTTGTCATGATGTCGCTGGGCAATGAGCTGTGGGGCAGCAGAGCCAAAATCGATGCGATTTTGCAAGCCTATAAAGCGTTCGACAGCAGGCCGTTGTATACACAAGGCTCCAATAATCATCAATTTTCTCCTGCTATTCTTGAACATGATGATTTCTTCTGCGGGGTGCGTTTCTCGAAGGAGCGGCTGTTCAGAGGTTCTTATGCAATGTGTGATGCTCCGCTAGGCCATGTTCAGACCGACGTTCCAGGTACGTTAAAGGATTATGACGATCAAATTGTGCCGCCAGATTTTAATCATAACGAGGGCGCGTCGGGTGATGCAGGGGGCGTTATTCAAATCCAGTACGGCACGGAAGCGAAAGCTGTCCAGCTCGGCGACGCCTCGGGGGAATGGATTCCCCACATTCCGGTCATTTCCCATGAGATTGGGCAATACGCAACGTATCCGAACTATGGAGAAATAGAGAAGTATACAGGCTCGCTGAAAGCGGAAAATTTTATCATTTTCCAAGAGCGCCTCAGGGAGAAAGGGCTGGATCATCTGGCCAGCCCATACTTTGAAAGCTCAGGGCAGCTGGCAGTAGCCTGTTATAAGGAAGAGCTGGAAGCTGCTTTTCGCTCCAGAAAGCTTGCCGGCTTTCAATTGCTCGACCTTCAGGATTTTAGTGGACAAGGAACGGCGCTCGTTGGCATATTAGATGCTTTTATGGATTCCAAGGGGTTGATTACGCCTGAGGAATGGCGGACCTTCTGCAGCGATGCCGTCCTTATGGCGAGGTTTGCTAAATACAACTATACGTCGACCGAACGCTTCGAGGCTCATGTGGAATTGTGCTGGTATAGAAATCAGCCGCCCGGTGCAATCAAGCTCCAGTGGGAGCTGGCGGATGGACAGGGGGTACTGGCGTCCGGTACGGCTGAGGTGGAAATATGGGAGGAGCAAAATGACATTGATATTTGCGAGCTGAGCATTGAGATGCCCGCTGTTGATGTGATGACCAAAGCTGTGCTTTCCCTGCGGATTTTGGAGACGGATATTCGCAAGTCCTATGACCTCTGGATTTATCCGCAGCAGGTTGAAGCGGAGCTGTCCAAAGTCCATCGTTTTGAGTCGCTTACGGCTGAGGCTCTTGCTTTATTAAAGCAAGGAGAGAAGGTATGGCTGATGCCGAAGCCGGAGCATATAAGCCATGGTATCGAAGGCTTCTATAGTACCGATTTCTGGTGCTACCCGATGTTTCGGTCCATCTCGGAGAGCATGAACCGTCCGGTTCCCGTCGGAACAATGGGGCTTCTAGTCGACAACAGCCACCCGGTCTTCCGGGACTTTCCGTGCGAGCCGCATTCAACTTATCCTTGGTGGAGCATCGTATCCCATTCAAAGTCGATTATTATGGACGGTACGAGCAAAGAATGGAGCCCTATCGTACAGACCATCGACAATTTTGAGCGCAATCACAAATTAGGTTTTCTGTTTGAATGCCGCGTAGGAAAAGGCAAGCTGCTTATTTGCTCGCTCGACGCGGATAGGGTGCTAGAAACACCGGAAGGAAAACAGTTTTTGTCCAGTGTGATCAAATATATGGAATCAGAGCAGTTCAAGCCGCAGTACGAAGCCAGCGTGACGGAGCTGCTGGAGCTTATTCAATAAAAGTAGTTTAGGGTAAAAAGAATAACCGCTTGCCTTCTCTGGAATGGCAAGCGGTTATTTTTTGCTTACCCGCGAAGACCGTCGCATAGAATCGACACGACACGGTCTGGAAAAGTACCGCCGTCCCCGGTCGCTTGCAAAATGCCAATAAGCAGCATTTTGATATCCTCAAGGCGAGCATCCGCCCGAACGGAGCCGTTTTGCTTGGCACGGGCGAGCAGCTTGTCGATCCCTTGCCAAAAATCTCGCGCAACGTCCGAACGACCAGCCTCTACATTCAGACTGCTGACAAGGGCATCGGTGATCGCCTTGTTTGCAATCCCCTCGCGTATAATGGTTGCAAAATATTGAAAGAACGCTTCGCCCGGATCGTCGTGGTCAAGCCATTGCTGGGCTTCTTCCATAAGCCGCGCCTTGTGGCTGACAATGACGGCCCCAAACAAATCTTCCTTCGTTGGAAAATGCCGATAGACGGTTCCTACCCCCACACCGGCACGCCTTGCGATTTCATCCATCGAGACGGAGATGCCTTCGGTCATAAAAACCTGATGGGCGATATGGAGCAGATGATCCCGATTTTTTTTGGCATCTGCCCGCAATGCCTTCTCGGGGGGAGCGGCGATGAAGGACACTGTAGGGTCAGCGTCTCCAGCTGGAATATTTTTTTTAGACATTTTTGAATAACACCTCTTTATAAATATTACATCAATAGCGATTTGTTGACAAACGGAGAATGTTCTCCGTATAATAATAAAAACGGAATGCATCCTCCGTTTATGATGAGAAAGTGGGAGATTAAAAACATATGCAAAATTCACCGAGCAAAAGCGCGCTGTTGGTCATGGATATGCAAAATAGCGTTGTGTCGCGGTACGCAGCTGGCGCGGGGGCACTGCTTCCGTTCCAAAAAGCGATTGAAGCGGCACGCAGCCACGCTATTCCTGTTATTTACGTACGTGTTGCTTTTCGTGCAGGTTATCCCGAGATTAGTGCTAGAAACAAAATGTTTGGGGGCATTGCCAGTCGATCCGGAGGTGTGGCGGCTCCAGAAGCGATGATGCAGATTCATGAAGCCGTGCAGCCTCAAGAAGGCGAGCCGATTGTGACGAAGGTTCGAGTGAGCGCGTTCGCCGGAAGCGACCTTGAGGTCATCCTTCGCTCCCAACAAATCGACACACTCATTCTCAGCGGTATTGCCACAAGCGGCGTCGTTCTATCGACATTGCGGGAAGCGGCAGATAAAGATTTTGCCCTTACGGTGCTTTCCGACGCCTGTATCGATGCCGACACCGAGGTTCATCGCGTGTTAACCGAGAAGGTGTTCCCCCAACAGGCCGAGGTAATATCTGTCGAGACGTGGGTGGCTTCTTTAACCAACTAATGTTCATAAGCAGGAGAACAAGCTATGCTTTATAAGGTATTTATTGCCATATAACTTGTGGATTGCGGTTTTCAAAAACCCAACCCCAAACTGCGAAGGGCGCCCGGATGGGTGCCCTTTGCTTTCGCTTTATAGAGGAAACGTTAAATCGTATCCTAAGTAAGGGCAAGTTTTGATATAATGAGCCCAGGAGGGGGTAGAACATGCACACAATAGAGAGCTTAATGAAGCAATTAGAGCAGCTTGGCATTGACGGCCAAGGAACGCTGCTCGTCCATTCATCGATGAAAAGCATGGGGCCAGTCGAGGGTGGCGCAGACACCGTTCTGGATGCGTTCACCGCCTATATGAAGGATGGGCTGTTGGTGCTGCCCACCCATACTTGGTCCTACATCAATGCGGATAATCCGAAATTTTACGTGGATCAGTCGCCTTCCTGCGTCGGAATTTTGCCCGAGCTTTTTCGCAAGCGGCCTGGTGTGGTGCGTTCATTGCATCCCACTCATTCGGTGGCAGCATTAGGCCTGGATTCAATAGAGTTCACAAACGATGATCATCATTTCGATACTCCCTGCGCTAGAGGCTCTGCATGGGGAAAGCTGCTTGACCGAAGAGCGACGATATTGCTGGTTGGGGTCGATTTAAAGCGCAACACCTTTATTCATGGAGTCGAGGAATGGGTGGACATACCGGGCAGGCTGACGGATGGCCATGAGATGCTGTTCACGGTATTGCCCGATGGAACAGAAATTTCTGTCCCTTCCCGCCGGCATTGCGGGCTGTCGTGGTCGCAGCATTTTTGGAAGGTAGACGATGTGCTTGAAAGTAAAGGCGCCATGCATAAAGGGCGGCTAGGCGATGCCGATGTAAGGGTCTGTGATGCGGCTGCGGTAGCGGAAGTAATAACGGAAATGCTCAAGGAAAATCCGGATTTGTTCTCGGATAATCATCCATTGGATCATGAATAGGATTGTAAGAAAGGGCCGTCCGGCAACGGCTGGCCCTAAGGCAAGACCCTCGTAAAACTTTCGGAATTTCTCCCCAAAACAACGTTTTCTCTTCCCATAGCTCAAATATGAAACGTTCAAGCATCGGCAATACAAAGGAATGTATGAAGAAATAGGACAGAGGTTGGCTGGACTGCCATTGTGTGGGCTAGCTCACGGTCTTGACTGTATGATAAGATGTGGTTAATTTAACCAAACCTATTTGATAATATCGTAGCTGTCGAATCAAAAAAGGAGAAAATTTGTGAGCCCATTAGCATGGTATGATCTCTTTTTATTCATCCTCTTGTTTGTCGTATATATTTATGTTTTTGCTACCGTTAGGATTACGAACTTACATAAGGTGTATTTCTTATTTCATTTTTTAATGATGCTTTGGCCGGTGTGCCAATTTGCTACAGATCTGACTGACGATCCGCAGTTACAGTTGTTTTATGTAAATATGTCTTTTGTGGCCCTCTCCTTGTTGGGAAGCGGTTGGCTTCTGCTCACGATCTTTCTTACCGGGAATGCAGACAAGCTGGGAAATAGGAGACTATTTTTATTATTTGCGCCTGCGGTTATTGCAGCAGTTGGTGTCATTATAAATCCGTTTAATCTTTTTGTAGCTCCGATGAGGGGCGGTTACGTCGATAGAGCATATGGCATATGGTTCTGGATTGTGATCGCTATTCTATTGAGCTACTTTTTTGCTTCTCTCTTTGTTTTGTTTGGGGCATTACATTCTTCAAGAACGTCACCCATGATCAAAAATCAAGTGAAGATTACGCTGTGGGGCATATTCGTGCTGGCCACTTTTGCCGGTATTGACGCTATTCTTAATGTGGTGTTAAAGCAGTGGCTGCCGATCATTCCAGGATTTACTTCTCTAGGCATTTTTCTTTCAGATTTATTTTTCGTATATGTCATTAAAAAATACAATGTGTTTGATCTTGTTTCCATCGCCCATGAGGACGTCATCAATACGATTCCATATGGAATCCTTGTATTAGATGAGAATGAATCCATTATTGAAGTTAACAAAGCTTTACGATCGTCTATGGATTTAAATGTGGGTGACTATTTTGATATGGAGACGTTTCTTGGCACTGTTCATGTAGAGGGCAGCAGCAAGGAATTTCTGGAGCGTTATAAGCAAAAGGAAAATACGTTGTCTCAAATTGAAATCGTCGCCCAGCGCGATATCGAACGTCATTTTATTGTACAAGCTTCCCCAATTGTTGATTCTTACCCGATGCAAATCGGCCATATTATTACGTTCCAGGATGTCTCGCAAGAGCGCTTTTATGTTCAAGAAATGAATCGGCAAAATGAGATCCTCCAGGAGCGCAATCATTCACTGGATCGCATCCGTAATGAGTTATCTGAAGCTAATCGAAAGCTTGAAGAATTAGTTCTTACGGACAGTTTAACCAACTGCTACAATCGCCGTTATTTGACCCAACAGTTGACTCATGAGGTTATAACCAATATTCAATATAAAACGCCATTTTCACTCATCCTGTTTGATATTGATTTCTTTAAAGCGATCAATGACCGCTTTGGGCATGTAATAGGGGATGAAGTTCTTTATCGTACGGCTCAAGCCGTCAAACAATCCATTCGCGGTACCGATATTTTAGCCCGATATGGGGGGGAAGAATTTATGATCTACCTTCCGCATACTAAGCGCCAGTTGGCAGAGCAATTAGCGGAACGAGTGAGATTAGCGGTAGAGTCGAACTACATTTTGGTAGAGCATGAAGTCAAGCAGGTTTCGATCACGGTAAGCGTGGGCATTTTATCCATTGAGGACTTTGATCATGAGCATGTGCCGGACAATCCGGAAGGCTATTTAATTCAACTTTTTGCTGCAGTAGATAAAGCCCTTTACCAAGCGAAGCAAAATGGACGCAATCGGATCGAATTCGCAGATTTCCAAAGTGTTTCTAATCCTAAGCTGAAGCAATTGTATTGAATAATTATTTGATTTAATTGGGAGAATCAACAGCAGGGCGTTTCGGATATTATATTGAAATAGATGCCTTACGACGGGACACTATAGCAAAAAAATGAGATCGCTGACTTCGCAGATGGTCTCATTTTTTTGCTATAGTAACGGGCAGTATTCTGTGGGGGACCATAAATATTAGAACTGATGAAGAACAGAGAAAAGGAATATTGGAATGTAGAAAAGTTCCAACGAGGAGGCAAAAGTACAACAATAGTCTTCAGGGTGGAATGATTTTTTTCGCGTTTGTGGCACAAATTGACTTTGATTCTGTAGGTGAGGTATACTCTTTGTGAATCAGAAAAAGGAATTTTTATTAAAATTTGTCATAAAAGGGTTTTGATTGATTTCTAAATGAATGAGTTTCTCTTCATCAATTTTCACTAGTTTTGTCCCTGGCCGAATCGTAGATTACCATACGTATTCTATATGTTGGAAGGAGATGGTGGCATTGAATTCAAGAGACACGATAGAACAGAAGATGCTTACACCGGAGTTTAAACAGAATCCCTACCCCGTCTATGAAAAATTACGAGCCAGCAATCCTATTTTTAAGCAGTTTTTCCCGAATGGCCATTATGGCTGGATCGTAACCAAATATGAGGACGCCGTGGAAGTGCTCAAGGACCAGCGTTTTATTAAAGATATAGCTAAAGTCAGCAGCATTGAGCAAAAGAGTGTAATAGGCAAAAACATGCTGTTCTCGGATTTGCCGGATCATAAACGCTTACGTGGCTTTGTGCAAAAAGGCTTCACTCCCCAAATCATTGCGGGGAAGCGAGAACACATTCAGAAAATAGCCGATGAGCTTCTCGATGCGGTGGCCGCTGGTCATACCAAGAATCTGATTGACGATTATGCGTTCCACCTTCCTATTATTGTCATTTGCGAAATACTAGGTATTCCTGCTGAGGATCGTGAGCAATTTCGAAGCTGGTCAAATTCCATTATTGAAGTCTCCTTTGAGGAGAGCAGCCGGGAAGCCTCTTTGCAGGCCCAAGATGAATTCGTAGCTTATCTTAAAGAGCGGTTTGACTTTGTACGGGAAAACCCTTCAGATGACTTGATCAGCCAACTGGTGGTCGCGGATGAAAGTGGGGATCAGTTAACGGAAGGAGAATTATATGGGGTCATTACCCTGCTCATTATTGCTGGGCATGAAACAACGGTCAACCTGATCGGCAATGGCGTGCTTGCCCTGTTGGAACACCCGGAGCAGCGCGAGCAGCTGTTGCAGCATCCGGAATACATTCATGGCGCTATTGAAGAAATGCTCCGCTACAACGGGCCTGTCGAATTTAGTACGGGTCGCTGGGCAAGCGAGGATCTGGAATTCAAAGGCCATATGATGAAGAAAAATGACATGGTCATCGTAGCGCTTGATTCTGCGAACCGTGATCCCGAGCATTTTAGCCAGCCCGATGTATTCGATATATCCCGGGGCAAGAGCCAGCACCTGGCGTTTGGCAAAGGAATTCATCTCTGCCTGGGCGCGCCTCTCGCAAGGCTGGAAGGAGAAATCGCCATCAATACGCTGCTTCGGCGCTTCCCGAGGCTTGAGCTTCAGGCTAATATCGCCGATTTGGAATGGAGACCGGGGATGATTGTGCGCGGAGTTAAAGAAATACCGCTGTCCATTTAGAGCGGCTAACCACATGTTATGTTTTCACGGCTGCCTGCGGGCAGCTTTATTCTTTTTTCACATTTCGGCCCTTTAGTAGAAATGCCATCCGGACGGGTATTTAACTTTGCGGATCATGAAGAAAATGACTTCGCTGTCATGGAAAAAAAGTAAATAAGGCTCAATAGAGCTGAACCGATACCACTTAAGGTGGCCGACTATAATAGTCGGTCGCCTTTTTTATTTCCTATTTTGGCACTCCCCAAAAAGTTATTGTTGTTTGGTTGTATAGACGGCTATGTCATTTGCCCTTAAGATAAAGCTATTCTATTCATGAATTAATGCACGCTTTGAGTTTGAGCAACAAACGGGGGTGTAGGATGAACGGAAATTTTAAGCTTAGCCCTATGCGGGCTTCCACATTTTTACGGAAATTATCTATTAAGCATCGACTATTAATTGCCTTCCTGATTACCTCGCTCCTGCCTGTCGTCTCCGTAGCACTTTATTCGAACCTTAGATATGAGGCGTCTATTTCAGAAAAACTAAGCACATCCACCCTTCAAGTGTTGTCCGAATCCGCGACGAATGCATCCAGAGAACTTGCGCAATACGAGACCCTTAGTGAATCCATTATTATAAACAGCCTGATACAAAGCGGGCTCCAGCATATGAACAGCATGACGGATTTTGAGAAATACGGCTTGCAGACCGATATTAAAGATGCTCTGGGGGAGCAAGTCTTTCGCCTAAGCAATATTTCGAATGTTGTGATTTTGACTAATGAGAGCGATATCTTTTTTGATCTGGGATATGAATGGTATCCGAAAAACCAAATCGCGGATTCCCTGCAAGGCATAACGGAAACGGCTGGCAACATAAAGTGGACGTATCTGCATTCCAACCGGGGCTCGGATAAAATTGCTTTGAGCCGCATTATTTTTTCCCAGGATAATCTGAATCAAACGTTGGGCTACCTCGTTATCGTCATTGATGAAAAGGTGTTCTCGCGCAATACTTTTGAGCATGTGGACCTTGGAAAAGGAGGCAGGCTCTACATTACGGATCATAGCGGCGTCGTCGTGTCCTCCGTGTCGTCTTCGATTCCCCATGGGCAGACGTATAACCAGCAAGAAGTATTTAGCGCCATGATGTCCAATGGGCCCAGCAAAACCTTTTATGCGAAAGTCGATGGGGAACGCGTACTTGTAGGCAGCGCCTATATCCGGTCAGCAGACTGGCATATGATTGGCCTGATTCCGCATTCGTATATCATTTCGGAGCTTTCTGCGATTAGAGGAAGCTTGCTGTATATTTGCTTGTTCATCCTGCTGCTAGCCGGACTGCTGGCCATGTGGATTTATCGCAGCATTAATCGGCCGATGCGCGATTTGCTCCAATATGCGACCCAAATTAAGCTTGGCAGGCTGGAAACCCGGCTCGGTCCGACACATTCCGACGAAATGGGGCGGTTATCCGAAACGATCAATCAAATGGTCGCACGGCTCAAAATGCTGATTTATCAAGTCGAAGAGGAGCAGCAGGCGAAGCGCGAGGCAGAGCTGAAGATGCTTCAAGCTCAAATCAATCCTCACTTTCTGTTCAACACGTTAAATTCCTTGAAATGGAGCGCAATGATGAGCGGGAACGAAAATGTGGAGCAAGGGATCGCGTCTTTATCCGAGCTGCTTCATAATACGATTTTGGATACGGAAGAAATGATTACGCTGGAGAAGGAAATCGACAACTTAATGCATTATGCCGTCATCCAGCGCATGAGATATGGCGACTCGTTTAAACTCGCATGCCGCATGAGCGATGATCAGCTTTATCAGTGCCAAGTTCCGCGCTTCATTCTTCAGCCGATTGTAGAAAATTCAATCTTGCATGCGGGCAGCGGGGAAGGCCGCAGAGTACATATTACCGTAGACGGCTCGATTAACGAGGGCAGGCTGCTGCTTCAAATTTCCGATGATGGCAAAGGCTTCGATATGGCCGAGGTGCAGGAGCGGAAGCATTCCCATGACAAGCTGTCAGGGATAGGGATGAGCAATGTAGAAGAGAGAATACGCCTTCATGTAGGAAAGCAATACGGGATTAAAATCTCAAGCGAGCCAGGTCGCGGGACGCAAACGTTAATCAGCTTGCCAATGACGATGAAGGAAGGGGTAGAACATGTATAAAGTCATTATCGTAGATGATGAGATGATCGTTCGTCATGCTGTCAAAACCATCATTAAATGGGAGGATAGCCGCTTCGAATACGCAGGCTCTGCTTCGAGCGGGGTATCGGCGATGGAGCTCGTAAGAAGAACCAAGGCGGATATCGTCATTACCGATATTAAAATGGCTGAAATGGATGGCCTTAAGCTGATTAAAAGCTTGCTGGCGGACGGATTTAAAGGCGAAGTTCTCGTCTTAAGCAACTATAATGATTTTGATCTCGTGCGCGAGGCGCTCAAGTTCGGCGCCTACGATTATATGCTCAAGCTTACGTTGAAGACCGAAACGTTTATGCAGACGCTTGAAGAAATGGCGGCTAAGCTGGATGCCAAACGGAGTTATTTTCAACCCCAGACAACGACTGTAGAGCAGGCCGATGATGAGCTGGCGCAGCTGTATGATTTGTTGAAAAAGCATGATCAAGCTGAGCAGCCTCAGCTGAACGGGAATATTTTTAATCAAAAGGAAAGGCAAGCGATCTCTCGGCTACAAGGCTTATGCTGTTATACATTTACGCTAAATATGCTAGAAGGCGAGCGCGCTAATCATCAGGTGATAGACTTTCATGAAACGTTAGAGAAGCTTGCCGAGGGGCTGTTCCCGAACAAGCATTTTTTATTTGTATTTCATCCCCGCCCGAACCGTTACACCTTAATCATCTCCACTCCCTTGCTCCAAAATATTGTCGATCCTGAAGAAATAGCCCAACGTTTGATTAAGCTGTCGGAAATGTATTATGGCCAAGTGATTAGCGTCATTTATGGGCAGCCAGCAACGTCATTTAAACATCTCATCGAGCAAATGAGCTTAAATAGGCAGGCCGAGGCGCTTCGCTTTTATACGGCGTATCAAGCAGGGTGCCAGTCCAATACCAGGCTAGCCGCAGATACGAATGAGCGGTTTCGTGAAGCAGAAGCCCAGCTGCGGGAGTGCTTGCGCGGCTCTGGCGATGGCGCGATTGAACGGTGGGTGGAAAAAGCTTTTTTATTAATGGAATCCGCCGCCGAGCATGGCATTCATTCGAAATCGCTGAAGCGCATAGTAGCAGGGGGCATTTGGGGGCTTTCTAATGCGGCAGCCTTGCAAATGGACACGCCTTGGAACGAGAAGGGCTGGATTGAAAAAGTCGAAGCAGCGGACTCTGATTCCAGCTTAAAGCTGATCATTAAAGAGCTTTCGGATGAAATTCTGGACTCTTTAGGACAAGGAGCGCAGCTTGCTGCATCCACTTCTACCTTGCGCCAGGAAATACGGCAAGCGTTGGCCTACTTAAATAAACATTTTGCGGATCGCGTGTCGATTTCGGATGTAGCCTCCTATGTGGGACTGTCTGAGCCGTATCTTTGCCAGCTGTTCAAGGCAGAAACGGGGAGCAGCATTTTGACCAGGCTCAATGAAATCCGCATGAACAGAGCCTATGACATGCTCCTGTCTGGCAAGTATCTCGTGAAGCAGGTTGCCATTGAGGTGGGCATTCCAGATCCGTTTTATTTTAATCGCCTATTTCGAAAACGCTACGGCCATCCCCCGAAAAATGTAAAAAGCATGCCGCCCGTCTAATCATGAAAATCTTAAAATTGTCCATACTCATCCGCTCTTTTGTTCATTTAGCGACGCTCCTTGCGAACTTATAATGAAGTTCATTACAAATGAAAGGGGTCACTAAATCAATGAAAAAAAACAATGGGTTTGCTTTTGCAGCTGTAGCGATCGCCCTTACTACGACGTTAGCCGGCTGCGGATCGGGCAACAGTCCGAGCAATGAAGCGACACCGCCATCCTCTGCCGCCCCATCGGCTTCGGATACAGCTGCTGCATCCCCGTCTGAGGGTGCTTCGCCAGCAAGCGGCAAAACGTTTGAAAATCCAGAGCTGGACGTTGCCGTCTTCCAAGGCGGCTATGGCCGGGAATTTTGGGATAGCGCTGCCGAGGCGTTTATGCAGGATTACCCCGGGACTAAAATCAACATTACCGCCAGCCCGAAAATCGGCGAGCTCATTCGGCCAAAAATCGTTGCGGGCAATCCGCCCGATTTTATGTACATTTCCGGCAGCGACAATACGCCGCTTGTGAACGGGCTGATTAAAGACAAAGCGCTGCTTGATTTGACGGAAGTATTCGAGGAATTGACGCCAGAGGGCACCCCGCTTAAGGATAAAATTCTCGATGGTGTTCTGAATTCCCGGGCAACGTCCCCGTATGATGATGGCAAAGTGTATTTGGCCCCTTATAACTTTGGCGTCATGGGCCTGTGGTATAACAAAGCGCTGTTTGAGGCGAAAGGGATGACGCCGCCTAAAACATGGGATGATTTCTTTGCGGCAAATGCGGCGGCTAAAGAGAATGGACGCGCTTTATTTACGTACCAAGGCATTTATCCAGGCTACCTGGAGGAAATGATCGTTCCTGCCATTTATGCAGCGGGCGGCATGGAAGCATTGAACCAATTTTTCGACTACGATCCTGAGTTTTGGAAAAGCGATACGTATAAGCAGGTATGGGGGCTTATGGAGAAAATTGCAACCGAAGACAATGCTTTGATGACGGGCACTGTTGCGCTTAACCACACTCAATCGCAGACTGCGTTCCTTCAAGGCAAAGCGATGTTTATTCCAAACGGCAGCTGGTTTGAGGATGAAATGAAGGATGCGCCGCGCGAGGAAGGGTTCAGCTTCGGTTATTTAGGCGTTCCTTCGTTTGGAGCAGACAAACCGGTATCGGCCCTGACGAATGTGGAAACGGTAGTCATTCCGGCGAAAGCTAAAAATCCAGAGCTTGCCAAAGAATTCCTCAAGTACTTGTACACGGATAAGATCGTTCAGCTCAATGGCGACAAGGCCAAAGCAGTTATGGCGGTCAAAGGCGCGCCGGATCTCGTTAAATCGTATATTACGGAGACGACCTACAACGTATATAAGGCGGCGGATGATGGCATGCTTGCGGTCAATGGCGCCTTTAAGCCGGTCGCTAAAGGCAGCAAATTCAACCCTAGTGATGAAGTCTATAAGCCATTTTCCTCGATTATGAGCAAGCAGATGACGTTGGATGAATATGCTGCCAAGCTGTATAAAGTGTATTCGGAAATTCAGAAGGAGCTGGAGGCTGCTGGAGCCTAACGGGCGGCAGATAGCATGTTGTAGGCGGCAGGCGGCAGGCGGGATGAGATGAGGGTTTACCTCAGGCTCATCCTTTTTTATATCTCATAATTCATAAACCTGAAGGATTTTATGATTTCCTGCATTTTTCGATGAACAGCTAAAAATCCTCTATATGAATCTGCCTTTTTGTTCATTTGGTTAACGCTCTTATGAATTTATACTGAAGCTCAACTGGCAAACCCAGCTTGTAGACCAGCTTGCGCTCCAAATGATGTGGCTTCGCCGTCTCATTCAAAGATCGACAGATTTTCGATTGGAGAGGGGCTGATGAGCATGTAGCGATATCTGGAAATGCAATATGAAAAAAAGGAAGGCAATCCATTGCTCCATTGTTCAGCTTTGCGTCTGAATCAAATACATGTGGGAGGAAGCAATAGAATGAAAAAACGCATGTCAGGCTTATTGGTATTGCTGATTTTATGTTCCTCTATTTTCATGATTGGGCCGGTAGCGGTAAGTGCAGCAAATACGACGTATTATATTGATTCTGCTGGTGGGAATGATGCGAATAATGGCACCTCGACCACTACTGCTTGGAAAACGCTAACGAAAGTGAATGCGACGACGTTCCAGCCGGGTGACCAAATTTTGTTTAAATCGGGCGGGGTATGGAACGGGCAGCTGTGGCCTAAAGGCTCAGGAGCAGCAGGGTCTCCTATCAAAATCGATAAATATGGCGGAACCGCAAAGCCGATTATTAACGGTGGCGGAACGCAGAGGGATTATCAAGCGACGGGCGCCGTCATGCTGCGCAACCAGCAGTATTGGGAAATCAGCAATCTTGAAGTGACGAATGACGACAACTTTAACGTAGATTTAGTAACGACTACTTATGCAAACAGCAAGCCCACCAACATAAGAGACGGCATTCTGGTTGTGCTGGATACGAATCAAGTGGCGGCAGGCGGCGACACGATCATGGATCATATTTATATTCATGATAATTACGTGCATGATGTCGATAGCCCGAACGAATGGCCGAACCAGTATGGCAACGCCTCGTTCAATGGCGGCATTATGTTTTATGTCATTGGCGCTTTAAAGGCCAACATGACGTTCAATGATGTCAGGATTGAAAATAACACCATCGAGAAGGTCGATCTGCTCGCCATTGCCAATTTCAATTACACGACGACAACGGCGTTCCAAGACGAAATCGAACCGTATAACTTGTGGCAAACGAATATTTATATCGGACACAACTACATGCGCAATATAGGCCAAGGCGCAATTGATGTATGTGATGCGAAGGGGGCAATAATCGAATACAACGTCGTAGATGGCTGGTCCAAGCGCTATAACGCGGAAAGCGCAGGCATTTATCCGTGGAAATCTCAAAATGTAACGTTCCAAAACAACGAGGTTTACGGCGGGCCGACGACGACGGGGGCGAATAACGGAGATGGAACCGCCTTTGATTTTGATTCGCCCAACAGCAATATCGTCTATCAATTCAACTATACCCATAACAACCCCATGGGCTGGATGTCTTATCTGGGCCGAAGCAGCAATAATATTGCCAGATACAACATCAGTGACGATAACGCTGCCTATTTAATCAAGTTTGGCTGGTTCGACGTCGATAGCTCGGCTGCGTATTTCCTGAACAACGTCTTTATTTATAACGGCGGCGTAACGAAATTTACGAATTCCAACGCTAACCTTGCCTCTACTTATTTCAAAAGTGTGCCGTATTATTTTTACAATAACGTTTTTTATGACAAAAACACCCCTTCCTCCAGCTTTTGGCCGAGCAGCTCCGGCAGCTATGGAACGGCTGTATTTAGAAACAATGCGTTTTATGTAACTACCGACAGCCATGCGGCTGGCGAACCGAATGATCCGGCGAAGGTGATTGCACCGCCTCAAATGGTTAACCCGGGGCAAGCGCCGACTTTAGGAGCCAATGGCTTTACAAGCGGCGCAACCGTATGGGATGGCTACAAGCTGCAAGCCACTTCTCCACTCATAAATGCCGGTTATAATGTTCCGCAATTAGGAACGACCGATTTTTATGGAAATGCCTTATTTAATGGGGCAGCTCCGGATATTGGCGCTTTTGAATCGACCGTCATAGGCGGCGGAGGCGGTGGACCGACATCAGTCACGGTAGGTGGAACGGTAACGGCGAGCTCCACAAGCAGCCCGTCAGGAGAAGAGAAGGAGAAGGCCTTCGATGCGAATATTTCAACCAAATGGCTCATCACAACCGGAACAGGCTGGATTCAGTACAAATTTGTAACCGGTGTCTCCCATATCGTGACCTCGTATGCGATAACGTCCGCTAACGATGTGCCGGCGAGGGACCCGAAAAACTGGACGCTGCAAGGCTCGAACGACGGAACGAACTGGACGACGCTGGATACGCGCACGAATGAAGCATTTGCCACCCGTTTCTTGACTAAGACGTATACGTTCAGCAATTCAACTGCTTACTCGTATTATCGCTTGAATGTAACGGCGAATAGCGGCGGTGCAGCACAGCTGCAGCTCGCTGAAATTGGTTTGTTTACGTAAAAAAAGAAGACGTGGGCCGCTGTTTGCTATTTGAATGGCGGCCTCTGCAAATCGATCATAAGCCCGGTATAGACCATTGTGCAGCTATAAGCCTGCAAGCATGAGCGTATCACCTGTGGCAGGGGGAAGGAATGATGATGTTGACTATGAAAACAAAAAGAACCTTTTTCATCCTCGTATGTTTATTGCCAGGACTGTTGCTATTCTCTTTGTTTAAGGTGTATCCTACGTTTCAAATTTTTCAAAAGTCGCTGTACCTGTGGACGGGGTTAAGTGATGAGCCGAAATATATCGGGCTTAAAAATTTTACGGATATGCTTCACGATGAGACGTTCCTGCTGTCCATGCGCAATACGGGCTTCTTAATGCTGGTCGTGCCGATTATTACGATTATGATCGCTTTAATTAATGCCTCTATCTTAACGCAATCGAAGCTCAAGGAACGCGGCTTTTACCGCACCGTTTTCTTTTTCCCAAGCATTCTTTCGTTCGTTGTTATCGCTATCCTGTGGTCCTTTATTTATCACCCTACGATGGGCTTTGTGAACACTGGCCTAGAGATGATTGGACTTGGGGAGTGGGCGAAGCCGTGGCTGGGCGATCAGCGCACCGTCCTTTGGGCATTGGCTATTACCTTGATCTGGCAGGCGGCCGGGTATTACATGGTCATGTATATGGCAGGGATCGACAGCATTTCGCCGGAGCTTTATGAAGCTGCCGACCTTGATGGGGCAACCCGCATACAGCAATTTTTCCGCATTACGATTCCGATGCTGTGGGAGATTATTCGCGTCACGATTATTTTCAGCATTAATGGGGTCCTTAGCATTAGCTTTATCATTGTTTCGATTATGACGGGGGGCGGGCCCGATCGGCATTCGGAAGTTGTGATGACTTATTTATATGCCCAAGCTTTCACGAACTCGAATTTTGGCTATGCGATGGCGATCGGGGTTGTCGTATTTGTCATTTCGATGCTGCTCGCGCTTGTGAGCAATAAATTAACGGAAAGGGGATCGTATTAACATGCCCGCTTTGACAGCCATTCCGGGGAAAATCGTTCTTCGCCTCTTTCTGCTCGTGCAGGCGCTCTTAGTCGTCTATCCGCTTGTATGGAATGTACTGGCGTCCTTCAAAACCAATACGGAGGTTATGGAAAGCCCTTGGCGGCTGCCGTCGAGCCTAAATTGGAGCAATTACGTTCATGCTTTTACGACGGCGAAAATGGGCGACTACATGATCAACTCCGTTATTATCGTTCTATTATCGATGGCGGTGCTGCTGCTTGCAGCGGTTCCCTCTGCCTATGTGCTGGGACGAATGAAATTCCGCTTGCGTGGATTTATATCGCAATTTTATATGGCGGGGCTGTTTATTGGGGGCGTCTACATTATTGTGCCACTGTTCATTTTAATGAATGAATGGCATATGCTCGATAATCGCTTTTGGTTAAGCACCGTTTATGCGACAGGCAGCTTGCCGTTTTCTATTTATTTGCTTACCGGCTTCATGAAGTCAATTCCGCACGATTACGAGGAAGCGGCCATGATGGATGGCTGCAGCTATTTTGGCATTTTGCTGCGCATTATTGTGCCGATGGCCCGGCCGGGCATTATTACGCTGACTGTCTTCAGCTTCTTCGACTTTTGGAATGAATACGTGCTGGCGATGACCTTCATTACGAGCGATAGCAAGAAGACGATTCCGGTTGGCTTGTCTAATCTGATGCAAATCCAGCAATTTGCTACCGATTGGGGCTCCCTTTTCGCCGGCCTAGTCATTGTGCTTGCGCCAACCATTCTCGTGTACGCGCTGCTGCAAAAAAAATTAACGAATGGCATGTCGCTTGGCGGAGTGAAGGGCTGAGTGAAGGGCCGAGTGAAAGGCGGAGTGAAAGGCCGAATGAAAGGTCAAGGGAAAAGCGGAGCGCAGCTTTAACTGAGTGGAGCAGGGGATCGGATGCGAATGGAGGAGAAGGATGAATCGGAGAGGGTCTAACCAAATGCTTTTCAACACGGCTAAGTCTCGAATTGTGCTATTCGCTGTCGTTATTGGAGTAGTGGCGGTTATTTCAGTCGCAGGGTTCGCAGCCTTGTTGCCCTCCGAGCCTCAAGGAGAGGAGATCATCCTAGAGGTGGGTGGCTTGCCTGTCACCGAAGCCGAGTTTCTGCTTTATATGGAGAAGGAAAAAGGGGCCGTCACCAACTATTTCAACGTAACCTATGGGGCCGAAGATAGTGAAGCCTACTGGACGGAAACGTTCGGAGAAGAGCGTCCGATTGATAAGCTTAGACAGCAAGCAATGGACGAGGCTGTCAAAGGAAAAACCTTGCAGCTGCTGGCCGTAGAGCATGGGCTTGTGGCAGACAGCTCCTTTCGAAGCTTCGTTGAACGTTGGGAGAAAAACAATGCAGAGCGGGGCGAAAGCAAAGAGCAGGGGAAGGCAATTTTTGGCCTGGCCCAATACGATCTCAGCCAATATTATTTCTACTCCTTAAGCCAATTAAGGCTGGACCTTGAGGAGAAGCTGGGAGAAGGGGCATTAAAGGTAACGAAGGACGAAGTGAAGGACCGTTATCAATTCCATGCTGCAAAGTTTGAAAATCAAATCCAAATTACCTTTAATGAACTGTCCGTCTCCTACAGCAAGGAAGAACGGGAAGCGGCAGGCGAGAAAATAAAGCTGGCTCTTAAGCAGCTAGACTCCGGCACGCCTTTTGCGGAAGTGGGGAGGAAGTACGGCAAAGACGGCATACGCCAGAGCTCGCTCGTTCTAGAGCAGCAAGCCTCTCCGCTCAAGGCCGACACCTTGCTGAAGCAGGCTGCTGAAACATTAAAGGTTGGCGAGCATTCTGCCATTATTGATCAGGGCAGCAGCTTCTCCATTATTCAGCTGATCGACAAAAATGAACAGTATGCGGTTCCCCTTGCGAGCCTGGAGTCCCAGCTGCAAAGCGAAGTGCTTCATCATAAATTCGAGCGTTATTTTGAGGAAAAGGTAAAAGCGGTGGACATTACGGTAAATCAAGAGGCCTTTGATCGGTTGAAGGCAGGAGCGTGAACAGCCAAATAGGAGTAGGAACAGCTGCGAAAGGACATGAACAGCCAGAAAGGAGTAGGAACAGCCGCGAAAGGACATGAATAGCCAGAAAGGAGTAGGAACAGCCGCGAAGGGACATGGATAGCCAGACAGGAGTAGGAACAGCCGCGAAGGGACATGGATAGCCGCACAGGAGCATGAATTGCTAAACAGGAACATGAACAGCCACACAGGTGTTTAAAACGCCAAATAGGAGCACGGACAGCCAAACTTGAGTAACTAGGTGTGTATGTAAACCGGAGCTGGGGTGCAACTCCTTGCTGCGTGTTTATTCAAGACTAATCTCATCTGATGATTCAAGGAAAGGGGAACCTTAATTTGCGATTGTAACTGAGAGCACTGTAGCTCAGAGCGCTTTAGCTGAAGCACTGTAGCTGAGAGCACTGTAGCTGAGAGCAAGTTAGCTGAAGCACTGTAGTTGAGAATTCGAAGCTCGGGATGCTCACTGCTTTTTTGGAGGACTGAGGTTCCGCTATTCTGGCTTTTGACCCGATTTCTGGCCTTAAGCGGACAGGAAATCCGTTATTGCCCTCCGTACCCCGCCAAAATGGCCGATTGTGGAGCATTAGCGTCTCCTGAGTCCGCAGCCTGTGCCATAACCCTGATTTTGTTAAAATAGCGTCTGCTGTGTCCGCCGAGTCTAGCTTTGTGCCGGGTGCAAACCCCGAATCCCCGAATCCCTGAAACGAAGAGCATGAAGCTGCCTTTCGGTATGTATGATCGCCTTGACAAGGGGGGCACATATCCAAGTCCGGTTTCAAGCCGTTGTATTTAAAACGAGGCTGTCCGGAGGTCATTTCTGACCTTTCGAGACAGCCTCGCTTCATTTTTTACCATAAATATCCTATTATCCGCGATAGCTTAACGTCCAGATAGAGCTGTAACAAATGCGCTCAAAGGAGCAGCCGGACGTCCAAGCAGCGTTTCCAGATCATTGCTCTCTACATCGAGGGAGCCTTCACGGATTGCGCCTTGCATATCCACAAACATCGCTACGACAAAATCAGGCAATCCGGCTTGAGTCAATGCTTGGCCGAATGCAGCATCGTCTACATCCACGACGTTGATCTCTTTGCCCAATGCTTCGCCAGTGATAGCTGCCAGCTCAGCTTGCGTACGAGGCTTGCCCGACAGCTCGTAAACGGTATTGTCATGTCCTTCGCCAGCTAGAACAGCCGCCGCCGCTTCGGCATAATCACTGCGCAAGGCCCAGCCTGTGCGAGCAGTTCCTGCGGCATTCAGCCATGGAGCGCCATGAATGGCGCCCTGCACGCTGCCTGCTTCGTTTTCAACATACCAATTGTTCCGCAGCAGCGAATAGGGAATGCCCGTCGCCAGAATGGCTGCTTCCGCAGCGCGATGTACTTCTGCGAGCGAAAGCGTGCTCTTATCGGCTTTGGCAACACTTGTATAAGCGATGAAGCCTACGCCTGCTTTTTTAGCTGCATCGATAGCAGCTTGATGCTGGCGAATACGCGTAGCATTATCTGCATCAGCGGAAACGATCAACAAACGGTCTACACCGGCAAAAGCTTTATCAAGGGTTTCGGGCTGATCGAAATCACCGTAGCGAACGTCAACGCCTAGTGCCTGCAAATGCGCGGCTTTTTCTGGTGTACGCACACTTACCGCGAGCTGTTCAGCGGGCAGCTTTTTCAACAGGGAATCGATTACGTGAGAGCCAAATTGTCCAGTTGCGCCAGTTACTAAAATTTTCATGATTCATTCCTCCATTAGGTGGTTTTGTGTGTAATAAAACGGAACTCCACTATCGAATTCCCCTTGTAGCCTAGATTTATTTACTATTGAAACTTTCAATGTTATAACTCAAGTGGTTACAACGAGCGCGTAAAAAAGCTGCTGCATGAGCTTTTTTCATCCTACTTGTCCCATCATCTTCGCGATGCTCACGCTGCTCAATTTCTGCTCCATAGCAGCTTGGGCTTCAGCCAGTTCTGCCGTAAGCGAGGCTTCAATGGTTCTGCCTACAGGGCAGCGCGGACTAGAATTTTGATGAAAATTGAACAAGGGCCCCTCATCAATGACTTCAACCGCATGATACACTTCCAATAAGCTAATAGATGCGGGGTCTTTCAAAAGAGTAGCACCCCCAACACCGGGCCGGACGCTAATCAAGCGGGCTTTTTTCAGCTGGGCCATAATTCTTCGGATGACGACGGGATTCGTATTCACGCTGCCAGCAATAATATCCCCTGTGCAATCTCCCGGCATAACAGCAATCAATGTCAAAATATGGACTCCCATCGAGAAGCGGCTGCTGAGTTGTTTCATTGTTATCACCACCGTTGTAACTATCATAGTTACTTCTGAGCAGAAAGTCAATCCTGTTATTTTATTTTTTGTGTTTGGTTCATTGCTTTTGGATGACTTGGGTGAAGAGAAATCTAAGAAGCTGTTACGATGTCTATAGTCATTAATTCGTGTGATATACTAAAAATGTGTCATTTTGTAAAATAGGAGATTGATAAGGAGGGGTTATCCATGATCCTCACAAAAGGTCAAAAAATCGATGTTACAAAAGGCCGCGGGATTACTGATATTGCAATTGGACTTTCTTGGCAGGCGGCAGATCCAGCAATTGATATAAATGCATCAGCCTTTCTCTTAAATCAAGCAGGTGTATGTGCCCAGGATGAAGATATGATCTTCTACAATCAACAGTCCAGCCGGCAGCATGCCGTTGCACACTCAGGTCCGGCGAATGGTGATCGAGAGCTTATAAAAATATCGGTAGGAAAGATACCGAGTGATATACATAAAATCGCGGTAACACTCACCATTCATGATGGGGAATTGTACGGCCAAGCCTTTTCGCAAGTTCGCAGCGCCGTAGGGCGAATCTATAACCCGATCAACGGAGAAGAGATAGGAAGATTTAACTTCGGAGAAGGCCTTAGCAAAGAAACAGCCATCGTTGTTGGCGAATTTTATCTCCATAAAGGGGAGTGGAAGTTTAGCGCCGTCGGAAGCGGTTTTGAGGGAGGGCTCGCCGCCCTTGTTAGCAACTTTGGACTCAAGGTATCGAGCGAATCACTTGCGGAAGTGGCTGCCGCTGCCGAGCCCGTCGTTTCCCCCGCAAAGCCACACCAACTGCTAAAAGTAGAGCTCAAGAAGAAAGAAAGCATTAACATTCAAAAGTCGGCCAAGGTTACGGCGACTCTGGAATGGCAAACGGATAAGGATTTGGATTTGTATTGTTTTTATGTAACAAAGGACAGGCAGGTTGGCAAAATCTATTATCGCAACCTTGGATCGCCTCATACTGCTCCGTACATTCAACTGGATGGGGATGCTGCGGGACATGGTAAAGAAACGATTGTCATTCATCGGCCGGAAGCGTTAAAATTCGTTTTATTTGCCGCCTATAGCGCAATAAGCAATGGGTCGGGTAGCTTTAAATCGATGAAGGTTCGCGCAGTTGTTGATAATCATCAGGGCCAAACCGTAACAGCACCACTTCTCGAGAAAAACGATTACGCCTATTGGGTAGCAATTGCCCACATCGATCTCACAGATGCCAAGCAAATGCGAGTCAGTCACGTTGAAAAATATTCCAAAGACGGGGTGGAGCGCAGTCCGCTTCTTTATGAAAAAGGTGATTTTAAAATGGATGTTGGCCCAGAAGAGTTTAAGGATGATTGGGACTGAGGTTCCGCTATTCTGGCTTTTTATGCGATTTCGGGCAGTATGCGGACAGGAGATCCGTTATCGTCCTCATTATCCCTTCAAAATGGTGATTGGCATCGCAATAGCTGCTCCTGAGTCCGCGAACTATGCCATAACCCGTTATTCGATAGAAATAGGGTCTTCTGTGTCCACCAAGCCTATCGATCGGGAATACGTTTGACGCGGGCTGCTTCTAGCAGGATTTGGGGGTATTATGTTCCCATTCACGTCCTACTACAATAGTCGGCACAAACTAAAAGCTTCCTCTCAAAAGAACCGCATTCAGACGAATGCGGTTTTTTTGTTTTATTCCATCGCCCGACCGGACGAACCAATGAAAGTGCTATTTTACCTAATCAACGTGTCATTACAATGATTTATGTCATTGATAAAATAATGAAAACGGATACAACGCAACAGGCATCATGCGCATTAAGCTAGGAGAGGGTGTTACGGATGAACGAGACAGGCGTCAGACGCTTGGGCAGCAGACTGTTTTTCATGGGTCCCGCGCTGTTGATTTTTTTGGCAATCGTAGTTGTGCCGATCAGTATGAGCATTTATTATAGCTTCTTCCAATGGGACGGAGTTTCGGCAAAGATTTTTAATGGAGGGGACAATTTCAATCGGCTGATTCATGATCCGATTCTATGGACCTCGCTCAAAAATTCCGTGTACTTAACTTTGGGAGCGCTTTTAATTCAGCTGCCTGTCGGTTTGTTCTTTGCCATTGTGCTTAGCTACAAGCTGAGAGGGTCGAATTTTTTGAAAACGATTTATTTCACGCCGGTTATGCTGTCTACAGCCGTGCTTGGCATTTTGTGGGGGCAAATTTACGACCCGAATTTCGGGCTGCTGAATAATTTGCTTATGCAGCTTGGGCTCGACAACTGGGCACATGCCTGGCTCGGAGAGGAAGCGACGGCGCTAGGGTCGGTAATCGCAGTTGTTGCTTGGCAGTTTATCGGCTTTTATATTATCGTCTATTTCGGAGCGCTTCAGGGCATTTCCGAAGAGGTGCTGGAATCGGCACGAGTAGAGGGCGCAGGAGAGTGGAGAATTATTTTCAGCATCCAAATCCCGCTGATCTGGCCGACCATTACGTTCACGGTGCTGAACTGTGTGATTAATTCTTTGAAATATTTCGACCTGATTTATATTATGACGGGCGGCGGGCCGAATAATAGCAGTGAAGTGCTAGCAAGCTATATGATGAAAAATGCATTCCGCATGATGGACTTCGGATATGGCAGCACCATCTCTACTTTCCTGCTGCTGTTCGGGCTGTGCCTCGCATTTATTATTTCCAAGCTTCTGAGCCGTACAGGCGCCAGATTCGAATAAGAGAAAGGAGAGATGAAGGTGAGCGCGACTCAAACAATGCAGCCGGCGGGGACGCGTGGCAAAGGTTTTTCCCGATTGCTGCTGTATGTGCTGTTACTGGTGCATCTCGTATTTACAGGATATCCGTTCGTATGGATGGTCATTTCCTCATTCAAAACCAACAAAGAGTATTTCGCCAACCCTTGGGGGCTGCCGGAATCGTGGCATTTCGATAATTTTGTGCAGGCCTGGAACCAAGGAATCAACGGCTATTTGTTCAACAGCTTGTACATTACTTTCTTCTCGGTTATCGGGCTGCTGGTCGTATCGACGCTGATTGGCTTTTACTTATCGATTCGGCCGTTTAAAGGCTCGAAGCTGCTGCTGGGGGCATTTTTTCTCGGCATGATGATTCCGATCCACAGCACCTTGATTCCATTGTTTACGATGGCGAACAAGCTGGGCATGTATGATTCGTTCTGGGCGTTGTTTTTCCCTTATGTCGCCTTTAATCTTCCGGTCGCTGTCTTTATTGCCCATGGTTTCTTTCAAGGGGTGCCGAAGGAGCTGGAGGAGGCGGCCATGATTGACGGCTGCTCGATCTACCAGACGTTTTTCAAAGTGTATTTTCCAATTGCGAAGCCTGTGCTGGCGACGATTACGATTCTTTCCTTTTTCAACATTATGAATGATTTCGTCTTTCCGCTCGTTATGGTATCCAAAGAATCGCTCAAAACACTGCCGCTCGGCCTTATGATGTTCAAAGGCAACTTCAGTGCCGATTATTCGCTCATCAGCGCGGCATTGGTCATTACGACAGCTCCGATCATTATTTTATATATGTTTCTGCAAAAGTATATTCAAAAGGGGGTTGTAGCGGGCTCGGTTAAAGGTTGATCGAAACATCTATTTATGAGCTGCGGCATTCGACACTATTCAAGGGGGAAACAAACATGAAAAAGGGTCTTATTTTATTGTTGGCAATGATGATGGTAGTAATGGCAGGCTGCTCTAACGCCGGAAACAAGGCGGAAGGCGAAGCGACGGAGGCAGCATCGGGCGATGTAACGAAGCTGACCATGTGGAGCATGGAGACGAGAAACAAAGATATTATTGAAAAGTCGATCAAGCAATTCAACGATGAGCATCCAAATGTTGAGCTTACGGCTGAGTTTTTTGAAGACGAGGCTTTGAAAACAAAAATGAAAGTAGCCATTACAGGCAACCAGGTGCCGGATATTATTACGTATTGGAGCGGTGAAACTTTCGACACGCTCGTATCCAACAGCATGCTGGGCGATATTACCGAGCCGCTTAACAAGGATGAAGCATTCAAAAACGATGTGCTTAACGGCGGATTGGAAACGTTCTCTTACGACGGCAAAAACTACGGTATTCCCGTTCTGTTCAGCGGAGTATCCCTGTGGTACAACAAGCAAATTTTTGAGGAAAATGGCCTGACTCCTCCGACAACCTACGCGGAGCTGCTAAGCGTTGTAGACCAACTGAACGCTAAAAATATCGTTCCGATTACAGTTGCAGGCAAAGACCGCTGGCCGGTTCTGCACTGGTTCTCTTATCTGGCACAGCGCATCGGCGGCATGGAGCCGTTCGAGAAAGCGAAAAAAGGCGAAGCCGATTTCACTCAGGACAGCTTTGTGAAAGCGGGCGAAATGCTGCGTGAGCTTGCTGTCGATCATAAAGGCTTCATCAATGGCTTCCTTGGCCTTGATTATGCAGCGGCGGAATCACTGTTCACGAACGGCAAAGCTGCGATGTATTTGCAAGGCGAATGGGCAATGAACTCCTTCCTGGATGGCGACTTTGCCGATAAAGTAGGCTTTGTGCCATTCCCGACAGTTGATGGCGGCCAAGGCGGCATTAACATTTACCAAGGCGGCTTCGGCGCCGGCATGGCGATTTCTTCGAAGACGAACCAAGAAGCTGCTTATGAGGCGATCCGTTTCCTCACAGACTCGCTGCAACGGAAAGAAATTAACGAGGGCGCGAACATCAGCCCGATGAAAAACCCTGGACTTGACGAGGCGAAAATGAACCCGCTGGCGTTTGCCTACGACAGCTCGATCAGCAGCAGCCTGGAAGGCTTCTTCAGCTACTACGACCAAGCGCTTGACGCGAAGCGTGCGGAGCAGTTTTTGAACTCGGTCGGTGCGATCGTCGGTCAAAACGCAAGCAGCGTAAAAGACGAGCTGGCGAAAATCAAGTAATAGCAGCTAGAACTTACGAGACAGGAGGCGTTTACGATTAACGTAATTAACAATCCGATACTTCGGGGCTTCAACCCCGATCCTTCGATCATTCGTGTCGGAGACGATTATTATATTGCGACCTCGACTTTCGAATGGTTTCCCGGTGTCCAAATTCATCATTCTCGCGATTTGAAAAACTGGCGGGTGCTCACGCACCCGCTTACCCGGGCGAGCCAGCTCGATATGATCGGCAATCCCGACTCCGGCGGAGTATGGGCGCCGTGCCTGAGCTACCATAACGGCATCTTCTACCTGGTGTTTACCGATGTGAAGAGCCATATGGGGCCTTTCAAGGACACGCATAACTATGTCGTTACAGCAACCGAGATTATGGGGCCTTGGTCAGAGCCGATTTATTTGAACAGCAGCGGCTTTGACCCTTCCCTGTTCCATGATGAGGATGGCACCAAATGGCTGGTCAATTTGACATGGGATCACCGCAAAGGGAAAAACCCGTTTGGCGGCATCGTTATTCAGCAGTATTCCGAGGAATTAAAGGCGCTGACGGGGCCGATTCAAACGATATTCGACGGCACGCCGCTTGGCTTGACCGAAGGTCCTCACATTTACCGCCATGACGGCTATTATTATTTGATTACCGCCGAGGGCGGCACGCGTTTTGGCCATGCGGCTACGGTTGCTCGCTCCCGGACGCTGCTTGGCACCTACGAGGCCGATCCGGCTGGGCCGCTTATTACGTCGGCGGACCGCCCAGAGCTTGAGCTGCAAAAGGCGGGTCATGTCAGTCTGGTTGAGACGCAGGCTGGGCAGCTGTACATTGCCCATCTGTGCGCGCGGCCGCTCAGCCCTTCGGGAAGCTGCACGCTTGGACGGGAAACGGCCCTTCAGAGGGTCGTTTGGACGGAGGACGGCTGGCTGCGCCTTATCAGCGGAGGCCATTCTCCAGAAGTTCAGGTGAGCGCGCCTGCGCTTCCGGAGCATCGTTTTGCGGCGGAGCCGGAGATCGAGCATTTTGACGGGGATGCGATCAGCATTCATCTTCATACGCTGCGCGAGCCGCGGAGCGAGCAATGGGCAACGCTGAAGGAGCGTCCCGGCCATATGAGGCTGAAGGGAAGAGAATCGCTGTATTCCTCCCACCGGCAGAGCCTGATCGCACGCCGCCAGCAATCGTTCACAGTAGATGCTGAAACGGTCGTTGAATTTGAGCCAGATACTTATCAGCAGCTTGCCGGGCTTGTATACTATTACAATACAAAGAATTATTATTACTTATGGATCAGCCGCGATGAGCAGCTGGGCAAATGCCTCGGCATTATGTCGAGCGACCGCTCTGTCTATGATGAGCCGCTTGAGCAGCCCGTATCGATTGATGGGGCCGAGCGCTGCTATTTAAAGGCGGAAGTCCGCCATGAGGCGCTGCAATTCTATTATTCGCTGGATGGAGCGGCTTGGCAGCCAATTGGCCCTGTTCTGGATGCCAGCAAAATATCGGATGAAAACGCCGAGCTGGTGAAGGATGGCATTGCGCTTGATCAAGGCTTCACCGGGGCATTTATCGGCATTTGCGTACAGGATTTAAGCGGGCGAGGCAAGTATGCGGACTTTGATTATTTCAAGTATTCTGAAAGGTGAGCTGATGATGAGCATAAACGTAATGGATGCAGCCGTAATGAACAAACCGCTGGATATCGAGATTCAAAAAGTACCCGTTCCGACGCCGAAAGACGATGAGGCGCTCGTCAAAGTATATTGTATTGGCGTATGCGGCTCGGACGTTCATTATTATGAGCACGGAAGAATTGGCCGCTACGTCGTGGAAAAACCGATTATTCTCGGCCATGAGCTGGCTGGCGAGGTAGTAGCTGTCGGCGCAAGTGTATCCAATGTCGCGATTGGCGACCGGGTAGCGGTAGAGCCGGGCGTAGCCTGCGGACGCTGTGAATATTGCAAGTCGGGCCGTTACAATTTGTGCCCGGACGTTGTGTTCATGGCAACGCCGCCGGTTGACGGCGCATGGGCTGAGTATGTAGCGGTACGCAGCGATTTCCTATTCAAGCTGCCGGGTGAAATCAGCTTTGAGCAGGGCGCGCTTCTGGAGCCGTTGTCCGTAGGCCTTCACGCGATGAATCGCGCAAAGGTTACTCCGGCAGACCGTCTGCTCGTAACCGGGCTTGGCCCGATTGGCCTGCTTGCGATTCAGGCAGCAAAGGTATTTGGCGTAAGTGAAATTTATGCGACGGACGTTGTGCCCTTCCGCCAGGAGCTGGCGAAGGAAATGGGCGTTACGGCGGTTATTGATCCGATGAAGGAAGATGTGCAGGCGCGCATTGCCGAATTGACCGGCGGAAAAGGCGTTACCGTTATCGTTGAGACATCGGGGAACGGAAGGGCTATCGCCGATGCGGTTCGCACCGTCAAGCGCGGCGGACGCATTGTGCTTGTCGGTATGCCGGCAGCCTCCGAAATTCCGGTTGATGTGAACGCGATCATCGATGCTGAGGTAGATGTGCTCGGATTGTTCCGTTATGCGAACACCTACCCGGGCGCCATTCAAGCACTCAGCCAGTCCAGCGTGGACATCGAGAAGGTCATTACCCATAAATATGCGCTGCGGGATACGAAGGAAGCGGTTGAAATGGCCCGCACGCAGAAGGACACGAGTATAAAAATCATGATCTATCCTAATAAATAATCGTATGCGGACAAAGCCTATCCTTTCATGAACTTTCGAGAGGATAGGTTTTGTGCAAGTTTTACTGGAGGAAGACGAAGTGGGCTATTTCAAAAAAATAGGGCTGGATCAGACGAGAGGCCAAATTTTTGTCAGCTTTATTTTGACCATGTCCATTGTCCTGCTCATTACGGTAAGCAGCCTCTATGTGCTGCTGTCCAAGGTGCAGCGGGAAAATGCGGCACTGTACATTGACGAGATTGCGCTGCAAGCAAGCGGGAGGCTGGAATCGCAGCTTAACGAGGTTAACGTTCTGACGCTGCAGCTCGCCATGGATGACCGGATACAAGAAGCGCTCGGCCTCGAGAAGCAGGGGCACTTGGCGGTTTATGACGAACGAATGAAGCTGAGGAGGCTGCTCATCGAGAAGACGGCCTACTCAGATACGATAAAGGATATTGAGCTTTACAGCTTGTCTCGCAGCCTCTACCCCATCGTGGAGAAGAGCATCGTAGAGCGGGTAGAGGAGCGTTATTTAAAGCAGGCGGATGAAATTCATCAGGCCGGAGCCATTATATGGATCGGACGTGATCCGGACAATCCGGCATATTTGCTGGCTGTCAGGCAGGTCAAGCTGGAGAAAGAGAAATATGCGAAGGGCGGCTATTTGCTCATCCGGCTTAAGCCTTCGATTATTGAGCTGGCCACTACGGACAAGGCGAAGGATAAAGGCCGGGTGATGCGTCTTCTTGACGAGAACAATAACAGCATGAACGTGGGGGAAGACAGCGGCCTGCTTCTGTCTGTCGGCGCACTTGAAGGGGAGAGCGGCGATTATGTAACGGTAGAGCGGGCGATACGGTCGACAGGCTGGAAGCTGCAAATTATGATTCCCAAGCAAACGCTGACCGCCGACATTTACTTTTTGCGTGATGTGCTGCTGTGGGCGAGCGTGCTGAGCATCTTCGTATTTGCCCTGCTGTCTTATTATTTGTCCAAGTTTATTACCTCGCCGATCCGAAGCCTGACGCGCATCATTCAGGGCGGCAAGCACGGCAGTCCGCGGGAAAATCCCGACCAGTATTTCAACCGCGAGGTTAATCAGCTGAATATGACGTATAACCAGATGGTTAAGCAGATTAATTATTTGATTAAATCCGTATACGAGATTGAAATTGTGAAGAGCAAAAGTGAAATTAAAGCGCTTCATTCCCAAATCAATCCGCATTTTCTATTCAATACGCTCGATTCGCTCTACTGGGATCATATCCGCAAAGGAGAGCAGGAGCTGGCGCAAACCGTCATTCAGCTGGCCGATTTGTTCCGGTATACGATTCATTCAAGCACCCAGGACGGATTTGTCACCATCGATGAGGAGCTGGAGCAGGTCAAGCGGTATGGCGATATTATGAAAATGCGCTGGCGCGACAGGCTCGCCATTGAAATCGACTGCGAGCAGCAGCTCGGCAGCGTGCGAATTCCCAAGCTCGCGATTCAGCCGCTGGTTGAAAATGCTATTGTGCATGGCATAGAGCCTATGGAGCATGGCGGCACGATCAAGCTGCGCGTAAGGGAGGAAGCGGGCGTCATTTCCTTTACGGTGCACGATAATGGCATTGGCATAGACCCGGACCAGCTGCATCAAATAAGAGAACGCTTACAGAATGATTTGAGCATTGCCTTTGTTACGGGCAAAAACGGGATCGGCCTGTTCAATGTATGCAAGCTGATCCAGCTTCATTACGGCAAGCAATACGGCTTAACCATTGACAGCGCGCCGGGCGCCGGGACGACGATCGTATTGAAAATTCCGCTAAAGCCCGAGCCGGAGAGGGGAGCTTCTGACGATGAATCACAGCATATTGGTCGTTGATGATGAATACAACTCGCGCATGGGGGTGGCCTTCACTCTGGAGCAGTGGGGGGAGGACAAGGTGCAGGTCGATATGGCCGACAATGGAAAGCAGGCGATCCGTCTGCTTCGGGAGAAGCCGTATGATCTGCTCATAACTGATATTCGGATGCCGATCATGACGGGCATCGAGCTGCTTGAGGCGCTGCGCGGCGAGCAGAATGGCATAAATACGATTTTGCTCACTGGCTTTGCAGAATTTGAGTATGCCCAGAAAGGGCTGAAGCTTGGCGCCGTCGATTATTTGCTGAAGCCGATTCGGCAGGAGCAGCTCATTCAGGCGGTCGGAAAAGCGTTTCAATCCAAGTCGGAGGAAGCGGCAAACGGGCTTTCCTATGGCGTGCCATCGACCAATGCTTATATTCTTAGTGCCGTTAAGTATATCCATGAAAGTATCGGCATGCCTTTGTCCATCAAGGAGGTCGCCCAGCATGTCCATCTGAATCCGAGCTATCTCAGCGTGTTATTCAAGGAGGAGACGGGCGTAAGCTTCAGTGACTATGTCATCCGGCTGCGGATGAAGCGGGCCAAGGAGCTGCTTTATCATTCTCCGCTCAGCCTGGATGGCATTTCAGAGCAAATCGGCCTGCAGACGGCGAGCTATTTTATTCGGATTTTCAAAAAATATGAAGGCATTACGCCGAAGCAGTACCGAGAGCAGCTTAAGCTGATGGCAGCTCACGGGAGCCAAGGGCCGTTGTCTTAGCTTCTAAAAGCTGCCAAAACAGCCCTCATCCATCTTAATTCACCTATCTCAAGGAGGAAGAGGGCTGTTATTGATTTTCAGCTAAAAAGGCAATCTGCTTACGATCAAATTCGGCAGCGTGCTTGCCTATCCAGATCAGGTGGCCCCATGCATCCAGCATAAAAGCTTCAGAATGTACAATATGGGCTTCGGCATACTCAGCATGGCTGGGAGCAACGCAGCGATCATTTTTGCTATGCATAATTAGTGTAGGAGCTTTAATGGAACGTAACTCTCTCGTATAATCTTTCTGGGTGTGCTCGAGATCAATAAGAAAGCCTTTATATGAACGCTGTCTGTTGTTCATTTCGCGAAATAATTCTACAGCAAGATTATCCAGCCTGGCATACGCCTCAGCTGGTGTTAGGGTGGAAAAGGAAGAAAGCAGCATCCTAAACGTGAGCCGCGGCAGAAGATTATTCATCCTAGCTAGGATGAGCCAAGTTCCTTTTTCCACCCCGGGTTTGAAAATCAGCCTTCCAATGCGATAGGCTGTATCGTTTGAAGAGAGCCAGGGCTTGGTGATTGCACATTGCAAGGTCAGGCTTGCCCCTCGTTTAGGAAATTGCGCACAAAAAAGGATGCCTGTCGGCCCACCCGCTGAAACGGCAATAACATGTGCTTTTGCAATATGCAGGTGATCCAGCAGAGCCAAGTATAGCTCACAGGCTTCCTGCAGCTCGGCAACAGGGGAGGTCTGACTATAGCCTGCTCGGGAGGGGGTGATAATGGAAAACCCTGAAGCGACAAGGTTCTGGTAGCCGAACTCTTCATAGCAGTTGGAGTGCCCGCCATGAAAAAGCAGCAGCGGCGATCCTTCGCCCACAATGGAGTATTCAAGCACATATTCACCTACTTGTATGGTGCTCACTTGGCGATCCATGATGTCCCATCCTTCCCATCTGCTGCTCGTAATTTGTAACCGTGCACACGGATTTTTTCGCAGCACAGGATATCTCCTCTATTATTAAAAGTAATGCCCTGCCCAGCCGTTTTTCATGTAGAGCTTCGGCGGCCTTTAACGGAACAAGTACATAAAATACAATAAGCTCATATAAACCATCTTATATAACAGAAAGAGGGTGTCCACGGTCATTTAGGCCGATAGGACACCCTCTTATTTGATAATAAGGATATACGTACATTTCTTAGCTGGGCTGACTGAAGGAGCAAATCAATTGCCGTCCTTGCCCGCCTCTGGCGCTTCTATAAACATTGGCTCAATAAAAGTCGCTCTATATTGCTCAGAAATAAATTCCTTACTGTAGCCCTGTTCTGCGAAATGGGCCATCAGCTCTGGTGAAAATGAGGAAATGAGCAGGGATGCGGCGATGGTTGGCAAAATTTGCGGTCGCAGCTGCCCTGCTGCTGCGGCTTCCTCCAACAGTCCGCTGACCGTCGCATGCATGAAGGTATATGGCTCAGCTAGGAACCAGTCTTGGTTGTTCTTCTCTTCGGCGCAAATAGCGGAAAGAATAGGACGTATATATTCACGCAGCTCAAGAGAAAAGAACAGCAGGCTTTGTATAAAGGCCGAAAGGCGTATGACGACGGGCTGCGCGGCTTTTTCCGTTAGGTCCCGCATCGTATTCGCCATGAACTGCTCGAATTGGCTATCCAAAACGGACATGCACAGCGCGCCCTTGTTTGGAAAACGCCGATAAAGCGTGCCCTGACCGATGCCTGCCTTTTTCGCAATTTGGTGCATATTGACCGCTTCAACGCCATGCTCGTTAAAAAGCTGGCGGGCCTTCTCGATAATATCCCGGCCCACCTCATCCATTTCAAAATTCAACTAGCTTTCACTTCCTTTATGCTCACTGCGAAGCCGCTCCGAGGGAGCAACACAAAACCGACTTTCTAGGAAAAATGCTTCGGAGGGGAATAACAAAAAAACGAAAAGGCCCGTTTTTTTGTTATTCCTGGGTCGTAAATTAAAACTGAAAACCCCAGTTTTAATTTACTCCCTAAGCCGCTCTTTTCTCCTCCACATCAGGTGCTTTGGTGCGCCGGATGAACAAGCCAAGCCCAAAGGCGATGAAGGCAATAATAAGCCCAACCAGAAACGCGCTGTGCATGCCGGATACGAAGCCTTTGACCTGCTCAAGCGGAGAGCCCGGATCAGTGGAGCTTTCCAAATATTTTTTTGTGCCGGATGACATAATGCTGATGAATAAAGCAGTACCGATTGCGCCGGCAACCTGCTGCAAAGTATTCAAAATTGCTGTGCCATGCGGGTACAGCTTGCGCGGCAGCTGATTGAGCGCTGTCGTCTGCGCAGGCATCATCACCATGGAAACGCCGATTAGCAGCACAACATGGATAAAGATAATATAACCTATACTTGTCAGCTCGTCGATGCCGTTAAACATCCATACCGCTGCCGCTGTAATAGCGAGCCCCGGAATGACGAGCACCCGTGGTCCAAACTTGTCGAACAGCACGCCGGAAACCGGAGCCATCAGGCCGTTGATAATACCGCCCGGAAGCAAAATAAGTCCGGCAGCCAGAGCGGTTTTGCCAAGCGCGTTTTGCAGGAAAAGCGGCAGCAAAATCATCGTGGAAAACAGCGTCATCATCATCACCAGCATGAGCAAGGCGACAAGGCTGAACATCGGATATTTAAAGGCGCGCAAATCCAGCAGCGGCTGGCTCGACATGAGCTGCTTCACAATGAACAGCAGCAAGGCGATTGCGCCGACGACGATAGACCAAATGACGATGGAACTGCCCCAGCCATCCTCACCTGCTTTACTAAAGCCGTAAATCAGACCGCCAAAGCCGATGGATGACAATAAAATCGATACCAGGTCAACCTTTGGACGAGTGATATCCGAAACATTTTTCAAATAAACCGCCGCAAACACAATGGAGAAAACGGCGAGCGGAATAACTAAGAAAAACAACCAGCGCCAATTGAAGGATTCAATAATAAGCCCCGACAGCGTCGGACCGATAGCTGGCGCGCTCATAATAACGAGGCCGATCATGCCCATGGCGCCGCCACGTTTTTCCGGCGGGAAAATAACCAAAATCGTATTCATCATGACCGGAAGCATTAAGCCGGTGCCAAGCGCCTGAATGACGCGGCCGACAAGCAGCATCGGGAAGACGGTTGCCGTGCCGCAGACGACGGTTCCGACAAGAAATAAAATCATCGCCGACAAAAACATTTGCCGGGTGGTAAACCATTGCTGAAGCAGTGCCGTAATCGGAACCAAAATGCCGACTACGAGCAAATATGCCGTCGACAACCATT
This sequence comes from Paenibacillus sp. JT22N15, assembly GCF_059383755.1. NCBI lineage: Bacteria > Bacillati > Bacillota > Bacilli > Caryophanales > Paenibacillaceae > Paenibacillus > Paenibacillus sp. JT22N15. The sequence goes on along the minus strand of NZ_JBXENV010000014.1, from coordinate 27,758 downwards.
GAATAGTCGCGTAGCTAATATCAAACTCCTTCATTAAATCGGGGAAAGCAATATTAAGCAGGGTTTCGTTCAGTATTGCGACAAATGCGCCTATAATAAGTGCCGCTACAATAGGTCCTCTTTTTATTCCACTCAAATCCTTGGGTGCTGTATCTAGACTTCCTGTGTTCAAAATCGTTCCTCCTCATGCCTTTCGTTTGTGTGCCAATGCTGCTAACGCTCTAAAATCAGTATGTCCCCGCTCCTGCTGGTTCACTCAGCCTCCATTCAGGCAGCCTATGCCGCTCCTTACTTGCGGACAATTGTCCGCACTGCTGAAAACCATTTTAGCGGACAATTGTCCGCAAGTCAACAACGACAATAGTCGTTTCGTCCCCCCAGCATCATTGATTGCCCCATCCCGTATGAAAGGCGCCATCCTATACAATGAAGCTACAAAAGAAGGGGAGATGACGGCATGCATAAAAATCGAATCGGGGCGTATTTGTTCAGCTTTCCAAGCTTTTTTCTAACCATAGCGCTCGGCATTTATCCGGTTGTATGGGCGCTTCGATATATGTTTTTTGATTATCAAGGGTTTGGGACACCGAAGTTTATCGGACTTGAGAACTTTGCGCGAGTGGGAAGGGATGCTGAATTTTGGCACTCCGTTCTGAATACTTTCATCTATGCGGGTGGAAAATTAATTATTACGCTGCCGCTATCGCTCATATTGGCGGTTATATTGAATCGGAAGCTGCGGGGACGGCATGCGTTTCGGGCGATTTTTTTCCTGCCAACGATTTTCAGCGCCTCTGTCATGTCCATCGTTTTCTATATTGTGTTTAACTCCTACAACGGCATTATTAATCAGTATTTAATGAAGCTGAACATCGTATCCGCTCCAGTGGACTGGCTGGGCGCTGCACATGCCATGACGACGATCGTCATTATTGCGGTGTGGGGAGCAGTCGGCAACTATATGCTGCTATTTATCGCCGGTCTTCAGAACATTCCAGAGGATGTGTATGAAGCGGCATCGCTGGATGGCGTAAACCCGGTGCAGCGGATGTGGTACATTACGATTCCAATGCTCGGTCCTGTTTTGCAAATGATTATTATGCTTGCGATTACAACGTCGCTTAAAGGCTACGAGAGCATTATGGTATTGACGGAGGGCGGTCCTTTCGGCAAAACCGAGGTTATGTATTTATACCTGTACAAACTGTTCTTCCCGCTGACGACGTCTGGCACGTCCGTGCAAAATATTGGCTACGGCAGCGCGGTCGGCTTTACAACGGCTGTTATTGTCGGTATCGTCACATGGCTGTATTTCTGGATGTCCAAAAAGCTTAATAACGTTTATTAAAAAGGGGGAACGATCATGACCATTCGCAAAATAGTACTTCGTACACCAGTTTGGCTGCTGCTTCTTGCTACGGCAGCACTGATGCTTTTTCCAATCGTAATCGCGCTATTCGGCTCCTTCAAGACGAACCTGGAGCTGACAACGGGAGCGACGTTTCTCCCTTCTACCTGGCAGTTTAAAAACTATTTGCAGGCGTGGAATCAAGCTGATTTCTCCGCTTATACCTTCAATAGCTTATATGTAGCTGTGTTCGCTACGGTCGGCACTTTGCTCGTATCTTCCATGGCTGCTTATGCGGTCGATCGCGTTGCTTTCAGAGGAAAGAAACTGTTTATTCTGCTTCAATCGTTCACTTTGTTTATTTCGATCGGTGCGGTTGTGCTGCGTCCACAATTTGATTTAATGGTATCCATTGGTTTGCAGAAATCGCTGTGGGGCGTCATAATTATTCTAATTAGTGCGCATGCAACTGCCTTTTTTATGGTAATCGGCTTTTTCCGCGGCATTCCGCGGGAGCTGGATGAAGCGGCGCTCATTGATGGCTGTAATTTCTACTCCACCTTCTGGCTCATTATTTTACCGCTCCTGCGCCCAGCGCTGGCTGTCGTATCGCTATTCACATTCCGTAATGCATGGAATGAATATATATTGCCGCTCGTCTTTTCCCTTTCGCGCCCTGATCTGCAAACCTTGCCCGTGGGACTTGCGAACTTGCGCTACGGGGCGGGAGCCGCAGTTGAAAATCAACTGATGCTCGCCGGCGCATGCATTTCGATTTTCCCTATGCTCATCGTATATATTTTCGCTAACCGTTCATTTATGCAAGTTACGGCTGGCTCGGTTAAAGGCTAACAAACTCCATATGCATTGAGGCGATGAACAGCATGAAACGTATATTTCGAAAAATGTCGCTTAAAAGACGTCTGTGGGTTTCGTTCGTTTTATTGACCGTCGTTTGTATATCCGTCACGGGAACTTATGTTTCCGTGTTTTTTTCTCGTGAAATGGAATCACAGGCAACGAAGACGAGCCAGGATACGCTCAATAAGTCGGCGAGGGTGCTGGATGAGCGATTGAAAAATATCGTTGTGCTCGTATCTACGCTCATGATGGGCGAGCCCTTCCAGCGCACGCTGAAAGATGTGCAGTCGAGCAGCAAGAAGGAATATTATAATCGGCTGTCTGAGCTGCAAACGCCTTTTGTCCAGCTCATGCTGGCTGAGCAGTCGATTGACTCGGTGCTGGTGCATACGCCAATCGGGGATTTTTATCCGACGGGAAATCGGCGCAGCCCGAAAAGCGATTTTGAGAGTACGATTATTAATCAGAAAATAACGGAAACGCAGGAAAAATGGAGCAAGCTATGGGTGCCGGGACATGCCGATGAGCTGTTCAGCCGGAAAAGCTCCGTTATTACCTTAATTATTAAACCGTTTTTCGATATCCAGCTGCCGGGTGTGTATGTCATTGTCAACATCCGTGAGGATCACCTGCTGGATTTGATTCAGGCGGATATGCAGAGCGCCAGCCTCAGCCAGCTTGTGGTTGACCGTACGGGGAAAAACGTTCTTGCTTCCACTGAGGGCATGCCGCAAAGCAATCAGCAAATTTATGAGCGTGTCGGTTCCAGCGCAAGAGGGAACTTCGAATATACAAGCCAGAGCGGGGAAGCTTATCTGCTCAATTACGCGGCGCTAGGGATGAATCCCGACTGGATATTGCTTGGCTATCAGTCCAAGTCGGAGCTGCTGAAGCCTGTTCAGCGCATGAACTGGACGATTCTAACGATTATGGGCGGCTGCGTCTTGCTCGCGCTGGTTATGTCCAGCATGCTGTCGGAGCTGCTGCTTAAGCCGCTGTTCAAACTGCGCAATCTTATGGTGAAGGTGGAGCAGAATAAGCTGGACGTCAGGTTCGAGAGCGTATTTGAGGATGAAATCAGCCAGGTCGGCCACAAGTTCAACCGGATGCTGGAGCAAATCGGCGAATTAATCGAAGAGGTGAAAGCATCCGAGCAGGACAAGCGCAAATCAGAAATCAAAGCGCTGCAGGCGCAAATTGATCCCCATTTTTTATACAACACGTTGAATACGATTTATTGGAAAAGCGAGATGGAGGAGCAGCAGGCGGTCAGCGGCATGATCGTTTCGCTATCGCTGCTGTTCCGGCTGGGCCTGAACAATGGCCGGGAAATTACGACGCTGCGGCAGGAGCTGGAGCATGTGGCGCAATATTTGAGTTTGCAGCAAATGTGCTATCCGGATTTGTTTAGGTACAGCATACAGACGGTCGATGAGAAGCTGCTGGATACGCCCGTGCTCAAAATTTTACTGCAGCCGCTAGTGGAAAATTCGATTTTGCACGGTTTTCAGGAGCTGCCTCATGAAGGGGTTATCCGCATTGAGGTGGAAGCCGATGCTGCCAAGAGCTTGCTCATGCTAACCGTTACAGACAATGGTACTGGGATGGAGGCCGAGCGTGTGGAGAAAATGCTGAATGGTCCGGAAGTGGAGCGGACGAGCTACGCACTGGCGAACGTACGAACAAGACTATCCCTGTATTACGGATATAAAGCTTCCATGGAGCTTGAAAGCGAGCCTGGCGTGCAGACTTCTGTTAAGCTAATTATTCCCATTCAAGAGGTGATAAGCGAATGAGCGAAATTACGATGTGCATTATAGACGATGTAAAGACGGTCATCGATGGCATAGTGACCAAAATCCCTTGGGGGGAGCATGGCATCAAAATTGTAGGAACGGCCGCAAATGGCCATGATGGCTTGCAGCTTATTAAAGTGAAGCATCCGCATATTGTGCTGACCGACATTCGGATGCCGATGCGCAGCGGCATTGATATGGTCCGTGAGATGAAGGAAAGCGGAGAACCGGAGGCTAAGGTTATTTTTTTCAGCGGCTTTACCGATTTCACCTATGCCCAGGAATCCGTTCGGCTTGGGGCATTCGATTATTTGGTCAAGCCGTTTACGACGCAGCAAATTGTCGAGGTCGTGCTGCGCGCTAAAGCGAAGATTGAAACGCAGCGCCTGGAGCAGCTGGACCGGATGACGCTGGAGCGCAAAGTAAGGGAAAGCCTGCCTTATTTGCGCCAGGAGTATTTTCGGCTGCTGATCCGGCATGATGAGCTGCCCGAGCGGGCCTATGACAAATGGGAGTTTCTCAGCATCGATATGGATACCCGCCGTTTCGTTGCAATGTCTGTGCAGATCGAGGGGTTAATGGACGAGCATTCCCCGCTGTCCGTGCGGGAAGTGGAGCTAACCCGCTTCGCTGTGCAAAACATTATGGAGGAAACGATTAAAAAACAGGCGAAAGGTGTCGTATTTCGGGAGCATCTGGGCCAATTTGTCATCCTGCTGAATCCGAATGAGGAAGAGGAAATGCTGGCGCTGGCAGAGGCGTGCCGGGACAATGTGAATCGCTATGCCAAGCGGGACATTTCCATTGGCGTCGGAAGCTGCGTGGAAGGAATCAGCGAAATCGCCCTTTCCTATAATCAGGCGAAAACAGCGCTCAGCTATCAGTTTTATTCCGGCAGCGGCTGTGTTATTTCGTATAGCGATATTGAACGGCAAAATCATATTTCCCCGCATTATTCCGCAGACAAGGAAGTGGAGCTGCTTTATTGCTTGCGCTCAGGCAACCGGGAAGGGACGGAGAAGCTGCTGGTGAGCATTGCCGAGGAATGCCTGCGTTATCCGACGCCGCCTGATCCCGATGTGATGACGAATTTGTTTTATGGACTGGCCTTCTCCATTTACCGTGTCATAGCGGAGAAGGCGGATAGCAAGCAGCGCATGTGGCTTGATGAACGGCTGAGCGTCATTAAGAAAGGCCGGTATTCATCCACCTCCGAGCTGATTAAAGATGTGAAGGAATTAGGACTGACTGGCTGCGACTGGCTCCAGAAGCGCCAGAAAAACAATGTCGGCCAGCTCATCCATCAAGCTATGAATTATGTGGGCGGACGGCTCGGCACCGATTTGACGGTACAGGAATGCGCGAATGTCGTGCATTTGAGCCCGAGCTATTTTTCCAATTTGTTTAAAAAAGAGACTGGGATGACGTTTATGCAATACGTCACTTCTGCACGGATGGACAAGGCGAAGGAGCTGCTGCTGGAAGGCATGCAGGTGCAGGATATTACGTATGAGCTAGGTTATCGGGATCGTCCATATTTCACCGAGCTGTTCAAAAAACATACGGGGCTGACGCCTACGGAATTCCGCAGCAAATATGAAAGCTCGGAGCCGGAAGCGTAATCATAGTGATTTTGCCCTCCCAGAATCGTGTTTTTGTCCTTCATGGGCAAGAGTGCAACGGTGCTACAATGAGGTCAGCAGGAGGGGCTGGGTGGTAGACACCGCTTGAACGCCGCTTGCCAAACAAAGGGGAGGTACGACAGATGAAAAAAAGATTCGCAACGAAACGCTCGTTTTTGCTTTGCAGCTTGCTTGTAATGGCTTTAATGCTGGGGGCATGCTCGACGGGTAACGGAACGAACGCCGCACCAGAAGCAAGCGCGGGCACAAACGGTGCAAGCAGCGCAGCAAAGACGAAAATTTCCTATTGGACAATAGATCGTCATGACATGGATTATATGCAGGAGCAGGTAGACAAATATAACGCAACGAATACAGATAACATTGAAGTAGAAATGAAGGTTATGGCGGATAACTACAATCAGGCGGTTGAGGTTGCGTTTGCGAGCAATCAGGCTCCGGATATTTTCCGCAGCGGAGACTTCCAAACTTATGTGAACAAAGGCTATTTTGCTCCACTTGATACGCTGCTTAGCAAAGAGTTTCTGGCGAAATTCGACGGTTTGCTGGTAGAGGATGTATATACAAAAGACGGACATGTGTATACGCTTCCAAACACGGGCCAATTTTGGCGCCTGCTGTACAATGTAGACCTGCTCAAAAAAGCGGGTTACACAGAGCCTCCTAAGACGCTCGACGAAATGGTAGAAATCGCGAAAAAAGTGACAGAGCAAGGCAAGGCTGAAGGCGTATACGGCTTCGCTAGCAATTTCAAAAATGGCTCCGGCTTTACGCGTCCGGCTTTTGCATCGGGCTCGCTAAGCTCAGAGACAAGCCATGAGGGCTTTAACTACCAAACCGGTGAATTCGACTTCGGCATGTACGCCGACATTGCAAAAGCGCTGCACCAAATGAAAACGGATGGCAGCATGATCCCAGGCGCTGAATCGCTGGATATTGATCCGCTTCGCGCACAGTTTGCCCAAGGTAAAATCGCGATGTATGTGAACCACTCCAGCGAGCCAGCTGTTTACACTTCGCAATTCCCGACGGAAATCAATTGGTCATCGACGCTTGTACCGACTAAAGATGGTCAAGTCAATGGTGTAACATGGGTTAATGCAGGCGGCTATATCGGAATTAACGCACAATCGGACAAGCAGGCAGCAGCTGTGAAGTTCTTGGAATACTTGTATAACACGGAGCTTCGTACGGAATATCAAGAGAAAGGTCTTGGACTATCCGTTCTGCCTTACGTCAATGAAGCGGCAGGCAAGCCAGAGCTGAAAGGCATCGAAGGCTTCCTTCCAACGAAATATGATGGCATCTATCCAGCAACTCCGATTTCGGTTACCGAAACGAAGCTGGAAGGCAAAAAAGCAAGCGACGTATTTATTGAATATATTTTGACCAGCAATCAGGACTTGGATGCTGCGATTAAGGATTTGAATACGAGATACAACAAAGCGCTAGCAGCGGCTCGTACGGAAGGGCTGACTAATATTCAGGCTAATCCGTCGTTCAGCGCCAAGAGCCTGCAAGGCTCGCTCGGCCAGTAGCCGTATAGCTGAAGGAAAAGAGAGGCTGCCTGCGGGCAGCCTCTGCTTTTATGGATGGGAGAGGAGCGAGTGCTTAAATGGATCATTTGTATTTTAGGCCGAAGCAGAGAAGCGAGTGGGGAGCAAGCTTTCAGCAGCATTTTCCCAAGCAGGCGGCCGCTGCAATGGCTCAGGCAGATCGTTGGTGCGAGAATAAGCCTATTATTTGGAAAGGTTTTGAAATCGATCTGGGCCAGCCTATCAATTGGCTTTACAACCCAACTGGAGACAAGGAATTTACTTGGGGCATTAACCGCTTTAAGCATCTTCGCTCCTTAGGCACCGCCTATGCGTGCACCGGAGACGAGAAATATGCGGCTAAAGCGCTGGAGCATATTTTAGGCTGGATCGATACGCAGCCATGCCCGCGGAATTTGCCGGCAGAGGAGCTGACCTATTTTCAAAGGCCCGGCCCGTGGCGCCTGCTGGAAACTGGACTTAGGCTGCGCCAATGGATATATGCCTATCATTTTTTCGATCAATCGGAAAGCTGGAATGCTGAAGCGAAGCAGCGGTTCCTCCAATCGGTAAAAGAGCATGCTTGGTTTCTCTCCACCTACAAAGCGAGCATTGAAATCAATCATTCGATTATGCATATGATTGGGCTGCTGGGCGCGGGGCTGACCTTTGTGACGTGGGAGGAAAGCGCGGAATGGCGCAGCACCGCGATGAAGCGGCTGGAGGAATGCATACGCGTGCAGGTGCTGCAGGGTGGCGTCCATTCGGAGCTTACGCCGCACTACCATATGGTATCGCTGGAGCTGTTCGTCGATTGTGCCGTTATGGCGAAAAAGCGCGGGCTTGCGTTCTCAGGCGAATACGAGCGCATTGTAGCCGGCATGACGCGTTTCGCAAGCCTGATGATCAGACAGGACGGCAGCATGGCGCCGTTTGCCGATTCCTTCGCGAACCAGCCGCCCGATTTGAATGCGGCGGCGCTGTATTATGATCGTCCAGGACTGCTGCTGGAAGATCAGCTGTATGAGCAGTTTTGGACGGTCGGCCCTGAGGCTATCGACCGCCTGCTGGCAGCGGCAGCTAAGATGCCGGAAGCGACAGCTAAGTCGCCAGAATCAGCAGTATCGCGGGCGGCTTCAATGGCAGGCGAAGCAGAAGCGACGAGTGTCCATATGGAGGAGCGGCTGCCCTTTGCATTCCCTGCGGCAGGCTATTACGGGCTTGGCGATACGGAGCAGCAGCTCATCTTCGATGCAGCTGCGCTTGGAGGCCCTCATGGCCATGCCGATGCGTTGTCCTTCGAATGGTGCGCCTTTGGCGAAGCGCTGTTCGTCGATCCGGGAACGTACACGTATATGGAAAATCCATGGCGCCGTTATTTCAAAAGCACATCTGCCCATAATACTGTTCTTGTGGACGGGCAGGATCAGACGCCTTATTTGCGCACCCAAAGATGGGGCGTGCCGGAGGCTGCCGTTTCCTTAATCGCTTGGGAGCCGGCTCAGCAAATGATTTGCGCGGAGCATGACGGATATGCTTCCCGCGGCGTTGCGCACAGGCGCGCCCTATGGTTTTTGGACAGCGGAGAATGGGTCATTTATGACCGCCTGACGGGTACTGGCGAGCATACGTATCAGCACCGGCTGCACACTAGGCTGCTGGAGTGGGAGACACACAAACGGGCAGCGGGCAGCGCTGCTGCGGCTAATGAAACAGGCTCCAATGTTGAGCCTGCCTGCTACTATGCGAAAGGCGGCGGCTTGGCCAATGGAGCAGAAGCTGCTTCCGCTTCGCCGCTCGCCTGCGAGCTGCTCGTATTTGGACCACCGGAGCTGGAGCTTGACGTGGAGGATAGCTGGGAATCCGTGCACCAAATGAAGATGCAGCCGCTGAAGGTGCTTCAGGGCTTGCTGACAACGGAAAATGAAGGTGCATGGTTTATTACCGTGATGAAGCCATCACTTGGCACGCAGCAGCTGGCGATCTCTGAATGGAGCGTCGCAATGGACGAGCAGGGCCGCCCTGTTCTGAGCTTAAACCGTGACGGGCGTCTTACCGTGTTCGCAATGCCTGAATGAATCGATTGGAGTGAAGCATGTGGATAAGCAAAACGGATTTATTACTCATTATCTAACTTCAGGACTGCGTTTGAGTGATTTTATATCGGACAAATCCGATAAAAACCAAATACGCTACGAGCAATATTTGCGCTCGATTGTCGCGGACAGGGAGCTTCCAGCGCCAGCGGGATCAGAAGCCATCCAAATCGGCGCTGAGAGCGAGCTGGGGCTGCCTTGGGAATATCTTTACCCGTGCAGCGGCTTCGTTAATTTCAGCCAGTTTTCGTTTACGCCCCAAAAAGTAGAGCTGCTCGCCGCTACCGTGCTTGTGGCGGAAGAAGACCTTGTCGTCTTGGCAAATCTATGGACTTATACGGCGATTGAAGTATGGCTTAATGGAGAGAAGGTAAGCTCCGTTGCCGTGCCGGTGTATAAGCCGATTAATAAGCAGGAAATACAGCTGCCTTTGCGCAAAGGCAGCAACACGATGGTCATCCGCATGCAAAATTTGGCAGTGCGTGATACGCGGAACATATTCGGCATCCAACTATTGGAGCATTTGGACCAGATTTCGGTGACGCTGCCGGATGCGGAGCAGGCCGAGCCATTTCTTGCGCTGGACCGCTTTTTGTCGGGCATTACGCTGAAGGGCAATGAGCTTTGCTTCCCGGCGGAAGCGCCTTGCAGCATCTATCTGGCATATGGAGAAGAAGTAAATGACAGCCTGATCGCCGAGGACATTAGCGGCAAGCGCAGCGTGAAGCTTGACGAGGGTGCGCCAATGGCAATCGTATATGGTGAAATCGGACAAAGAAAGCTGGTTCGCAAAATCGAGCTGCTGCAAAACAAAAAGCCGGTTTATCGCAAAGGAGCGGCAGCGGCCGAGGTTAAAGGCGCCATGTTCGAGGAGATTGCCGCCATAGGCACGGAGAAGGCGTTTCAACCGCTGCGTTTTGGTTTATTTTATGTGCTGGCGCGCTGGAACTTGGGACAACCCGCTGTTAATGATGAACAGCATATTCTGCACGCGCTTGGACAAATTGAGCGGCGCGAGGATTGCTCGGACTTTATCCTCGCGGGCCTGCTTCGCTTCATGCAGCAGCAAGAGCTTCCGGCCCATTTAACCGAACGGACCAAGCAGGCGATTTTAGACTACCGCTTCTGGATGACGGAGAACGGCTCAGATGGCATGTGCTTCTGGAGCGAAAATCACGCGCTGATGTTCTATATTTGCGCTTATATGGCGGGCCGCGAGTACCCGGATCAGCTATTCGCAAGATCGGGCCGCACGGGCGTTCAGGCAAGCAATGTGGCGCTCGGCAAAATCCGCGAGTGGCTGGATGATGTCGAGGAATATGGCTTTGAGGAGTTTCTCAGCGCGGATTACATGTGCGTGACGCTAGGTGCGCTCCTAAATGTCGTCGATTATATGGAGGAAGAGGAGTCTGCTCGGGCAAGCCGGTTAATTGACGAGATGCTGAAATCCTTCGCTTATCATACGTTCCGCGGTTCAATCGTCGCGCCGCAAGCGCGCATTTACCGCTCCGTCATTTTGCCATTCACCCAGTCGGCCCAGTCTTTAATTCATCTGCTGAATCCGGATACGCCAATGGGCAACAGCGAATGGATCGTTTTTCTGATGAACAGCAAATACGTGATGCCGCAGCATTTCACAAGCCTGATGGATGAATCCTTGGAGCTGGAGTACCAGACCGGGAACGCATGGGTGAAGCTCAACAAGCAGCCTGATTATATGCTGACCTCGGTTCAATCACCGAGATATGATGCCAGCCCGTCCTTCTGGCAAAATATTAGCTTTGACGAGTCCGTTGACATTGAATCGGGCCATTATGTTAAATCGTTTAATGAGCGTTTTCACGGCACATCGCGTTTCGAGCCGGGCGTGTACGGGTATCAGCAGCATATGTGGTATGCGGCGCTGGACAACGATACGGTGCTGTATACGAACCATCCGGGAGAGCTGGCTGACGATGGCGGCATGCGGCCGGGCTACTGGTATGGAAATGGCATCATGCCAGCGGTTAAGCAGCAGGGCAGCGCGCTGGGCGCGATTTATGAAATCGGGGAGGAGCATCCGGTCGCGTTTACGCATCTCTTTTTCCCAGAGGCGAAGTTTGATGATTTCGTCCAGGACGGACAATGGCTGTTTGGGCAAAAAGGCAGCGGCTACGCCGCGATCTGGTGCAGCGAGCCGATGGTTCCCCATCACGACCGCCTATTCCATTGCGAATACCGGGCATACAGCCGCAAAAATGCGTATTTCTGCAAGCTGGGCTCGGAGCAGGAGTTCGGCAGCTGGGAGCAGTTTAAAGCGGAATGCTACCGGCTTGCTCCGGCCTTCGATTCATCGGCGCTCAAGCTGACCGCAGCGGATGATTATGAGCTGAGCTTCGTCCGCAGCAGCAACAAGTCGCAATATGTGTAACCGCAAGTAGATGTAATCTAATCCAATAATAGTTGAGAGGATTGACGAATGATGAGCAGATTGAACAATTGGGAAAATGCCGAGCCAGGCGTAAAACGGAAAATTTTCACACCGGGCGAGACGATTATGATGATGGAGGTGCATTTTGAGGAAGGAGCGGAAGGTTATTTGCACAGCCATGTGCATGAGCAGTTTTCCTACTGCCTGGAAGGGCAGCTGGAGTTTTTGATAAATGGGGAGAAGACCGTCATTTCCGCAGGCGAGACGATCTTTATTCCTAGCAATGCCGAGCATGGCTGCCGCGCCTTGAAAGCAAGCAAGCTGCTCGATACCTTCACGCCGCTTCGGCAGGATTTGATCAATTAATGAAATAAGGTCAGTATAGACGGCTGAGCTGAGCAAGCTATGCTGTGAGGGTTGTCCCAAAGCCATAATTAATGGCTGGGGGCAGCCCTTTTTTTATGGAGCGAAGGTCAGCGCGGCCTTTCCCGGTTTTCTGTAACATTGTGATTCGCGGGAGCGTCTAGGGAAGGGAGGTGATTGGCGATGAATGGAATAAAACGGACGGGCCAGGCTTTAATCGTGCTGCTCCTTATGCTGACAGCTGTCGGCTGCGGGAGTAGTGCGATGGAACGTGAAGCGCCCGAGGCAACCGAAAATCAGGTTAAGGCTGCGGGTCCAGAACCCGAGGAACCGGCTGAAACTTGTAATGCAATTATCGAGTGGGTCGATTTTCTGATGATTAATGGCATCAAATATCAATACAACTACGAGGGAAGCGGGAAGGTATCTGACGACCAGCTTGGTGAAAAAGTAGGCGAGGTAACTTATATGCTGAACGATCATGCTTGCACGGATTATGTGGAGAAGGATGGGAATGCCGCCTTTTTGCCTATCGGCACAGAAATTTATGCGATAAAGGGCTACAAGTCGGAGTTCCGTGTCGTAGCATTCAACAAGGTTTATGAGGTGATGGATAATCCAAAGGCGGCAACGCTGGGACAATTGCTCGATATCGAAGGCAAAGTTGATAAAGTAGGTCTGGAAAGTGCCGAGGATGGCAGTCCGATCGGCGACTTTAGTGCAGAAGCGTCTGCACAATTTATTCAGGAGCTGCTTCCTCTGCAGCATGTAGGGTTTAAACAGGTTTATGAAAAAACGAAGCATGAATCCGGTATTTTTCTAAGGGTATACTTGCTGGATGGCAGCTCTTTCCGGCTCGTGTATTATCCCGAGGGGAATGGATTTCATACTGGCGCCTTCGGAACAGACAGCCTGAAAAAATTGATTATGGAGCAGCGGGCCCAAATCAAAGCAGCAGCAGGCTTATAGACTTATAGAGCTGCGTCGTCGAAATGGCATTAGCGCTGCTGGAAAGCTTTTTGAATGGATTGAAAGCAAAAAAATCCCGATGAATCGTCAGCAGCAAAAGCATGAGGCTTTTGCTGTTTTTGACGATGCACCGGGACGGTTCGTTCAACTCAAGGCTACAGCTTGAATTTATTAATTTGAATACGCAGCTTCTCGGCCATATTAGCAAGCTCTGCGGAGGACGACGCTACTTCCTCCATCGAAGCCATTTGCTCCTCTGCCGCAGCGGACACGTTTTGTGATTCGGCTGCGGTTTCACTGGCCGAGTCGGAGATGAGGCGAATGGATTCCACCAATGTAGTTGTACCGGACACCATCTCGCCGGATGCTGTTGATACGCCTTGAATGCTCACGGCTACCTCCTGAATGGAAGAGCGAATGCGGGCGAACAGCTCACGGGCTTCTTCACCCGTATGTTTGCCTTCAGCCGCTTGGTTGACGGTCTGTTCAGAGGCTTGCAGCGTCCGATCAATTTCGAGGCGGATACTTCCGATAAAGCCAGCTATTTGCTCGGCTGATTCCATCGACTGGCCGGCAAGCTTGCGGATTTCATCCGCTACGACTGCAAAGCCGCGTCCTGCTTCTCCCGAGCGTGAAGCCTCAATGGCTGCATTCAACGACAAAATATTCGTTTGGCGGGCAATTTGGCTGATGCTGCTTACGACATCACCGATTTTGCCGGACAAGCCGCTGAGCGCATGAATCGTTTGGGCAAGCTCGCCGATGCCTTGCTCCATCGCGACCATTTTTCCATTAAGCTGATCCATGGAAGCCGCTCCGTCATCGGAGAGGTTGGAGGCTTCTGAAGCGATGTCAGCTGCATTTGTACTATAAGAAGCGATACCATCAATTTGCACAGCGATGCTGTCGGCTGCTTGGCTTCCATCCTGCAAGCTGGATGTTTGGCGCTCCGAGCTTTCGGCTACGACGAGAATCGCTTCGGAAATGCTTTGCGCCGCACGTGCGCCTTGATCCGCTCCCTCAGCAAGCTGCTTCGCAGAATCCGTCAACTGCTCGGATAAGCCATTAACCTCCTTCATCAACAGCTGCATTTGATCGCCAGCGGTATTAAAGGAATGCAGCGCCTTGCTAATATCGGTTTTGCCTTTCACCGGAATGCGATACGTTAAATCGCCTTGCGCCAAAACATCAATGCCATGTGTCAACTGACGAATCGGATACACAATCCGCAGAGCAATGAGAACCGTCATAATCAGGGCAAGGATGATAATGCCTGAGCCGACCAACATAATCAAGTTTAGCAAAGTATCGACAGGCTTTAAAATTTCACTTTCGTCTGCGAACATCGTAATGACCCAGCCCAGGCCAGTCACACTCATAAACCCAATTTTATTAACGCCATTTTCCTTATAATGAATCGGGGCGGTATGGCCTTGGGTCGCATTGGTGAGCGCTTGATCAAGTGCAGCGATACCCAGATCGGATAGTTTTTTGTTTAACACAAACGAGTCATCCGTGTACGAAAGGAATGTTCCGTCAGCTAAGGTCATATAAGCTTTTCCGGTCTCGCCGAATTGAGCTTTGCTGACGCTTTCTACCGCTTGGCTAATCGAATAGGAGGCTCCATAAAATCCATAAGCTTTGCCATCCTTGATTAGTGGAGCACCGACAACAACAACCATCGTGCCCATCGTTTTGGAAATAACCGGCTCAGAAATGAACGGTTTGCCTTCCTTGGCAAGCTTGATGTAAGGCCGATCAGATAAATCGACGTCCGTATTTTTAATGTTAACAGCGTTGGCGCCAATTAAATCAAGTGAGAAAAAAATCGATTCAAATTCGGGATGCTGATTATGGGCTTGAACGAGAAAATCAAGCTGCTGCTGCCGGTCTGCTTCCACCTTGGAGCCCTGCTCCGCAATGACCTGCATAATCGCCTGCTTTTCAACTAAATTGGCATCAATTTCTTTGGCCAGAAGGCTGGAGTAAAGCTCCATTTGTTTTTCGGCTTGGGATTGGACTTCTCTGGAGGTTGGAACGTAGAAGGTGTAGGAGAGCACGGAGACACAAACGACGATAATAAGCAGGGTGGACAATACAATTCTACCTGCTGTCTGACGAATCGAACCAAGAATGAGCAAATTACGAATAAAACGCGAGTTCTTTAATGACATTACTATTCTCCTTTTGATAAAATGTGTGTACTTCTAATATCGGTTGCAGCTTGCAAACTTATTACTATTATTTTCATTTTATTTTGAAAATTTTTCATTTTTAATGAATTGGGAATGAAATCGCTTGCAAAATAGTTGGCGATAGTCAATTTAAATATTATTTTTTGCGTAGGAATTATTATTTAATAAAATTTAGTTGAAATGCAGCTAAAGTGGAGGCTGAGGATGCAATTTGTATTTGATTTGGATGGAACAATTTGTTTTAAAGGAAAACCGATATCGGAACGTTTGCTTTGCGCGTTGGAGGGTTTAATCGAGGCAGGACATGAGGTTGTATTTGCTTCAGCCCGCCCAATCAGGGACATGCTTCCTGTGGTGGACCAGAGATTTCATCATCTTCTATTCATTGGCGGCAATGGCTCGCTGATTTCTCGAGCGGGAAAGACACTGCCTGGAGAAGCGTTTACCACCGAACAAGTAAGTAAAATAATGGAATTAATTATAGCGTATCAGGGTACATACTTAATCGATATCGAGTGGGATTATGCTTATACAGGAGCAAGCGACCATCCTATTTTGAACAATGTAGATCCTTTAAAGCTGGCTAAAAAGGTGTCCGTCGAGTCGCTTAACACAATCGTAAAAATCCTCATCCTGTCGTCGGTGAATATGGAGCGCTTGTTTGCAGAATTAGCCGCACTTGAGCTAGTGGTCCACCAGCATAGCCGGGAAAATGTGCTTGATCTGGGCCCGCAGAACATCCATAAATGGAGCGCCCTGCAAAAAGCGGGACTGCAAGCGAAGCAGTTCATCGCCTTCGGCAACGATGCCAATGACATCAGCATGTTCCAGGCGGCGCTTTATGCGGTAAGAATCGGCGATCATGCGGAGCTGGGACCATATGCGACGGCAAGCATCGCAGTGGAAGGGGATTACGAAGGCGCGATTATTGAAAAAATAAAGCAGCTTTCCCAAGCGTATGCTGTATAACAAGGTGAAGTTCCCGACAAAAGCAAATGCAAAAGCAAATGCAAAAGCAAATGCAAAAGCAAATGCAAAAGCAAATGCAAAAGCAAAAGCAAATGCAAAAACAAAAGCAAAAGCAGCCCTAATTGCGGGCTGCCTTTATTAAATGGATTCGTTTTATTTCCAATACTTCTCGATAATCGCTTCGCGGCCGGAATAAATACGCGATTCCTTATAAAATTCCGGGTTTTTGCGATGATAGTTTTGATGGTATTCCTCCGCCGGATAGAAGACGGAAGCTTCTTCGATCGCTGTTACGACAGGCTTGTCAAAGCGGCCGCTGCCCGCGAGAGCTTCTCTGGACTGCAAGGCCAGCTCGCGCTGCTCCTCCGTATGATAGAGGATCGCCGCCCGATATTGGCTCTTCTGATCATTGCCTTGTCCGACTGCATCGGTCGGATCAATTTGCGGCCAATAAAGCTCTAGCAGCTTTTCATATGGGAAAATGTCATCGTCATACGTTATTTGTACAACCTCCAAATGCCCGGTCTCTCCTGTCAATACTTGCTCATACGTAGGGTTCTCCAGCTCTCCGCCCATATAACCGGACAAAATGCCGTGAATGCCGGGCTGCTCTTCAAACGGACTGACCATGCACCAGAAGCAGCCTCCGGCAAACGTTGCTTTTTGTATCATATGATTTCCTCATTTCCTATTGCGGCTAAATATATTTATTTATATCTAATTATATTTAATTTTATTATAAACACTTGCTCCTCACAAGTATAATCCGATTTTAAAGCAAGCTTCGCTGCTTTTCCCATAGCGGGCTAAAGCGGCAGCAGACGAACAAAATCAAGTTGATGAGCATTGCCACAAGAAAGACGATGGATGGCGCAGTAAACACGGAAATCCAGCCAGCCGCCGCGACGGCGAAGGGCATGCCAAGCTTGAACAGCGAGCCGGTAATGCCGCTAATTCTCCCGATCAAGTGCTGCGGCGTCGTTTCCTGGCGGAACGTCCAAATGCAGACGACGCTGATCGTTTCGAACCAGCCATTTAGAAACAGCGACACGCCTAGCATGGCAGCAGAATGGGAAAGATACATCATGAAATAAGTAAGGGCTAGACATAAAGTCGTTAGCGTAATTAACGTTCCAACCTTAAGCCTGCGGCGCAGCCAGCCGATGATGAAGCTGCCGAGCAGGCCGCCAGCCCCAGCCGCTGACCATACGAGTCCCAGCTCGAAATTGCTCAGCAGCAATGCGTCCTTGGCATAAAAAATGACCGTTGTATCGACCATGCCGGAGGCGCAATTGAGGAAAATAACCGTTAACGTAATCAGCCATAATAAGCGGTTGCGGCGCAGCTCGCGCCAGCCCTCCAGCAGCTCCTTCCAAAAGCTTGATTCCCGCTGCGCCCGCGGCTGCTCATTCGATTGCAGAAATAATAGCAAAATGAAAGCAAAGCCGAACGCCACCGCCGTCACGAACAAACCGTCATGAAGCCGCGGCAGCATGAGCAAAAGCCCCGTCAGTACAGGCCCAATGATGCCGATCAGCGTCGTAACGAAATTGAGCGATACGTTGGCCGAGGTGAGCAGCTCGGTAGGAATCGCCTGCTTGACGATCGCTACCCGCGCATTGGAGAAGGCATAGCCGAAGGCCATCAGCAGAAATCCGCCTGCGTAGAGGACATACAGCGAAGGGTCGCCATAGGCAAGTGCGGCATACAAGCCGAGCAGAACGAGCATTTGCAGCAAAATCGAAGCGAGCGACCAATTCTTTTTATGCACCCGATCCACTAATACGCCAATGAACACGGCCAGCAATAAATTCGGCAGAAACTCGATGCCCTTCATCGTCGACATAGCGACAGCCGACTGCGTCAAATCATATAAAATGAGCGGCAGCGCCAGCTCATAGATTTTATTGCCGAAGGCTATGATGCCGCTAGTAAAGAAAAGAATAAGAAAGTTCCGATGGCCCCATATTGCCGTGTGCGACTGCTGCCGTGATAGGGGAAGACGATTAGTTTTTATGAACATGTGGGGCTGCTCCTCTTGACCGTATTTATGGATCAAAGTATACTTTCGAAAAAGACGAAGGAAAAGCGAAAGGTGAGGATTTTATTTTTCGCCTTTTAGCATTTGCCTATTGGAAAAGGAGTCTAAATGGACGTCCACGACTATTACGGCCAGTTAAGGAAGCATTATATTGACATGCCGAAGCGGCAGCGGTTTGCTGTATCGATGGAGGAGCTAAGCGAGCTGCTTGCCTGCACACGCCGCAACACGCAAATGCTTTTGCACAAAATGACGGAGCTTGGGCTTGTGGAATGGACGCCAGGGCGCGGACGGGGAAATTTATCGCAGCTGGCATTTCTGAAATCCTATAGAGAGCTGGCGTTCGCCAAAGCGCAGGAGCTGGTTGAAAAGGAGAAAATCAATGAGGCATGGAAGCTCATGGAGCCATTTGAGGATCAAGCGATTAAAGCCGAGTTCATGGCATGGCTGACCCGGCAGTTTGGCTTGCAGCAGGATACGGAGGAGAAGGATGTGCTGCGCTTCCCGTTCTATCGTCCTGTCTTAAGGCTGGACCCTGCCTATGTGTTCCGGCGTACGGAGTCGCATTGGGTTGAACAGATTTTTAATACGCTGGTCAAGTTTTCGCGGGGGACGTTTCAACCGCAGCTGGCCCACTATTGGGAAAGCAATGAGGAGCATACGCAGTGGTCTTTTTTTCTGCGTAAGGGCGTACGTTTTCACCATGGGAAGCGGCTGACCGCGCGTGATGTTGCTTTTACCTTTCAGCGGCTGATGGCAAGCTCTCCTTCGGAGTGGCTGACCTCGATGATTGCAGCGATCAACATAACCGGAACGTACAGCCTCACCATTGCGCTGAAGGAGCCGAATGCTTTGTTTATGCACAGCTTGTGCACGGAGCGCTTCAGCATTGTGCCGGAGCATGCGGGCGAGCTGGGGGGAGCAGAGGAATTTGCTAGAATGCCGATTGGGACAGGGCCCTTCCGCATGCTCCGGAATGATGAATCAATGCTCATTGTGGAGGCGAATGAGCTGTATTTCGAAGGCTGCCCCCATCTGGACCGCATTGAAATGTGGGTGTGGCCAAACTATGAGTCGAGCGAAGGGTGGTCTGTTCCAGAGCAGCAGTCGCAGCTGGCCTATTTTGAAGCACAGCTAAAGCAGCAGGCGGATGGGAAGAAGGAGCAGTTGGAGCAAGTGGAGCAGTTGGAGCAGGGCAGCACCTATTTAGCCTTTAATCTAGCGAGACAAGGAGTGCTGCAGTCGCTGAAGCTGCGCCAAGCGATTCATTACGGCTTGAACCGCCAGCAGATGATTGCCGATCTGGGCGGCATTCGCGAGCAGGCGTCAACGGGCTTCTTGGAAGAGGGGATAGATGCTGACGATGGCACCAGCTATGATTTCTCCTATGCGGTGCAACTGGTAAGCGAATCGGGTTACGCAGGCGAAACGCTCAAGCTGTACACGTATGAGATGCCCAGCAATGAGCAGAGTGCGGAATGGACCCGGAAGGCATGCGAGAAGCTGGGTATTCGAATCGAAATTGGGGTGTTCCCAATTGAGGAGCTGGTGGCGTGCGCTGAGCATCGGAAGGAAGCTGATATTATTTTAGGCGGAGAGGTGCTGGGGGAGCAGCCGGATATGACGCTAATTGAGCTGTATAAGTCGGAGACGAGCTTCGTAGCTAGCGGTCTTTGCCTTGAAGACCGCGCCTTTGTCGATGAGCATATTTCATTATGTTTGCGGGAGCAGCAGCAGGAGGCCCGATTGGACATTTTAATGCGTATTCAAGAGCGGCTCAAGCAGCAGTTCAGCCTGTTGTTTCTGCATCATAGCCGGCAGCTGGTTGGGCATCACCAGTCCTTGCAGGGCATTGCCTTGAATGCCTGGGGCAACATCAATTATAAGGATGTCTGGGTTCGGAGAACGACATGACAGATGCAAGGGGCATGCAGTTCGAATGCTCCTGCAGTTAGGTCGAAATTTGGAATGGGGGAGCGTATTATTAAGACAGCTATTAGGGCCGCTTTCCTGGACGCGCCATATTTGCATCATTGGGATTCATATTAACGATCTTAACGAGCTGTTCCTGCATATATTCAGGCGGATGCTTAAAGCCGGTTTCAATCCAGTGCCATACGAGGCCAAGCACAGAACTCATGCTATAGGTGGCTAACAGCTCCGGATCAATATCATCCGTAGGATTCAAAAGCTCCGCCATCGAAATTTGTTTAAGGACATGAAGCATTTTTTCCTTCATATTGGGCAGCACATCATTTTTCATTAGAATCGTGTAGACGCCCGAATGCTCGTAAATATGTCTGAAAATCGTGACTGCATGGGCAGGAAGCTCGCTAACGTTAAAGACCTCGACATGCTCGTAGGGTTCCCGAAACGATTGCAGCAGCTTATCGAGCAGCTCATTCGTAATCTCATCCAGCAGCGCTTCTTTACTATCATAATTGGCATAAAAGGTTCCCCGGTTGTAGCCAGCGCATTCTACAATCTCCGTAATGGAGATTGCTTGGAATGGCTTATTCGCCATTAGAGTGAGCAGTGCTTCCCGCATGGCACGTCTGCTGCGCAAAGTTCGGCGGTCGATTTTTGGATTGTTTTCAGACATTATGCTCCACCTTCTTGACGTGTTTATATACAAAAAACCGCATTGTGTCTGTTACCGGGCAAATGTGGTTTTTTTGCTGATTGTCTCTTAACCTTACGTTTTATTATACTCGAAGTAACAGATGTTCTGTAATGAGCATGTGTTTATTGTATCCTTGATTTCAAATGGAGGAATGAACCGTGAGACTAACAGGAAAAGTAGCTGTCGTAACTGGCGCAGCTTCAGGTATGGGGAAAGCGATTGCCGAGCTGTTCGCAGCAGAAGGAGCTAAAGTCGTCGTTTCCGATCTTCGCGTAGATGCTGCTCAAACGGTTGTTTCCGCTATTGAAGCAAGCGGCGGACAAGCCATTGCAATCGCTGCCAATGTAGCGAAGGAAGAGGATGTTCAGCAATTAATCGATACGACCGTAGCAACATACGGCACAGTGGATATTTTAGTTAATAATGCGGGAATTATGGATAACTTTGTTCCGGCAGGGGACTTAACGGATGAGCTATGGGAGCGGGTATTCGCTATTAATACAACGGGACCGATGCGTACGATTCGGAAAGTGCTCCCTCTTTTCACCGAGAAGAAGAGTGGGGTTATCGTCAATATCGCTTCTGCTGGAGGTTTACAAGGCTCTAGAGCGGGCGCTGCTTATACAGCTTCCAAGCATGCTGTCGTGGGCCTCACGAAAAATATTGGTTTCCAATATGCCGACCTCGGCATTCGCTGCAATGCGATTGCACCTGGCGGTGTGAAAACGAACATTGCGGCGTCGCTAACGGAGCCTAACGCTTTCGGAGCTTCGCGTGCGATGGCAGGCATGGGCCTCAACCCGCGTACGGGCGAGCCGGAGGAAATTGCGAAGGTTGCTCTGTTCCTGGCCTCCGATGATGCAAGCTTCGTCAACGGCACGGTTGTAACCGCCGATGCGGGCTGGCTGGCTTACTAAAGCTTTACAATCACAAGCAGAAGCAGTAATCCCCTCTGGTTGACCCGTTTCCCATACAAATCGTGGGGGAGGGGGAACTGGAGGGGATTTTATTATATAAGATGTGAAAACATAAGCTAAGAATCATCCCCACTGATTGCAGGCAGCCAAAAAGACATGATGAGATCGACTTTCAATGTTTCTTCCTCGAAGAAGAAGGCAAAGCCATAGGTTTTGTTTCTATTTTTAATGGGAGTACCATCGAAAAATGGATCAAGCGAAAAATAGCTTCCATCCTCCGCCTGCTCATAAAAGAGGTACGCTTTGCCTGGTCTTAAATAGCCCGCTGTTCCATATTGCAGAAGGACATCCCTTAATGTGCTTTTTCCGACTATTATACCTTTGCTGGTAGAGAAAATCTTACTAGTGTCCGTATATTCTGAATCAGTAGATATAGACCAAAGGCCTAACAGATCCGCTTTATTGTATATAACTGAGAAGGAAGGATACTGGTTAAATCCAAATGAGACAGTCTGAGACTCCCCAAACCGTGCATCGATAGAGGATTTCGTATCCCCAAATTTCACTGTCGAATTAGGCTCGGTTCCAATTAAATCAAAATCCCCTTTGGTTAATGGCTGCGTGCTGAATAGGGGCAAAGGTTTTGGCGCATTCACCAGACTCGGCAGCATGCTGCGTTTGGACAGGGATTTTGGACGCTCCTCGATACCCATCATTCCTGCAACCGTCAACTGCCTAATCCATTGAATAGCCTCAGCCCGTGTCAAAGGAGAATCGGCTTTAAAGGTAGACAGCGAGGCGGCATCACCGTGTACCATCCCATGTCCAATTAGATAAATCAGATTATCCTGTCCCTCAAAGTGGACGCCATTGGCTGAGGCAATAATCGCGGCTGCTTGTGCTTGAGTGATCGGTGCTGTACGAAGTTCTGTCTTGGCTGCTCCGACAACGGGATGGTTCCACTCTTTCGCAAATTGATATAGCGTGTTTACCCGACTTTTAATTGTCCCATCCGTTTCAGCGTTCCTCAACAACCCATTATCGAACGCCTCATACAATATTTTCAAAAACTCTGCCTCGCTTACAAGTCGATCCGGTTGAAAGCTTCCATCCGAATAACCCTCAATGATTCCATTTTCTCTGGCCCATTGCATTAATGTATCTGACCCTTGATTGCTTGGTCCATAGGTTTCAGCAGCAGCGATGCTTCCCCCAAGCATGCTGGAAACCACCATAAGACAAATGAACGTCCGACGGACGATAGACATGTATACCTCAGCCCTTCTTATCTTTAAAGTTGTTGTGAATGAAACTTCTTACATAGTATTATCGGTTGAAAAGCGGCCTTTTGTAAGGTTCTACCTTAGGGATCGTTCCCTATCTTATAAACTGGCAATTTCCCCGAAACCTTGTTACGCTTTCTATATCTATGTTGAAACAGGGGGAATCGGGATGGCGGAAGGAAAGAAAACGATGGAAATGAAGCGGGTACAAGATAGTGGAAAGATTTACACCATTAAGGAAGCCGCGAAGCTAGGAGGGTTATCAGAGGATACAATCCGTTATTATGAGAAAATCGGCGTTTTGCCGCAGGCGGAGCGTAAAAACAACACCCATCGTTTTTACCGGATGAAGGATATTGAAACGATGAAGATGCTGGTCTGCCTGAAGAAAACAGGCATGTCGCTTGACGAGATAAGACCGTTTATAGGTGTGTCCTTCATCAATAAACCGTCGGATTACCCCGAGCTGGTGCAATTAATGCTGAACCATCAGCAGCAAATTAGGCAGCAAATAGCGGATTTGCAGCAGGTGCTGGACTTCATTGATGACAAGCTGAAAATCACCTCTTTTGAGCAAGGGGGCTGCCCTCAGTAGCTGCAACAACTAGGGCAACCCCTTGTTTACAAATCAAAATGAAGAAGATGAGCAAGGGGAGTTAATTTTAGGCAACGCGGGTAGGGTAGGACAGGATAAGGAAGGGAAGGAAGGGGGAAGTGAAGGGCACCTTGCATTTTGAAGGACTGAGGAGCCGCTATTTTAGCATTTTATGCGATTTCAGCCTGTGAGCGGACAGGAAATCCGTTATTGTCTCCATAATCACATGAAAATGAGTATGAGGCGCTCATTAGCGTCTCCTGAGTCCGCAAGTACCGCCAAAAACCCTAATCTGGTTAAAATAGCGTCGTCTGTGTCCGTCAAATTTCCGCTGTCGACTTTGCCCGGTTATTAAGCCACTTCATATCGTCTCCGCATACATATCCGAACGAGCAAGCCTACAGCTTTGATGCATCTATGCTTATTTAAGCCTATCTAAACCTGTCTATACCTAACGTCTACTCCGTCACGAGAATAAGCGGCGTAGCTTGTTTAATCACTTTCGACGAGGCCCATGAGCCAAGCACCGCCGAGAAAATACTCAGGCACGAGACGACGGGCAAGTCACCTGATCCAGCCCGCTCAGCAAGTACAGCAGCGGCGACTTGCCGGAGCCGAAGTTGCCCATAATGACAGTGAATTCGCCCTCATAAATGTCTAAATCCACATTGCGGATGGCATGATATTGCTCGCCGCCTGTCGAATAGGTTTTACATAGGTTTCTAGCTCGAATAATCGCTTGCTTGGTCATGCATATCTCTCCCGAAAGCTTGTCTTAACCCCATTATAATTACGCAATATATATAAAGGCTTATCAAGTTATTAATAAATCCTTACAGTGAAGTGCACTTCACAAGGAGGCGGTTTCTATGCAGGAGCTAACAGCAGCAGAGTTTAATATGGTTAATCCAATGCTTGAAAAGGTAGGAAATAAAGCGGTCTATGCTTTATCGGTAATCCAGCAGCTTCAACCAGGAAAGGTGTTAGTAAACGATAAGAAAAGTCCTACAGCCGCATTCATAACGAGTGTTGGTGGATTCTATTGTTTATTGGGAGCTGCAAACGATGTTCTATTTAATGAGGGGGTTATACGGTTCCTAAACGATAGAGACAGCCATTCTATTCGTTTTTATGCTCTAGCTTTATTTTCAGCGGATTGGGAACTGCTGCTGGTTGAAAAAAATCTAATAAATGCGGCCAAGATTAAAAGGGCTTATTTCCAATTTAACAAGGAAAAATTTCTTCAAACTTATTGCGATTATCCGTTTGTGCTCAATGCTGAATTCAACGATGAAGGATTAAATCTAGAAATAGCTAACCAATATCGAGAGGACTTTTATCCGTATTATAAAATAGTTTGGGATTCGGCCCAACAATTTATCGATAATGGTGTCGGTCATTTTGTGACGAAAGACGATAAGATTGTCAGTGTTTGTTCCTCTCCCTATGTTGGAGGCGGTTACGCTGAAATCGACATCATTACAGTAGAAAAATATAAACGAAAAGGGCTCGCTGCATGGGCCGGTGTCCATTTTATTAAGGAGTGTCTTAACAAAGGACTGACACCAAACTGGTGCTGTCATTCCGATAACCTGGAGTCCTTAAGTGTCGCCCAAAAGCTTTGTTTTGAGCAAATAGACGAGCATCCTATGTATTGGTACAACGGTTAACCATTATGCGATTAGCAGAGGGGAATAGTGAAATGAAAAACGGTGCCACTGCCGTTATTGCTTCTGAACGCAATGGAGCCGCCATAAGCTGCTCCTTGTTCGCATCCAGCTCGGCCTCTATACGGATCGTATCGCCTGGGGAGGATGCGTTAAGCGCATTCGCCACGATGTTGGCAAGCATTTGCTCAATACGCGCGTGGTCGATAGCGATCAGTACGGTCTCTTGCAGCTGCAATCGCCAGATAGCTTGCGCCGCAGCTGCGCCAATGGAGACTAGCTCTGCCAGCCGTTACTCCCGAATGGTCACACGGGTATTAATTGGAACCAAATGGGCGAGAGCGACAACGTCGTCATTGTACATGCGGATGCAGCCATGCGACACCATGCGCCCGATAGAGGAAGGATCATTGTTGCCATGAATGCCGTAATGCGGCTTGGACAATCCCATCCAGAAAGCGCCGAATGGCCCGCCGGGATTAGGTTGCTTGTTAATAATCGTAAATTCGCCGAGCGGCGATTGCGTCAGCATTTTGCCGATGCCAACAGGATAGGCGTTTACAACCGTATTGCCATCGAGCAAATACAGCCTGCGGTCAGATAGATCAACGATAATGCGGTATGAAGGCATGAAAGGTTTCCCTCCTTTGCTTCTATCCTATGTAAGAGGGGGAGGGAGGGCATTAGGCATTGTCCTATAGGCATGAAATCGTGGAGATTCGGAAGTAGTCTTCCTATAGCAATGAGGGCTGCCATATAGTTGGCAGCCCTCATTTTTAAGAAAAGCGTGTATTGCGTATTGCGTCAGCGGCTAGTGCCCCGATGCCTCATGATCGTTGGACAGCTTCAGCACATCAAACAGCTTGAACAGCAGGCTTAGCAAAATCGCTACGACTGTCGCAAGCGCCATGCCGGAGATGGAGAAATCGCCCAGCTTGATGGTGACGCCGCTGAGTCCGGTTACCATTACAACCGTCGTCAGAAACAGATTAGTCGGCTTGCTGTAATCGACCTTCGATTCCACAAGCATCCGGAAGCCGGATGCGGCGATAACGCCGAACAGAAGCAGGGAAACGCCGCCCATGACAGGAGTCGGAATGCCCGAAATGAGCGCCGAGAATTTTCCTGAAAAAGAGAGCACAATGGCGATGACGGCAGCGCCGCCAATGACAAAGGTCGAATAAACCTTCGTGATCGCGAGTACGCCGATATTTTCGCCGTAGGTCGTATTAGGCGTGGAGCCGACGAAGCCGGAGATCATTGTTGAAATGCCGTTGCCCAGCATGGAGCGGCTGAGCCCCGGGTCCTTCGACAAATCCTTTTCGACGATATTGCTCGTCACGACCAGATGGCCGATATGCTCGGCTATGACGACGAGCGCAGCGGGAGCGATGGCAAGAATGGCTGCCCACTGGAAGACTGGCATCGTAAACTGAGGAGACTGCAGCCAGCCGCTTTCACTAACACCAGAAAAGTCAGTCATGCCCATAAATTGTGCAAGGACATAGCCGGACACGATTCCAATAAGAATCGGAATAATCTTCATAAACCCGCGGAACAGCACCGAGCCGAACACGGTTATAGCCAGCGTAATGGTAGACAATGCGACCGTTGAACCGTCCATCGTCCAGTTTGCCGGGTCTTTATAGTTGTCCGGCATAATCCAGCCAGCCATTTTCGCTGCGACCGGAATGAGCTCCAGCCCGATAATCGCGACAATCGCGCCCATCGCCGCAGGAGGGAAAACGACGTTAATCCAGCCCGTTCCCGCATAATGAATAATCAAGGCGACAAGTGTGAAAATAACGCCTGCGGCAATAAAACCACCCAACGCTGCGGCATAATTGCCCGGCTCACCAGCTGCATGTTGGCCGATTACCGCTCCGGCAGGAGTGATAAAGGCAAAGCTGGAGCCAAGATAAGCGGGGATTTTGCCTTTGCAAATCCATAAATAAAGCAAGGTGCCGATTCCGTTCATAAGCAGGCACACAGCCGGATCGACGCCGAGCAAATTCGGCACAAGCACGGTGGAGCCGAACATGGCGAATAGATGCTGCAAGCTCAGCATCAGGCTCTGCCCTAGCGGAGGGCGATCCATAATTCCAATTGCATGACGGTTTTTCATAAACCATTGATCCTCCCGAGTGTTCTACGTCTATAATCCTTGTCGATTCTACCTAGTTCGGTGAAGGTTGGCAAGCTTTTTTTCAAAATAGAGAGAAAGTATGATTTTTCCATCCTTCCTCTCTATTTCTCGGAATGAAACGCGCCGCGCTGCCAAAGGACGGCGACAGCCGTTTCACCTTGAAATATAGGGAAGGAGCTGATTTTTCCGCCCTTCCTCTCTATTTCTCGGAATGAAACGCGCCGCGCTGCCAAAGGACGGCGACAGCCGTTTCACCTTGAAATATAGGGAAGGAGCTGATTTTTCCGCCCTTCCTCTCTAT